>NZ_JAXMMF010000068.1:0-16617 GCF_034366665.1 Tabrizicola sp. | reverse complement strand
ACCCTGCCCGACGGACGCATGTGCCTGATGGCCTCGGGCTCGAACTACGAACCCGTGACCGAGGAACGTCCCGCCCCGGGCAAGCCTGCGTAAGGTCGGCACCGCTTGCAGGCCCGGAACCCCGCCGCAAGGCAGGCCTCGACCGATCCCCGGAATTCCACGTTCTGCCGCAACGGTGTCCGCGCCGGGCAGGTCATCCGACAGAAGATCCCCGTCGTCTTCACGCAGACGAACTGGCCGCCGAACCGACCATCCCGCGCGGCAAGGCTGTCATAAATCGCATCGGCATCCGGCTGCATCGGCGTCTCCCATGTCGTGCCACGCTGGCCCCGGGCGTCCCCTCTCCCCATCGTGGGAGAGGGCCAGGGTGAGGAGGGCCACGCCAAACCCTCGCACATCGCGTCAGAATGATCACCCGCCTCTGCGCCGAACCCGCAGGAACCGGGTCAGATCAGCCCCCGCGCGCCGTCCCAGATCAGCTTCAGCGAGATCAGCGCCAGCGCCCAGACCACCAGCCGGAAAAACAGCTTTTCCGGCATCAGCTGCACCAGCCGCACGCCTGCGAACACCGCGATCACCGCCGGCAGCGCCAGCACCGCCGCCGCCTTCAGGTTGCCGGGGTTCAGCTGGCCCAGCGCGTAATAGGGGATCAGTTTCACCGCATTGATGATGGCAAAGGCAATCGTCGTCGTCCCCGCGAAGACCGCCTTCGTCATCCCCAGCGGCAGGGTATAGACCTGATACGGCGGCGCGCCCGCATGGCTTACAAAGCTCGTGAACCCCGCCACCCCGCCCCAGAACAGGCCAGGCGCGACCTCGGCCCGTTTCGGCTCCACCACCACGGGCTTGCGCAACAGGATGTTCAGCGCGAAGGCAAGCCCGATGACGCCCACCAACAGCGTCACCGCCGCCTCGGGCACGACGCTCGCCGTGGCCCAGCCGATGGCGATCCCCACCACAGCCCCCGGCACCACGATCCCAAGCACCCGCCCGTCCCAGGCATGGCGGTAGGCATACAGCCCGAAGATGTCCGAGACGACATAGACCGGCAGCAACAGCCCCGCCGCGACCACCGGGTTGATCACCAGCGCCAGGACCGGCACCCCCAGCATCCCCACCACCGGCACGCCGCCCTTCGACATCCCCACCAGCGCCGCTGCCACCACCGCCGCCACCCAGAATCCGATCTCTTCCATCGCGTCCTCCGCCTGGCGTTACCGCTAACCCCTTCCAGGCCGCCCTTAAAGCCGGAATTTTTCGCATACAATGGTATACCAAACCCGCCGCGAGACTGGACAGACGCCCGATAAGCCGCTACCCCTCCCCCCGATTCATCCCAACAGGAGGCTCTCATGGCCAGACCCAAGATCGCCCTCATCGGCGCCGGTCAGATCGGTGGCACGCTTGCGCATCTGCTCGCGCTGAAGGAATTGGGCGACGTCGTCCTGTTCGACATCGCCGAGGGCACGCCGCAAGGCAAGGCGCTGGACCTGGCGCAATCCGGCCCGGTCGAGGGGTTTGATGCCTCACTGCGCGGCACCAACACCTACGCCGACCTGGCCGGTGCCGATGTCTGCATCGTCACCGCCGGTGTGCCGCGCAAGCCCGGCATGTCGCGGGACGACCTGCTCGGCATCAACCTCAAGGTGATGAAGTCCGTCGGCGAAGGTATCAAGGCCAACTGCCCGAACGCCTTCGTCATCTGCATCACCAACCCCCTCGACGCGATGGTCTGGGCGCTGCGCGAATTCTCGGGCCTGCCGCACAACAAGGTCATCGGCATGGCCGGGGTCCTTGACGCCGCCCGCTTCCGCCACTTCCTGTCGGTGGAGTTCAACGTCTCGATGAAGGACGTCACCGCCTTCGTCCTTGGCGGCCACGGCGACACGATGGTCCCGTCCGTCCGCTATTCCACCGTCGGCGGCATCCCCCTGCCCGACCTCGTCGCGATGGGCTGGACCACGCAGGAAAAACTTGACGCCATCGTCCAGCGCACCCGCGATGGCGGGGCCGAGATTGTGGGCCTTCTGAAGACCGGTTCCGCCTTCTACGCCCCCGCAGCAAGCGCCGTGGAGATGGCCGAAGCCTACCTCAAGGACCAAAAGCGCCTTCTGCCCTGCGCCGCCCACGTCAAGGGCGCCTACGGGCTGGACGGCATGTATGTCGGCGTCCCGGTCATCATCGGTGCCGGCGGGGTCGAGCGTGTGGTCGAAGTGAAACTCGACGCCACCGAGAAGACCATGTTCGACAAGTCCGTCGACGCCGTGAAGGGCCTTGTGGCCGCCTGCAAGGGCATCGACCCGACGCTCGCCTGACACCCTTCGGTGCGACAAACCTGACCTTGAATGCGCAGCCCCCGGCTGCGCATTCTGCATTTATGACCCCAGTGAAAGTGTCGCCCGTGAAAGCCGCCCTCTTCGCCCTCCTGATCCTCGCCACCCCCGCCGCCGCTGAAACCCTGTCGCAGGAGATTGGCGCAACCGGCATCGCCCCCACCCTCGCGCGCCTCAAGGCCCAGCCCGAACCCGCGCTGGAAGACATCTTCGCCATCGGCGGGCTGCACTTCCTGGGCGCCGTCGAACGCGCGCTGCAACTGCAATGGCGCACCGGGGCCGATCAGGTCGCGGGCAACGCGGGTGACACGCTGGGCCTACCCTTCCTGCGTCTGCCCGTCCCGCCCAACCCCGCGCCCGAACCCTTCAACGGCGCGCTCATCACCCAGCTTTTCACCCACATCGACGCCGACATGGCCGCCGCCCGCACCGCCCTTGCCACACTCCCGCAGGATGAGGAGTTCGGGCTGGAGCTCACCTTCTCCGACCTCTGGTTCGACGTGAACCTGAACGGCACCCGCGAGCCCGAAGAGGATGCGCTGACCATCCTCGGCCCCCAGCTTCTGGGCTGGGAGTGGCAGGCCCCCGACCCCGCCGCCCCGCCCCTGACCATCCGCTTCGACACCGCCGACGCCGCCTGGCTGACCGCCTACACCCATGTCATGTCCGGCGTGGCCAACACCGTTCTCGCCTTCGATCCCGCCACCAGCATCGATCGCGTCATCGCCTCCCGCACCGCGCTGAAGGTGGCGCAACCCTCGTCCGACGACTTCAACTTCGACGCCTCCTTCGGCCAGTTCCTCGACGCCTTCGCCATGCTGGAAGGTGCGGTGAACCAGCAACCCGACGCCACCCGCGCCAAGGCTGCCAAGGACCATTTCCTGGCCATGATCGCCGAAAACCGCCGCTTCTGGTCCCTTGTCGCCGTTGAGGCCGATAACGACCGCGAATGGGTCCCGAACGACAAACAGACCTCCGCGCTCGGCTTCACCCTGCCCCCCGGCACCGGCGACACCTGGCTTGGCGTCCTGGCCGATGGCGAGGCGCTTCTTCAGGGCCGCCTCCTTCTCCCCTACTGGCGCGGAACGGATGGCCAGGGCATCAACCTTGGCCGGATGTTCGACGATCCCGCCCCGATCTCGATCACCGGCTGGCTGCAAGGCTGGGCCGCCGTGCCGTATCTCGAACAGGGTCCCGTCATCACCCCCACCAGCCTGCGCCAGTTTGATGGCCTGATGGGCGGCAATGCCGGGCTGATGATGGTATTCCTGAACTAGCCATCCGGCCTGCAGATCGCAGCGGGCCGGACCCATAACCCTTTCACATTTGCCCAAATATCCCCGCCTTAGGCGCACCAGCCCCTTGCGCGTCCTTCCCGCACAAGGGGCAAGCCAAACGGCGCGCGCCGCAAGGCGCTCAATTCGAAAATCCCAGCCACCGGCCTGGCGCTGCAGTCATTTCAATGCCCGGACCGGTTGCGCAATCCCTTGCAATCGAGGGAAGCCCCACAGCCAACCTATTGATTTTCCTTACACCGGAACCCCAGTCTCACACGGCGCGCGACAAGGCCTCTTGCCCCCCGTCCCCAAATCCGGCATCCCCAAGGGTCAGACCACCCTGGAAGGGACACCCCATGGACTACTCGAAATCCGGCAACCCCAAAGGCGCCCGCAGCACGTTGCGCGGCCCTGACCACGCCCAGAAAGGCGCTCCGAAGTCGGTCAAACCCCCGCGTGAGACCAAAGAGGAACTCCTCGCCCGGATGAAGGCCGCCGCTGCCGCCGCCAAGACGGACCCGAAAGCCTGAGGCTCCCCTCCCCCTACCTCGCCCCCGGCTTCTATGACGATGCCATCGCGAAGGGCCGCCACCGCGACATCGTCGGCGGCCGCTGGGACGAGACCGCCCGCGTCCAGATGGCCGCCCTGACAGCCGCGGGCATGACCCCGGACGACCACCTCCTCGACATCGGCTGTGGCTCACTTCGCCTTGGCCACAAGGCCGTCCCTTACCTCAAACCCGGCCACTACTGGGGGACCGATGCCTCCCTTGCCCTGATGCGGCACGGTCGCCTCCATGAACTCCCCGACCCGTCAGCGCTCTCCGAAGACCACCTTGTCCAGGACGCCGCCTTCGCTTTCCCCGGCATCCCCGAAACCATCACCCTCGCCATCGCCTTCGGCGTCTTCACCCACCTTCCCCACGCCGACCTGCAGACCGCGCTGACGAACCTCCGCCGCTTCCCCACCCTCCGCGCCACCCTCTTCACGGTCTTCCTCTCCGACGCCCCCACGGCAACCCGACAGCCCGATGGCGTCGTCACCCACCCCGACCGCCCGCCCTACCATGTCCCGCAAGCCCAGGTCGCCGCCACCATCCGCGCCGCAGGCTTTACCCCCACTCGCCTCCCCACGCTCCTGCCCCGCGGGCAGGTCCTCTGGTCCGCGACCTGAGGGTTGCCCCACTTGCGCCGCCCTCCGCAGGACCGCACAGTCCCCAGACCCATAGGAGGCCCCGATGCGCACCCTCGTCCTCACCCTTCTCCTCGCCACCCCCGTCGCAGCCGAAACGCTGTCCGAAGAGATCGCCCGCACCGGCCTTGCACCGACCGAGGCCCGCCTTGCCGCCCTTCCCTCCCCCACCAACGAGGACCTCTTCGCCCTCGCCGGCCTCCACTTCCTCGGCGGCGTCGAACAGGCGCTGCAACTGCGCTGGAAGACCGGCGTCAAGGCCGACTGGTCGGAACTTCCCATCCTCCGCCTCCCCATCCCGGAAAACCCGAACGCCATCCCCTTCCAGGCCGCCGACTTCACCGCGCTGATCCGCAACCTTGACGCCGACATGGACTCATCGCGCGCGGCCCTCACCCAGCTTGGTGACAAGCCCTTCGCGCTGGAGGTCCGCATCGCCGACCTCTGGTTCGACATCAACGCCAACGGCACCCGTGACGCCGGCGAAGACCTGGCCGAGGTCACCGGCATGGCCCTCGGCGGCGGTCGCGGCATGGGCGTCCAGGTCCAGGATCCCGTCATCACCTTCGACACCGCCGACGCCGCCTGGCTTTCGGCCTACACCCATTTCCTGTCAGGCTTCGCCTCCACCGCCCTCGCCTACGACCCCGAACCGGCGATCCAGCGCGTGATCGACTCGTCCGCTCGGATCTACGACCTCTGGGGCACCACGCCGCCCAACAACGCGATGGACATGATGTTCGGCCGCCAGGTCGACCGCGCCGCGATGGTGCTGATCACGCTGTCCAAGACCCCCGACAAGGCCCTTGCCCAGGACGCCTACGCCCACTTCCTGTCGATGATCGAGGAAAACCGCCGCTTCTGGTCCCTCGTCGCACTGGAAACCGACAACACCGGCGAATGGGTCCCGAACGACCAACAGGTCTCCGGCCTTGGCCTCAGGATGCCCCCGGGAACCGGCGAGCGTTGGCAAGCGGTCCTTGCCGACGCCGAAAAAGCGCTGAAGGGGGAACTCCTCATCCCCCACTGGCGCTTTGGGGCCGAGGCCGGGATCAACCTGAAGAAAGCGTTCGAGAACCCGCCCGCCGTCGACCTTGTCACCTGGATTCAGGGCGAGGGCCTGCTGCCTTACGCCGAGAAAGGCCCGCAGATGGGCGGCCAATCCTGGCGCGACTTCGAGGACATCGTCCAGGGCGACGCAATGCTCTTCGCCGTCTTCCTGAACTAAGCCCTTTCATCTGTCCCCAAATATCCCCGCCGGAGGCTCCCGAGCCTCTGTGCGTCCTTCACGCACAGAGGCGAGACAAAAGGACTTCGCGCCTGCCAAGGCGCTCAATCTGAAACCCGCCCCAACCCGCGCGGCGATCAAAGGCCGCCGATCACCGTCTCCAGCGTCGCCACCAGCTTGTCGGCGATCTCGTCCAGTTCCGCATCGCTCGCATTGAACGGCGGCGCCAGGATCACCGTATCCCCCGCCGCCCCGTCGACATGCCCGCCCGAGGGATAACAGATCAACCCCCGACGCAGCGCTTCCGCCCGGATGCGCCCGTTCACCCCCAGCGCCGCATTGAACGGAGCCTTCGTCTCCGGGTCCGCCACCAGCTCCACGCCAATGAAATACCCCCGCCCCCGCACATCGCCCACTGCAGGCAGATGCGCCATCCGGCTGCGCAACTCGGCCTGCCAGCGTGGCCCCTTGTCCCGGATGCGCGCCAGCAGCCCCTCCTCCGCGACAATCTTCTGCACCGCCACCCCGGCCGCAAGGCAGGCCGTATGCCCGGTATAGGTATGCCCCGTCAGCGGCCCGCCATGCCCCGCCGCCATCACATCCGCAATCTCCTGCGTGTAGACGGCCGCGCCAAGCGGCAGGTATCCCCCCGACAGCGACTTCGCCACCATGATGATATCCGCCGTGATCCCGTCTTCCTCCGACGCGCGCCAGACCCCGGTCCGGCCCGACCCGCACATCACCTCGTCGCAGATCACCAGCACCCCGTGCCGCAGGCAAACCTCGGCCACTGCCTTGGCATAACCCTCGGGAGCCGGCAAAGCCCCGCCCGCCGCGCCGACGACCGGCTCGAAGATGAATGCCGCCACCGTCTTCGGCCCAAGGCGCAGGATCTCCGCCTCCAGCTCTGCCGCCAGATGCGCGACCAGCCCATCGCGGCTCACCCCCTCGGGCAGCCGATACCCATTCGCCGCACTCACCCGCCCGACCTGTGGCAAAGCCCCCGCAAAGGCCCGCTGCCGGTCCTCAAACCCCGACAAGGCCGTCGCCATCAGCGTATTGCCATGCCACGACCGCTTCCGCGCGATGAACTTCACCCGGCCAGGCTCGCCCCGGTCATAGTGATACTGCAGCGCGATCTTCACCGCGCTTTCCACCGCCTCGGACCCGCTGGTGGTATAGACCATGTCCGCCAGCCCCGTCGCCTGACGGAGCATTTCGCTCATCTCCTCCAGCGGGTCCGAGCTGAACAGATACCGATAACCATAGGCCACCCGCTCCATCTGCCGCGCCACCGCCTCGTTCACGCGTGGGTCGCCGTGGCCCACCGAAAACACCGCCGGCCCACCCGAGCCGTCGATGTATTGCCGTCCGTCCACATCCCACAGATAGACCCCGCGCCCGTGACTGATCTTCGGCAGAGTGTCTTGCGTGATATCGTTGGCGCTTGGGCGCGGCATCCTGGCCTCCATCTTTCAGGCCACAGGCTTCGCAAGCGCGTCAGTCCTTGTCAATCTTGCCACCACCGCGGTGATTCGGACCGTCATCTGGCGTTACCGCCACCATGTGATCACAATTTTCCACCGTGTGATCACACTTTTCCATCCTGTGATCACAACATTCATTTTCCCGGCATTTCGCCCGCTTTACAGGCATTTGCCGTTTGGAACACAGGCGAACCCGTGCCAGAACGCCCCTGACCAATTCCCGGCCGTTACAAGGGGCGCCCCATGAACATCCACGAATACCAGGCCAAAGAGCTTCTGCGCAGCTATGGCATTCCGGTCAGCGACGGCCGTGTCGTCCTCAAGGCCGAAGACGCCAAGACCGCCGCAGGCGAACTCGACGGCCCGCTCTGGGTGGTGAAATCGCAGATCCACGCCGGGGGCCGCGGCAAGGGCCATTTCAAGGAACCCGAGGCCGGCGAAAAGGGCGGCGTCCGCCTGGCCCGTTCGGTCGGCGAAGCCGCCGAATTCGCCCGCCAGATGCTGGGCCGCACTCTTGTCACCATCCAGACCGGCGCGGCAGGCAAGCAGGTAAACCGCATCTACATCGAAGACGGCAGCGACATCGACCGCGAGTTCTACCTCGCCCTCCTGATCGACCGTCAGACCAGCCGCATCTCGATCGTCGCCTCGACCGAAGGCGGGATGAGCATCGAGGACGTCGCCCACGACACGCCCGAACTGATCCACACCTTCACCGTCGACCCCGCCACGGGCCTGCAGGACTTCCACGGCCGCCGCGTCGCCTTTGCCCTGGGCCTGACCGGCGCGCAGGTGAAATCCTGCGTCCAGATCGTCAAGAAGCTCTACCAGCTCTTTGTCGACAAGGACATGGACATGCTGGAGATCAACCCCTTCTGCATCCTCAAGGACGGCTCCTTGAAGCTTCTCGACGCCAAGATGGGCTTTGACGGCAACGCGATCTACCGCCACCCCGACATCGCCGCCCTGCGCGACGAGACCGAGGAAGACCCGAAGGAACTCGCCGCCTCGAAGTTCGACCTGAACTATATCGCGCTCGATGGCGAGATCGGCTGCATGGTCAACGGCGCGGGCCTGGCGATGGCCACGATGGACATCATCAAGCTTTACGGCGCCGAGCCTGCCAACTTCCTTGACGTCGGCGGCGGCGCCACCAAGGAAAAGGTGACCGAGGCCTTCAAGATCATCACCTCCGACCCGCAGGTGAAAGGCATCCTCGTCAACATCTTCGGCGGCATCATGCGCTGCGACATCATCGCCGAGGGCGTGATCGCGGCGGTCAAGGAAGTCGGCCTGAAAGTCCCGCTGGTTGTCCGGCTGGAAGGCACGAACGTCGAGCTTGGCAAGGACATCATCCGCAAATCCGGCCTGAACGTCATCGCCGCCGACGACCTGAAGGACGGGGCCGAGAAGATCGTCAAGGCCGTAAAGGGATGACCCGGATGCCGAAGACACTCGGCCTCGCGTTGTCAGCGGCCCTGCTGGTCGCGGCCTGCCAGTCGACCGCACCGACCGCCGGCACGTCGACCAGCGCCGCGGCTCCTGCTGCCGCGAACACAACGCAATCCGCCGTGGCAGCCTTCATCGCGGCCTGCGTCAAGACCGCAGACAACCCCGAGGCGGCAGGCCCCACCCTGGAGTCGCTCGGTTTCCGCAAGACCGGCGGCAGTGGTGCGGGTGGCAGCTACACATCGTCCTTCGCCAGCGCGGTGATTTCGCTCGACACCCGCAGCGGTCGCGCCGGGCAATGCGTCGTCACGCCGAAATCCGCATCCTTCGGCGATGTCGTAGCCCAGTTGAACGCACAGCTTCCCGCTTCGGGCGTGCAGGCGATGAAGCTTGGCGGCGAAGAGGCCTGGATTCTTGGCAGTGGAGCCGTCGCCCTTGTCTCCCGCTCGAAGGGTGCCATGACCCGCACCCAGCCCGGCGTGTTCCGTGGCTAGATAGAACCCAGGTGGAACCCAGATGGACTTCCTGACCTTCGAGGATCGCGAACAGGACCTGCCGGCGCTGATGCTGCTGGCCGTCAGCCTCTATCGCGTCTCGCCGGGGTCCCGTCTGCATGTCCCGGCCCGCGACCTTGGGCCGAGGGCGCTCGACTGGCTTGGTCACCAGCCGAACGTCGTCCTTCACCGCGACCTGTGGGCCGAGGATACGTTCTGGAACATCAAGCCCTACCTCTTGGAGCAGATGCTCGCCCGCGGCATCCCCCGCATCACCTGGCTTGACGCCGACCTGATGCTGACCGCCGATCCCGCGCCCTTCTTCCAGGGCCTTTCCGACGACACGATCCTTGTCGCTCAGGAAGGCTTCCGCAGCCGCTTCGCCGGGACCGGGGGCCGCACGCTTTCCATCGGCCGCACCATCGCCCGCGAGTTGGGCTACACCGTGAACTCATGCGTCGTCAGCGTCACCGCGCGGCACCGGCCGCTTCTGGACCGCTGGAAGTCCTTCCTGCGCTCGGACCTCTATCAGACCGCCGACCGCCGCTTCATCGTCGGCGACCAGGACGTGCTGGGGGGCCTTCTGGGGTCGGAAGAATTCGGCCAGACCCCCGTCGCTGCCCTGAGGACGGGCCGCGACATCGCGCATGACATGCTCCCCGGCGATTTCGGGGCCTTCCAGCGCATCGCCACCCTTGCCCACGGCGAGCCGCGCTTTGTCCACGCCCAGGGCCGCAAGACCTGGCGCTATGCCACCGGATCGGCGGACGCCACCGCGCTGCAAAGTCAGCTCAGCCTGCACCGCCACTGGGCCAAGACCCACCGCGCCGACCTGCCTGCGGACCAGACCGCCTGGATCACCCACGACGGCCCTCTGTCCCTCCTGATGACCCGCCTGTTCCCCCGCAGCCCCTCGTTGCGCGGCCTGCCCATCGGGTTGATCGGCAGCACGCTGAACCTTGCCTACATCCTGCGCAACCTGATGCGGCGCAACCCGACCTTCCGGGTCGGCCAGTCCCCCGAAGGCGGCTCGCCCGCCACCCCCACCTGACGTCCCAAGGAATACCCATGCTCACCCGCCTGACCCTCGCGCTTTTCCTGGCCACGCCCGCCGCGGCCCAGGACGCCGACCCGCGCAATCAGCTGGTCGAGGGGTACATGGCCTGCATGTCCGGCGGAGGCGATGCCGACCTGACGGGCGAGATGCTTGAGGCGCTCGCCTGGACGCGCGAAGACGACGGCGAGATGGGCCTCATCAACTTCTACCCCGGCGCGGGCGACAGCACCGTGGTCTACATGGCCGACGACGGTAGCTTCTGCCACGTCGAAAGCCTCACCGTCGACAGCGCCACCGCCTCGGAAATCCTCGCCGCCTCGCTTGGCGGGGATGAAGGCGCGCCCTTCGACTACGCCAAGGACGACATGGGCTGCACCCGCCTTGATTTCGAAACGGGCGTGCAGGCGACAATCACTTCGGGCGGCAACGACCCGACCTGCGGCTCGGACACCGACAGCGGAGTCCGTTTCACCTACTGACACACCGGCCCCCGGGCCTGCGACAAGCTGGATATGAAGGAACGCTAACAATGTCCGTCCTCGTGAACAAAGCGACCAAAGTCATCTGCCAGGGCTTCACCGGCAGCCAGGGCACCTTCCACTCGGAACAGGCCATCGCCTATGGCACGCACATGGTCGGCGGCGTGACGCCCGGCAAGGGCGGGACCGAACACCTCGGCCTTCCCGTCTTTGACAGCGTCCACGACGCGGTCGCCAAGACCGGCGCGAATGCCACCGCGATCTACGTTCCCCCGCCCTTTGCCGCCGACTCGATCCTCGAAGCCATCGACGCCGAGATCCCGCTGATCGTCTGCATCACCGAAGGCATCCCGGTCCTTGACATGATGAAGGTCAAGCGCGCCCTCATCAATTCGAAGTCCCGCCTCATCGGCCCTAACTGCCCCGGCGTCCTGACCCCCGGCGAATGCAAGATCGGCATCATGCCGGGTTCGATCTTCTCCAAAGGATCGGTCGGGGTTGTGTCACGCTCGGGCACCCTTACCTATGAGGCCGTGAAACAGACAACCGACGTCGGCCTTGGCCAATCCACCGCCGTCGGCATCGGCGGCGACCCGATCAAGGGCACCGAACACATCGACGTGCTGGAAATGTTCCTGGCCGACCCCGAGACCCATTCGATCATCATGATCGGCGAAATCGGCGGCGCCGCAGAAGAGGAAGCCGCCCAGTTCCTTGCCGACGAAAAGAAGCGCGGCCGCTGGAAGCCCACCGCCGGCTTCATCGCCGGCCGCACCGCCCCCCCCGGCCGCCGCATGGGCCACGCCGGGGCCATCGTGGCCGGAGGCAAGGGCGACGCGCAGTCGAAGATCGAAGCGATGCTGAGCGCCGGGATCGTCGTGGCCGACAGCCCGGCGGGCCTGGGCGAAGCCGTGCTGAAGGCCATTGGATAAGGTGGCAGCTTCCGCAACATATGCGGCGCTCGCTCCAAGGCGGATGCTGATGATGCCAGAGCTGGACATGCGGTTTTGTGCCGATTTCAAAGCTGGGCGGCCCCGCAGCTTTCGGGACGTTGCAGAAATGTCCGAGCGCGCGATGCGGTCGGACGCAACGGCGGCGCAGGTCTTTCCCGCCTTGACCGCCGGCCTGCACGCGATCTGCTGTATCCTTTGGCGCAAGCCGATAGATGAGGTCCGCGCCGCAGTGGTTTCAGCCCTTCCGCCAGCGGCGGAGATGGATGTTCTACCCCTCCTCTCTCGCTCGTTTGGGTCGGGGCCAGCAACCTTGGACCGAGCAGACAAGGATCGCCCGCGCGAGAGTTTCCAGTTTGACGATCGCTGCTTTGCAGCCTTGTGGCAGCTTGGGCTAAGCCAGAAGCCTGACTATTTCCTTGGGCTCACTCTGCGCCTGCCCGTCGCTCTCGAACCGGTCGTCTGGTCCGCTGTAAGGGCAAGCCCGATCCGTGATTTCTTCTGCCGCAACGAGGACTTGTGCGACCAGATGTGGCAGGCCATGCCGGGGCGTTCTGGACCGGCCGGGCAAAGCGGTGGCGCCGGGCACTGGATGTCGAGGATTGAGGGCAGGCAACTTAGACCCTCAAGCCTTGGTCCGGATGAGACAAGCTTCCTCGCAACCTTCTCCGACGACTTCCAATCAATCCTGATCGCGGCGCGAAACGGATGAACAGTTCCAGACAGTCCCCTCCCTCCGAGGTAACCCCATGACCGACCAATCCCCCACCGCCGCCTTCACTGCCTCGTCCTTCCTGGACGGGGCCAATGCCGATTACGTCGACCAGCTGGCCGCTCGCCACGCGCAGGACCCGAACTCCGTCGACCCGCAATGGGCAGAGTTCTTCAAGGCCCTCGGCGACAGTGAGCTTGACGCCAAGCGCGCCGCACAAGGGCCAAGCTGGGCCCGCGCCGACTGGCCGCCGCAGCCGGTGGATGACCTGACGGCCGCCCTGACCGGCGAATGGGCCGCCCCACCCCCGGCCAAGGAAGCCAAGGCCGCCGGGCAGAAGATCGCCGCCAAGGCTGCCGAGGCGGGCGTGCAACTTTCCGACGAGCAGATCCAGCGCGCGGTCCTCGACTCCGTTCGCGCCATCATGATCATCCGCGCTTACCGGATTCGCGGCCACCTTGCCGCCGACCTTGACCCCTTGGGCATGACCGAGCGCGGAAACCAGCCAGAGCTTGACCCCGCCTCCTACGGCTTCACCGAAGCCGACATGGACCGCCCGATCTTCATCGACAACGTGCTTGGCCTGACCCATGCCAGCATGCGGCAGATCATCGACATCGTGAAGCGCACCTATTGCGGCACCTTCGCGCTGCAGTACATGCACATCTCCGACCCCGAACAGGCCGCCTGGCTGAAGGAACGGATCGAAGGCTACGGCAAGGAAATCCAGTTCACCCGCGAAGGCCGGAAGGCCATCCTGAACAAGCTGGTCGAGGCGGAGGGGTATGAGAAGTTCCTCCACGTCAAGTACATGGGCACCAAGCGCTTCGGCCTTGATGGCGGCGAAGCCCTGATCCCGGCGATGGAGCAGATCATCAAGCGCGGCGGCGCGCTGGGGGTGAAGGACGTCATCATCGGCATGCCGCACCGCGGCCGCCTGTCCGTTCTGGCCAACGTGATGATGAAGCCCTACCGCGCGATCTTCCACGAATTCCAGGGCGGCTCCTACAAGCCCGAAGACGTGGATGGCTCGGGTGACGTGAAATACCACCTCGGCGCGTCCAGCGACCGCGAGTTCGACGGCAACAAGGTCCACCTTTCCCTCACCGCCAACCCCAGCCACCTGGAGGCGGTGAACCCCGTCGTCCTGGGCAAGGTCCGGGCCAAGCAGGACCAGCTGAACGACACCACCGACCGCACCGCCGTCCTGCCGATCCTTCTGCACGGCGACGCGGCCTTTGCGGGGCAAGGCGTCGTGGCCGAATGTCTGCAACTGTCCGGCATCAAGGGCCACCGCACCGGCGGCTGCATCCACATCATCGTCAACAACCAGATCGGCTTCACCACCGCTCCGGCCTTCAGCCGCACCTCGCCCTATCCCACGGACATCGCGCTGATGGTCGAAGCCCCGATCTTCCACGTCAACGGCGACGACCCCGAAGCCGTGGTTCACGCCGCCAAGGTCGCCACGGAATTCCGCCAGAAGTTCCACAAGGACGTCGTCATCGACATCTTCTGCTACCGCCGCTTCGGTCACAACGAAGGCGACGAGCCGATGTTCACCAACCCGGCGATGTACACCCGCATCAAGCGGCAGAAGACCACGCTGCAGCTTTACACGGAACGCCTGGTCCGCGACGGCCTCATCCCCGAGGGCGAGATCGAGGACATGAAGGCAGCCTTCCAGGCGCGGTTGAATGAAGAGTTCGAGGCTGGGAAAGCCTTCCTCCCGAACAAGGCCGACTGGCTGGATGGTCGCTGGAAGAACCTGCAGACCAAGGACCTGAACAACTACCAGCGCGGCGAAACCTGGATCAAGGCCGAGACTTTGGCCGAGGTCGGTGCCGCCCTGACCCGCGTGCCCGACGGGTTCGATATGCACAAGACCGTGGCCCGCCAACTGGACGCCAAGCGGGAAATGTTTGCAAAAGGTCAAGGCTTCGACTGGGCGACGGCCGAGGCGCTGGCCTTCGGCTCCCTGCAGATCGAAGGCTTCCCGGTCCGCCTGTCCGGTCAGGACTGCACCCGCGGCACCTTCTCCCAGCGCCACTCCGGTTGGATCGACCAGACCACCGAAGAACGCCACTACCCCCTGAACCACATCCGCCCCGGCCAGGCGCGGTATGAGGTCATCGACTCCATGCTCTCGGAATATGCCGTCCTTGGGTTCGAGTACGGCTACTCGCTGTCCGAACCGAACGCGCTGACCCTTTGGGAAGCCCAGTTCGGCGACTTCGCCAACGGCGCGCAGATCATGATCGACCAGTTCATCAACTCGGGCGAGTCCAAATGGCTGCGGATGTCGGGCCTCGTGATGCTTCTGCCGCACGGCTACGAAGGCCAAGGCCCGGAACACTCCTCGGCCCGCCTTGAACGCTTCCTGCAGCTTTCGGCCGAGGATAACTGGATCGTCGCCAACTGCACGACCCCGGCGAACTACTTCCACATCCTGCGCCGCCAGCTGCACCGGACCTACCGCAAGCCGCTGATCCTGATGACGCCGAAGTCGCTTCTACGGCACCCGATGGCGATCAGCCGGGCCGAGGATTTCACCGACGGCTCCACCTTCCACCGCGTCCTCTGGGATGACGCGCAGAAGGGCAACTCCACCGCAAAGCTCAAGGCCGACGACAAGATCAAGCGCGTCGTCCTCTGCTCGGGCAAGGTCTACTACGACCTCCTCGCCGAACGCGACGCGCAGGGGATCGACGACACCTACCTTTTGCGCATCGAACAGCTCTACCCGGTCCCGACGATCTCGCTGACCCAGGAACTTTCCCGCTTCCCGAAGGCCGACTTCGTCTGGTGCCAGGAGGAACCCAAGAACCAGGGCGCCTGGTCCTTCATCGAGCCCGAGATCGAGACCGTCCTCACCAAGGTCAGGGCCAAGCCGACGCGCATGACCTACGCCGGCCGCAAGGCCTCTGCGTCGCCCGCCACGGGCCTCGCCTCCCGCCACAAGCATGAACAGCAACAACTCGTCGCCCAGGCCCTTGGCCTGCCCGCGTGAAGACCGGAGAATTCAAATGACTGACGTTATGGTCCCCGCCCTTGGCGAATCCGTGTCCGAGGCCACCGTATCGACCTGGTTCAAGAAACCCGGCGACGCGGTGAAGCAGGACGAAATGCTGTGTGAGCTTGAGACCGACAAGGTCTCGGTCGAGGTGCCCAGCCCGGTGACCGGCGTTCTGGCCGAGATCATCGCCCCGGAAGGCACCACGGTCGCCGCCAACGCCCGCCTTGCCATCGTGACCGAAGGCGCCGCCGCCGCGCCGAAGGCAGCTGAGCAAAAGCCGGTGACCGAAGATCCGAAGATCGCGGACGCCGCCCAGATCGGCTCCCCCGGAGCGGGCCATGAGGAAGTGACCGCCCGCGCCGACGTGGAAAACGCCCCCTCCGCCAAGAAGGCGATGGCCGAGGCCGGCCTTTCCCCCGACGCCGTCAAGGGCAGCGGGCGCGATGGTCGCGTGATGAAGGAAGACGTCGCCAAGGCCGTCGCCGCTCCGGTCGCCACGCCCGCGCCCGCCCCGGCCGCAGTCCCCCGCGCGCCCGTCCCTGCCGACGACGCGGCACGCGAAGAACGGGTCAAGATGACCCGCCTCCGCGCCACCATCGCCCGCCGCCTGAAGGACGCCCAAAACACCGCCGCGATGCTGACGACCTACAACGAGGTCGACATGTCCGGCATCATGTCCTTGCGCAACGAATACAAGGACGCGTTCGAGAAGAAACACGGCGTCAAGCTTGGCTTCATGTCCTTCTTCGTCAAGGCCTGCACCCACGCCCTGAAGGAAGTGCCCGAGGTCAACGCCGAGATTGACGGCCAGGACGTGGTCTACAAGAACTACGTCCACATGGGCGTCGCCGTCGGCACCCCCTCGGGCCTCGTCGTCCCGGTGGTCCGTGACGCCGACCAGATGGGCTTTGCCGCCATCGAAAAGAAGATCGCCGAACTGGGC
>NZ_JAXMMF010000067.1:0-6025 GCF_034366665.1 Tabrizicola sp. | reverse complement strand
GATCCCAGGCATGACCAGCGACGTGAAAGCCAAGAGGGGTGACTCGTCAGGACAGAGCACGCCCATGACGCCCCAGGGCTCGTTCATCGCGATGGTGACGTTGCGCGTCTTGGTGGCGTGCACGCTGCCGTCGTACTTGTCGGCCCAGGCCGCGTAGACGAAGGTCCGGCGGACGGAAGCCTCGACCTCCGCCGCGGCGCGATCGGCGGAGGCGCCGGTCATGGCGCGGATGCGGTCGGCGAACTCGGTGGCGCGGGCGGACAGGTTCTCGCCGATGTAGTAGAGCACCTGCGCGCGGTTGTGCGCGGTGGCGCCGCCCCACGAACCGGCCTTGGCGGCGGCTTCCACCGCGTTGCGGATGTCCTTGCGGTTGCCGATGCCGACGTGGCCGAGGAGCTTGCCCTTGGGGCTGTAGACGGGTTGCGAGTAGCCGGAGTCGGGGCGGGCCTGTTTGCCGCCGATGTACATTTTGGCGGTGCGGTCGAGGGTGTCGACTTGGGGGCCGGCGGGGGCCGCTGGGGTGGTGGCGGGTTTCAGGGCGGCGGGTTTCAGGCTGGGTTTGAGATAGGCCATCAGGCCCTCCCACCCGCCCTCACGCCCGAAGCCTGATTCGCGGACGCCGCCGAAGCCTGCGGCGGCGTCGAAGAGGTTGGTGGCGTTGACCCAGACGACCCCGGCCTTGAGTTTGGGGGCGATGTCGAGGGCGAGGTTGATGTTCTCGGTCCACACCGTCGCGGCGAGGCCGTATTTGGTGTTGTTGGCGAGTTGGACGGCCTCTTCCGGCGTGCGGAAGGTCATGGCGACGAGGACGGGGCCGAAGATTTCTTCTTGCATCAGCGGGGAGGCGGTGCCGAGGCCGGTGAGGAGGGTGGGGGGGTAGAAGGAGCCGTGGGCGGGCAGCGGGCAGGGGGCCTGGTAGTGGTCGCCCGCGGGGTTTTGGGCGACGAGGTCGGTGATGGTTTTCAGCTGGATCGGGTCGACGATGGCGCCGATGTCGATGGCCTTGTCGAGGGGGTCTCCGATGCGGAGGCCGTCCATCCGGTGTTTGAGTTTGGCGTAGAAGCGGGGGGCGATGCCTTCCTGGACGAGGAGGCGGGAGCCCGCACAGCAGACCTGGCCCTGGTTGAACCAGATCGCGTCGACGAGGCCTTCGATGGCGCTGTCGAGGTCGGCGTCGTCGAAGACGATGTAGGGGGATTTGCCGCCAAGCTCCAAGGTGAGGGCCTTGCCGGTGCCTGCCGTGGCTTCGCGGATGCGTTTGCCGACGGAGGTGGAGCCGGTGAAGGCGATCTTGTCGACTTGGGCGTCCACGAGGGCAGCCCCGGTGGAGCCGTCGCCGGTGACGATGTTGAGGACGCCTTTGGGGAGGCCAGCCTCGCGGCTGATGTCGGCGAAGAGGAGGGCGGTGAGGGGGGTGTATTCGGCGGGTTTGAGGACGATGGTGTTCCCGGCGGCGAGGGCGGGGGCGACCTTCCAGGCGAGCATCAGGAGGGGGAAGTTCCAGGGGATGATCGCGCCGCAGACACCGAGGGGCGCGAGGTCGGGGTGTTCGGAGGGGAGGAGCTGGGCGAGGCCGGCGTGGTAGGAGAAGTGGCGGGCGACGAGGGGGATGTCGATGTCGCGGCTTTCGCGGATCGGTTTGCCGTTGTCGAGGGTTTCCAGGACGGCGAGGAGGCGGGCGTGCTTTTGGGTCAGGCGGGCGAGGGCGTAGAGGTATTGCGCGCGTTTGTGGGCGGGGAGGGCGGCCCATTTCGGCTGGGCGCGGCGGGCGGCTTGGACGGCGGTTGCCACGTCCTCGGCGGTGCCATGGGTGACTTGCGCCAGGGGTTTGCCAGTGGCGGGGTTCGATGTAGTGAAGGTCTCACCCGGCGTGGTGAATTGGCCGTCGATGAAATGGCCGAAGGTGGCACCGTGCTTGGCGATCCAGGCGAGGGCTTCGGCGGCGGATTCTGGGGCGGGGCCGTAGGCCATGCTGTCGAAGATTTCCTTGATGGTCATGGGGTCCCTCGATGACGCAGGGCGGTGATTTTGGGGCAAGGCTCGTCGATGACTTCGTCACTCCTCGCGGGTGTTCCGACGAGGAGACGAAGTCGAACGAGGAGGGTTTGGTCCAAGGGCATCCCTTAGCCCATCGCGTGGCGGAAGCCGGCGGAGTAGTGGCCGGTGAGGTGGTGTTCGAGCTGGCGTTCGATGTCGCCGAGGAGGGACGACGCGCCGAAGCGGAAGAGGTCGGGTTGCAGCCAGGGGTGGCCGAGTTCGTCCTTCATGAGGGAGAGGTAGACCAGCGCGTCCTTGGCTTTGGCGATGCCACCTGCGGGTTTGTAGCCGACCTTGAAGCCGGTGCGGGCCTCATAGTCGCGGATGCAGCGGATCATCGTGAGGGAGACGGGTAGGGTGGCGTTGACCGCCTCTTTCCCCGTTGAGGTCTTGATGAAATCGGCGCCCCCCATCATGCAGATGAGGCTGGCGCGGGCGACGTTGCGCAGGGTGCCAAGCTCGCCGGTGGCGAGGATGGCCTTGACGTGGGCGTCGCCGCAGGCCTCGCGCATGTCGCGCATCTCGTCGTAGAGCGCTTGCCAGTTTTGCGTCAGGACATGGCGGCGGGATATGACGATGTCGATCTCCTTCGCCCCGGCGCGGACGCTTTCGCCGATCTCGGCGATCCGCAGTTTGTAGGGCGAGAGGCCAGCGGGGAAGCCGGTCGAGACGGCGGCGACGGGGATCGAGGTGCCTTCAAGCGCGCGGACGGCGTGCTCGACCATCTCGTGATAGACGCAGACCGCACCAACGGTCAGGCCCTGCATCCCCAGCTTTTCCAGCATCCACGGCGCGACCGGCTGGCGCGCCTTGGCGCAAAGGCGCTGGACGCGGCCGGCGGTGTCGTCGCCCGAAAGGGTGGTCAGGTCGATGAGGGAGATCGCCTTGAGAAGCCAGGCGGCCTGGTAGTCTTTCTTCACCGACCGGCGGCCGGGCAGGGTGGCGGCGCGACGCTCGATGGCCGAGGTGTTCGCCTGAACCGAGGCGACCCAGTCGAGGTCCAGCGCCATGCCTGGGTTCCGGGCATGGGTGACCTGCGGCAGAAGGCCCGCTTGGGCCGGAGACAGGGTGTTCATCGGGCCTCCCCAGAGTGACCTGCCGACGATGCCACGCGGGGCTCGGTCGGGCAAGAGCGGGGGCGGCAGATTTCTGACCGGATGGTCAAGAAATCAGGGATCGGGACGCTCGGGCGCCAAGGTGGCCCAGGCCTTGCCGGTGCCGCTGTCGGGGATGTCGGGGTCGGCCTCGCCGCGCAGGATCAGGGTCTTGGCAAGGAACAGGGCCGACACGGGAGCCGTCAGAAGGAGGAAGACCGTGATCAGCAGTTCCTGCCAGCTGATCTGCCCCTGACCCAGAAGGTCCAGCGCCGAAACGAGCAGCGCCGCGCCGACGCCGATGGTGGTGGCCTTGGTCGGCGCATGAAGGCGCTGCATCGGACGCGGCAGACGCAAAAGGCCGTATGAGCCGACAAGGGCGAAGATGCCGCCTGCGACCAGCATGGCGGAGAGGAAGAGGTCGAGGGCCATATCCAGTGCTGGGGTCATTCGATGATGTTCCCGCGCAGAAGGAAGCGGCAGTAGGCCACGGTGCCGACGAAGCTGGTCAGGGCGAAGAGGACGGCAACCTCAAGGTACAGCCCGGTGCCCGCCCAGATGCCGTAAAGGACGACAAGCGCGATGGCGTTGACGGTCATGGTGTCGAGGACCAGCACCCGGTCGGTCAGGGTCGGCGCAGAGAACAGCCGCCAGAGGTTCAGCACGAAGGCCAGCGTCAGGCAACCAAGGAAGAACAGAAGCGCATAGGGCAGGATCATTCGAAAATCCTTTGCAGCCGGGATTCGTAGCGGGCCTTGATGTCGTCGCGGACGGCGTCGGGGTCGGGGGCATGGAGCGCGTGGATCAGGAGCGCGCGGCCGCAGGCAGAGGTGTCCGCGGTCAGGGTGCCGGGGGTCATGGTGATGGTGCCGGCCAGAAGGCTGATCGCCTCGGGCGAGTGGAGGTCAAGCGGCACGGTGATCCAGGCGGACTGGATCTTGTTCCGCGGCATGAAAAGGACGATGCGGGCGACCTGGAAGTTGGCGACGATGACGTCCCAGAGAACAAGGATCGCGTAGGCCGCGAGACCGAAGGGCCGCTTGACACGGGGCCGGTCGGGCCACCAGGCCGAGGTCGCCAGCGGAATGATCGTGGCGAGGATCATCGCCATCACCAGGCTGCCAAGCTTCCACTGGTTCACCAGAAGGAACCACAGCACGACAAGGGTAAGCGAGAGATAGGGGTGGGGGAAGAGGCGTCTCATGGCGCGACCTCCAGCCGGTTGGCGGCGATGTAGGCGGCGGGGTCATGCAGGGAGGCGGCGGTGCCGTCCAGCCAGCCGGTGATGGGCCCCGCGGCCAGGGTCAGCGCGACGATGGTGGCGAGAAGGGCGAAGGCGGCGGTCAGGGCCAGCGGCTCATGCGGGGCGGGGTCGGAGGTCTGGGCGGGGTCGGAAGTCTGGGCGGGGTCGGAGGCCTGGGCGGTGTCGGACGGCTTCCAGAAGAGAAGCGAGCCAGCGCGGGAAAGGCCGAGCAGCATCAGGAAGGACGAGACAAGAACCGCAGGCCAGATCGCGAAGGCCTGGTCGCGCCAGGCATCCAGGATCAGAAGTTTGCCGATGAAGCCTGACAGCGGCGGCATCCCGGCCAGCGCCACGGCCGAGGCGAGGAAAAGCGCCGCGATAAGGCCGTTCTGCGCCACGGGCGAGGGCGCGTCCAGGCGCAGATGCGCCCTGCGGCGCGAGACGAGATCGGCCACCAGGAAGATCAGTGCCGTCGCCAGCGTGGAGTGCAGGATGTAGTACAGCGCGGCGCTGGTGGCTTGCGGTGCCATGTGCGCGATGGCGAGGAAGGCCGTCCCCATCGAGGCGATGGCGGCAAAGGCCGCAAGGCGCGGCAGGGTCGAGGCACCAAGGATGCCAAGCGCGCCGATGGCCAGGGTCACCAGGGCTGCAGGCAGAAGGAAGGCGGGGATCAGGGTCCCGGTGGCAGGCAGGTCGGTCGGAAAGACCAGGGTGGTGAAGCGCAGGGTGGCGTAGGCCCCGACCTTGGTCATGATGGCGAAGAGGGCGGCGACCACTCCGGGTGCGTTGGCATAGGTGCCGGGCAGCCAGAATTGCAGCGGAACCAGCGCGCCCTTGATCGCGAAGACCAGGATCAGCATCACCGCCGCGACGCGCAGGAGGGCGGCGTCGCCTTCGGGCAGGCTGGGCAGTTTGGCCGCGAGGTCGGCCATGTTGAGCGTCCCGGTCACGCCGTAAAGCAATGCCAGCGCGATGAGGAAGAGCGAGGAGCCGACCAGATTGAAGGCGACGTACTGGATGCCCGCCCGCGTGCGCCGGTCGCCGCCGCCGTGGATCATCAGCCCGTAGGAGGCGATGAGGAGGACCTCGAAGAAGACGAAAAGGTTGAAGGCGTCCCCGGTCAGGAACGCGCCTCCCACGCCCATCAGAAGAAACTGCAGGAGGGGATGGAAATGCGCGCCCTTCGCGTCCCAGCCCGAGCCGATGGCGTAAAGCGTGGTGATGAGTGCCACGAAGGCAAGGAGGGCGACCATCATCGCGGACAGCCGGTCAAGGACAAGGACGATGCCGAAGGGGGCGGGCCAGTCGCCCAGAAAGTAAGCCTCGGGGCCGTGGACAGTCGCGGACCACAGGAGGGCGACCGCGATGGCGTTGAGGGCGACGATGGCGGCCAGACTGGCGATGCGCTGCAGATCGAGGTGGCCGCGCAGGGTCAGCACCATGAAGGCGGCGACGAAGGCCGGCAGCACGACGGGGGCGATGATCCAGTGGCTCATGCCTTGTCCTCGCGGTCCAGGTCGATGCGGTCGTGGCCGGTCTGCAGGTGGCCGCCGATGGCCATGATCATGATGACGGCGGTCATCCCGAAGGAGATGACGATGGCGGTCAGGACCAGGGCCTGAGGCAGGGGGTCGGCGGGCGCGTCGGTGGT
>NZ_JAXMMF010000066.1:0-27900 GCF_034366665.1 Tabrizicola sp. | reverse complement strand
CAGGACACTGCCGGGCGAAGGCCTGGGTCAGGACATAGGGCGCGCGAAGGTTGGATTCCATATGCCGGTCCCAGCTTTGGCGGGTGGCGGTGTCGATCCGGTCGTATTCGAAGATCGAGGCGTTGTTCACCAGCACGGTCAGCGGGCCAAGCGCGGCGGTCACGGCCGGGACAAGGCCCTGAACCTGCGCTTCATCAAGCAGATCGGCCTGGAACGCCTCTGCCTTGCGGCCCATTGCGCGGATCTCGGCGACGACGGCCTTGGCCTCGTCAGCCGACGACGCATAGTGCACCGCCACGTCATGCCCTCGCCCCGCCAGATACAGCGCCATCGCGCGGCCAAGCCGCTTGCCTGCGCCCGTCACCAGTGCCGTCATTTCGCCTTGCCCCCGCAGTCACACGTTTTGGTGCCGATGAGGTAGCGCCCGCATTTGCCGCAGACAGGGGTGGATTTGCGTTTCCGCATCACCCGGGGCAGCGCGCCGGGGAACATTGCGCGACCGATCAGGGCGACGAGGATCATCGCGAGAAGGAAGAAGAGGATGACCTTGAACAGCATCTACAGGCCGTACCTGGCCCAAAGCGCCCGATCCTCGACCGCGCCCAAAGTCTCGTCCACCAAGGACAGGCCAAAGCGCTGGAAGAGGCTGCGCTTGCGGCCAAGCGGGAGGAGTTTCACCTTGTCACCATAAAGCTGTTTCAGCTTTGGCGTCATGTGGGCAACGCCGTCGGTCAGGCCGACGTCCACCGACTGCTGACCCACCCAGATGTCGGCGTTGAAAAGGTCGGCGCTGTCGTCCAGCCTGATCCCCCGGCTGCGGCGGACGTGGTCGATGAAGGCCTGATGGATCGGTCCCTGCAGGGCCTTGAGGCGTTCGATATCCTCGGGCCGCTGCGGCAGGAAAGGGTCGGCGAAGCTTTTCGACCGGCCTGCGGTGACGACACGACGTTCGACGCCTTGCCGCGCCATCAGTTCCGGGAAGCCGAAGCTGGCGAAGATCACGCCGATAGACCCGACAAGCGAACTGGGGTCCACCCAGATGTCATCCGCCGCGCAGGCCAGCCAGTAGCCGCCCGAGGCCGCGACATCCTCGACAAAGGCGTGGACGGGAACCTTCTTCTCGTCCGCCAGCCTGCGGATGCGCGCCGCGATCAGCGAGGATTGCACCGCCGAACCGCCCGGCGAGTTCACCAGAAGCGCTACGGCTGCGGGCTTCATCTTGAAGGCCTTCTCGATCAGCGGGGCCAAAGCCTCGTCGTTCAGGGCGCGGGTGCCTGTGCCGATGGTGCCGCCAAGGCGGATCACCGGGACAAGCGTGGGCTTTGGCAGGAAGGGGATGAAGCGTCTCATGTGGCAGAGGTAAGCCGTGCAGGGCTTGCGGGCAAGGGCATGGCGCGGCAGGGTCGGTCTTGAAAAGGGCAGGGCATGATCGACAAGCTGGAAATGTTCATCGCATTGGCCAAGGAGCGGCACTTCGGCCGCGCGGCCGAGGTTTGCGGGGTCACTCAGCCCTCGTTGTCGTCCGCGATCCGGCAGCTGGAGGATCAGCTGGGCGTGCAGCTGGTGTTCCGGGGCAGCCGGTTTCAGGGCCTGACGCCCGAGGGTCAGCGCGTGCTGGACCGGGCGCTGGGCATCGTCGGCGACGTGCGGGCGCTGAAGGACGAGATGCGGGTGGTGCGCACCGGGTTGTCGGGAAACCTGCGGATCGGGGTCATCCCGACGGCCCTGCCGATGGTGGCCGACCTGACGGGGCCGTTCACGCAGAAGCATCCGAATGTGCGGGTGTCGATCCTGTCGCGGACCAGCGTCGAGATCCTGACCGGGATCGAGGCCTTGGACCTGGAGGCCGGGATCACCTACCTGGACAACGAACCGCTGGGCCGGGTGTCGCAGGTGCCGCTGTATACCGAGTTCTACCGTCTGCTGATCGCGCCGGGGTCCGAGATGGCCTCGCGCCGGCAGGTGACGTGGAACGAGCTGTCCTCGGTGCCGCTGTGCCTGCTGACGTCAGACATGCAGAACCGGCGGATCGTGAACCAGCATCTGGGCGAGGCGGGGGTGGATGCCGTGCCGATGATCGAGTCGAACTCGACAATGGCGCTGGTGGCGCATGTGCTGACCGGGCGCTGGGCCTCTGTCGTGCCGAAGAAGCTTGCGGATATGTTCGTGGCGGATGGGCGGTTGCACTCGATCCCCATTGTCGAGCCGGAGGCGGAGCATACGGTGGGCCTGATCGCCGCGCGGCGGGACCCGCAGACTCCGGTTTTGCAGGCGCTGGTGGATGAGGCAGTGCGGCTGTTTCGATAGGCTATGTCTATCGACTGACGGTATATCGACATTGAATCACCTATCAATCCGGGCGTATACCTTTGCATGCTAGCCAGAGGTTTGCCCGCATGCTTGATTCCCACATCCAATCCGACCGGATCGCCGAGATCCTTGAGGCCCATCAGGGGTTGGAGGGGCCGCTTTTGCCGATCCTCCACGCGATCCAGGCGGCGTTTGGCTATGTGCCGGACAGCGCCATTCCGCAGATTGCCAAGGCGCTGATGCTGTCGAAGGCGGAAGTGCATGGGGTGATCAGCTTCTACCACGATTTCCGTTCGGCCCCCGCCGGTCGGCATGTGCTGAAGCTGTGCCGGGCCGAGGCCTGCCAGACCGTGGGCGCGGATGCGGTGGCGGACCGGATCAAGACGGCGCTGGGCATCGGTTGGCATGAGACGACGCCGGATGGCCGGGTCACGCTTGAGCCAGTGTTCTGTCTGGGCCTGTGCGCCTGCGGACCTGCGGCGATGATTGACGGGCGGCTGGTCGGTCGCTGTGACGAAGGCGTGCTGGCCGAGGTGGCGAAATGAAGGTTTACGTTCCGCTGGACAGCGTTGCCGTCGCGCTGGGGGCTGATGCGCTGGTTGCGGCCATTCAGGCCGAGGGTGCGGCGCGTGGGGTTTCCGTGGAGATCGTCCGCAACGGCAGCCGCGGGATGGTCTGGCTGGAGCCGCTGGTCGAGGTGGTTTCTGCAGCGGGGCGGCTGGGCTTTGGCCCGATGACTGTGGCCGATGTGCCGGGGTTGTTCGGCGATCTGGCCGCGCATCCGAAGGCGCATGGGCTGGTCGAGGAGCTGCCCTGGATGAAGGGCCAGACGCGTCTGACCTTTGCCCGCGTCGGTGTGATCGATCCGCTGTCGCTTGAAGATTACGTGGCGCATGGCGGTCTGGTGGGGCTGGAACGTGCCGCCAAGATGACCAAGGCTCAGATCGTGGCCGAGGTGACGGAGTCGGGCCTGCGTGGCCGGGGTGGCGCGGGGTTCCCGACGGGGATCAAGTGGAAGACCGTCAGCGAAGCCCCTGGTGAGCAGAAGTACATCGTCTGCAACGCGGACGAGGGCGACAGCGCCACCTTTGCCGACCGGATGCTGATGGAGGGTGATCCCTTCACGCTGATCGAAGGCATGGCGATTGCCGGTTTGGCCTGCGGGGCGACCAAGGGATACGTCTATATCCGCAGCGAATATCCGGTGGCGATCCGGGTGATGGACGCCGCGGTGAAGATCGCGCGGGACGCCAAGGTGCTGGGTCCGGCCTTCGACATGGAGATCCGCGTTGGCGCTGGGGCCTATGTCTGTGGCGAGGAGACGTCGCTGCTGAACTCGCTGGAAGGCAAGCGTGGCGTCGTGCGCGCGAAGCCGCCGCTGCCTGCGCTGCAGGGTTTCATGGGGCGGCCGACGGTGGTGAACAACGTGATCTCGCTGGCCTCGGTGCCGGTGATCATGGCCAAGGGCGCGGCGTTCTATAAGGACTTCGGGTTGGGGCGCAGCCGGGGAACGATCCCGCTGCAGATCGCCGGGAACGTGAAGTTCGGCGGGCTTTACGAGGTGGCGTTCGGCCTGACGCTGGGCGAGATCGTCAACGAGATTGGCGGTGGCACGGCCTCGGGTCGTCCGGTCAAGGCGGTGCAGGTGGGGGGGCCGCTGGGTGCCTGGTTCCCGCCGTCGCTGTTCGACACGCCGTTCGGGTATGAGGAGTTCGGCGCGAAGGACGGGTTGATCGGCCACGCCGGTCTGACCATCGCCGATGACAGCACCGACATGCTGCAGATGGCCCGCTTCGCGATGGAGTTCTGCGCCATTGAAAGCTGTGGGAAGTGCACGCCCTGCCGGATCGGCTCT
Source organism: Tabrizicola sp. (assembly GCF_034366665.1). Lineage (GTDB taxonomy): Bacteria > Pseudomonadota > Alphaproteobacteria > Rhodobacterales > Rhodobacteraceae > Tabrizicola. The sequence goes on along the minus strand of NZ_JAXMMF010000066.1, from coordinate 23,735 downwards.
ACGCGAGGCGTCGAGACTATTGATCGGCTGGCCCGTGGCGATGCCAGCGCCATCCCGCTGCTGACGGACCTGTGCAACACGATGAAATCCGGCTCGCTTTGCGCCCTGGGGGGCTTCACCCCCTATCCGGTGATGAGCGCGCTGACCCATTTCCCCGATGACTTCGCCCGCGCGAAAGAGGCTGCAGAATGAAAGACTTCATCATCCCCGACCGCGATTTCGGCACCCCCGCCGCGAAATCGAAACAGATGGTCACGCTGACCATCGACGGCTTCGACGTGACCGTGCCGGAAGGCACCAGCATCATGCGCGCGGCGGCAGAGGTCGGGATCTCGGTTCCCAAGTTGTGCGCGACGGACAGCGTCGATGCCTTCGGGTCCTGCCGTCTGTGCCTGGTCGAGATCGAGGGCCGCAATGGTACTCCGGCCTCCTGCACGACCCCTGTCGCGCCGGGGCTGAAGGTCAAGACGCAGACCGGCAAGCTGAAGGACCTGCGGCGCGGCGTGATGGAGCTTTATATCTCCGACCACCCGCTGGACTGCCTGACCTGTGCGGCCAATGGCGATTGCGAGTTGCAGGACATGGCGGGCGCGGTCGGTCTGCGCGATGTACGGTATGAGGCCGTCGACACCCACTTCCGCGCGAAGAACACCAGCGGTGAGGCAAACCCGCAGTGGCTGCCGAAGGACGATAGCAACCCCTACTTCGCCTATGATCCGGCGAAATGCATCGTCTGCTCGCGCTGCGTCCGGGCCTGTGAGGAAGTGCAGGGCACCTTCGCGCTGACCATCGAGGGCCGGGGCTTTGACAGCCGCGTGTCCTTTGGGGCCAAGACAGACAACGCACTCGCCTCCGACTGTGTCAGCTGTGGCGCCTGTGTCCAGGCCTGCCCGACCGCGACGCTGACCGAGAAGTCGGTGATCGACATCGGCACCCCGGACCGCAGCGTCATCACCACCTGCGCCTATTGCGGTGTGGGTTGCAGCTTCAAGGCCGAAATGCGGGGCGATGAGCTGGTCCGCATGACCCCCTACAAGCACGGCAAGGCCAACCGGGGACATTCCTGCGTCAAGGGCCGCTTCGCCTATGGCTATGCCACGCACCAGGACCGCATCCTGAAGCCGATGATCCGCGACAGCATCGACCAGCCCTGGCAAGAAGTGTCCTGGGCCGAGGCGATGGACTTCGCCGCCGCCAAGATGAAGGGCATCCAGGCCAAGTACGGGCGGAATTCGGTCGGCGTGATCACCTCGTCGCGCTGCACGAACGAGGAAACCTACCTCGTTCAGAAGCTGACCCGCGCGGTGTTCATGAACAACAACACCGACACCTGCGCCCGTGTGTGCCATTCGCCCACCGGCTATGGATTGGGCCAGACCTTCGGGACCAGCGCCGGGACGCAGGACTTTGACAGCGTCGAAGAGTCGGACGTGATCATGGTGATCGGTGCGAACCCCTCGGCCGCGCACCCGGTCTTTGCGTCGCGGATGAAGAAGCGGCTGCGGCAGGGCGCGAAGCTGATCGTCGTTGACCCTCGGCGGACCGAGACGGTGGAAGGCCCGCATTACAAGGCGGCGCATCACCTGGCGCTGACGCCGGGGACGAACGTGGCTGTGGTTTCGGCCATCGCGCATGTGATCGTGACCGAGAAACTGTACAACGAGACCTTCATCCGTGAACGCTGCGACTGGGATGAATTCCAGGACTATGCCGAGTTCATCGCGGCCCCCAACCACTCGCCCGAGGCGACGGAAATCCTGACCGGCGTTCCGGCAGAGGAGCTTCGCAAGGCCGCGCGTCTGTATGCGACCGGCGGCAACGGGGCGATCTACTACGGGCTGGGCGTGACGGAGCATTCGCAGGGGTCGACCACCGTGATCGGCATCGCCAACCTGGCCATGCTGACCGGCAACATCGGCCGCAAGGGCGTGGGCGTGAACCCGCTGCGCGGGCAGAACAACGTGCAGGGGTCCTGCGACATGGGGTCGTTCCCGCACGAACTGCCGGGCTACCGCCACGTGAAGAACCCCGAGGTCCGCGCGATCTATGAGGCGGCCTGGGGCGTGACCATCGACCCGGAACCGGGCCTGCGCATCCCGAACATGCTGGACGCCGCTGTCGAGGGCACCTTCAAGGGGTTGTACTGCCAGGGTGAGGACATCCTGCAATCCGACCCCGACACCCACCACGTCGCGGCGGGTCTGGCGGCGATGGAATGTGTGATCGTCCACGACCTGTTCCTGAATGAAACCGCGAACTACGCGCATGTGTTCTTCCCCGGCTCGTCCTTCCTGGAAAAGGACGGCACTTTCACCAACGCCGAGCGGCGGATCAACATGGTCCGCAAGGTGATGGCGCCGAAGCAGGGCTATGCCGACTGGGAAGTGACGCAGCTCTTCGCCAACGCGATGGGGGCGGGGTGGAACTACACCCACCCGAGCCAGATCATGGAAGAGATCGCGCTGACGACGCCGTCGTTTGCGGGCGTGAACTACGAGAAGCTGGAGACGATGGGCTCGGTCCAGTGGCCGTGCAACGAGAAGGCGCCCGAGGGCACTCCGCTGATGCACATCGACGGGTTCGTGCGCGGCAAGGGCAAGTTCATCCGGACCGAGTATGTGGCGACGGACGAAAAGACCGGCCCGCGCTTCCCGCTGTTGCTGACCACGGGGCGTATCCTGTCGCAGTACAACGTCGGCGCGCAGACGCGGCGGACGGCGAACGTGGTCTGGCATGATGAGGATGTGCTGGAGATCCACCCGCACGACGCCGAGAACCGTGGCATCCACGACGGCGACTTTGTCCGTCTGGCCTCGCGGTCGGGGGAAACGACGTTGCGGGCGACGATCACCGACAAGGTCAGCCCCGGTGTGGTCTACACGACCTTCCACCACCCGGACACGCAGGCGAACGTCATCACGACGGACTTCAGTGACTGGGCCACGAACTGCCCGGAATACAAGGTGACGGCGGTGCAGGTGGCACCCTCCAACGGGCCGTCCGAGTGGCAAGAGGAATACGCGGCACAGGCGGCCCTGTCGCGGCGGATTCTGGCGGCGGAATGAAGGGCGCGCGGGCCACTCCCCGATTGGTGTTCGGAAGCTCGGTGACACCGGGCGACCGGGTGCTGCCCGAGGAAGTGGCCGTCGCGCTGTCGTTCAACGGGACCACGCAGGCGGTGATGATGGCGACCCCGGCGGACCTGAAGGACTTTGGGGTCGGGTTTGCGCTGACCGAAGGGATCGCCTTGCCCGACGATATCCTGTCGGTCGAGGTGGAGACGGTGCCGCGCGGGGTGGACGTCCAGATCTGGCTGCACCCGGAAGCCGAAGCGCGGCTGTCGGCGCGGCGTCGCACCATGTCGGGGCCGGTGGGCTGCGGGCTGTGCGGGATCGACAGCATCGAGCAAGCCTTGCGGGAGGTGCCGGTTGTTCCGCCCTCGGCGTTCCGCATGACTGGCTCGCAGGTGCTTGCGGCGGTGGCGGCCTTGCCGGGCGAACAGCGGCTGCATGACGCGACCCGGGCGGTGCATGGCGCGGCGTTCTGGAACGGGCGGGTCCTCATGGCGCGTGAGGATGTGGGGCGGCACAACGCGCTGGACAAGCTGGTGGGCGGGATGGTCAGCCAGGGCATCAGCCCGCAAGGCGCGGTGGTGCTGACCAGCCGCGTGTCCACGGACATGGTCCAGAAGGTCGCCATGCTGGGTGCGCCGATGATCATCGCGGTCTCGGCCCCGACGGCCGAGGCGGTGGAACTGGCCGAAGCGGCGGGGATCACGCTGATCGCGCTGGCACGGGGGGACCGGTTCGAGGTCTTCTCGCATACGGATCGTTTGAAGATGGAGCAGGCCCATGTCGGCTGAAAAGATCACGCGGATGGCGAACCAGATCGCGCAGTTCATGGAAACGAAGCCCCATGCCGAGGGCGTGGCGCTGCTGGCGTCGCATATCAATGACTTCTGGGACCCCCGGATGCGCCGCCAGCTGTTCGAGCTGCTGGATGCCGGTGGTCAGGGGTTCCGGCCCCTGGTCCTTGACGCGGCCGGGGCGATCCGGAGGCCGGCGGCAGAGGCTGCCTGAAGCTGCAGTCCGGTGGCAAGCCTTCGCCAGACCGTCCTGATCGTTGCCGCGCTGAACCTGGCCTACTTCGGGGTCGAGTTCACTGCAGCCCTAAGCGCGGGATCGGTGTCGCTGCTGGCGGATAGTGCGGATTTCCTGGAAGACGCCGCGGTAAACATCCTGATCTTCTTCGCCCTGGCCTGGACTGCCACCCGCCGGGCCAATGTCGGCAAGCTCTTGGCCGCGCTGCTGCTGATCCCTGCGCTGGCGTTCCTGTGGATGCTGATCGCCAAGCTTCTTCACCCCACGCCGCCCACCGCCGAGGCATTGACGCTTGTCGGACTGGGCGCACTGGCGGTGAACCTGACTGCCGCCCTGCTTCTTGCCCGCCACCGCCGGACCCAGGGCTCGCTCACCCGGGCTGCCTTCCTGTCGGCGCGAAACGACGCCTTTGCCAACATCGGCATCATCGGCGCGGGTCTGGTCACAGCCGCCCACCCCTCGATCTGGCCGGACATCGTCGTCGGTCTGGTCATCGCCGCAATGAACCTGGATGCCGCGAAGGAGGTCTGGGAGGCCGCACATGACGAGGCGAAAGTGGCCAAAACCTAAGGGTTTGCAGGCGATGGACAGCCTGATATGTGGGCAGCGGACTTCCGGGGGCGACGATGGACCACTTCCAGTACAAGAACGGCACTTTGCACGCCGAGGATGTCGCGATCCGTGACATCGCCGGCGAAGTCGGCACGCCGTTCTACGTCTATTCCACCGCCACCCTGACCCGGCACTACCGCCTGTTCACCGAGGCGCTAAGCCCCCTGCCCCACCTTGTCTGCTTTGCCATCAAATCGCTGTTGAACGTCGCCGTCCTGAAGACTCTGGGCAACCTTGGCGCGGGGATGGATGTGGTGTCGGGCGGCGAATACCTGCGGGCCAAGGCGGCAGGCGTTCCCGGTAACCGCATCGTCTTTTCCGGCGTCGGCAAGACGCGGGACGAGATGCGGCTGGCGCTGACCGGCGGCATCCGGCAGTTCAACGTGGAAAGCGAACCCGAGATGCGGGCGCTGTCCGAGGTCGCGACCAGCTTGGGCGTGATCGCCCCGATCACCGTCCGCATCAACCCGGACGTGGACGCCAAGACCCACGAGAAGATCGCGACGGGCAAGAAGGAAAACAAGTTCGGCATCCCGATCGCCCGCGCGTCCGAAGTCTATGCCGAGGCAGCAACCCTGCCCGGTTTGCAGGTCATCGGCATCGACGTCCACATCGGGTCGCAGCTGACCGAGCTTGAACCCTTCGAGCAGGCTTACCTCAAGGTCGCCGACCTGACCCGTCGTCTGCGGTCCGAGGGTCACACGATCACTCGGCTTGATCTGGGCGGTGGGCTTGGGATTCCCTACCAGCGCTCGAACGAGGCCCCCCCTCTGCCCACCGACTACGGCGCGTTGATCAAGCGGACCGTCGGTGACCTTGGCTGCGAGATCGAGATCGAACCCGGCCGCCTGATCAGTGGCAACGCGGGCATCCTGGTATCCAAGGTCATCTATGTGAAGAACGGCGAGGGCCGCGATTTCCTGATCCTGGACGCCGCGATGAACGACCTTGTCCGCCCCTCGATGTATGGGGCGCATCACGACATCGTCCCCGTGGCGGAGCCCCCCGTCGCGGCCCCCACGGCAGAGTTCGACGTGGTCGGTCCGGTCTGCGAAACCGGCGACACCTTCGCCAAGGGCCGCGACCTGCCTTTGGTCACAGAAGGGGACCTCGTCGCCTTCCGCAGCGCGGGGGCCTATGGCGCGGTGATGGCGTCGGAATACAACACCCGGCCGCTGATCCCCGAGGTGCTGGTCAACGGGGATCACTTCGCTGTCATCCGGGCGCGACCAACCTTTGACGAAATCCTGAACCGCGATACCATTCCGTCGTGGCTGTGACCCCGGACTTTTCCGCGTGGCCGGTCCCAGGCAGGTGACATGACCGGACCAGACACCCAACCCCCGCTGAAATCGCTTGTCTGGCCGATGCGCCTGACGCTTGCGGGGCTTTGGGCGGAACGTCTGGCGCGGGCCTTCTGGCCGCTGTGGTCACTGGCCCTTGTCACCCTTGCAGCGCTTGCCTTCGGACTGCAGGACCTTGGCCCGCTGTACTATGCCCAAGCTGCCGGAGCCGTGGTCGGCCTTGTTGCGCTAGCGCTTCTTGCCTGGGGCGTGAAGCATTTCCGCAAGCCCACCGCACTGGACGCGCTGGACCGGCTGGACTCCACCATGCCAGGCCGCCCCATCGCCGCGCTGCGCGATACGCAGGCCATCGGCACTGCGGACGCGGCCTCGCTTGCCGTCTGGCGCGTCCATCAGGAACGGATGGCCGCCCGCGCCGCCGGGGCACGCCCCGTGCAGCCCGACCTGCGCCTGTCGTCGCGCGACCGTTTCTCGCTGCGCTACGTCGCGCTGACCGCCTTCGTCATGGCCGCACTGTTCGGATCGTTCTGGAAGGCCGGAACCGTCGCTGGCCTGACCCCCGGTGCTGCCGTCGCCATGCCGGGCGGCCCCAGCTGGGAGGCCTGGGCCCAGCCCCCCGCCTACACCGGCAAGCCGTCGCTGTATCTCAACGACATCACCGATCCCGCGCTGGAGGTTCCCACAGGCACCCGCCTGCAGATCCGCCTCTACGGCCCCGAGGGCGACCTGACCGTCGCCCAGACCGTCGCCGATATCCCGCCTTCCCCCGCGCCGGAACCGGGGACCGAGGCCACCCCCGCCGCCGCTGTCCCGAACGCGATGGCCGGGGTGCATGACCTGACCATCACCCGCTCGGGCGACTTGGCCATCGAAGGCAATGGCGGGCGTGAATGGCAGATCACCGCCACCCCCGACAACGCCCCCACCGTCGAGATCACCGGCGACATGGTGCGCGAGGCGGACGGCCGCTTCAAACAGGACTTCAAGGCCACCGACGACTACGGCGTCGTCGCGGGCCGGGTCACGATCAGCCTGGACCTGGCCAAGATCGACCGCCGTCACGGCTTGACCGTCGACCCCGAGGCGATGGAGCCGGTCACTCTCGACCTGCCGATGCCGCGCAAGGGCAAGCGGACGGACCTGACCTCGACGCTGGTCGATGACCTGTCGAAGCACGTCTTTGCCAATCTGCCCGTGACGATGGTCTTTGCCGTTGTCGATGCGGCGGGGAACGAGGGCACCTCGGCCCCCTACGAGGTCACGCTGCACGGCAAGCGCTTCTTCGACCCCTTGGCCGCCGCCCTGATCGAGATGCGGCGCGACATCCTGTGGAACCGGGTGAACGCCCCCCGCGCGGGCGAAATCCTCAGGGCCGTCACCAACCGCCCCGAGGATTTCATCCGCCACGACCGCGCCTTCCTGCACCTGCGGGTCCTGATGCGCGACCTTGAGGCGAAGGAAGCCAGCCTGACTGTCGAAGACCGCGACGCCATTGCCGAAAAGCTGTGGACCATCGCGCTGATGGTCGAAGAGGGGAACCTGCAATCTGCACTGGACCGGCTGCAACGCGCCCAGGACCGGCTGCAGGAAGCGATCGAGAATGGCGCCTCGCCCGAGGAAATCGACCAGCTGATGAAGGAAATGGAGCAGGCGCTGAACGAATACATGCGCGAACTGGCCGAAGAATCGCAGCGCAATCCCGGCGACCAGCAACAGCAGCAGATGATGCAGGGCCAGATGATGTCCGGCGACCAGCTGCAGGAAATGCTGGACCGCCTTCAGCAGCTGATGGAGGAAGGCAAGACCGCCGAAGCTGCCGAGCTGATGGAGCAGCTCCGTCAGATGATGGAGAACATGCAGGTCGTGCAAGGCCAGGGGCAGGGCCAGGGCCAGGGTCAGGACGGCCCGATGGGCGATCTGGGTGACACGTTGCGCGACCAGCAGCAACTGTCCGACGATGCCTTCCGCGACCTGCAGGGCGTCCCGCGCGACGGCGAACAGCCGGGCCAGGGTCAAGAGCAGGGACAAGAGCAGGGACAAGGCCAACAGCCGGGCGAACAGGACGGCCAGGGCAGCGACCAGGCCGACAACCAGCAGCAGGGTGAAGGCCAAGGTGGGTCCCTCACCGACCGTCAGCGTGAGCTGCGGGAACGGCTGAACGAACTCCAGCAGGGTCAGCTGCCCGGCGACGGCACCGAACAGGGCGAAGAGGGCCGCCAGAACCTCGACCGCGCGGGCCGCGCGATGGAAGAGGCCGAGGATGCGTTGCGCGGTGGCGACCTTGACGGCGCGCTTGACCGCCAGGCCGAAGCGATGGAAGCGCTCCGTGACGGGATGCGCGACTTCGGCGAGGCTTTGGCCGATGAACAGCGCCAGAACCGCGACGGCCAGGGCGGCGAGCGTGACATGGGTTCCGCCGACCCGCAGGGCACCGACCCGCTGGGCCGCCGCCCGGGGGAAACCGCCCGCATCGGGTCCGACGAAAACATGGTGCAGAACACCCCGGACGAACGCGCGCAGGAACTCCTGGACGAAATCCGTCGCCGCTCGGGCGAGATGACGCGCCCGCTGGAGGAACTGGATTACCTCAAGCGCCTGTTGCAGATGTTCTAGCAGGCGCTGAGCAAACCTCTAACCCTTTCACCTGGAACCAAATATCCCCGCCGGAGGCACCGGCCGAGCCCTTGCGCGTTCTTCACGCGCAAGGGCGAGACAAAAGTCTTGCGCGTCAGCGCTCCGCTTGAAAACCGCCCCTACCCGGTGCGCCGCCCGACGGCCCACCGGGGGGCGCTCGACCGGAACGCCGCAATCAACCCATTGAGCCGATGGTCATTCCGAGAGCCACACTGCGCCCCGCTTGCAGCCCCCGCCAAACCACGCCACTCTTCCGGACATGACTGGCAACCGCCTTATTCCGCTCGACCTTGCCCGGACTGTGGCCCTGGTCTGCATGGTGATCTTCCACTTCACCTTCGACCTTGCCCTTTTCGGTTTCATCGACCCCGGCACGATGAGCCAGCCCTTCTGGTACTACTTCGCCAGGCTGATCGCGGGCAGCTTCCTGTTCCTCTCCGGCGTCAGCCTCTGGCTGGCCCACGGCCAGGGCATCCGCTGGCCCGCCTTCTGGAGCCGTTTCGCCAAACTCGCCGCCGCGGCCGCGCTTGTGACGCTTGCCAGCATCTGGCTGGTGCCCGGCGGCCCGATCTGGTTCGGCATCCTGCACGCCATCGCTGCGGCCAGCCTTCTTGGCCTGATCGCCCTGCGCCTGCCCTGGCCCGTTACCCTGGCCGTCGCTGCCGTGATCTTCGCCGCTGCCTGGGGGCCGCGCTTCCCGGCCTTCGACCCGCTCTGGCTGGTCTGGACCGGCCTTGCCGAAAGCCGCCCGATGATGGGCGACTATGTCCCCCTTGTCCCCTGGGCCGCCCCCGCCCTGGCCGGGATCGCCATCGCCAAGGCCCTTCGCATCGACCTTTGGCCCGGCCGCGCCCCCTCGCGCGCGGTGCACCGTCTTACCTTCCCCGGCCGCCATTCCCTTATCATCTACCTGATCCACCAGCCGATCCTGATCGGCCTCTTCAACCTCTACCTCTGGGCCACGTCCTGACGCTTCCCCTTCCCCCCGCTTTCCGCTAATCCGGGCGCGACGTTTGGAGGCCTCCCGATGAAGTTCACCCTGTCCTGGCTGAAAGATCACCTCGACACCGACGCCACTGTCGACGCGCTGGCCGAGGCGCTGACCGACCTTGGCCTGGAAGTCGAAGGCATCGAGGACCCCACCGCCCAGCTGGGCGCCTTCCGCATCTGCCGGGTGATCGAGGCTGTCCAGCACCCCAACGCCGACCGCCTCCGCGTCTGCCGGGTGGAAACCTTCCCGGAAGGCCCCGGTGGCCGCAGCGAAGAAATCCAGGTCGTCTGCGGCGCGCCCAATGCCAAGACCGGCCTCGTCGGCGTCTTCGCGCCCCCCGGAACGCATGTCCCGGGCACCGGCGTCGACCTGAAACCCGGCAACATCCGGGGCGTCGACTCGAACGGCATGCTCTGCTCCGAACGCGAGCTGATGCTGTCGGACAACCACGACGGCATCATTGAACTGCCTTCGGACGCCCCCCTCGGCGTGCGCTACATCGACTATCGCGGCCTCAACGACCCGGTCATCGAGATCAAGGTCACCCCCAACCGCCCCGACGCGCTTGGCATCCACGGCATCGCCCGCGACCTCGCCGCGCGTGGCATGGGCAAGCTGAAGCCTGTCACCGCCACCCCGGTCCCTGGCAGCTTCCCCACCCCCATCGGCATCCACATCGCCTCCGACCTGAAAACCAAAGGCTGCCCCCACTTCGCCGGCCGCCTGATCCGTGGCGTCAAGAACGGTCCCTCGCCCGACTGGATGCAGGCGCGGCTGAAGGCCATCGGGTTGCGGCCCATCTCGGCGTTGGTGGACATCACCAACTACTTCACCTTCGGCCTGAACCGTCCGCTCCACGTCTTCGACGCCGCCAAGGTGAAGGGCAACCTCCACATCCGCCCCGCGAAGGACGGCGAGACGCTGTTGGCGCTCGACGGCAAGACCTACACGCTGACCCCCGGGCAGATGGTCATCGCCGACGACCACGGCCCGGAATCCCTTGCCGGGATCATGGGTGGCGAGGCTTCCGGCTGCACCCCGGACACCACCGATGTCTTCCTTGAATCTGCCTACTGGGACCCGATCACCATCGCCGCCACAGGGCGCGCGCTGAAGATCAACTCTGACGCCCGCTACCGCTTTGAACGCGGCGTCGACCCGGCCTTCACCCTGCCGGGCCTGGAACTGGCGACCCAGATGATCCTGGACCTCTGCGGCGGTGAGGCGGGGACCGTGGTCCAAGACGGCACCCCCATCGACCCCACCCGCACTTACCAGCTGAACCCCGCCCGCGTGATCAGCCTCGTCGGCATGGACATCCCCGAACCCACCCAACGCGCGACGCTGGAGGCTTTGGGCTTCACCCTCAACGGCAACGCAGTGACTCCCCCGACCTGGCGCCCCGACATCCTCGGCGACGCTGACCTGATCGAAGAAGTCGCCCGCATCGCCAGCCTGACGAAACTGCAGGGCGCACCGATGGCCCGGCAACTTCCCGGCGTGCCACGCCCGATCCTGACCCCGCTGCAAGTCCGCGAACGCACCGCCCGCCGCACCATCGCGGCCTTGGGCTACAACGAGGCCGTCACCTACAGCTTCATCGACGCCAAATCCGCCGCCCTCTTCGGTGGCGGGACCGAGGCCGTCCGCGTCGAAAACCCCATCTCCTCCGAGATGACGCACCTCCGCCCCGACCTCCTCCCGGGTCTTTTGTCCGCCGCCGCCCGCAACCAGGCGCGTGGCTTCATGGACCTGAGCCTGTTCGAGGTCGGCCCTGCGTTCAGCGGCGGTGAACCCGGCGACCAGCACCTGCAAGCCGCAGGCCTTCTGGTCGGAGCCGCCGCGCAACGCGACCCCCACGGCAGCCGCCGCATGGTCGACGTCTTCGACGCCAAGGCCGATGCCGAGGCGGTGCTGTCCGCTCTTGGTGCACCGTCACGCGTCCAGATCACCCGCAAAACCGCCGACTGGTGGCACCCGGGACGCTCTGGCGTGATCGGGCTTGGACCGAACACGCTGGCAACCTTCGGCGAGGTCCACCCGCGCGTCCTGCAGGCGATGGACGTCAAAGGCCCCGCCGTCGCCTTCACCATCCTGATCGCCAACGTCCCCGCGCCCAAGGTGAAAACCCCGACCCGCCCCGCGCTGGCGATCAGTGACCTGCAGGCTGTGGACCGCGACTTCGCCTTTGTCGTGGATACCAAGGTCGAGGCGCTAACCGCCGTCAACGCGGCGCAAGGCGCTGACAAGGCGCTGATCGAAAGCGTCCGCGTCTTTGACCAGTTCGCTGGCGACAAGGCCGAGGCACAGATGGGCGCGGGCAAGAAGTCCATCGCCCTGACCGTCCGCCTGCAGCCGACGACCGCGACCCTGACCGAAGCCGAGATCGAAGCGGTCTCCGCCAAGATCATCGAGAAGGTCACCAAGGCAACGGGCGGCAGCCTGCGGGCCTAGCCCAGCGAAGCGACCAGCCCCGCATACCACTCGGCATGGCTACCGGAATGGTTGGCCATGCCCTGCTTGGTCAGGCAGCCCTTGGGAGCGATGTAGCTGCTGATCACCCGTTTCGGCTGTTCATGCCAGGTCAGGTTGAAGGCGGCGCGCTTGGGGAAGAAATACATGGCCGAGTAGGGCAAATGGTCGTGGATCCACCAGGCCATCTCGCGCCAGTCGGCGCCGGCCTCGTAGCGGTCGGCGAAAGACGGGATCACGATGCAGGCCGTCGCCCCCATGCAGCCGTCGGCGTCGCGGCGGTCCCAGATGTGGCCGGCATGGTTGGCTTCATTCGAAGCGCAGGAATACCCGGCTTTCCCCACCTTCTGCTGTTCGCTGCCAAATCCGTTGACGGCCGGGCTTCTATAGGCCGACCGGATGGCGATGCGTCCGAAGACCTGTTGCAGCGGCTCCAGAAGATCGGTGCACAGGCGTGTGCCCGCGGCGATGGCAAGCTCGGGGTCGTCGGGAATGTTCGGGATGCCGTGCAGATTGGCGATCTCGCTGTACAGGAAATCGCGCATGTAAAAGGACTTGGAGAGACGGACGCGGCCAAAGTCGTCCAGTGCCGCGACAGATTTCAGGTGCTTCATGCGGCCTGTCTCCTGAAACGCTCATCGCGTGTCTTCGACGCTCTTCGCGGGCTTCACCGCCAGCGAGGAGCGCACGAAGTGCGACGACGAGCGGGTTACTTCTTCGCCCGCCACGTCCCCAGCCAGGCCCCGATCCGCCCGAAAAAGCCGCGCGCTTCTTTCCGGGCGTTTTCGGCCCGGTTCTCGACCGAATCCCAGGCCTCGCCCGCATCGGCCAAGGCCGGGTCCACCATCCGTTCGCGGAACTGCAGCCACATCTTGCGGATCATCAGGATCGCGAATGCCAGGAACGCCAGCAGGATGATGTTGACCCAGGGGATCAGCGTGACGTCCGGCCCCTCGACCGGGTGGATCGACACCGCGTTGGGGAAGGCCGAGACCAGCGGAATCCGCCAGCCATAGTGGGTGACGGCCACCCACTGCGGAGCAGCGGCGGTCGAGCGCAGGTTGGTCGCCTCGGCCTGCAAGGTGCTGGAATCCCACTTGAAATAGGGTGGCCAGAACCAGCCGGTATCCTCATTCCGGTAGACCATCACGGACGTGCCATCAGGATAGACCGCGTCGATGAAGCGGATGTCTCGCGTGGTGTTGGTTTCGGCCCCGGTGCCGGTGTCCTCGATCGAATAGAAGATCCAGTTGGCCCCGATCTGGGTGATCCGGTTCCCGGTATCGACGATCCGCACGATGTCGCGCTGTGGCAGGGTGTAGTGCAGGAAAAGCCCTACGATCAGCACCAGCAGGATACGGATACCCCATTTGATCTTGGTATACATGGGTTTGTCCTTTTAGTGCCAGTTGACGAAGTAGATCGTGACCAGAAATCCGATGGTCGGAAGGATATAGATAAGCCACAATAGCCGCTTTTTCAGCCCCTTGTCGTAATGAACCATCCCGGCCTCGATGAAGGCCTGTCGCTCATCCGCGGGCACACCCTCACGTGCGGGGTCGGTGTCCCACTCCTTCTCCAGCTTCTCGCGCCGGACGGAACGCGAGTAGATGCCGGTGACGAAGTAGATGATCGTCAGGGCCACATACATGAAGAACGCAAGCCGCAGCCAACCCATGTTAACGTCTCCCCCCCCAAGGCCCGACGACCGGAGGCCGAACCGGCTTTGGCCCCTCGGCCATCTGCGGGCGGTGCAATTCGTCCATGCTGGGTTCGGCCCCGAACAGGGCCGTCCGCGCGCCTTCGCGGTCCACCTGATACTCCCGCGCCAGGAAATCGGCCACATAGGTCTTCTTGCGCTCGCTCCAGCCCGCGTATTGCGCGTAGAATAGTTCCTTGTGGACGATGAACATCTGCCGCACGTCCATCGGCGACAGCTCGGACAACAGCATGTTCACCAGGTCCCGCTCTGGCCCCTTGCCCCGCAGGGTGTAGAAATACGCCGGATGTTCCGAGGTGATCTTCGGCCAGGGTCCCCCTGCCTCCACCCACCGCAGCAGCGCCGCCAGCCCAAGGAACTCCTCCGGCAGGGCGGAGCCCAGCTTGTAGGCCACCTTCCGCAACTCGGTCCGCCTGGCGTCCCCGACCTCGATCCCCAGCCGGTCCGCCGCGTCCACCAGGATGAAATCCATCTTCTGCCGCAGGATCGCCGCCGCGTCGGTGCCCCGCGCCTGCACGATGGGCTCGGTCAGCCCATTCCGCTCCAGCCAGTCGGCGATCTGGTTGCGGTGGTCCAGGTCCATCACCTGCGCGATGGGCACCTCGCCCAGGCTTTGCCAATCCAGCGTCGAAATCGCCGCTGGATAGCGCACGCCCTGAAAGATGTAGACCCCGCCGAAATGGCTGGTCCAGAAGTTCGACTGCTGGAACGTCATCGCCGGAAGGCTGATCGGCACCCGCGTCACGTCGCCCGTCTTCTTCGCCAGCCCGATCATCTCCGCCACCAGCACATCATCGCGCCAGCCGTCCGGCTCCTGCCGGAACCGTTCGATCAGCTTCGCCAGCTTCCCCGCATCCGCCACATGCCCGCCAATCGTATCCGCCTCGACCGTCACCTGCCTTATGTCGAACAGCTTGGCCGGCGTGTCGAAGGCGTAGACCGAGTTCTGCAACTCCCCCGCCACCGCATCCCGCGCGGTCAGCGCAAACAACTGCGCCTCGTTCTTCTCGATGAACTGCGTCAGGATCCCCCGGCTGGTCGAGAACTTGATGTTGAGCAAAGGCGCATCCTTCTGCGCCGTGGTCAGCAAGATGAACTGCCGGTTCGCCCCGTTGGGGTTGAGGTAGAGGTCGTCGTCCAGCTCATCCCCGATCTCGGGCGAATAGCCGGAGAGGTCGATGTGGAAATCGTCGAGCTTCGTGACCTTCCCCGTCAGATGCTTGAGCGCCCGGTTGTAGCGCTCGACAAGGGCAGGCGAGGAGACCTCGATCAGGTTCCCGAACATGAGACCGCGTTGGATGAGGCGTTTCATGGGGAGGCGCTTTCCCAAGCATCAATGCGACCCTCTACAGCCAAGATAGCCTCCATCGCTATATCGAGCCCAGTATTTCTGAGCCGGAACTTCTCTGCTTCGCTAAGCTGATCGCGAAGCTTAGTTGCAGCTGCTATGTCCAGCTTTATCTGCGCTGAAAGCGAATGGAAGACCGCTCTCTCTTCGGCAGAGGTATCAGAAAACTCTAGCGGCAACCTTCTGGCGAACCTTTCGAATTCTGAGCAGATATTCATCAAGTCGTCGGCACCGCAGTTTTTTGGGATCCAGTTTCCGTAGGAGAACACAGGGCGGGCCCTTGCGCTAGATTCGCCATCCTTAAATGTCAATGTGGCGTAATTTGAGTATTCGGCAAGTCTGGGTGCCAGCCAAGGCAGTACCAGATCGAGCTGCTCCTTAGCCCTGTTTTCATGCCGCTGCCGTTTCTCATCCTCAAATATTCGGGCTTGAACTTCCATGACTTCAAGTTGTTTCTCTTGCGCCTCTCTCGCAAGTCGTAATTCTTCTCGGGTGAGTGATAGCTCGTCCCTCTGTTCAGCGAGCTCCGCACTCTGCAAGAAAACCGTAACCACGATCCAAACAAAGGCTAGCGTGGCAAAAATTCCTGCAATGGTATCCCCAATTTCATTTGGTGATGAGTCCAAAAACCACTCTACATTTCGGCGACACTCCATTGCACCGCTCGCAAGCAGAACACAGCGGTCAATTGCCGCCAGGTAGGAGATGAACAATAGCAGAAGAAAGGTGAGGAGAAGTCCAACCTTGATGGGCAGCGCAACTCGCTGGTCATTGCGAACCCCACTCACCCCTTACCCCCCTCATCCACCATCTGCATCCCCAACCGCCGGTTCAGCTCCTGCGCCTTCACCAGCCAGACGTACCCCAGCACCGGCCCCCACAGCAGCGCGAACAGCGCCGACCGCCCCAGGAAGAACCCCGCCCGCTCCAGCGGAGCCGCCAGGACCCCCGCCCAGACCCCCTCGTTGATCGCTGCATACAGCCCGGCCGCCAGCACGGCCCCCACGATCAGCGCCACCAAAGCCGTCACCCCCACCGCCCGCGCCAGCCGCGCCTGGGACAGGTTCCCCTGCCCCACCAGTCCCCCCGGCAGCCAAGCCACCAGCGCGCACAACCCCGCCAGCGGCAGGATGGAGTTCCACAGCGTCACGGTCAGCGCGTTGGTCATGCGGCTTGCTCCACGGCTCTCCCGCCCCGGACCTGATCCGGGGCCTCCCTCAAGTCGAGACCCCGGGTCAAGCCCGGGGTGGCGCCCGCTTGTCCCATCACCCCTTCCCCTCCAGATACCGCCGCTTCGCCTCTTCCGTCCGGCCAAAGTCCCGCACCATCGCCTCGATGGCCACCTCGTCCGACTTGTCGGCATAGCGGAACTCCGAATCCGCATAGCGGTTGATCTCCTGGATCACCATCTCGACCGAGATCGGCGTCATCAGCCCCCGGATCATCGCCAGCTTCTCGTCATAGGGCTTGAAGAGGAACAGGTCCGGCTCCGCCATCCACTCATCCGGCAGTTCAAAGTCCATCGCCCGGACCTTCACCGCATCGGTGATGTTCTTGATCGCCCGCCCCGTGAACCGCTCATCCGCCTGCTGGATCGCCTTCAGGTAGGCCCCCATCTTGGCGAGGGTATCCAGCTTGCCGATCTCGCCCGACACCCGGTCCCAGACCTTCAGCAACCCCTCCTCATGCGGCTTCGAATGCCCCTCGAAGCTTGCAGCGACGGCCTTCTTGATCTCCTGCGCCGCAAACAACTCATGCTCCCCCACCGGGATCGCATGGTTCTTCCCCAGAAGCAGCGAGAGGATATCAATGTAATCCTCCTTCGACTGCGGCCCATCCACCAGAAACCGCGCCCCAGCCCGCTGGCGCAAAGCGTCGTCCACATTCTCCGGGTAGTTCGAGAACATCCCGAAGGTGCAGTTCCCCCGCACCACCGTCCCCGCCCCCGCAAAGGCCTGCATGAAGACCGCCGTCACCTCCTGCTGGCCCGCACTGGACTGCCGGTCCCCCCGCTTGCCCGCCACCTGGTCGATGTCGTCGATGGTCCCGAACCCGATCACAGAAGGGTCCAGCACCGCGTCGATGAACGCCTTCGCGTTCTGCCCCGACTTGCCCTGATAGCTGTCGATCTGGTCGATCGAGAAGTTCTGATAGCGGAAGGGATACCCCGCCACCTTGCAGTAATCGTTCAGAAGTCCCGCCATCATCTGGATCAGCGTGGTCTTCCCCGTCCCCGGCTTGCCGTCCCCCATGAAGGTGAAGATGAACCCGCCCAGTTCCGCAAACGGGTTCAGGCGCCGTTCGAAATCATAGGCCATCAGCATCTTCGCCAGCCGCAGGCTTTGGTACTTGGCGATGTGGTTGCCCACCACCTCATGCGGCTTCTTGAAGGCCATGGCGATCATGCCACCCTTCGCCGCCTTCGCGGGCTTGAACCCCGAAAGCACCAGCCCATCCGCCTCCACCTTCCACGACCCGGCGGTAAACACCGACGTCCGCGCGCCATTCTCCGCCCGGATCTGCACCTTCTTCATCAAGGCCTCGGCAAAGGCAGACACCACCGCCACCAGACGCACATCATCCGTCGCCAGCGCGCCGACGTCCTGATCCAGCTCCCACAAGGCCCCCTGCAGCGCCAGCGGAGCATTATCCGTCAGCACCTCCTCCACCTCTCCCAGCTCGACGGTCGAGGACCCCACATGCGGCGCGATCAGATAGGCCAGCGCATTGCCGAAGGTGAACAGCACCACCAGCGCCTCCCCCGCCAAAAGCTCCCCGAACTCAGCGCGACGCGGCTCCGGCACCCGCCCCTCAAGGTTCGCCCGCTTCAACTCCGCCAGCCCCGACTGAGCCGAGAACGTCTCCCCCATCGCCAACGCAATCGCCAGCGACCGCCGCAAAGCGTTCAGACAAGCCGCCTGCACGGGAGAAACCAGCCCATCCCCCAGCCCCTCGATCCGCTCCGCCAGCCGTACACCGCCGGGCCTGGCCGTCGACCTGGTCGCCATCCCCGGCACCGTGGATCGAAACGTCGGCCGCGTCCCCACACCGGGGGACCGCTCCACTTGCGCCGCCGCCACCAAAGGCTTCGCCAACCGCGGCGCATGATCAAAGCCAAAGACCATCCCCAGCGCCGCTTCATACTGCGCCCGGATCGTCTCTTCCTTCAGCTCCATCGTGTCGCGCGTGTTCATCGGCAAATCCCTTTCATACTGGCGCAAATATCCCGGGGCCCGGGGCAGCGCCCCGGACGCATCCCCAAGTCACAACGTCGGAATCAACCGCCCCCCGGCCCCCACGACGAACTTCCGCAGCCCCTGCAAGCCCTTGGGGTTCTGCTCCACCAGCACCTGATAGGGCTTTTCTGGCAGGATGATCATCCGGTCCTGCCGCGTGCACCCCAGCTCTGCCCCCGCCACCGGGTCCAGCTTGTAGACCTGCCGCTGGACCGATGAGAACCACCCGTCCTTCACCTCTTCCTCGCGGTCGCTGACCAGATCCTCAACCGTCCAGACCAAAGCCCAATCCTCGCCTTCAGGCGCCTTCGCGCCCTCCAGCACCTTGGAGATCGGCCCCGACTGCAACGTGAAGCTCGCGGAATACATCGGCCCCAGGATGATCCGCCGCAGGCGTGTGGGGTGCAGGTCGGGGAAATCCTTGTCGAAGCCCGTGGCAATGGTCAGGAGTTTCAACCCCCCCACCGACTGCGCCATCAGCGCCGCCTGCGCTTGCGGCCAGCGGTACGCGTCGTTCAGGATCGGGCGCTTGCCGGCATCCTCAAGGTCCAGAAGGTACACCACCGGCAGGTTGACCTGAGTGTCCCAGACCGCCCAATGCACCAGGAAATGCCGCCGGTCGCCCAGATCCTCGATCCACTGCGCATCCGGATCGTTCCGCGCCCAGAACATGCCCCCCGCCGCCAGCGCCTCATAGTAGTACCGCTGCGACAAAGCGAACTGCAGCGCCGTGGGGATCGTCTGTTCCCCCACGATCTGCCGCACCATCCGGTCCTTCAGCTCGGCCTCCGAGGGCATCCCCGCCAGATGCTTCTCCGCCTGCTGGGCATCCACGGCCATCGTCATCAGCTCTTGCGCCACCGGAAACCCGCTCTCATGCCGGTCGATGGTCAGGCGCGGAGCCGTCTCCCCCCGCCCCGTCATCAGGTACTTGTGGTTCAGCGCCCGGAACGTCGCCGCCACCGCCGTCAGATACTTCCCCAGCAGCCGAGCCTCGGTCCGCGTCAGCCGCCCCTCCGCCTCCACCTCCGCCGCCACCCGGCCCAGATGCCCGGTGATCCGGTCGAACTTGGCAAAGTAGCGCCGGGCGATGAGCGTGTCGTACAGCTCGTGATGGTCCGAAGTGAGGACGTCTTTGACGGTGGGGTCAGGCATCGCGATCCTTGCCGTTCCGGTCTACCCAAAAGTACCATCGGTTGACTGGACCCAAAGTTGCCGTGGGATGCACCCTCCCAGCCCTCTGACTTTTCCGTTGCTGGTGCTTGTTGGCAGCTCTGAAGACTGCCCCGAGAAGCAGATAAGCGCCCAAGACGACCAAAACCCATGAAACTGTGATTGCCCAACTGTCAGCGTCAACACCAGCAGCTTGCGAACCGAGCCACAGGAATATTCCCAGGAAGAACGATCCGCCGCCGATTGAGGCCGTCCAGACGATCTGGTCCCTGAACCTCATTCCCCATACGCGTTCTTGTCGTGCTTCTCGACAATCGCCGCGAACCGCCGGGCGAACCGCTCATCCGCCTTCGCCTTCTGCTCCAGGATCGCCCTTGCAAACACCATATGCCCCTCATGCGCTTCCAGCATGTCGGCCATCTTGTCGTTGGTCGCCGCCCCAATCGCCGCCATCGCGGTCTGGGCTTCCTGGTCGGTCTTGACGCCAATCTCGTTGATCCGATGCGCCACGTCCTGTTGCTGGGCGGTCTTCAACGACGACGTCAGCGCGTCATACAGCACCACCCGCTGCTTCGTATCCGTCTGCAGCTTGTTGATCAGCACCAGTTGCGTCGCCGCCTGGTTCTGCAGGCTGTCGACCCAGGTCTTGCCCTTCTCGATATAGCGCTCCAGCGTCTGGCTTTTCGCCAGCTTCACCTGCTCGTCCTGCACCAGCGCGTTGTATTGCGCGTTCAGGTTCGCCAGTTCCGTCTCCAGCTTGGTCCGCGCGGCCGCGTCCTGCTCCACGGCAATCTTGTTCTCCAGCTCGATGATCCGTGGGTCGAGGCTGGCGACTTCCTTCCGCACCGCCTCCAGCGCGCCCACGGTTTCTTCGCGCTCGGTCAGGGTCGAGGCGAGGTTCCCCTCTACCCGCGTTTTCTGCACGTTCAGCAGGTCAAGCTGGCCCTGGAGCAGCTTCACGATGACGTCCGATTTCGCGATCAGGTCCTGCAGCTTGTCGTCGATGGTGGCCGCACGCATCCGTTCCTGGCGCATCGATTCTGCCTTGGCGGACGAGAAGATGCCGATGAAGGTCTCCATCCCGGTTTTCGAGCGCATCTCGGCGAACTCGGCCGAAAAGCCTGCGGTCACGTCGTCGAGGCCCATGATGAGCTCGGCGATGTTCGCGTTCATCAGGTCGGTGTGTTTGCTGACGTCTTCCAGCGTGGCGTTTTCCACGTCCAGCTGCACGCCCTGGTCAAGCTTGGTTCGCGCCTGCTCGATCCGGCTGGTGATGGCGGAAATCTTCGCCTGAGCCTGGGCGACCTGAGCCTGGCTTTCCTTGATCTGCGTTTCGAAATCGGCCATCCGACCCTCCGTTGAACTTCGTTTGCATCACATAGTGATGTAACAGAGAATTACATCATTCCGGCGCCGGTTTTTCGGACAGCCAACGGCCCAAGTCTTGCCGCAACTTGTGGCCCCCGCCAAGTGCGGAATGGTGGTCCCGGGCCGACCGGCAGGATGCCTCCGGCGGGGATATTTGCACCAGTATGAAAGCGTCAGACCGGGATGTTGTCGATCAGGCGGACGCCATCGACCCAGGCTGCGGCCAGCATCCGGCGCGGGCGGCGCGGGTCATCCGAGGGCATCAGCGTTTCGGCATCGCGGAGTTCGATGTATTCCACCCGCTCGAAGCCGGCTTCGCGCATCGTCTCGGCGGCTTCACGGATCGCCATGCGGTCGGCGTGACCGACGCGAATGTCCTGTGCGGCGCGGGTGATCGCGGCGTAAAGGATGGGGGCCTTGGCGCGGCCTTCGGGGGTCAGGCGGACATTGCGTGAGGACATCGCAAGGCCGTCGCCCTCACGGATCGTCTCGCAGCCGACGACCTGCACGGGCAGGTTCAGGTCGCGCACAAGGCGCAGGACGACCTGCAACTGCTGCCAGTCCTTCTGGCCGAAGTAGCCGTTGTCGGCCAGCGTCATGCCGAAAAGCTTGGTCACTACGGTCGCCACGCCGTCAAAATGGCCGGGGCGCATGTAGCCCTCCAGGGGCTGGGCGACCCCTTGCATCGTGACGTTGGTGATGAAGCCGTCGGGGTAAACCTCTTCGACCGGGGGGGCGAAGATCGCGTCCACGGGGACCGTGGCTAGCAGGGCGGCGTCGGCTTCCTCGCTGCGGGGGTATTTCTTCAGATCGTCGGGATTGTTGAACTGCTTGGGGTTCACGAAGATCGTGGTGATGACCCGGTCGCATTCGGCCCGCGCCCGGTGGGCCAGCGACAGGTGGCCCTCATGGAGGGCACCCATCGTCGGCACCACGCCCACGGTTTCGCCTTGCGCCTTCCAGCCGCGCGCCAGGGCGCGCAGGTCGGACAAGGTCCGGATGATGGGGGTCATTTTTTCACCGGTACGACATCGGGAAAGGAATGTTCGGCAGCCGGGAAGCTGCGGGCGCGGACTTCTGCGGCATAGGTGGCGATGGCTTCGTCGGCGGTCTTGCCAAGTTCGGCATAGCGCTTGACGAACTTGGGGCGGAAGTCGGTGAAAAGGCCGAGCATGTCATCGACCACAAGCACCTGCCCGTCGCAATCGACGCCCGCGCCGATGCCGATGGTCGGGATCGCCAGCACCTTGGTGATGCGACCGGACAGCCCTTCCGGCACCTTTTCCAGCACGACCGAGAAAGCGCCTGCGGCTTCGATCGCGCGGGCGTCGGCCATGACCTTGTCGGCCTCGTCGGCGCGGCCCACGACCTTGTAGCCGCCCAGAGTGTTCACCGACTGCGGGGTCAGGCCGATATGCGCCATCACGGGGACGCCGCGCTGGGTGAGGAAGGCAATCGTCTCGGCCATATGCTGCCCGCCTTCCAGCTTGACCGCCGGGGCGCCGGTTTCGGCCATCAGGCGGCTGGCGTTGCGGAAGGCCTGCTGGGGGCTTTCCTCGTAGCTGCCGAAAGGCATGTCGATCACCGGCATGGCCTTTTGACAGCCGCGGACCACGGCGCGACCGTGCAGGATCATCATTTCCATCGTCACGCCCAGGGTGGAGGGCATCCCGTGGATCACCATGCCCACGCTGTCCCCCACCAGAGCAATGTCGCAGTGCGCATCGACCAGCCGTGCAACGGGGGTGGAATAGGCGGTCAGCACCACCAAGGGCTGGCTGCCCTTGCGGGCGCGGATATCGGGGGGAAGCACGGGACGGACGGGGGAAGTGGCGCTCATCTTCGGGCCTCGCAGCGTGGGGGCGCTTTCGCAATCTGCCTGTCATATGGGCACAACCGTCCCAGCTCCGCAACATGATTGCGCCGCAGCGCAGCACCGCCGACCGCAGCGTCACGGGGTTGACCGCTTAAGCGCAGCGGTCCTGAATGCCGCGGTCAAAGGAGATCATCATGACCCTCATCCAGCGCGTGAGCCGCGACGGCACGGCACCAGAGATCGGCGGACCCGACCCGGAGCGGCTGATTTCCGGTAACCCGGTCCATAGCACCTGGAACCTTGAGGACCGCGACGGCCTGCACTGCGGCCTCTGGCAGTCCACGCCCGGCAAGTGGCGGGTGAAATACAGCGAGTGGGAGTATTTCCGCATCCTGTCCGGGTATTCCCTGCTGACCGGCGCGGACGGCACTGTCACCCAGCTTCACCCGGGCGACAGCATGATCATCCGCCCGGGCTTTGAAGGGACGTGGGAGGTCGTGCAGACCACCCTCAAGGACTACGTCATCCGGCTATAGAGCTGTCCGAGGTGCCGACCGTTACGACTGCGGCCGGGGCATTGGGGCGCGGACATTCTTCGGCGGCGATGCCGCGACGCTCGCAGGCGGCCAGACGCTTCTTCTCGGCCTTTTCGGAAGCGACCCTGTCCTTCGCCTCTTTCTTGGCGATGGCAGCGGCTTCCTTTTCCTTCAGGGCGATGTTCTCGGGCGTCTCGGGAACCAGGCGGCCATAGGCATCGACCATCTGCGGGCCTTCCAGCGCCAGGCTTTCCGCTTCGCTGCGCACCTTCACGCGGGAGCCGTTCGGCACGCGGTTGTACAGGTCGATGGCGTCCTGGTTGAACAGACGGATGCAGCCCGCACTGGTCGCATGGCCGATCGAGGCCGCATCCGCCGTACCGTGGATGCGGAACATCGTGTCGCGGTTGCCGCGGTACAGATAG
>NZ_JAXMMF010000065.1:0-30232 GCF_034366665.1 Tabrizicola sp. | reverse complement strand
ACGACGCTGGACGAAGACCGCACGCTTCTGATGCGCCGCATCGACCAGACGGCGATGCAGTCGGACGGGCTGCAGGCCCAGGCCACCGCGGTCCGGACCCAGCTTGACCTTGTGCAGGAAGAGCTGGCGATGCAGCGCGGTCTGCGGGCCAAGGGGCTGGCCCAGGCCGGAACCCTGCTGGCGCTGGAACGCGAAAAGGCACGGCTTGCGGGCCAGCTTGGCGCGCTGGAGGCCGAACTTGCGCGCAGCCAGGGCCAGATCATCGAGACCCAGATTCAGATCTCTGGCCTGGTCAGCACCAGGCGCGAGGCCGCAACGACCGAGCTGCGCGAGATCGAGGCGCAGATGCTGGAGCTGGCCGAACGCCGCCGCGCCCTGGCCGAGCGCATCGACCGCCTTCAGCTTCGCGCTCCGGTGTCCGGCGTGGTCCTGGGCCTCGAGGTGACGACGCCCCGCGCCGTTCTCCGCCCGGGCGAGCCGGTGCTTTACCTTGTGCCGCAGGACCGTCCCCTGGTGATCACCGCCCGCATCGCGCCGATCCACATCGACGAAGTGACCATCGGCCAGTCAGCGGAACTGGTGTTGCCGGCCTTCTCCTCGCGGACAACGCCACATCTGCGCGGGACCGTGGTCATGGTCTCGGCGGATGCGCTTCGCGACCCCGCGAACGGCACGCAGTACTACCGGGCCGAACTGGAACTGGCCCCGGGCGAAGCGGCCCGGCTTGGCGATCAGGCGCTGCTGCCGGGGATGCCCGTCGATGTCTTCCTGCAAACCGGAGAGCGGACACCGCTGGCCTATCTGGTCAAGCCTTTCACCGATTACCTGTCCCGCGCCTTCCGGGAAAGCTGACATGCAGGCCACACCTCCGAAGGGCCACACCCGTGGGGCGCGCGACACCTGCAAAAGGCCACACCCGCAAAAGATTATGCCACGAAACTGCACGACTTCGCCTGTTCAGCCTAGACTGACCCTGAAATGGCCACAAAGCTTGGTCTAGATACGCTCAACCTAAGCGAGTCGGCTGGAGACGGTGTGGAATTGGGCGGAATTGTGGCAAGCGGCACCGCATTGATCGAAGGACTGCGCAGCAAACTGCGCCTGACTGCTGTCGTGTCGACCGACGGCTGGGCGCGGACCTGGCTGTCGCGCGCGACGGCCGCTGCCGTCCGGGCCTTTCTGGTGATGATCCTGATCGTCGTGCCCTCGGTCATCCTGCCGGGCATCGGCACCGACACCAAGCAGATCGTGGCGCTGGTCGCACTGTTCGGAGGCGCGCTGGTGTTCTTCGAATACAACGCCGTCTACCCCAGCCTGATCGAGTTTCGGGATGGCGCGCCCTACAACCGCATCCGCTTTCTGATGATGCTGACGATCGTGGTGATCCTGTCTGCCATCGTCGCGGACATGGAACATTCGACCACAGTCTCGCGCTTCTTTCATGCCGTGGGGCTTTTGATCGGCGCCTCGCTGGACTTCCCCTATTCGCCGGTGCGGCTGGTCAGCTACATGCTGGACAGCAATGCCACGTCCGCTCAGATCGCGCAGGTCAAGATCGCCGCCGGGACGGCTTACCTGATCTCGCTGCTGTCGCTGGCGCTGTTCGTGATCGTGCTGAAGCTTGTCGGCTGGCCCTCGACCAAGGCCGCGTTCAACGTCTGGGTCAACCTGCCCACGTTCGAGCCAACGGCGGGCGGTGATGTCGTCGACCGGCTGGTGCGCGATTCGCATGTCAACCTGGCCGTGGGGTTCCTGTTGCCCTTCGTCATCCCGGCCGTGGTCGCCCTTCTCAGCACCGGCATCCCGGCCGAGACGCTGACCTCGCCGCAGACGCTGATCTGGGCGATGGCGCTGTGGGCCTATCTGCCCGCAGCGCTGATCATGCGGGCGGTGGCGATGGCGCGGATTGCCGACATGATCCGGATCAAGCGGGCCGCGAAGCTGGCGGTCCTGGGCGCGATCGAGCCGTCGAAGCTGGACCGCGACAGGGATGACGAGGACGACGATCTATAGCCGCGCCCTTCTGCTGGCCCTGCTTTGCAGCCCGGTTCAGGCCGATCCGCTGCGGGTGGCCACCTGGAATGTCGCTTTGGACCGGCAGGGGCCGGGGCTTCTGGTCAAGGACCTGGCCGCAGGTGATCCGCAGGCGCAGGCGGTGGTTCGGGTCCTCATGGCGCTGCAGGCGGATGTGGTGGTGCTGACCTCGGTCGACTATGACCGTGGCGGGGTGGCACTGGGGCTGCTGGCCGACCAGCTGCGCGCGGCGGGTCTGGACTATCCTCACCAATTCGCCTTGCGGCCGAACACGGGGATGCAGACCGGGTTCGACGTGGACGGAAACGGACGGCTGGGCGACGCGCGCGACGCGCAGGGCTTCGGGCTGTTTTCGGGCAACGCCGGGATGGCGGTGCTGTCGCGTCTGCCCATCGGCGAGGGGGCGCGGGACTTCTCGGACTTTCGTTGGGCAGACCTGCCGGGCGGCTTGTCCGACGATCCGGAGGGCCTTGCGTCGGTCCAGCGCCTGGCGACGACCGGGTTCTGGGACGTGCCGGTCGTGACCGCTTCGGGTCCCTTGCATCTTTTGGCCTGGCACGCCACGCCTCCGGTCTTTGACGGGCCCGAGGACCGCAATGGCCGCCGCAACCATGATGAGGCGGCGTTCTGGAGGCTGTTCCTGGACGGCAAGCTGCCGATGTCTCCACCCGACGCGCCCTTTGTGCTGCTGGGCGACGGCAATCTGGACCCCGCAGACGGCGACGGGCGGCGCGAAGGGATCGGGGGGCTGCTGGCGCATCCGTTGCTGCAGGACCCGATGCCGCGCGGCGGGCATGGGCGGGTCGAGCCGGCGCACAAGGGCGATCCGGCGCTGGATACGGTGATCTATGATGACCTTGGCGGGTTGCGGCTGGACTATGTGCTGCCGTCGGCAGGCCTTGCCGTGTCAGGGGCGGGCGTGCTGTGGCCCGCGTCGGACGATCCGCTGATGGCCGACCTTGTGGCGGCCTCGCATCACTTTCCGGTCTGGGTTGACATCAGCCTGCCCTGAAGGTGGCGGGCGATCACCGTGTCAAGGTCGGTGTCCAGCCAGTCCGGCAGCCAGCGCCGCAGGGGCGCGGGGTCCAGCCGGTGCGGGTGGTCAAAGAGGTACAGCATCTCGCGCAGCTCACGCGCCAGTTCCCAGACGGGGCTGGCAACAGTGAAGATCCAGCGCGGGAAGCGTTTTATGCGCATCGGTCGGCCGGACAGGCGTGAAATCCGGGCAGCAAGGTCGGAAATGGTGAAGGCGTGGCCTGCGAAGGGGATGTCGGCATAGGCGGGCAGCGCCTGGCCCAGGGCAACCAGAGCCACCGCCGCGCGGGCCATGTCGGGCAGGTAGGCATAAGCGTGCAGCGCGTCAGGGTCGCCCAGCGTGGTGATCTTTCCCTTCGCGACCTCACCCAGGATCAGCCGGTTCATCACCATCTGGGGCGCTTCCGGCAACAGGAAATCCCCGCCGCGGAGCAGGATCGTGCGCTGGCCCTGCCCTGCCGCCGCCCGATACCGCGCCTCCATCTCGGCGCGGATGCGGCCCTTGCGGCTGACCGGGCGGTGGGGCGTGTCGGCGTTCCAGGGACCGGGCTGGGTGCCATAGGGATAGACGTTGCCGGGGATGACAAGCGTCGCGCCCGAAGCTTTACCGGCGGCAAGGACCTCGGTCGTGATCCTGGGGATCAGCCGGTCCCAGTCGTGGTAGGCGGGCGGGTTCAGCCCGTTGACGATCAGGTCCGCGCCTTGCGCTGCAGCCACCATGTCGGTGCCGCGCGTGTAGCGGCGGACAGTCCAGCCCGCGCCTTGCAACGCCTTCGCCACCTGCCCGCCAAATCCGCCCGAGGCGCCAAGAACCAGTGCTGTCTGTGTCATGAGGGTCTCCTTTCCGCCGGATATGCGGTGGGCCGCGCGCAAATGGAATTGCATGAAATCGCCTATCCGATATTCATTCATGAATGGATTTGCCTGATTGGACCCTGATCCGTTCTTTCCTTGCCGTGGCCGAGGCCGGGTCCCTGTCGGCCGCCGCGCGGGCAACGGGAATCAGCCAGCCCACCCTGGGCCGCCACATCCAGACCATCCAGGCGCAGCTGCAGGTCCCGCTTTTCACCCGCATCGCCCAGGGTCAGGCCTTGACCGAGGCGGGGCAGGCGCTGCTGCCTTCGGCCCGCGCGATGCAGGCGGCGGCGGCAGAGCTGGCGCTGACCGCCAAGGGCCGCTCGGGTGGGATCGAGGGGACGGTGCGGATCACCGCCAGCCGCGTCGTGTCGCATGTGATCCTGCCAAGGGTTCTCGCCCTGCTGCGCGAGGCAGAGCCGGGCATCCAGATCGACCTCGTCCCCTCGGACACGACCGAGAACCTCCTCTTCGGCGAGGCGGACATCGCGCTGCGGATGTACCGGCCGACGCAGGCAGACCTGGTGGCCCGCCACATCGGCGACTTGCCGCTGGGCCTTTATGCCGCAAAAGACTACCTCAACCGCCGGGGCCACCCGACGACGCCCGAGGATCTGATGCAGCATGATTTCATCGGCCAGGACCGGATGGACCAGATCATCCGGGTGATGCGGACGCTGGGGATGGAGGTGGGGCGCAGCTTCTTCCCGGTGCGCTGCGATGATCCGCTGACCTATGTCGAACTGATCCGCGCGGGGTGCGGGTTGGGGGGTATCCTGCGCGCGGTGGGCGACGCCGATCCCACGCTGGAGCGCATCGACGTGATCCCCGACCTGCCCAGCCTGCCCGTCTGGCTGACCGCCGCCCCGCGCCTGCGCCAGTCTCCGCGCCTGCGGCGGGTCTGGGACGCGTTGGCCCGGGGCTTCCACGCTTGAAGTTTTCGCACCGAAAAGCTAGGCCGACCGCGACACATTTCCCAGGAGCATACCGTGGCAAACCCCTCCCTCCTTATCCTCGCCGGCGACGGCATCGGCCCGGAAGTCATGGCCGAGGTGAAGAAGATCATCGGCTGGATGGGGGCCAAGCGCGGCGTCCATTTCGACGTGTCCGAGGATCTGGTGGGCGGTTGCGCCTATGACGCGCATGGGGTCCCGCTGACCGACGCGACGATGGCCAAGGCGCAGGCGGTGGACGCGGTGCTTCTGGGTGCCGTGGGCGGGCCGAAGTACGATGCGTTGGACTTTTCCGTCAAACCCGAGCGCGGCCTTCTGCGGCTGCGCAAAGAGATGGACCTCTTTTCGAACCTGCGCCCGGCGCAGTGCTTTGACGCGCTGGCCGATTTCTCCAGCCTGAAGCGCGAGGTCGTCGCAGGTCTGGATATCGTCATCGTCCGGGAACTGACCAGCGGCGTCTACTTCGGCGAGCCGCGCGGGATCTTCAAGGAAGGCAACGAACGCGTCGGGATCAACACCCAGCGCTACACCGAAAGCGAAATCGCCCGCGTCGCCCGCTCGGCCTTTGAACTGGCCCGGAAACGCAACAACAAGGTCTGCTCGATGGAGAAGGCCAACGTGATGGAATCGGGCATCCTGTGGCGCGAGGTGGTGCAGGAAGTGCACGACCGCGACTACCCGGATGTCGCGCTGACCCATATGTATGCCGACAACGGCGCGATGCAGCTGTGCCGCTGGCCCAAGCAGTTCGACGTGATCGTGACGGACAACCTTTTTGGCGACGTCCTGTCGGACATGGCCGCGATGCTGACCGGATCCTTGGGGATGCTGCCCTCGGCCTCGCTGGGCCTGCCGATGGCCAACGGCCGACCGAAGGCGCTGTATGAACCTGTGCATGGCAGCGCTCCCGACATCGCGGGCCAGGGCAAGGCTAACCCGATCGCCTGCATCTTGTCCTTCGCGATGGCGCTGCGCTACAGCTTTGACATGGGCGAAGAGGCGACGCGGGTGGAAAAAGCAGTCGAAAAGGTGCTGGCCGACGGCGTCCGCACCGCTGATCTGATGGGACCAGAGGGCGGCACTCCGGTCTCGACCAGCCAGATGGGCGACGCCGTGATCGCCGCCCTGGACGCGAGCCTGTAACTGCATGGAAGCATGGCTGATCGACAAGGACTTCACGAACTACTGGACCGCAGCGCGGCTGCTGCTGAACGGACAGGTTCTGGATCTTTTTGCCGATCACGCCACGTACTTCCGGCACCTGACCGATCAGTTCGGCCCGGGCACCCATTGGCGGAACTGGAGCTATCCGCCGCATTACCTGCTGGCGATCTGGCCGCTTGGGTTCTTTGGCTATGGCACCGCGATGGCGGGTTTCCTGGGCGTGACGCTGGTGGCTTACCTCGTGGCGCTGCGGGCCTTCGTCGGGCCGCTGACGACAGGCCTGGCCGTGGCGACAGCCATCGTGCTGCCCTCGGTCTTCGACAACATCTACCATGCGCAGAACGGGTTTCTCTCGGCCGCCCTTCTTCTGGGCGGGCTGGCGCTGCGGATGGAGCGGCCTGTCCTGGCCGGTGTCCTGATCGGTTGCCTGACGATCAAGCCGCAGCTTGGGTTGCTTTTGCCGCTTCTGCTGCTGATCGAAAGGCGCTGGCTGGTGATTGCCTCGGCCTCGCTGACCACGGCAGGGCTGGTCGTCCTTTCCGGGGTGCTTTTCGGCTGGGAAAGCTGGCATGGCTATGTGACGCAGACCCTGCCCTATCAGTCGCGGGTCATGACCGATTTCACCGGAGTCTTCCTGGGCATGATGCCGACTGTCTTCGGCGCCCTGCGCGTGCTGGAGGTGGGTCCGCAAATCGCGCTGGCGGTCCATGCCGCAGTCGCAGTGCCGGTCATCGGCCTGGCCGGATGGGCACTGTGGCGGTGCGAGGATGCCGGTCTGCGCGCAGCGCTTGCGATCATGACCACGCTGGTCGTCGTGCCCTACTGGCTGAGCTATGATTACGGGATCGCTGCAGCGGCCCTGCTTTTGACCCGCAACCGGGCCGAGGCGACCGGCGTCGTGCTGTGGCGGTGGCGGGGCCTTCTGCTGCTTGCCGCCTTCATGCCTACCCTTGCGATCCCGCTGTGGCTGTTCAACGCGCCGCTGACGCCGGGGCTGGTAATGCTTGGATTTGCGCTTGTCCTGCAATCGGCCCTGCAGGCCCCAAGGCCGCAGGACCGCGTCTGACAGCGGCGGTCAGAGCCGTGCCGTTTGCACCGTGACGGCGAAGCCCGGGCTTGCTATGCGTCGCGCCAGAGTTGCAAGAAAACCAACGTCGCCAGACTTCGGCAGGAACCGTCGCCCATCATGTCCATCCTTTCTGCGAATGTCCGGGGTGTCCTTCTCGGGCTGGCGGGCTTCGGGCTGTTCTCGGTCGCTGATGGCACGATCAAGTTCCTGGGCGGGACCTACCATCCGGTGCAGATCGTGGCCTTCGCCAGTCTTTTCACCCTGCCGCTGATCGGCCTGCTGTGGCTGAAGGAGCGCGGCCCCCTGCGCCCGGTGCACCCCTGGCTGATGGCGATCCGGACTGTCGCGCTGATCGCCAATGCGCTTCTGGTGACCTATGCCTTCACGGCGATGCCGCTGGCGCAGGCCTATGCGATCTTCTTCACGATGCCGCTGGTGCTGACGCTGCTGGCCTGGCCGATCCTGGGCGACCGGGTCGACGCGATAGGCGGCGTCGCGGTGGTGCTGGGGCTGGTCGGAGTGATCGTCGCGCTGAACCCCGGGCGGATCGACTTCGGGATCGGCCATCTGGCGGCCGTCGTCGGGATGCTGATGGCGGCGGTCCATTACCTGATCATCCGCAAGACGGGGGGCGTTGAATCCTCGGTCGCGCTTTTGTTGTATCCGGTGGCAGGCCAGTGCGTTTCGGCCTTTCTTCTGTTGCCGTCGCGGTATCAGCCGATGCCGCTGCATGACCTTGCAACTGTCGCCAGCATCTCGGTCTTCGGCATGGCCGGCACCATGCTGATGTTCGCCGCCTATCGCGCCGCACCGCCGGTGGTGGTAGCGCCGACGCAGTATTCGCAAATCGCCTGGGCCGCGGTATTCGGCGCGCTGTTCTTTGCCGAGCCGATGACGGCCAGCACCGCCCTGGGCATGGTCATCATCGCGGCAGCGGGCATCCTGGTCGTCTGGCGGCAAGAGCGGCAAAAGACCCTGGCCTAAGCCGCGCCCGGCCTTGCATCCAGGCCACGAACAGGCGAAGGTGTTACCGCTCACGTGGCGTCCGTTTCACGCCCCAGCCCCGGAAAATTTTCGAATGTCTCCTTCGCTTCGCGGCGCGCTTCTGTCGCTGGCCGCCTTTGCTGCCTATGCCACCCACGATGTCGTGGTGAAGTATCTGGGCGGCACCTATTCGGCCTTCCAGACCATGTTCTTTGCCGGGCTGATGGGCTTTCCGCTGGTCACCGTGCTGCTGCTGAGCGACCGCCGCGAAAGCACGCTGATCCCGCGCCACCCCTGGTGGACCGCGATCCGCACCGTCAGCGCCGTGGTGACGGGCGTGATGGGGTTCTACGCCTTTTCCGTCCTGCCGATGGCGACCTGCTATGCGATTTTCTTCGCCATGCCGCTGTTCATCACGCTGATGGCGATCCCGATGCTGGGGGAAAAGGTCGGCATGCGTCGCGGTATCGCGGTCATCGTCGGGCTTCTGGGAGTGCTGATCGTCCTGCGTCCCGGCAGCGGAGACGGCTTCTCGCTGGGGCACCTTGCGGCGCTGGGGGCGGCGACCACCGGGTCGCTGAGTTCGATCATCGTGCGCAAGATCGGGCGGGATGAGCGGTCCGTCGTGCTGATGCTGTATCCGATGGTGCTGACCTTTGTCGCCACCGGCGCGACGATGCCCTTCGTCTACCAGCCGATGCCGGTCGAGGATCTGGCCCTGACCGCCGTGATGGCCTTCCTGGGCATGATCGGGGCACTGGCCAGCATCGCCGCCTACCGGGTGGCCGCGGCGATCATCGTGGCGCCGATGCAGTATTCCCAGATCATCTGGGCAGTGCTGTACGGCTGGCTTTTCTTCAACGAAAGCGTGGATTTCTACACCGCGGTCGGGTCGGCCGTGATCATCGCATCGGGCATCTACATCGTGCTGCGCGAAAGCACGCCGTCGATCAGCCAGAACCGCCCCGTGCTGGAGAACCGGTCCCGGCTGGAGATGGGAACCCAGCCCCGCATCTCGGGCTGGCTCAAGCGCTTTGACCGGGGTGGCGATCAGGCGTGAGGCCTCTTGCCAAAGCCGACGGGACGGGGTAACCCCCCGCCCACGGTCGGAGCGTAGCGCAGTCTGGTAGCGCACCTGCTTCGGGAGCAGGGGGTCGGAGGTTCGAATCCTCTCGCTCCGACCAATTCCCGACATATCAAGTGCTTACGGCGTAAGGTCTGCTGGTGCGACACCGGAGGGTGACACACGCTATGCGGCTAGCTACCTACCTAAGTATTTCCAGACATGGGGTTTTCTACTTTCGATGGCCACTCCCGGCCACTCTGCACCCACATAACAAGCGGCTATGCATTCGAGTGTCACTCGAAACCCGATGCCCGGCGACTGCACAGAGGCTATCGAGGCTGCTAGTGCTGGCTGGACAAAGCCACCTGACCAGAGCAACACATCGTTCTATGCGATATGATGACGTTAAACGGCATGTCCAAGAATACTTCCGCGACATGGTTAGCCAGTTCAAGGAGGAGTTGGCGGCAGATGGCCCGCCCGGTGCGGACAAGGTCGCCAAGATACACGCTAGGCAGCGCCTAACCGAACTTGACCTAGATACCTTCCTTTCCAAGCAGTCGCACGGCGGTACGGCGCAAGGGCTTGTTGCGGCCTTCTGTGAGAAACGGGGGATTGCAGAGGCGGAGCTAACTGACCGAAGCCGGGAGTGGCTGGTGCAGTTGATACACACCGCGCATGCGGCTGCCGTCCGGGCATCCTTGGATCACGTCGATAGTCTGGGCGAGTTCGATCTAACCGACGCTTCGCTGCTGGCGGTTTCATATGATCCAGCCGCGCCATACCAAGATGCAGCGTCTGTGCCGGGCAAGTCGATTGCCGAGGCAGCTGCGATCTACTTCGATGAGATCAGAAGGACGGCTCCTGTAGAACCCAAGACTGAGTTGGATCGGCGAGAGGTGCTAGAGCTTCTGGGGGAAATCACCGGGCACAAGAACGTCACCGCAATCAACAAGAGCGATGCGCAGGAGATCAAGCGAGTGTTGATGCGGCTTCCGTGGAACCGAAACAAGATGGCTGCAACACGGGGCAAGACCCTGGCCGACATGTTGGCAATTGTGGGAGTGAGGACAATTTCCCCGCGCAGAGTGGCGACGCACCTTGGCAATCTGCATGCTTTCTTCAAGTGGGCGGTCGCCAATGGCTATGCTGCGGTAAACGTTTTCGAGGGAATGCAGGTTAAGGCAGCGAAAACGCCCCGTGACGAACGACGCGGCTCGTTCAGTGCCGAACAGCTCCAGGCCATGTTTCGCCACCTGACCCAAAACCCAGACGGTTTAGTTAGGAGGGACGTGCACAAATGGGGGACACTTATCGCCATGTTCAGCGGCATGCGTGTGAACGAGGTCGCCCAACTCGATCTTGCCGACATCAAGCAGGACGGAGAGGTCTGGTACTTCGATATCACGAAAGTCGGAGACGAAAGAAAGAGCCTCAAGAACCAAGCCTCTCAGCGGCGGCTGCCAATGCACAAGCGACTGTTAGAATGCGGTTTATTGGAATACATCGCCGCTCAGCGAGAGGGCGGGCACAAGCGGCTTTTCCACGAGTTGTCCTATTCGGAAATGAACCACTATGGCCGCAACTTGGGTAGGTGGGTCAACGAGAGCTTTCTGCCTGCTCTGGACATCAAGTCCTCTCTGCTCACCTGCCACAGCTTCCGGCATACAATGGCAACCCGGCTGGCCCAGGCGGATGCACCGGAGCGGCATGTCCCCGCCGTCATGGGCCATCGACAAGCTGGCATGACCTACAGCACCTACTTTAGGGAGGGCTTCCTGCCGGTACAGCTAAAGGCAAGCATCGACATGTTCGACTTCTAGCACATCTTCGCGGGTTGATGCCCTTTCGGCAAAGAAGACAGATGCGGGAACAGGATCGGCTGACAAACAACTGTAGCGAGGGGACATGGCCATAGCTCCTAAGATGAGGCATTAGGGGCGGGTCCACGGTGCGTAATCGGACCGTGTGTCGCTGCACGACAAGCGAACCCGCCACATCGGCATTCAACTTGGGCGATGATGACATCCAACAGCGAGCTTTTAGGCGGCTTCGGGATCAGCGAAGGCGACCTTCCGGACCAGCGCGGCGTTAGATCAGTGCCGTTCGAGGCCCATCTAATTCTACCTGATCAAGTGCGGCCAGCCGAGGTGGATAAGGTCGTCGAGAACCTAGCGAATACCTGGCATAGCTCCTACCTGCGAAAGCCAAGCAAGGCCAAGGTGGAGCGGTTCAAACAGTGCGCTCTGCTCATCCTCCTCAACCTCGTGCAGGCAGAGGTTCGGAGTAGTGGCCTGACAGTCGGGATTGCTACAGGCAAGCAGCGATTAGACGATCAGAGACGATACCAACCTGACTTTATGTCGGTGGACTACTTCTTGAAAGCGATGGAAGCACTGCAGGAGGATGGCACCATGCTTCAAGTTGCGCCCGGATACCAAAATGACGGGCTTGCCCAGGTTGCGCGCTACTCGCTTACAGACGCAGCAAGGGCTGCAATCATAAGCGACGCTCCACCGCTAAAGGCGTTCACGCTAAGCGGCACGGAAGAGACGATCAGACTGAAGGATCACCACGGCCAACTAGCAAAGTACAAGGATACCGATGAAACCAAAGCAATGCGCGCCGGTCTTGCTCGGATCAACGATCTGATCGCTACGGCGCGGGTAAGCTCCCGCAGACCTCCATTGCCAGAACTCGACTTGGAGGACGGCCATTCTTCGCACGGCGTTCGACTATACCGCGTTTTCAACAACGGAACATTCGCGGAGGGTGGGAGGTTCTACGGAGGCTGGTGGCAGTCCGCACGAAAGCACTTCCGCCCGCTAATCACCATAAGTGATGAGACCACTATCGAGGCCGACTTTAAGGGGTTACACCCCACAATCCTATTCGCGCAAAGCGGACTTCCTTGCCCAGAAGACCCCTACTCGCTTGTGCCAGGCGCCGCCAATGATAGCCTGTTGCGCGACCACGCTAAGACAACCTTTCTTGCGCTGCTTAACGCCGGTCGCAAGGGCACTCAGGAGCCACGGGATTTCGACACCGAGCGGCACGGTATGTCGAGAATAGCTTTTCAAGAGCAGGTGAAGGCGGCCTTTCCGTTGCTCTCGGATCACTTTGGCACCGGGGTTGGTACACGCCTGCAACGGCTAGACAGCGACCTTGCCGAGATGATCATGCTGCACTTTGTCGAGAGGAATGTTCCCGTTCTGCCGGTCCACGACAGCTTCATAGTGGCGGAGCGCCATAGGGAGGAGTTGGTTCAAGTTATGGTGCAGACCTTTAGGTTTGTGTACGGGCAGGAAATTGGCGTGTCCTTGAAGGGTTCTCGGCAGTCTTGAAGTCCCTCTCTTGCCTGGGAATATGTTCCATCACCCCCCCACCTCCCCCTTACCGGGTAGAATAAGGGTTTGCCGCCGTTAGTGTATCTTTTGCCCGCCCAAGGCCGCACCAGCGCACCCTTCCCTGTGGTGTTCTGCAGTTGACCTACGGAAGTGACGTCGGCTCATGCGGGAAGTCTGCCAGTGCACACCACGGTGCGCCGTTTGTCACCGGGCCAAACATCGCTCTCAGCTGCATATGCTGCGTCATTGGACGACGCTGCGATTGGCTTCTCCTAAGATGAAGGGGCAAGAGCGACCAGCCGGAAGCGGCTCGTGCCTCGCCCCGAGATAGTCGGGCAGGTCATTCACGCCCCCACCGCTCAAGCGCTGTCTCGGCCCCAGCCGGATCGGCCTTCACCCGCAGCACCGTCTGCCGAGTTAGCCCGGTTGCCCGAGCGATCTCAGACGTGCCCGCGCCGATAGCTAACATCTCTTGGACCCGACGTAGGCCATCCCTGTCATAGCTAGGCTTCTTCCCGAGGTACTTCCGGCTATCGGCCTTCGCAGCCGCTATCCCGGCTTTCTGAGCCTCCTTCGATGCTTCGGCCTGTGCCTGGGCAGTCGCGGCCATAAACGCGATCAGCGCGTCTCTCACGGCCTCCTGCATGGGGTCTGTCGTCGCCCCATCGAAGGTCAGACCGTTGATGACGGTTCGGACGATTACGCCCTGCCGCATGAAGTGCCGGATGGCATCAGTAACGTCCTGATAGTTGCGACCAAGCCGATCCACCCAACGGACCACCAACGTGTCACCGCGCCGCAGCTTGTCATACAGCCGCTTCCCCTCAGGCCTGTCGGCCAGCGCGGTACTAACCCCGGACACCCCATGGTCTGCAACTACCTCGTCAATGCGGAACCCTGCTGCCTCAGCCTGCACTCTCTGGTGTACCAGGTTCTGATCCGTAGTAGAAACGCGGGCATAAAGGATTGTGCGTGGCGCGGTCATGAGTGGCTCCAAGAATGTCCGTTGTGGTCATGTCCGTTGTATTGCACGTCCGTTGGTCTTAGTCAACCCTAACGTACACTCACCTGAGGCAATGAAACAGTGTCCTCAGGGGTATACCCTATCGGACAACCATACTTACCGTAGGACATTGATGGCAGCCTCGCTCGTTGCGAGCGAGCAGGGTGATCCTCCTACCCCGGGGTGCCACGGGGGGAAGTCGTGCGCTATGGATGGATAGATAGGGGTACAAAAAAATGTGCCGAAAAATTACACCCCACCTCTGGCAGGCAACCCGGTTGCGCTTCGTCGTAAGTGATGGAACTGTCGTGATCAAATCGCGCGGGGAAGCATGTACGAGAACGCCTTCAACACCATCGAAAAGAACCTACGGGCCGAGGAAGGCATCGCCAACGAACTCGACTACGTTGAACAGACGTCGTGGGTGCTGTTCCTCAAGTACCTGCACGACCTGGAAACCGAACGCCGCGACCGGGCCGAACTTGACGGCACCACTTACGCCCCCATCATCACCGGCAAGTATCGCTGGGATGAGTGGGCCGCACCGAAGGCCAACGGCAGCTTTGACCACAACGCCGCGATGATCGGTGACGACCTCATCGCCTTCGTGGACCAGAAGCTGTTTCCCTACCTTGCCGCCTTCCGCACCACGGCGACTGGCCCCCGGACCATCGAATACAAGATCGGGGAAGTCTTCACCGAACTCCGCAACAAGTTCCGCTCCGGCTACATCCTGCGGGACGTGCTCGAAATCCTCGACGGGCTGAACTTCAACACCCAAGACCAGCGCCACGAACTCTCGCAACTGTACGAGACCCGCATCCGCCGCATGGGCAACGCAGGCCGCAACGGGGGGGAGTACTACACCCCCGCCCCCTGATCCGTGCCATGATCAAGGTCATCGACCCGCAGATCGGCGAGACGATCTATGACGGCGCAGTCGGCTCCGCAGGCTTCCTCTGCGAAGCCTATGACTACCTGCGACCCAAGGCCCAGACTGCAGCGGGCTACGAGACCCTGCAGACCCGCACCTTCTTTGGCCAAGAGAAGAAGGGCCTCGCCTACATCATCGGCATCATGAACATGGTGCTGCACGGGATCGAGGCCCCGAACCTTGTCCACTCCAACACGCTCAATGAAAACGTGATGGACATACAGGAGAAGGACCGCCACGACATCATCTTGGCCAATCCCCCCTTTGGCGGGGGTGAGAGGCGAGAGGTCCAGCAGAACTTCCCCATCCGCACGGGTGAGACGGCCTACCTGTTCCTGCAGCACTTCATCCGCAAGCTGCGGGCCGGGGGGCGGGCGGCGGTGGTGATCAAGAACACCTTCCTGAGCAATTCCGACAACGCCAGCGTGGCCCTGCGCCGGGAACTGATGGGAGCGGCAGAGTTGCACACCATCCTTGATTGCCCGCAAGGCACGTTTCAGGGGGCCGGGGTCAAGACCGTTGTGCTGTTCTTTGAAAAGGGCGCGCCGACGCGGGATGTGTGGTTCTACCAGCTTGATCCGGGCCGGAGCATGGGCAAGACCAACCCGCTGAACGACGCCGACCTGGCCGAGTTCGTGGCCCTGCAGCGCACCCGTGCCCTTGGGCCGAGGTCTTGGCTTGTGAAGCGGTCCGATCTGGATGAGGCGACTTGCGACCTGTCGGTGAAAAACCCCAACGCACCCGAGGCAGCGGCCCTGCGCAGCCCCGAGGACATCATCGCCGACATGCTGGCTCGCGATGCCGAGACGGCGGACATTCTGGAAAGCATTCGGGGGATGCTGTGAAGGCTGGGTGGGAAGTCAAGCCGCTTGGCGAAGTCTATGATATCGGCTCAAGTAAGCGTGTTCTGCAAAGCCAATGGACGCGGAGTGGTGTCCCGTTTTACAGGGCACGAGAGGTTGTGAAGCTCGCCAAGTTCGGTGCGGTTGATAATGAACTGTTCATCTCAGAGGACCACTTCGCTCGGCTACGCAAGAGCCACGGGGTTCCGACTGCGGGCGACCTCATGGTGTCTGCGGTTGGCACGCTTGGTGCCTGCTATGTCGTTCAAGAGCACGACCAGTTCTATTTTAAGGACGCCAGTGTTCTTTGGTTTCGGCCTAAGTCCTTTGTTGAGGCCGCCTTCGTAAAATATGCATTCGAGTGGAGTGGCCTACGACACCAAGTCATTGCAAGTGACGGTGCGACCGTTGGCACTTTCACGATTTCCCGTGCAAACGGCACTTCCATCCCCCTCCCCCCACTCGAAGAACAACAGCGGATCGTTGCGGTTCTGGACGAGGCTTTCGAGGGCCTGACCCGCGCCCGCGCCCACGCAGAAGCCAACCTCCAGAGCGCGCGGGAGTTGTTTGACAGCACAATAGGTCACATCTTTAGTCGGGCATCAGATTGGCCGTGTCTTAAGATTTCCGAGATTGGCAGAGTTTTTGATGGTCCTCACGCTACTCCAAAAACGGTAGCCGAAGGGCCACTGTTCCTTGGAATATCGTCCTTGGTCGACGGAAGGATCGAACTCGCAAAGACAAGGCACGTCACGGACGAAGACTTTGCTCGGTGGACGAAGCGAGTTACGCCACGTGGTGGCGATGTGGTCTTTTCTTACGAAACAAGGTTGGGCCAGGTGGGCCTAATCCCAGATGGGATGAAGTGCTGCCTGGGCAGACGTATGGGATTGGTGCGGCTAAACCGAGAAGTCATCGACCCCGAGTACTTCGTGCTTTGCTACCTCTCACCAGAGTTTCAGAAGTTCCTGCGGGAGAAGACAATCAAGGGCGCGACTGTGGACAGACTTTCAATCAAGGACTTCCCTGACTTTGGCTTTCCAACTCCGACCCTTGAGGTCCAAGAAGTGATAATAGATCAAGTTCGCATCTTGAGGGTTCAACTGGATTTGCTGGTTGAACGTGCCGAAAAGAAACTCCAATCCCTCGATGCCCTCCGCCAATCCCTCCTGCAAAAGGCCTTCGCGGGCGAACTCAGCTGAGGTATGAAACCCCATGGGAACCTCAAAGCGCCAACTCGGTGACGTCAACATCAACGATCAGGTGTTGATCGCCCGCACCGACCGTCCCGGCACGGACCACATGCAGTATGTCTGGGTGCTGGTCTGCGCCCGACGCTTGGGAAGCGGTGCACTCTGCAGCCATCGCTATGGCGCGAACGGATCGGACTTCCATCATCGCAAGTGCCCCGCCTGCCAAGGGGGTTCTGCGGGCCTAAGCGTTGATGGGCTAATATGACCCAGATGGAAACCGAAGCCGACACCCGCGCCAATCGCATCGATCCGGTTTTGGCAGCGGCGGGATGGGGGCTGAACGGCTCACGGGTCCACCGGGAAACCATCTGCCCCGGTCGCATCCAGTCCGGCGGCAAACGCAAGAAAGGCCTATCTGCCGATTACGTCCTGACCCACAAGGGCCACAAGCTGGCCGTGCTGGAGGCCAAGCGTGCGGGCATCAGTCACCGCGACGGGGTGGGGCAGGCCAAGGACTATGCCACGCGTCTGGGTGCCCGCTTTGCCTATGCCTCGAACGGGATCAGCTGGTATCAGATCGACATGGTCACTGGGGCGGAGGGCGACCTGTCCTTGCCCTTCCCCACCCCCGAAGACCTCTGGGCGCGAACCTTCCCCGACCCCAATCCTTGGCGCGACCGTTTCGGGGCCGTGCCGTTCGAGACGGACGGCGGCAAATGGGAACTCCGCTACTACCAGCACAACGCCATCACAGCGGTGCTGGAGGCCGTGGCGAAGGGCGACAGGCGCATCCTGCTGACACTGGCCACGGGGACCGGCAAGACCTCCATCGCCTTCCAGATCGCTTGGAAGCTGTTTCAGGCGAAATGGAACCTGTCGGGCGAACCGACCCGCCGCCCCCGCATCCTATTTCTGGCCGACCGAAACATCCTGGCCGATCAGGCGTACAACGCCTTCTCTGCCTTCCCGAATGATGCCGTGACCCGGATCGACCCTGACACCATCCGCAAGAACCGGGGCAAGCCACCGAAGAACGCCAGCCTGTTCTTCACCATCTTTCAAACCTTCATGACGGGGGAGGGCGAGCCGGTCTACACCCAGTACTCCCCCGACTTCTTTGACTTCATTGTGATAGACGAATGCCACCGGGGCGGGGCCAAGGACGAAAGCGAGTGGCGTAGCTTGCTTGAATACTTTGCCCCCGCAGCCCAGCTAGGACTGACCGCCACGCCCAAACGCAAGCACAACGCCGACACCTACGCCTACTTCGGCGAGCCGGTGTACACCTACGCCCTGCGGGACGGCATCGAAGACGGCTTCCTGACCCCGTTCAAGGTGCGGCAGATGGCCAGCACGATTGACGAGTACGTCTATGACGGCACCGACATGGTGGTAGCTGGCGAGGTAGAGGACGGCGAGGCCTTCACTGAGAGCGACTTCAACACCCGCATCATCATCCCCGAAAGAGAGTTGGCCCGTGTCAGGGAGTTCATGGTGCAGATCGACCAGCGGCAGAAGACGATTGTTTTCTGTGCCAGCCAAGACCACGCGGGCTTGGTCCGGGACTTGATCAATCAGGTGAAGGCCAGCACAAGCCCGGACTATTGCCACAGGGTGACTGCAAGAGATGGGGAAGTCGGCAACCAGCACCTGCGCGACTTTCAGGACAACGAGAAGACCATCCCGACAATCCTGACAACATCGCAGAAGCTATCTACCGGAGTGGATGCCCGCAACGTGCGTCACATCGTGCTGATGCGCCCCATCAATTCCATGATCGAGTTCAAGCAGATCATCGGACGCGGAACCCGCACTTATGAGGGCAAGGACTTCTTCACCATTTGGGACTTCGTGAAGGCGCATGAGAATTTCAACGACCCCGAATGGGATGGCGAACCTCTCGACCCCGAACCCCCTGGGCCACCTCGCGCCACACCAGAGCAGACGGGCGATCCTGAACTGTCAGGCGACGAACTTGACAACGAAGTAGATGATGGCCCACGCCAGAAGATTGTGGTGCAGTTGGCAGACGGAAAGGCCCGGTCTATCCGCTTCATCGGATCGACAACCTACTGGGACGCGGACGGCAAACCGATCTCGGCGGCAGACTTCCTGTCGAGGCTGTTCGGCGATCTGTCCAAGCTGATTGCGGACGAAGACCAACTGCGCACTGCCTGGAGTGACCCCGACAACCGGGCGCACTTTCTCAAGCAACTCGAAGACTACGGTTATAACGCAGACCGGCTAGAAGACATCCGCCAACTGGTCGATGCAGCACAGAGCGACCTATACGATGTGCTCGCATACGTGATGTTCACCAAGCCACCGAAGACGCGACATGACCGCGCACAGGCTGTCAGAGAAAGCCGGATGAGTAGCTTCGCGGATGAGATCGCCGAACTCTTGCTGACCATCTTGAAAGCTTATGAGGCAACAGGCGAAAGCGAACTCGCCACGCGCAAGTTGGGCCAGTTCTTGACTGCGCGGTACGGAAGTGTAGGCGAAAGCAAGGGCAAGGTGGGAGAGTTGGCATTAGTACGGGACGCCTTTCGACGCATGCAGCTTGCGCTGTACGAAGACCGGGTGACCTCCTAACAGCAGGCAACACTAGGACTGTATTCACGGATCGCCAAAATCGGATACCGATATTGGCCCCTTGGAGGGGGGCGCCGCAGTACCTAAGCCCCATCCTCCTCTATCTGGATAGCCCGTCAAACAAGTGTGTCGGAAATTCACACCATGACCCGGCTCCCCCCTCAAAGGGACCGTTCAGACCTCGCAGCACCTTCGGCGCCGACGGACCAATTGGGGCAGGAGCTTATGTATAACTCCCCGCCCACATCACCATCCTCTTGACACAGAACGCATTCTCTTCAGGGTTGCGCTTATGTCTAGTCGCTACCTTGAAGTTGCCCGAAAGGTGATCTCAGTACGTGGGCGCCCGCTCACGGCTCAAGAAATTCTACACGACGCAGCACGCTATGGGCTCATGCCTGCCGACCTCAGCGGCGAGACCATGCACAAGACACTGCAAGCAAGGATTACTGAAGACATATCGGAACATCGAGACCACTCCGCCTTCTACAGAACCGGCCCAGGCATCTACTTTCTCCGAGAGCTTTCGGACGATCCGACGCTCTCCCCCGATGTACGAAGGGAGTTTTCAAGCCCGGGACGAACAAGACCGCCCTCCCAAGGTCGAGTGCTACATTACTTGCCCGCCATGCCAAGTCACGGACTAGAGAGCACAAGTGCGGCGGAACTCGTCAAGCTCCTAAAGAAAAGCGGCCGCTACAGTTCGATGGATCAATTACCAGAGGGGGCGATCAGGATAGGTACATTCTCAATCATCCGGCAGAAGGATGCCTACTTCACCTATTCTCTTGGCAAGCATTCTCCCTTCTCTGAAGATATAGGAAAGTTTTCGATAGGGCTACGGCGCTATATTGATGAGTTTGATCGTGACCTATTTAGTGCAGATGACTTTGGCATCGACATGAGCGCCGCGAGAGAAGTACTTCGAAACCTATCGGAGAAAGGTACTTCCACAATCAGGGATGAGCGATTTCTAAGAAGTATGCTCAGGCCGCAGAGGTGCATAATTGATCATAGTTTTGGCGATGCGTGGTTCATATTGGAGATCGAAGCGAAGGGCGACATATCTCCACTCTCGCAGCCAATAAGGCGGCTCGACATCACTAAACCGAAGTGGCAGCCAACCACCCAAATA
This sequence comes from Tabrizicola sp., assembly GCF_034366665.1. Taxonomy (GTDB): domain Bacteria; phylum Pseudomonadota; class Alphaproteobacteria; order Rhodobacterales; family Rhodobacteraceae; genus Tabrizicola. The sequence goes on along the minus strand of NZ_JAXMMF010000065.1, from coordinate 10,023 downwards.
GACTTGACTGAACTTGATAGAGTATCTCGTGGGTATCTATCCACTGGGAGCAATCGGTGAGCTACTTCGCGACGCAAGAGCGCCCTATATTTCTCAACTTCCTTAATCGCGAAGCTAATCACGCGAGCAGAGGAGGGCGCAATCAAGAACAGGACATCCGGGCGATAGACGTATTGACCTTAACACATTGCTGCGGAATGACTGCAAACATCTCCCAGATTATCGAATACTCACATAGCTATACACAACTCAAGAATATCGTCGAAAAGCTAATTAAGGCAGGCATACTTATATCAACGAGCCATAGCACTGACCTAGGCGACTTTGTAGCAAGTCGACAGAGGATATATCGAAATGTCGCAGAGAAGTACCCGATGTACTTTGGCAACACTGGGGAACTCGAGCGGTTTCCCATACTAAAGCGCAACAACTTCTCTATGACTAAACTATTGCGCAGGGATATTTTTGACTATGATGTGACAAGATTTCCGGTCCTAGGCTCCCATGCGCTCGATACCGATCTCAAGAAATTCGAGACTGGCATTGGAAGAATTCAAGCCATGATAATGAGCAACCCTGAGATAGCTATAACTCGCGGAAACATTGAGCGCATTGCAAACCAAGGCGATCTATCTGAACCTGTCCTTGCTTCAACGGCGCACATTTTCTCTGCGCGTTACTTTGATCATTATAAGGAAAACAATGATGCAGTTATACCATCGGGTGTAGGCCTAGTTGGCTACCTTGATGATCTTACGTTTTTCCCACAGTATGATATACGCGTACTAACGCAGGCTTTGGTGTCACTTGGTTGGCATCGACTGAAGAGACTTCACGAAGTGCGAGATAGGGCTTATGCGAGCTACGGAAACGCACTTCACCGCGACTTTGTCCTGCACCTAAACTCGTTTCTCGGGGCAACCTTCACAGAGGTTTCGAGGCGGGCGAACAGGCCACTTGGAGCCGACAATGCCGATACGATGCGCAGAATGGTTTGCAACACTGCTTCGGCATTTCTCGACATTGCCAAGGATAATTGCAATAGACCGATTACCTCTTTTGATGAGTTCCTTGAGATATCGATAGACGCTATAAGGGATGCAGCAACACGCGAAGGTAAGCGCAATACGAACTTTGCAAGGGAGTGGGAGAGTACAATGGGTACACTGCGCACTGTGACTGTTCTCCTACTTACGGCAACCGACACAGAAGATGATGCAGTACGAGGAGCCTTGGCGCTCAATGGCTTCAAGCACCAGGGCTTCAGATCAGCGGGAAAGGCAGTTGCCAGCGAGTATAGCCGTGGAGCAAACCAGAAGATATTCCATGTCCGAAGCAGTGCCGGCTCTACAGGCGCGAGCGGCTCTGAGCTTACTGCGAATGATGCATTCACGGCAATTCAACCCAACTATACTATTTCGGTTGGCATCTGCTTTGGACTAAAGAGGGGCAAGCAGAGCATTGGAGATATCCTTGTCTCTGAGATGGTCACTGACTACGAGATGGTCCGGAAGGGTGAGGCCGAGACAAGAGAACGTGGAACAAGAGTGCCAGCGGCATCCAAACTTCTATCCGCATCGCGCGCGCTGAGGTCTCAGTACAACGAAGGTGTCCCATTAGTACATCATGGAGAGCTACTTTCTGGGATGAAACTCATCGATGATGCGGACTTCCGCACCGAGTTAATAAGTCGCTTCCCTGATGCAATCGGGGGCGAGATGGAAGCAACCGGAATAGCCGCCTCTGCGAGCAGGCTACTCGCAGACTGGATTGTCGTGAAGTCTATCTGTGACTGGGCAGAAGGCAAGAAGGATGGAGATCAAGAACTCGCCGCAAGAAACGCCGCCGAGTTCGCTCTGAAGTTGTCCGGAATAATCTTCGCGACAGACTTGTCCGAGGGAGGCAGTGAATGAGCGATAGTGAAGTTACTTGCATCGTTCGCTTCAAGTACACAGAGGCAGCAGATACAAGAGTGCCAATACCCGCGCGGCAAACCACAGCATCTTCTGGATACGACATATGCGCCAATTTCGGCGGAGAAGTTCGCGCCGTTGGGCTATCCCTCCTGGCGGGTGGTCGCGCACTAGTTCCCACTGGTTTGATGCTAGAGATACCTGTAGGTTACGAAGCGATTGTGAGGCCCCGATCTGGTCTTGCTTTGCAACATGGTGTGACGGTCCTGAACTCGCCGGGTACTATTGACGCCGACTATAGAGGCGAGATCGGGGTGTTGTTGATCAATCATGGAAGCGAGGCTTACCAGATACTTCATGGGGCACGTATCGCGCAACTGTGTTTCCAAAGGACATGCGATGCATTCTTCTTAGCAACCTCGTTCCTGCAAGATACTAAGCGTGGTGGAAGTGGCTTTGGGTCTAGCGGAACTACCTAACGCAGGTCGAGACATCCCGGCGGCCAGAAGGTCCCTCATCCTTTCCACTGGGAATTGATCAAGTTGCGGTGTGTCCTTCAGCGACAAGCCAGAAAGATTGGTCACACCGGGTCCACTCTTTCGTTGTGATGACCCTCACCAAAATCCTGCACATTGACAAAAGGGCAGGTGCGACACACAAGTGGGACACAGAACTTAACCAGCACTCGGCGGTTCAAGCGTTCTCAAGCACTTAAGGCAATGGTGGGAGCTCCTCTCGCTCCGACCAAATTCCCGAATATCAAGCCGCATGTCAGCGTGTCCCATGTCTCCGGCAAAACAGAGCATCTGGCGTTGCAGGGTCCGGATCGTCTGATCTGACAGGGCTGCGGCGCGTGTTGCTGCAAACCGGGAAGTTCGGCATTGCCCGGACCGCCCGCATCAGGGCAACTAGGCACATGACCGCATATCGTTTTCTTCACTCGTCGGACCTGCATCTTGGGCGGGCCTTCGGCAACTTTCCCGAAGGCATCCGCCACCGCCTGCGCGAGGCGCGGCACGGGGCAATCGGGCGGCTGGCGGCGGCGGCGCGCAATGGCGGGGCCACGACCATTCTTCTGGCGGGCGACACCTTCGACGCCGAGACCCCTGCCCCCGACACCCTGCGGCAAGCCTTGACCGCGATGCGCGAGGCCGCAGACCTGACCTGGGTGCTGCTGCCCGGCAACCACGACAGCCTGGCCGCGACCGAGCTGTGGCGGCGCATCGCGACCGACGGACCTGCGAACCTGCGGGCAATGACCCTGGATACGCCGGTAGAGCTTGCGCCCGGTGTTCATCTTCTGCCCGCCCCCTGCACGCAGCGCAGACCGGGTCGTGACCTGACCGAGGCGATGTCAGCCGCCACGCCTGCCGGGACGCGCCGGATCGGCCTTGGGCATGGCGCGATCACCGATTTCTCGGGCGAGGAAGGGGCGACGGGCATCATCCCGCCGGACCGGGCCCAGCGGTCGGGTCTTGACTACCTGGCGCTTGGCGACTGGCATGGGCAGCTGCAGGTCAGCCCGACGACCTGGTATTCCGGCACGCCAGAGCCGGATGCGTTCAAGCATCAGGGCCCGGGCGCGGCACTGCTGGTGACGCTGGACGGGCCAATGCCGCAGGTTGCCCCTGTCGAAGTCGCCAGCCTTTGCTGGCTTCGACCGCAGATCGAGGTGCTTCCGGGCGAAGACGCGACTGCCCGGGTTGCCGCCCTGCTGCCCAAGGCGGGGGCGCGCGACCATCTGGTCCGCCTGACCCTGAAGGGCCGCCTGCCCCTGGCTGAGCGGGCCGCTCTGGAAGCCGATCTCGCGCATCGCGCCCCCGACTTCGGCTGGTTCGCGGCTGACCTGACCGCCCTTGCGGTCGAGGCGCTGCCAGAAGACCTGGACCAGATCGACCGCGCCGGGGCCTTGCGCCAGGCGGCCGAGGCGCTGCTGGCCGAAGCCGGGGACACCAGCCTGTCGCAGGCCGACCGGGATACGGCCTCCTCCGCGCTGGCCCGGCTTTACGCCTTTGCGCAAGAGGTCCGGGCATGAAGCTGCGCGCGATCGAGCTGACCAACATCCGGCGCTTTGCCGGGCGCAGCGCGCGGCTTTCGGGCATCGGCGACGGCATCACCGTCCTGTGCCAGCCCAACGAGTTCGGCAAATCCACCTTCTTCGACGCCCTGCACGCCGTCTTCTTCGAACGCCACGGCAGCCGAAACGCCGTCATCAAGGCGCTGCAACCCCATGCAGGGGGTGCGCCGGAAGTGGCCGTGGAAATCGACCTGCCGCAAGGCCGCTTCCGCATCGCCAAGCGCTGGCTGCAACGGCCCCAGGCGCAAGTGCTGGACGCCTCGGGCCGCCTTGTCGCGCAGGCGGACGAGGCGGAGGCCTGGATCGACCGGACCCTTGGGGGCGGTCTTGGGGGTCCCTCGGGCCTGTTGTGGGTGCGCCAGGGGCTGATGGGGATGGAGCCCGAAGGCACCGCCACCGACGACAGGCGCGAACGGGAACGCGGGTTGGCCACCCGGCGTGACCTGCTGTCGTCGGTCGCCGGGGAAATCGACATGATGACCGGCGGGCGGCGGATGGATCTGGTCGTCGACAGGGTGACTGCAGCGCTGGCGGCTTTGGCGACCGACAGCGGGCGGCCCAAGGCCAATGGCGAATGGAAACGGGCGCTGGATCAGGTTGAGGCTCTGGCCGCGCGCGAGGCCGATTTGCGACCCCGCGCGGACCGCCTGTCCGGCGACCTGGCCCGCCGGTCCGATCTGCAGCGAGCGCTTGCCCGGCTGACCGACCCCGAAGCCGTGGCCGAGCGGAGCCAGACACTTGAGAAGGCGGATGCCATGCATCGGGATGCGCTGGCGCATCAAGCGCGGATCGCACAGGCCGAAGCGGCCCTGCGTCTGGCGCGCCTTGATGCAGAACGGGCCGAGACCGAGATTGCGCGTCTTGCCACCCTGACCGCCCGGCTGACCGCGGCAGAGGAGGCCCTGCGCCGTGCCGACGACGCCGCCATCACCTCGCGCAAGCGCGCCGAGGACCTGGGCCAGAGCGAACGCCTTGCTGCCGCTGCGCAAGAAAAGGCGGTGGCGACGGCCCGCGACCTGCGTCTGCGTCTGGATCGCGCCACCCGCGCAAGGTCCGCCAGGCTGGCCCAGCGTCAGGCCGAAGACCTGCGACGGCGTCTGGATCAGGCAGCAAAGGTGCAGGCCGATCTTGAACGCGCCCAGGCCGGGCGCGGGCGCATCGTGGCAACCGCCGATGCTGTGACGGCAGCCGAGTTAGCACAGACGGCGCTGGACCTTGCCCAGGCCCGGGCCGAGGCTCAGGCCGTCACCATCGAGGCCCGGCCCGATGGCAACGCGCAGGCGCTTCTGGCAGGCCGCCCCTTGCCGCCCGGCCCCCAGCCGCTGCTGGCGGCGGCGGACCTGGTCCTTCCGGGCTTCGGCACCTTGCGGATCGACCCCGGCACCGCTCGGGCTTCTGACGCATCGACCGACATCCAGGCCGCCCGCAAGCGACTGGATGCTGCCCTGTCCACCTGCGGCGTGGAAAGCCTGACCGACGCCCGCGCGGCGCTGGCCCAGGTCCGCGCGTTCGACGCCGCGATCGCTCAGGCAACCGCCCTTCTGGCGGCGATAGCGCCCGATGGCCCTGACGCGCTGCGGGTGGCCCTGGCCCGTGCCGTGGCAGACGCAGCGGCGGGGACCGGGGATGCCGTAGGCGAGGACCCAGACACTCTGACCCCAGACCTGGCCGCAGCCGACAGCGCCGAAGCTGCCGCCTCTGCCACCCTGCGCGCGGCGCATGAGCTTGTGGTTCAGGCGAACCAGGCGCGGGCTGTCGCCGAGGCCAACCGCGCCTCGGCCGACCGTGGGCATGCCGCTGCAAGGTCCGAGGCCGGGGACCCGACCGCGCTTGCCGACCGTATGGCCGCGCTTCAGGACACCGTGCCGACACTTGCCGCGACACGCGCGACAGCCGAAGCCGCACTGGCGGGCCTGCGCGCCTCGGCCGTCGATCTGGCGACCACCGAGGCCCGGCTCTCTCGCGCGAAAAGCGCCTTTGACCAGGCCGCGCGCGATATCGCAAAGGCGCGCGAGGATCTTGCCGGTCTGAATGCCACCATCACCGCGCTGGCCGACGAGGGTCTGGAGGAACAGCTTTCGGCTTTGGCCGAGGAACGGGCCGAGGCCACCACCCGCGCCGCCCGCTACGAGGCCGAGGTCCGGTCCCTGACCCGCCTGCGCCGGGCGTTGGAGGAGGCCCGCACCCAGGCCCGCGACGCCTATTTCGCCCCGGTCCTGCGCGAGTTGCAGCCTTTGCTGCACATCCTTCACCCCGGCGCGCAGCTGGTGATCGACGACACCACGCTTCTGCCCACCACTCTGACCCGCGATGGTCAGGACGAACCGCTGGACATCCTGTCCGGCGGCACGCGTGAGCAACTGGCAATCCTGACCCGCCTGGCCTTTGCCCGGCTTTTCACCGCAGCCGGGCGTCCGCTGCCGGTGATCCTGGACGACGCTCTGGTCCATTCCGACGACGACCGGATCGAGGCGATGTTCGATGCGCTGCACCGGACGTCGAAGGATCAGCAGATCCTGGTCTTCACCTGCCGTCAGCGCGCCTTTGCGGCCCTTGGCGGGGAAAGGGCGACGGTCACCGTCGGGGCCGCCTGATGCCCGCCGCCGGTTCAGTGCCGGTCAGATCGACCCCGCTTCGACCATGTAGCTGCTGGCCGTGCACATTGCCGCATCGTCCGAGGCGAGGAACAGCACCATCCGGGCCACATAGACCGGCTCGATCAGGTCCGGCAGACATTGCCGGGCCTGATGCGCGGCGATCGTGTCCGGCTTGACCCATAGGGTCTTCTGCCGCTCGGTCATGATCCAGCCGGGGACCACAGCATTGACCCGGATGCGGTGCTTGCCCAGATCCCGCGCCATCGTGCGGGTCAGGCCATGCACGGCGGCCTTGGCGGTGGCATAGGCCGGGAACCCTCCGCCTGCCTCGAACCAGCTGTTCGAGCCCATGTTGATGATCGACCCGCCGCCCCGTTCGATCATGTCCGGTGCCACGGCCTGCATGGCGAAGAACTGATGCCTCAGGTTGGTATCCATCCGCTCGTCCCAGTATTCGGGCGTCACGTCCGTCCACGCGTGGCGGTCGTCGCGGGCGGCGTTGTTCACCAGCACATCCGCCGGACCGATCCGGGATTTCAGCGCGGCAAAGGCGGCGCGCAGGCTTGCGATATCGCGCAGGTCGCAGACCTGGTGCGTGACGTTCGGATGCGCCGCACACAGCGCCGCGCTGCCCTCGGCGTCCAGATCGACGAAGCCGACCTTTGCGCCCTGCTGGGCAAAGGCGGTAACGATCTCGGCGCCAATGCCCGAGGCGCCGCCGGTGATGTAGACGACCTTGTCGGCAAGGCTGGGGTATCTGGCAAAGCGGTCGGACATGCGAAGCATCCATTTCAGGCTGACGGGTCGGGGCGGCCAAAGTGGCGGCAGCGACCGGGATGGTCAAGCGTCGAGGTGGCAGTCCCACCCAGCCTTTCGCGCCCTAGCCGTCCCGGCTGGCCCAGGCCCTGGCGATGTACATCGCGGTCATCAGGTCCAGATGCGCGCCGCCACCGTTCTTGGCGATGGTGATCTCGTCGTCGGAGCGTCGGGCATACAGCGCCGGATCGTCGTAGAAATCGGCAATCACATCCGCTTCGGTTATGGCACCCGAGGCGATGGGGTCCATCAGCTCGCCGATGTGGTGGATCGTGGTGGCGCGGCTGTCCACGAACAGGCGGGCGCGCTGCAGGGCGCGGTCGTCCACCTCGCGCATGCCGGGCTTGTAGGCGCCGATCAGGTCAAGGTGCTGGCCGGGTTGCAGCCAGTCGCCCTTGATCAGCGGAGACGTCGCCATCGTGGCCGAGCAGATCACATCGGCCTTGCGCACCGCGGCCTCAAGGTCGTCGGCCACGGGCAGGCCCATCGCCTGAGCACTTTCGCGGGTCCGGCTCCAGACGGTGAAGCGGGCCTGTGGAAAGACCGAGGAATAAGCCTGCACCATGCTGCGCGCGACGGCACCGGCACCGACCAGCAGGAACTCGGTCGCGTCCTTGCGCGCCAGGCGCGAGGCGGACAGCAGGCTGTCGCCCGCCGTTTTCCACTTGGTGACCAGATGAAAGTCGACGATGGCGCTCAGATCGCCGGTCAGATCGTCGAACAGCGTCACCGCACCGAAGATCGTGGGCATGCCCTTTGCGGCGTTGCCGGGGAAGATCGTCGCGACCTTGACCAGCGCGCCCAACCCGTCGATCCAGGCCGCGCGGTCCAGCAGTGTGTCGTCGCGGCGATAAAGGAAGATGTCCTGAATCTCGGCCTTGGGCAGCCGGTGTCCTGCCTCCAGCGCCCGGGTAAGGCCCTGCCAGTCCAGAAAGCGCTCTGCATCCTGCCCGATGGTTTCGACGGTCATAACCCTGCTTCCTTTCTGGTCAAAAGCTCTTCGGCCACCAGCCGTTCGGCCCAGCCCTGCCAGCTTTCGAACTGATGCGTGCGCCAGCCCCGGCGGGCGGCGGCGGTGATGTTGTCGGCCCGGTCATCGGTGAACAGAAGCCGGTCAGCCGGCAGACCGCAATCCTCCTCCACCGCCTGATAGATGCGCGGGTCGGGCTTGGAGACCTTCAGTCGGCCCGAGACATATTCGCGGTCGAACTCACCCAGGAAATCCAGCTTGTCGCGGGCTTCGTCATAGGAATAGCTGCCGAAATTGGTCAGGCAGAAGACCGGCACACCCTTGGCCCGCAAGGCCCGAAGAAGCGCGATGGACCCTTCGATGCGGGGACTGGCAAGCTCAATCCAGCGGTCGTACCACAGCCGGATTTCCGGGGCCCAGTCCGGGTGGCGGTCGGCCCAGTCATAGATCGTCTCGCGGAACAGGCCCCCGTCGTCCACCAGCGCGTTCATGCCGTGCAGGTCCACGGCGCCGAACAGGGCTCGGCGGCGGTCTTCGCCCAGAACGCGGTCGTAAAAGGCTTCGGGCTGCCAGCGGGTCAGCACGTTGCCGATGTCGAAGATCACTGCCTCAGGTTGCATCGCCTTCCCGTTTCCGCACGGTTTCCCGCCAGATCACATACAGGCCGGACCCGCAGATAAGCGCAATCCCTGCCCATGACACCGCGTCGGGGAAAGTCCCGAACACGACAAGCCCCCACAGGATCGCCAGCGGCATCCCGACATATTCGAACGGCGCGATCAGTCCCGCTTCGGAGGTGCGATAGGCCTGCGTCACCATCATCCCGCCGATGCCCACGGACAGCCCGGTCGCCAGAAAGACCGGCCAGTCGTGCAGCGGGGGCCAGATCCACGGGCGGAACAGGAAGGCCCAAAGCCCCTCGTCGGTCGCAAGGTGTCCGTCGCCGACCCAGAGGCCCATGCCAAGACTGACCACGATGAACCCGGCCTGGACGTAGAAGGACAGGGTCATCGCGCTTTCGGTGCCGCCCATGTGCCGCACAAGCAGGTTGCCAGCGGCATACATTACGGCCGAAACCAGGACGAGGAGGGCCGCGGGCTGGATCACCCCCGCGCCGGGGCGCAGCATGACGATCACTCCGACCATCCCGATGATGACCGCCGCCCAACGGCGGGGGCCGACCTTCTCGCCCAGAAAGACGATGGACAGAAGCGTGATGATGATCGGGCTGACATAGGCCACCGCCACGGCATCGGCCAAAGGCAGGGTGGCAAGGCCGACGAAGTAGGTGACGTTCGAGATCATCACGATGACGACCCGCACCAGGTGCATCCGGGATCGGCCGGTGACCAGTTGCGCGAAGCCCCGGTCGGACCAGCCGATCACCGCAAGGATAAAGGCCATCGCCACGAAGGCCCGGATCAGGATCACCTGATGCAGCGCATAGCCGTCCGAAAGGAACTTGATCGAGACGTCGTTGACCGAAAAGATCAGCGTGCCGCCGATGGCGAAAAGGATGCCGGTCAGGGCTTGAGAACGTGCCATGCTGGCAGGTGATCCGGCGGCGCGGGTTCCGTCTGTCCTACCCGCGACATAGGTGCCGCAGGCAGGCGAGGCGAGATGGTCAGGGGTTGGCGGGCGCGGCTGCCG
>NZ_JAXMMF010000064.1:0-8533 GCF_034366665.1 Tabrizicola sp. | reverse complement strand
TTACCAAGGACGATGCAGTAGGTGCAGCCGTCGGTTACCTTTCGGGTTCGGCCAGATGGTATGCATGGAGAACAGAAGAAAGTCTAAAGTTGAACCGTGCCTTCAAGGAACTGGAAGTGGAGAATTTCCGCACGAAGCAGGCCCAAATCCTTCGGGATCAGTGGCTTGGACGCAAGTCTGTAGGGTTCGTTCATCAAGCGTCGCGATACCGGGGCAAGGCTAACTACCGCGAGGCGCTGTTCTTGGCATATGGTTCCAGCACCGAAGGCAGCCTAACGGGGTTTGTTGATGATATGTATGTTGTTCTAAAGGGATTTCTTGCAATGGCGGGCGCATTTGCTAGCCGAAAGCTGGGCAATCAACTGTGGTCGGAGTTCGTCACAGATGTCGATGCAAAGCGGGCGTTCACTGCAAGTCCTAACGAAGTCTGGAGCTGACTATTTCGCAGGCTTAGTCACCCCATTCGCCCTTGCGACGAAATCCACCAAGTGCGGCACATAGTCCTCTGGCCCCGCCCCTCCCTGCGCCACGGCCCCCGCAAAGCTGTTCTTCGCCGCACTCGCCATCGTGGTGGTGACGGTGGCGGCGTTGGCCATGCTCTCCAGATAGCGCAGGTCCTTGTAGGCGTTCGAGAGGGTGAAGCGGTGGGCCTCGCGGTTGCCCTCCAAAGCGTAGCCCATGAAGGTCTGGTAAAAGCCGCAGTCCATCCGGCCGCCACGGATCACAGAATCGAAGGTGGTGGTGGAGATGCCGACCTTGGCGGCCACGGCCAGCGCCTCGGCATAGATCGCGGCGTAGCCGAGGGAGAGGAAGTTGTTCAGAAGCTTCATCCGGTGGCCGTCGCCCACGCGTCCGATGTGGACGATCTTCCCGGCCCAGGTGGCGATGACGGGCTGGATGCGTTGGAAGACCTCCGGTTCCGCGCCGACCATGCAGTCGAGCGTCCCCGCCCAGGCCTCTTTCGGCGTGCGGGAGAGGGGGGCGTCGGCGAAATGGATGCCTTTGGCGGCAAGGTCGGTGGCGAGGCGTTCGGTGACGGTGGGGTCAGAGGTGGAGCAGTCGACGATCACCGCGCCGGGCTTCAAGTGCGGGGTCAGCCGCGCCACAGCCTCGGCCACCTGGGGCGAGCCGGGGAGGGTGAGGAAGATGATCGTCGAGCGGGCGGCGAGGTCTTCGAGGGTGGCCTCGGTTGCGCCCCTTGTCAGCAGGTCATCGACGGGCGCGCGGTTGCGGTGGGCGGTGACGGTCAGGGGGTAGCCCTTCTCGACGATGTTCTTCGCCATGCCGTGGCCCATCAGGCCGGTGCCGATGAAGCCGATGTGTTCTTGTGTCATGGGGTCCTCCTGTTCGGGCCAGAGTGCGGCAGCGGCGTCGGGTTGACAATCCGGCTTCCGCCGGGCCGACTGAGGCCGATCAAAAGGGAGGTTCACATGTTCCGCGCACTGGTTCTGGAGAAGGAAGGCGATGTTGCCGTGGCCCGGGTGCGGGAGCTGGAGGACAGCGCGCTGCCGGCGGGGGATGTGACGGTGGCGGTCGAGTATTCGACGCTGAACTACAAGGACGGGCTGGCGTTGTCGCCAAATGGGGGTGGGATCGTCCGGGCATGGCCGCATGTGGCGGGGATCGATTTTGCGGGGGTGGTCGAGGCTTCGGACGATGCGCGGTACAAGCCCGGCGACAAGGTGGTGCTGACCGGCTGGCGGGTGGGAGAGGTGCATTGGGGCGGGTATGCCCAGAAGGCGCGGGTCAAGGCGGACTGGCTGGTGCCGCTGCCCCTCGGCCTGACCACGCGGCAGGCGATGGCGGTGGGGACGGCGGGGTTCACGGCGATGCTGGCGGTGATGGCGCTGGAGGAGCATGGGCTGACGCCGGAGAAGGGCGAAGTGCTGGTGACGGGCGCGGCTGGTGGGGTCGGGTCGGTGGCGGTCGCCTTGCTGGCGAAGCTTGGGTATCAGGTCGCCGCAGTGACGGGGCGGCCGGAGACGGAGAGGTATCTGCGCGACCTCGGGGCCTCGCGGATCGTGCCGCGGGAGGAGCTGGCGGAGACGGTAAAGCGGCCCCTGGAGGCGGAGACCTGGGCGGGGTGCGTCGATGCCGTGGGGGGCGCGATGCTGGCGCGGGTGCTGGGGCAGATGAAATACGGGGGGTCGGTCGCGGCGGTGGGGCTGGCGGGGGGGGCGAGCCTGCCGGCCTCGGTCATCCCGTTCCTGCTGCGGGGGGTGAATTTGCTGGGGATCGATTCCGTGACGGTTCCTTTCGAGCGGCGGGTGCGGGCCTGGGGGCGGGTGGTGTCGGACTTGGACGTGGGGAAGCTGGAGGCGATGGTGCGGCCGGCCCGGCTGGAGGACCTGCCGGAGCTTGGGGCGGCGATCCTGAAGGGGGGCGTGCAGGGACGGGTGGTGGTGGATGTGAACGGCTGAGCTCTGTCCACGCAGGACAGGGTGGAGGCCGCAAGGGATTCCAATGGGTTAGCTGTGGGCGTTAGGGGTTTTTTAAGGGACTTTTGCCCACTTTAAAGGCGTAAAATTTCAGCTCTACGGTCGTTGTGCGGAACTTACTCTCTGGAAATCCAGAAATAACGTCTCGGTTGCGTTTCCATAAGGATAGCATACTCTTGCATCTGAAAATGAACAGATCAATGGTACATAAGAATGCCCACTAGTTTGGAACAAGTTGCATCTAGCTTTGAAGCGCTAGGGAAGAGAGTTGAGAAGGTGTGGGTACCAAGCTACCCCTTGAGCACACCACTTAACAAATCAATCGGATGGCAAGCATCTGCACTGGCGCCAGAGGATGCGATAATTCTTTCAGACTCTGTCGCTGAAAGGATTAGAGGCTTATCGAATGGAAAGAAGCCATCCGAAGTGGAAGCCGAGTCACTTTGGGTGGGCTTAGCCAAGCAGGCCGACGGACTTGATTTCGCGAATCTTACTAGTGATCCGATAAACGTAACTCGGGCAACATTTGAAATTCTTCTATTCACTTCAAGCGAACTACCGCCTCGCACTGTGAGCGTGGATTGGGAGCGGGTTGAAGAACATTCGCAAATCCCAAGGCGCCTGGCTACTCGACTTCGAGCCCTTGAGGCGAGACTCAGCAGTCTCGAACCGCGTGCAACGGACATCGACGAGAAGATATCTGCTATCGAAACTGCGCACGACGCCGCTGAACGGCTGCCTACTGATCTTGAAGAACTCAGATCCGCTTCTGCACAAGTCAAACTGGCAGAACAAGATTCCTCGAAAGCGAAGTTCAAGATAGAGGAGTATCGCGGGCTATCTGCGCAGATATCAGAAGAGATGAAAGTGCTAAGGGATGAGGCCGCCGCATTGGTTAAGAAATGCGATGAGGCATATCGGATTACAACTTCCGCTGGTCTGGCTGGTGCATTTGAGTATCGCTCAAAGTCACTTGCGGTAGTCGGCTGGGTTTGGGTAGTTCTTCTGATCGCATCTCTTGCCGGAGCTGTAGTGTTAGGGAAGGATCGCTATGACGGCTTGCGAGAGTTGCTTGTGGGAGATCATCCACCAGGTCTTATATACTTGAATGTTCTCTTTGCAGTTCTCGGTGTGGCTGCACCGGTCTGGTTGGCGTGGCTTGCGACTCGTAGCATTGGACAGTCGTTCCGCCTGTCGGAAGACTACGCATTTAAGGCATCCGTATCGAAAGCTTATGAGGGTTACCGAAAGGAAGCTGTGACGCTTGATGAGGACTTTGCAAAGCGCCTCTTTGGGTCGGCTCTGAATCGTCTAGACGAGGCACCTAGCAGATTCATAGTGTCGGAGGACCACAATAGTCCGCTACAGGAATTGCTCCAAAATGAGAGCTTCAAGAAATTCCTGTCAGCCTTTCCTGAAGTCCAAGATAAGCTTGGCAGATACATAGTGGACGCCAAGTCAGCAGTTTCTGGTGCTGTAGGGGGTGTTGCTGCGGTAGCTGCGTCCGGCAAGAGGCCTCCAAAAGAAGCTTCAAGAAGCGAACCCAGCGCTAGCGATACCGACGCATAGCCGCTTGCTTTCTTAACCCGGAATCGAGGGCGTAAGCCCGCCGGGCCGCTCCCTCCCTCCCCCCGGAGGGCGCTTTGCGACGGCAGTCTGTAGAACTGCGGGGGGAGGGGTTGAGCCATGAAGTGCTTCGCTTCGCCGTTGGTGCGCCCGCCCGAGGGAGGGTGCGGCCCCGTGGTGTGCTGGGTGGTTGGCGTGGACGGTGCGCTGTAGCGCACCCTACGGGAGTCGGGGCACTCCCCGACCCACGGGTGGGGGTGGTGTTGACTCCCCCGGTTTGTCCTCTATAAGCCGCCCACGTCCCGGAAGCGATTCCGGGGCTTTTCATTGGTGTTGGTGGCCCTCGCAAGAGGTCGCCTGTCGGGCCGGAAGGTCAAAGGACAACGCCCTTCGTAACATAGAAGGAGATCAGCGGTGACCAAACGCACCTCTGCCAAGTACAAGATCGACCGCCGCATGGGCGAGAACATCTGGGGCCGTCCGAAGTCCCCGATCAACAAGCGCGAGTACGGTCCGGGCCAGCACGGCCAGCGCCGGAAGAACAAGCTGTCGGACTTCGGCACGCAGCTGCGCGCCAAGCAGAAGCTCAAGGGCTATTACGGCGACCTGACCGAAAAGCAGTTCCGCAAGATCTATGGCGAAGCCGAGCGTGTGCGCGGCGACACCGGCGAGATGCTGATCGGCCTCCTGGAGCGTCGTCTGGACGCGGTGGTCTACCGCGCCAAGTTCGTGCCGACGATCTTCGCGGCGCGTCAGTTCGTGAACCACGGCCACGTCCTGGTGAACGGCAAGCGGGTGAACATCGCCTCGTACCGGGTGTCGGAAGGTGACGTGATCTCGGTCCGCGAAAAGTCGCGGCAGATGGCGCTGATCCTGGAAGCGATCCAGCTGACCGAGCGGGACGTTCCGGACTATCTGGAAGTCGACAACAACAAGCTGACGGCGAAGTTCGTGCGGACTCCGGGCCTGGGCGATGTGCCCTATCCGGTCCAGATGGAACCGAACCTGGTCGTCGAATACTACGCGAAGAACTGATCTTCCGGTGCGCTTTAGCGCACCCTACAGTCTGGGCCGTGCCGTCAAGGGTGCGGCCCTTTGCGTTTCCGGGAGCGAGTGATGCACGACAAGAACCAGATCGAGACGACGTTCGAGAAGGGCCTTTTCGCCAGCCGCTGGCTGATGGCTCCGATGTATCTGGGCCTGGCGGTGACGCTGGCGATGCTGACGGTGATCTTCGTCAAGGAGCTGGTCTACTATATCCCGCAGGTGCTGGATTTGTCGGCCGAGAAGATGATCCTTGTGGCGCTGACGCTGATCGACCTGACGCTGGCGGCGAACCTGCTGCTGATCGTCATGTTCTCGGGCTATGAAAGTTTTGTGTCGAAGTTCGACTTCGACGCAGGCGCTGACAAGCCGGGCTGGATGGGCAAGGTCGATTTCGGCGGGCTGAAGATGAAGCTGATCGCGTCGATCGTGGCGATTTCGGGGATTCATCTGTTGAAGCGGTTCATGGAGATCAGCGACCTGGATACGGCGACGACCTTCGGCGAGACGGAAATGTACTGGCTGGTGGTGATCCATCTGACCTTCGTCGTGTCGGGCGTGCTGATGGCGCTGATGGATTGGCTGCAGGCCAGGACCTACAAGTAAGGAGGCTGCGATGACTTACCCGGTGCATGCGCGCATTGACGGCGCGCTGGTGATGATCGGATTCGGTTCGATCGGGCGGGGCGTGCTGCCGTTGATCGAACGGCACATCGGCTTCGACCGCGCGCGGTTCACGGTGATCGAGCCTACGGACGAATACGCGCATATCCTGCGGGACCATGGTATCCGGCATCTGCAGGTGGCGCTGACGGCAGAGAATTTCGCCGAGGTGCTGCGCAGCCTGTTCCCGACGGGGCGCGGGATGATCGTCAACCTGTCGGTGGACGTGGATTCGATCGAGCTGATGAAGCTCGCCCAAGAGCTGGGGGTCCAGTATCTCGACACGGTGGTCGAGCCCTGGCCGGGGTTCTACTTCGGCTCGACCCTGCCCAACGGAGAGCGGACGAACTATCCACTGCGGGAACGTGTCCGCGCATTGGGGAAAGCCTATGTCGGCGGGCCGACGGCGGTCAGCTGCTGCGGCGCGAACCCTGGGATGGTCAGCTGGCTGCTGAAAGAAGCTCTGCTGCGCTTGGCGGCCGATACCGGCGTTCAGGCCGATCCGAAATCGCGCGAGGATTGGGCGGCCCTGATGCAGGGGCTGGGGGTCAAGGGCATCCACGTGGCAGAGCGGGACACTCAGGTGTCCGCGCGACCAAAGCCGGTGGGCGTGTTCGTGAACACCTGGTCGGTGGATGGGCTGCTGTCGGAAGGATACCAGCCGGCGGAGCTGGGCTGGGGCACGCATGAGAAGAAGCTGCCGCCCCACGGCCACGCTTTCGACCACGGGCCGGGCTATGCGATCTGGATCGACCGGCCGGGTGCCGATACCCGCGTGCGGTCCTGGTGCCCAGGCGTGGGGCCGCAGTTCGGCTTTGTCATCACCCACAACGAGGCGCTGTCGATCCCGGACTACTACACGGTCTGGGAACAAGGTCGCGCCGCCTACCGCCCGACCTGTCACTACGCGTACCACCCCAGCAACGACGCAATCCTGTCGATGCACGAGATGAACGGCGCGGGGAAACGCCAGCCGGAACAGCACATCCTGACTGCGGACGAGATCATCGCGGGCGGGGACGACCTGGGCGTGTTCCTCTACGGCCACGCCAAGGGCGCGATGTGGTACGGCTCGCGGCTTACGTGCGAAGAGGCGCGGCGGCTGGCGCCGTACCAGAACGCGACGGGGATGCAGGTCACCTCGGCCGTTCTGGCGGCGATGGTCTGGGCGGCAGAGAATCCGAACCAGGGCTTCGTCGAGGCTGATGAGATGGACCACGTCCGCTGCCTGGACGTGCAGCGTCCCTATCTTGGGTCCGTCGAGTGTCACTACACCGACTGGACCCCGATCCAGAACCGGATCAACAGCTTCGCCGAAGACCGCGACGACGCGGACCCCTGGCAGTTCACCAACTTCCTGGCCGTCTGACCGGCGGCTTTCGAATCGAGCGCCTTGCGGCGCAAGCCTTTTGTCTCGTCGTCGGGCTTCGCCTCCTCGTCGGCGGTCGAGGGGCGCTGCCCCTCGAGCTCCCCGGGATACTTTCGCCAGTATGAAAAGCCCACCTTTCATACTGGCTCAAATATCCCCGCCGGAGGCACCCCGAGGAGGAGGGGTAGCCCGACGACGAGAGGAAAGACTTGCGCGCCAGCGCTCTGCGTCACAACTGCTGGTCCGGTGGAACCCTCTGGTCTTGAGACGCTTTGGCGGGTAAAGGGGGCCACAACCCGGGGGTCCAGATGAACGACCAGATCAAGCCGCAGCCAGGCATTCTTGACATCGCCCTCTATGAGGGCGGCAAGGCGCATGTGGCCGGCGTGGCCAATGTCGTGAAGCTGTCGTCGAACGAAAACCCCTTCGGACCCTCGGACAAGGCGAAAGAGGCGTTCTCGCGCACCGTTCATTCCTTGCATCGCTACCCCGTCACCGACCACGCCGACCTGCGCACAGCGATTGCCGAGGTGCACCGGCTGGATGCAAGCCGCATCATCTGCGGGGCTGGCTCGGACGAGATCATCACCTTCCTCTGCCAGGCCTATGCCGGGCCGCGCGACGAGGTGGTGTTCACCGAGCATGGGTTCCTGATGTACCGCATTTCGAGCCTTGCCGTGGGTGCGACCCCGGTCGAGGTGCAAGAGCGGGAACGGACGGCCGATGTCGATGCGATCCTGGCCGCCTGCAACCGTCGCACCAAGCTGGTCTTCCTGGCCAATCCGAACAACCCGACGGGGACGATGGTTTCGGCGGCCGAAATCGCCCGGCTGGCCGAGGGCCTGCCGCCCCAGGCGCTTCTGGTGCTGGACGGGGCCTATGCGGAATATGTCGAAGGCTACGACGGCGGGGCGTCCCTGGTCGATGCGCGCGACAACGTAGTGATGACGCGCACGTTCTCGAAGGTCTATGGTCTTGGCGGCTTGCGGATCGGTTGGGGCTATGGCCCCAAGCACGTCATCGACGTCCTGAACCGCATCCGGGGGCCGTTCAACCTGTCCACCACGCAGCTTGAGGCCGCCGAGGCCGCCGTGCGGGACCAGGACTTTGTCGCAAAGTGCCGCAGCGAGAACACGCGGATGCGGTCGTGGCTTGCCAATGCCCTGGCCGAGATCGGGGTGCCTTCGGACACTTCGATGGCGAACTTCATCCTGGCGCGTTTTGCCAGCCAGGAAGAGGCCGAGGCCTGTGATGCCTTCCTGCAGAAGCAGGGCCTGATCGTGCGCCGTGTCGCGGGTTACAAACTGCCGCACTGCCTGCGGATTACCATCGGCGATGAATCCTCGTGCCGTCAGATCGCCCATGCCGTTGCGCAGTTCAAGGGTGTGAAATGATCTACCCGCGCGTCGCCCTGATCGGCCTGGGGCTGATCGCGTCCTCGATGGCGCATGCG
>NZ_JAXMMF010000063.1:0-17558 GCF_034366665.1 Tabrizicola sp. | reverse complement strand
GCGAAAAGGGGCTTGCGCCGACCGGGAATCCGAGTATGTTCCGCGCCTCATTCAAGCTGTGAAGCAGCATCGGTCCTGCATTGCCGAATCTTGCAGAACTCCGCTGAATCGCAAAGGAAATCCGGGGCATGTCCCCACTGCCCGAAGGTTGAGACATGGCTGTCCCGCAGAACCGCACCACGAAATCCAAGCGCAACATGCGCCGCGCGCATGACGCGCTGGTTGCCGCCAACCCGAACGACTGCCCGAACTGTGGCGAGCTGAAGCGTCCGCACCACGTGTGCAGCGCCTGCGGCCACTACGATTCGCGCGAAGTCGTCTCGATGACCCGCGAAGTGGATATCGACGAGGACGCGGCGTAAGCCGCGCATCCTGCGCGCGTCCCGATGGCACTCGGACCCTCGTCTGCACCTGCCCCGGCCTCTGAGCGCGTAGTCATTTCCGTTGACGCCATGGGTGGCGATCGTGGACCGGAAGCTGTCGTTGCCGGTCTTGTCGACTCGCTTGGCCAGCACCCCCGCATGGACGTGATCCTGCACGGTGACGAAGCGGTGCTGCGCCCGCTGATTGCGCGCCATACCGATCTTCTGTCGCGCATCACGCTTCGCCATGCCGAACGTGTGGTGAAGATGGAGGACAAGCCTGCCCAGGTGATGCGCCACGGTCAGGGCACCTCGATGTTCTCGACCATCGACGCAGTGAAGGACGGCGAGGCGGCGGCGGCCGTGTCCTGCGGCAATACCGGCGCGCTGATGGCGGTGTCGATGCTGCGGCTGCGCAAACTGCCGGGCCTTAGCCGTCCGGCCATCGCCAGCCTCTTTCCGACGCCCACTCCCGGCAAGATGAACGTCATGCTGGACATGGGGGCCGACGTGAAGGCCGAACCCACGGACCTGCTGCAATTCGCCTTCATGGGCGCGTCCTATGCCCGCAACGGGCTTGCCATCGCCCGCCCGCGCGTCGGCCTCTTGAACGTCGGCACCGAAGAGCACAAAGGCCGGGCGGAACTGCACGAAGCGCACGCCCTTCTGGGCCGCAGCGCCGAGACGGGCAGTTTCGACTACATCGGCTTCGTCGAAGGCACTGATATCCTGTCCGACCGCGTCGACGTGATCGTGACCGATGGCTTCACCGGCAATGTGGCCCTGAAGGCCATCGAGGGCACCGCGCGGCTGGTGGGCGATCTTCTGAAGCAGACGCTGACCTCGACGCTGCTGGCCAAGCTGGGCGCGCTTCTGGCGCGGGGGGCGCTGCGGCGTCTGCAGATGCGGATCGACCCGCGCCGGGTGAACGGCGGCGTGTTCCTGGGATTGAACGGCACGGTGGTCAAATCACACGGGTCCGCCGACGCGACGGGGGTCGCGGCGGCCATCGGCCTTGCGTATCAACTGGCGCAGTCGGGCTTCCTGGAACGCCTTGCAGCGCGGGTTGCATCCGCCGAAGCCGCGGGGCAGGATGCCGGCGAAGTGGGGGCCGCAACGGCCGGGACCGGAGGCAATCCTTCCGAATGACGATACGCGCCGCAGTCAGGGGCGTCGGGCACTATCTGCCCGACCGCGTCGTCCCCAACTCTGAATTCGAAGCCATCGTGGACACGTCGGACGAATGGATCCGCTCGCGCTCGGGGATCGAACGTCGGCATTTCGCTGCCGAAGGTCAGTTGACCAGCGACCTTGCCACCCGCGCCGCCACTGCCGCGCTGGCCGATGCCGGGATCGGGGCCGACCAGATCGACGCGATCATCGTCGCCACCTCGACCCCCGACCTTACCTTTCCGTCCGTAGCCACGATGGTGCAGCACGCGCTTGGGATGACCAAGGGCTATGCCTTCGACGTCCAGGCCGTCTGCGCAGGATTCGTCTACGCCCTGGCCAATGCCAACGCCCTGATCCTTTCCGGCCAGGCCACCCGAATCCTGGTCATCGGGGCCGAGACCTTCAGCCGCCTGATGAACTGGAAGGACCGCGGAACCTGCGTCCTTTTCGGCGACGGTGCCGGCGCGGTCGTGCTGGAAGCCATCGAAGGCCAGGGCACCAACGCTGACCGCGGCATCCTGGCGACCGACCTCAACTCGGACGGGCGCTACAAGGACATCCTTTATGTCGACGGCGGCACCTCGACCGGGACGACGGGGCATCTGGTGATGGAAGGCAAGGAAGTCTTTCGGCATGCCATTGAAAAGCTTGCCGAAACTGCACACACCGCGCTGGACAAGGCGGGTCTCACGCCGGAAGATGTCGACTGGATCGTGCCGCATCAGGCCAATATCCGCATCATCGAGGGCACCGCGAAACGCATGCAGGTCACGATGGACCGCGTCGTCGTGACCGTCCAGGACCACGGCAACACCTCTGCCGCCTCGATCCCGCTGGCCCTTTCCGTGGGCAAGCAGCGCGGCCAGATCAAGCCCGGCGACCTTGTGGTGACCGAGGCGATCGGTGGCGGCCTGGCCTGGGGTTCGGTCGTCCTGCGCTGGTAAGCGCCTTTAACCACGCGTTCCAAGTGGTTGATATTGACTCGGAAATCCATCCGGCCCAATCTCGCCCGACAACAACTCGTGGGGGACGAGATGAGCGAGAAGACCCTGACCCGGATGGACCTGAGCGAAGCCGTGTTTCGTGAAGTCGGTCTCAGCCGAAACGAATCTGCCAATCTCGTCGAAGCGGTCCTGCAACACATGTCCGATGCGCTTGCCCAGGGCGAGACGGTAAAGATCTCGTCCTTCGGGACCTTTTCGGTCCGCGCCAAGACGGCCCGCGTCGGCCGCAACCCGAAGACCGGCGAAGAAGTGCCGATCTCGCCCCGCCGGGTGCTGACCTTCCGCCCCTCGCACCTGATGAAGGACCGCGTGGCGGCCGGGAAAAAGCGCTAAGCGCCGATGGACAAGTCGCCCGACGCCTTCCGCACGATCAGCGAGGTCGCCGACAGCCTGGACACGCCAGCCCATGTGCTGCGCTTCTGGGAAAGCCGGTTTCCGCAGATCAAGCCGGTGAAGCGGGCCGGGGGGCGGCGGTACTACCGGCCTGCGGATGTGGCGCTTCTGACCGGGATCAAGCGCCTGTTGCATGACGAGGGTCTGACGATCCGCGGCGTGCAGAAGATTCTGCGCGATCAGGGTGTGCGGCATGTGGCGGGCCTGTCGGACGAATCGGTCAGCGTCGACGCGTTTGTTCCGGTCGACACGCGCGACGATCTTGCGGCCCTGCCCGACGAGGTGCCCGAGGCCGGTTTCATCGCCATCGAAGACGAGCCGGAGCCTGACCCCGAACCGCCTGCCGCACGCCCGGTCGTGCTTCCGCTGCAGCCGTCGCTTTTCGACCGCCCCTTCGACCCGCCGCCCGCCCTGGCCCGGGGCGAGGGCAGCGTTTCGGCACCGAAGAAGCCGACCTTGCCTGACACGGTCACTTTTTCCAGCCTCATCAGGCAATTGCCGCGCAATGCTGCCACACGGAACCCCGGCCAGCTTGCCGATGTCGCCCGCCGTCTGGCAGCGCTGCGCGCCCGGATGGTCGAACGTGCCGAAGGCGGTATTGGCTGACGATCAGATGCGCTTTCCCGCTTGCACCGGCCCGGAATACCGGTATGTATCGCCCCGTGTCGGGCCGTAGCGCAGCCTGGTTAGCGCGTCCGTCTGGGGGGCGGGAGGTCGAGAGTTCGAATCTCTCCGGCCCGACCATCGAAAACCCGCCCGCCTGCCAACCGGCATGGCGGGCGGTTTTATATCTGACCCACGGGGGGCTTTGATGACTGCCGGAGTTCTGCCCGCCCAGGCCCTGCGCCAGCTGATCGCCACCGGCGCGCTTTCCGCCCGGCCCGCGATCCGTGAGGATCAGATCCAGCCCGCCAGCCTTGATCTGCGCCTTGGCACTGTCGCCTACCGTGTCCGCGCCTCGTTCCTGACCGGACAGGGCCGCACCGTGCAGGACCGGCTGGAAGAATTCACCATGCACAAGGTGAACCTGGCGGAAGGCGCCGTCCTGGAAAAGAACTGCGTCTATGTGGTGCCCCTGGCCGAACACCTCGCCCTGCCCCAGGGCGTCACCGCTGTGGCCAATGCCAAAAGCTCGTCCGGGCGGCTTGACCTTCTGACCCGCACGATCACCGATGGCGGGACCGAGTTCGACCGCATTCCCGAAGGCTACCACGGCCCGCTTTATGCCGAGGTTTGCCCGCGCAGCTTTTCCGTCCTGGTGCGCGAAGGCCAGCGGCTGAACCAGATCCGCTTCCGCCAGGGCCAGGCGGTCCTGACCGACGCCGAACTGGCCGCCCTGCATGCTGTCGAGCCTCTGGTTTCGGGCGAGGCGGTCATTTCCGAGGGCCTGGGCTTTTCGGTCGACCTCAAGCCCGCAACGGGCACCCTTGTCGGCTACCGCGCCAAGCCGCACACCGGCGTCGTGGATCTGGACCGCATCGGCCACTACCCCGCCCCCGACTTCTGGGAGGAGCTGCACTCCAGCGATGGCCGGATCATCCTGGACCCCGGTGCCTTCTACATCCTTGTCAGCCGCGAGGCGGTGACGATCCCTCCCGACTACGCTGCCGAGATGGCCCCCTACCTGGCGATGGTCGGCGAATTCCGCGTTCACTACGCCGGTTTCTTCGATCCCGGCTTCGGTCATGCCGCCGCGGGGGGCGCAGGCTCCCGGGGTGTCCTGGAGGTCCGCTGCCACGAGGCCCCGTTCGTGCTGGAACATGGGCAGATTGTCGGTCGTCTGGTCTATGAGCGCATGTCCGAACGGCCCGAGACGCTATACGGCGCGGGGATCGCCTCGAACTACCAGGGCCAGGGGTTGAAACTGGCCAAACAATTCCGGACGATCTGACGTTTTCGCATCACCCTTTGCTGGACCGAAAGGCCGTCGGGATGCGGGAAGCGCGCTGGATTGCTGCCAACCGGTCGCACGACGCCTGAAGCTTGGCACGCCCTGCAAACCGTCGTCTCTGTCGGTGGTCACCCAGCCGATACGACTGCCTGCCTTGCCCGTTGGCCGCCTGCGGCCTTACCGCCACAACCGGCGGGTCGCCTTCGAGATTTCCTTGGCCCGCTGCGCCAATTCGCGCCCCTTTCTGGCCTGCTCGCGTTCTTCGGGCGTCATCTCGGCCTCGGGTTTGCCCCGGCTTGCGGCATAGTTGATCCCGGCGTCCACGGCACTGCGGACGAACATCTTGGTCAGCATGCTGAAAAGTCCGTTCAGATTCATCCGCCCCTCCTGTTGGCCGCCTGCGTGATATGGGGCAGCCCTTGGCAAAAACCAGATCCTCGCCCGGGTGGCGGGTCAATCCTCGAAAAGCTCGCTCTGGCCGGTCGTGGCTTCGTCGTCCTCGTCGCCAGTCGCGCCCTGCCCCGGCAAGGGTCGGCTGTCCAGAAGCCCCGCCGCCCGGAGTTCCTTCAGCCCCGGCAGGTCGCGCGCCGATTCCAGGCCGAAGTGGTCCAGGAAACCTTCCGTCACCACGAAAGTCACCGGCCGGCCGGGGGTCATCCTGCGGCGGCCCAGGCGAATCCACTCCAGCTCCATCAGCTGATCCACCGTGCCCCGGCTGACCGCGACGCCGCGGATTTCCTCGATCTCGGCCCGCGTCACAGGCTGATGGTAGGCCACGATCGCCAGCGTCTCGATGGCCGCACGGCTAAGCTTGCGAACCTCCACCGTCTCGCGCCGCATGAGAAACCCAAGGTCCGCCGCCGTCCGGAAGGCATAGGCGTCGCCCACCTTCACCAGGTTCACCCCCCGCCCCTCATAGCGCTTCTTGAGGTAGACCAGCGCCTCGGCCGGGTCCGCGCCATGCGGCATCCGCGCTTCCAGCTCGGCCAGGGTCACCGGCTCGGCTGACGCAAAGAGGATCGCTTCGACCATCCGCTCCTGCTCGCCCATCGGGGGGGCGTCGAACAGGCTTTCTTCGGTATCCGGTGCCATCACCCGTCCTTCCGTCGCAGCTCGATGGGGGCAAAGGTCTCGCCCTGCCGCAGCACCACCTGACCCCGCTTGGCCATCTCCAGCACCGCCGCGAAATGGGCCGCCAGCGAGGACCGCCGCGCCATCGGAGTCCCGTCCCAGCCCTCGGGCAGAAAGCTGATCAGCGTCGCCCAGTCGCCGACATAGCCGATCAGCCCCCGCATCCGGTCCAGCGCCTGTTCCATCGTGTAGACATGTTCGCGGTCAAGGACAAAGGGCCGGAACTCGTCCTTGGTGCGGATCTGCGCATAGGCGCGCATCAGGTCCAGCAGGGTCGCCGTGTAAGTGACCTTGCGGTGATGCGTCAGGTCTTCGGGCACGCCGCGCGCGAAGAAATCCCGCCCCAACTGGTCGCGCCCCATCAGCCGCGCCGCCGCGTCGCGCATCGCCTGCAGGCGTTCCAGCTGAAAGGCGAGGTGCGCGGCAAGGTCCTCGGCCGACGGTCCCGCCTCACCGGGTTCGGGAGGCAACAGAAGCCGCGATTTCAGGAAGGCCAGCCAGGCCGCCATCACCAGATAATCCGCCGCCAGTTCGATCCGCAGACTGCGCGCCTTTTCAACGAAGCCCAGGTATTGCTCGGCCAGTTGCAGCACCGAGATCTTCCGCAGGTCGACCTTTTGCGTGCGTGACAGTGTCAGCAAAAGGTCCAGCGGCCCCTCGAAGCCGTCGACATCGACGATCAGAGCCTCGGCGGCCAGACGCTCTTCGGGAGAGACGCGTTCGGGCTGGTCCCAGGGCTCGTCAGCCATGCGCCAGCTCGGCCAGCGCCGCCTTGACATCGACCGTCGCCGGACGCCGCGCTGCGACCGCCGCCTCGGCCCGCGCCCGCGCCGCAGGTCCCATGACCCCCGCCGCGCCTGCAACGGCGACCATCTCGGCCATGTCACCCTTGCAATGCAGCGCCACGTCCACCCCCGCCGCGATGGTCAGCGCCGTGCGTTCGGCCAAAGTCCCGGACAAGGCCTGCATGTTCAGGTCGTCCGACATCAGAAGGCCCTGAAACCCGATCTCTTCGCGGATCACCCGGATCATCGTGGGCGATTGCGTGGCAGGCCGCTCGCCATCCAGGGCCGCAAAGACCAGATGCGCGGTCATCGCCATCGGCAGGTCGGCCAGCGCCCGGAACGGCGCGAAATCGACCGCCGTCAGCTCTTCGTGTGACACATCCACCGTCGGCAGGTCGTGGTGCGTGTCGACGTGGGACAGCCCATGCCCTGGCATATGCTTCATCACTGGCAGGACCCCACCCGCCATCAGCCCCTCGGCCACCGCCCGCCCGATCCGCGCCACCGTGTCCGGGTCGCGGCCGTAGCAGCGGTTCATCAGGAACGGATGCGTCTCGGGCCGCACCACGTCCAGCGTCGGAATGCAGTCGGCGTCGATTCCCACATCGGCCAGTTCGGCGGCAATCACGCTGGCCCGCAGCCGCATGATCCGTTCCGCCGCCTCGACCGACCCTGCCCCATCCACCGTGTCCAGCGGAGGCGTCCAGTCCCGCCAATGGGGGCTGCGCAGGCGTTGCACCCGGCCCCCTTCCTGGTCCACCAGGATCGGGGCCTGCCAGCCCACGGCCTCGCGCAGGTCAGCGGTCAGGCGACGCAGCTGGTCGGGGTCCTCGACGTTGCGGGCGAAAAGGATGAAGCCGAACGGATCGGCATCCCGGTAAAAGGCGCGTTCGTCAGGCAAAAGCTTCGGCCCGGCGCAGCCGAAGATCGCAGCGCCAAGGCCCGCGGTCATTTGTGTGGCACCGGGATGCAGACCGCATCTTCCGTCACGAAGGCGGAACAGAACCGGCGCGCGTCATCCTCGCCCTCGAACCCATGCGCGCGAAGGCGATAGAACGTGCGCCCTCCGCTTTCCGCGGGCTGCACCACCATCGCCTTTGCCGCCATCAGCTCGCCAAAGCGGCCCTGCAGCCGGGACCATTCCGCCCGCGCTTCCTCGGCGGTGTCGAAGGTGCCGAACTGCACCAGCCGGGTGCCCGGGGTCAGCGTCGCGGGGTCCACCTCAGTGGGCGCGGGCAAGGTCTGGGCGGCCTCGGCCACAGGAACCGCGGCAGACCGCGCACCGGGACGCGCCTTCGGACGGATCGAGACGGTGATCGCGCCCTCGGGCGCGGGTTCGGACGGAAGCTCCAGCGCGACCGTGTCGGCCACAGGATCTTCCACCGGGATCTCGCCCAGCGCCTCGGCCAGGGCGGCATCGACGGCAACTTCGGTCGGTGTGGCACTCTCCGTGGGAGGCGCCGCCGCCAGCGCCAGATCGGCATTCGCCGTCAGCGCGGATACGGGGGCCGAAGCTTCCTCCAACCCAGGCATCGGCGTCGCACCCAGACCGGCTGTGTCTTCGGGGGCAAGTTCGACCGGGCGCGGCGCCAGCACCAGCTTTTCCGGCGGAGGTGCCGCAATCCCGACCGCGGCCACGGCATTGACGGCAAGCCCCTGGTGATCGGCAATCTCGCCGCCCGGGTCCGCCGGCGCGATGCGCATCGGGCCGTCCATCGCCTGGATCACCGGCACGCCGCGCACGTCGCGCACCGCCAGCTGATACCCCCAGACACCCAGGCCCACGACCAGGCCCAGCGAGGTGACCGCCCCGGCGATATTGACGCTGCGTTGCACCTTGCGGGCATCGAGGGCTGGCCTTGCACCCTGCCGCAAAGGCTCCTCCCGATGAGAGTAGCCGCCGCCGAAGTCATAATCCGCGTCCGCCATCTGCTGCCCCTGCCTGCGAGGCGGTTGATCCACCCCTGCAATACGCCTCGTCTCCAGCGGGGCGCGGTTGGTCAGCGCATTTCCTCGACAGGAGTCACGCCAAGGATACCAAGGCCAGCGCAAATGACAACGCCCACGGCCCGGACAAGGGCGATTTTCGCCGCAGAAATTGCGGTATCCCCCTGGATGAACCGCAAGCTGTCGTCATCATTGCCCTTGTTCCACAACCCGTGGAAGTCCGAGGCGAGTTCGTAAAGGTAGAAGGCCACCCGGTGCGGCTCATGCCCCTTGGCGGCGATTTCAACCAGCCGCGGCCATTCGCCCAGCTTGCGGATCACTTCCAGTTCCGCTTCATGGCCCAGGTGGGCAAGGTGCGCTGCGGAAAGCGAGGCATCGCTCACGTCCAGGCCGGCGTCGCGGGCTTTGCGCAGGATGCTGTTGATCCGGGCATTGGCGTATTGCACGTAAAAGACCGGGTTGTCCTTCGACTGCTCGGTCACCTTGTCAAAGTCGAAGTCCAATGCGACGTCGTTCTTGCGTGTCAGCATGACGAAGCGGACAACGTCCGGCCCGACCTCCTCGATCAGGTCGCGCAGGGTGACGAAGGTCCCGGCGCGCTTGGACATCTTGACGATCTGCCCACCCTTCAACAGCTTGACCAGCTGGATCAGCTTGATGTCCAGCGTCACGCGGTTTTCCGAAAGCGCACTGACCACGGCCTTCAGGCGTTTCACATAGCCCGAATGGTCCGCGCCAAAGATGTTGATCAGCGCGTCGAACCCGCGCTGCACCTTGTTGTAGTGGTAGGCAATGTCGGGGGCGAAATAGGTCCAGGATCCATCCGACTTCTGCACCGGCCGGTCCTGGTCGTCGCCGAACGCGGTTGACCGGAACAGGGTCTGCTCGCGCGCTTCCCAATCCTCGGGGGCCTTGCCTTTCGGGGGTTCCAGCGTCCCCTGGTAGATCAGGTCCAGCTTCTTCAGCCGCTCGATCGCCGCCTCGATCTGCCCCGTGCCATACAGCGCCTTTTCCGACGAATAGACGTCCATCTTGACGCCCAGCCCCGCCAGATCCTCGCGGATCATCTCCATCATCATGTCGGTCGAGAAGACCCGCACATCCGCCAGCCAGACACTTTCCGGCTGGTCCAGCAGGCTGTCGCCATACTTGTCTTTCAGCGCCTGCCCGACCGGGATCAGGTAGTCACCAGGATACAGCCCCTCGGCGATCTCGGGCGACAGCCCATGCGCCTCGCGGTAACGCTCATAGGCACTGCGGGCCAGCACATCGACCTGCCCGCCGCCGTCGTTGATGTAGTATTCCCGCGTGACCGCAAAACCGGCGTAGGCCAGCAGCGCTGCCAGCGCATCGCCCACCACGGCACCCCGCGCATGGGCCACATGCATCGGCCCCGTCGGGTTGGCGCTGACGAATTCGACGTTGACCTTGCGCCCCTGGCCCAGCGACGACCGGCCATAGCCCGTCCCCTGCACCAGCACCTCGCGCACCAGCCCCTGCCAGGCCGCAGGCTCCAGCCGCAGGTTCAGGAACCCAGGCCCCGCCACATCCGCCCCCGCCACGCGCGGGTCCGCCATCAGCCGCGCCGCCAGAGCATCCGCAATCGCCCGAGGCTGCATCCCTGCCGGCTTCGCCAGCACCATCGCCGCGTTGGTCGCCATCTCGCCATGCCCCTGGTCGCGCGGCGGCTCGACCGCAACGGCAGCAAGGTCCAGCCCCTGGGGCAGCACGCCCGAAGCCATGAGCCCCTGCAATTCGGCCACCACAAGCTCACGGATATCGGCGAACAGGTTCATTTGATCACATCCTCTGATGCCCAAGGCCATGCCAGAGCCCCGATCAGAGGTCAAGGATCGGCGCGGGGTTCACCCCCGCCGCCATTCCTCCAGCGCCGCATTCTCCTCGGGCACCGCCCCCCCCGCCGCAAACGGAGACACCACCGCCCGGTTGCGGAAGTAATGCGTCTCGCGCGCGCCGAAGTAGAAGGCGACGATGGCGCCCAACAGCCACCACAAGGGCTCGGGCACTGCGTTCAGCCCCACCATCCGCTGCGCAAACGCCACGGGGTCCACCATCGCATAGGTGAACAGTCCCAGCGTCCCGAAGGCCAGACAGGGGCGCGGCAGCCGGTTCAGCCCGTTCACCATCCGGTCGAACCAGCTAAGCGCGGGATGCTGGTACTCCTCGCCCAACTGCCGCAAGGCCGCCATCTGCGCCTCGGCCGACAGTTCCATCCGCTTGGTGGCACTGGGCACGAAGATCTCTGCCACCCCCTGCGCCGCTTCCCCCAGCGCAGACACCGCCGCCGGAGTCCCGATCAGCTTGCCGATCATTCCCCCCATCCCCTTACCCCCACGCCGCCACCCGCGCCCGGTGCTGCGCCTCGGTCAGATGATACTTCGGAGAGATGAACTCCTCGGCCCGCACGATCCAGCCGCCCTTGCCGCCATCCTTGCGCCGCGCGAACTTGCGGCTCGCCGGGCGCTTGTCGGCAATCGCATAGTAGTAGTTGCGCCGGGCGATCCCGTAGGCGTCCGGCAGGTGCGAGGGCGCGGCCTCATAGGCCATCTGCGCCGCCCTTATCGTCTGCGGGCCGATGGCCCCGTCCGGGTCGCAGGGAAAGCCCATGTCGGTCAGAAGCCGCTGCAGGATCTTCACCGCATTCCCGCCCGCGTTGACATACATGTCGAAGACGGATGCCTGCAGCGCGTCGGGCAAGGCCGCGATGCCCGGCCCCTCGTAGTAGTGCTTGAGATAGATTTCCACGGCCTGCTTGCGGGTCAGCGCCCGGACGTCAGCCACGTCGATCCGCGTGTCGCGGTTCACGTCGATCCCGAGGCGACGCATGGTATGGATCGTCACCCCGTGATTGGTCGCCCCACCCGGATCATCCGGGTCGTTGACGAACCCACCCTCTCGGGCCACGATTTCCTCGGCAATCTGACGGACATCCGGCATCGGCCACCCCCTGTGCAACGGGGGCAACCTCGCAAAGCTGCGTTAACGCGGCGCGACCACAGCGCGCGGTCAGCTTTCCGGCTTGGCGTTCGGATCGACGTAGACGCCCTGCTCTTTCAGCGCATCGACAACTTCCTGCGGCATGTAGGTCTCGTCATGCTTGGCCAGGACCTCGGTCGCGATGAAGGTGTCACCCTCCATCTTGCCCAGGGCCACCATCCCCTGCCCTTCGGAGAAAAGGTCAGGCAGGATGCCGTTGTAGCGCACCGGAACCGACATGTTGGTATCGGTCACGGCAAAGGACACTTCGGTCCCCTCGCCCCGAACGATCGACCCTTCGACCACCAGCCCGCCGATGCGGAACGTCTCGCCCTCGGAGGGTGGCTCGGACATCACCTGGCTGGGGCTGCGGAAGAAGTTGATCCCGTCGCGCATCGCATAGCCGACCAGCCCGGTGGCCCCCATCAGAGCCACGGCGGCCAGCGCGATCACCTGGATGCGCCGCTGCTTCTTCAGGCCCTTCAGCCCCCGGAATTCCTTGCCATTCATCCCACGCACCCCTTCCACTGGGCGTCTTCTACCCGCGCCATAGCTGGGTACGCCTTGACCCGCGTCAAGTCCTTGCCGAAAGACTGGTCCTTAAGGAAAGACCGGTGCCAGCATCAGACCTTCCGTCTCGGGCAGGCCCAGCATCAGGTTGGCGTTCTGGATCGCCTGCCCCGATGACCCCTTGGTCAGGTTGTCCAGGACCGCCACCACCACGGCAAGACCCGGCCTGCGGTCTCCTATCACGCCCAGATGGCAGAAGTTCGATCCGGCGATATCGCGGGTCGACGGCAGCGCCCCAAAGGGCAGAACCTTCAGGAATGGCTCGTTTTCATAAGCCTTTTCCAGCACTTGATGCACGACTTTCGCGTCGCCCTTCACATAGACCGTCGCCAGGATACCCCGGTTCATCGGCAGAAGATGCGGCGTGAACTGCACCTGCACGGGCCGCCCGGCGACCTTGGAAAATTCCTGGTCGAACTCGCCCAGGTGCCGGTGCTTGCCGCCCGCCGAATAGGCATGCGTGCCCCCGGACAATTCCGCGTGAAGAAGATTCTCCTTCAACGACCGCCCGGCGCCCGAGACCCCGGCCTTCAGGTCGATCAGGATATCGTCCAGATCAATGCAGCCCGCCGCGATCAGGGGCCGCAGCGCGAACTGCCCCGTCGCCGCGTTGCACCCCGTGCCTGCCACCAGCCGCGCGCCCTTGATCTCATCCCGGTAGAACTCGGTCAGCCCGTAGACCGCCTCCTTCTGCAGGTCCTGCGCGGCGTGGGGTTGCCCATACCACTTCTCGTATTCGGCCGGATCGCGCAGCCGGAAGTCCGCCGACAGATCGACGATCTTCAGGTCCCGCGGCAGCTTGGCGACCACCTCCTGCGTGGTCGCATGAGGAAGCGCGCAGAAACACAGGTCAACATTGGAAAAATCGATCTCGTCGATCTTCTGCAGCACCGGCAGGTCCAGATGACGCAGGAAGGGAAACACCTCCGCCATCGCCATGCCCGCCTTGCGGTCCGCCGACAGCGCGACAATCCGCATCGAGGGATGCGTCGCGATCAGACGGACCAACTCCGCCCCCGTATAGCCCGAGGCCCCAAGAATGGCGATGCGATGGCTCATGATACGGCTCCTGCGAACGAAACGCGCCCTCTTTGCGCCCCCCGCGCCCTCAATGCAAGACCGCCGAAGGTCACCGGCACAATTCCGGCCGAAAGCCTTTCATCTTTGTCCAGTTATCCCCGCCGAAGGCATCGACACCCGAACCGGGATCATCCTTTCAGACTGGCAGAAATATCCTCTGGGGGTTCGGGGGGCGAAGCGCCCCCGACGCCCGAGGAGGAGGCGCGCCCGACGACGAGACAAAAGGCTCGCGCGTCAGCGCTCCATTCGAAAACCGCCCAGCCAGCGCGGGTCAGGGGACCGGGGCCCACATCACATCGTCGATCCGCGGCGCCCCCGTCGCCAGCATCACCACCCGGTCGAACCCCATCGCTATACCGGCCGCCGGGGGCATCCCCCCCAGCGCCGCCAGGAAGTCCTCGTCCAGAGGATAGCTCTCGCCATAGACCCGGGCCTTCTCGACCATCTCCGCCTCGAACCGCCGCCGCTGCTCGACCGCGTCGGTCAGCTCGCCAAATCCGTTCGCCAGCTCCACCCCGCACGCATAGACCTCGAACCGCTCCGCCACCCGAGCATCCCCCGGCACCTTCCGGGCAAGGGCCGCCTCGGCAGAGGGATAGCGGTCAAGGATCGTCACCCGCCCGTCCCCCAGCTTCGGCTCGACCTTCTCGGACAAGACCCGGCTCAGCATGTCCGACCAGGTGTCGTCCAAGGCCCGCCGCACCCCGATCCGGTCCAGCTCCTCCGCCAAGGTTTCGGCGTCCGTCGAGCCATCCGCCCGGATCGACCGCATCAGGTCCACCCCGGCATGCACCGCGAAAGCCTCTGCCACCGAAAGGCGCTCGGGGTCCTGGAACGGATCACAGACCCGCTCCCGGAACCGCAACACCGAGGCCCCCGCCCCCTGCGCGGCCAGCCGCAGGAAGGCCATCGTGTCGGCCATCAGGACCTCGTACCCCTCGCCCACCCGGTACCATTCCAGCATCGTGAACTCGGGGCTGTGCAAAGCCCCCCGTTCGCGGTTCCGCCAGACATGGGCGAAGGCGTGGATCCGGGTCTCCCCCGCCGCCAGCAACTTTTTCATCGCGAATTCGGGCGAGGTATGAAGGTACATCTGACGAGGCACCCCATCGTTCCCGATCGCCTGGGTGGCAAAGCCGTGCAGGTGCGCCTCGTTCCCCGGGCTGATCGCCAACGCGGCGGGGTCCACTTCGGTGAAGCCCTCCGCCGCCAACCAGCCGCGGATCGCCGCCTGGATGCGGTTGCGGGTCAGAAGGATCGGACGGCGGTCGGCGTGGCGGTGGACGGCCCACCACGGGCTGGACGGGGGCGAAGCGGGATTCATCTGGAAATTCCAGTCGGGATGGGTTACGGGCGCGGGCAGATGCCGGTCCTGGGACCGGTTCCCGATATAACAAGGACCCGACCTTTGAAAGTCATCGCCTCCTCGCTCCGCAAGGGCAACGTTGTCGAAATGGAGGGTCGGCTCTACGTCGTGCTGACCGCTTCGAACTTCCACCCCGGCAAGGGCACGCCCACCACCAGCGTCGACATGCGCCGGATTTCGGACGGCACCAAGGTCAGCGAACGCTGGCGGACGACCGAGATGGTCGAGAAGGCCACCGTCGACGAGCGGGAGTATGACTTCCTTTATGAGGACGGCGAAGGGTTCCACTTCATGGACCCGATCAGCTACGATCAGGTCGTCGTGACCGAGGACGTGCTGGGGGCCAACAAGGTCTACCTGCAGGAAGGCATGCGCTGCTATGTGAAGACCTTCGACGGGGTTCCGATCGCGATGGAAGTCCCGCAGAAGATCACCGTCGAGATCCTGGAGACCGAACCGGTCACCAAAGGGCAGACCGCCTCGTCCTCCTACAAGCCTGCCACGGTCCAGAACGGGCTGCGGGTCATGGTCCCCCCCCATATCGGGCCGGGCGTGCGGATCGTGATCAACACCGACGACGACAGCTATGTCGAGCGCGCCAAGGACTGAGTGTCCACGGTGGAAAATCTGCGATAGTCCTGACCTATCAAGGGCTTGATCGCGGACGTCAAGAACTTGGAAAGGCTTGGAAAGGCACGCCGCGGGGCGTGCCTTTTCGCTTTGCCGGGGGGCGCAAAGGGCTATTCTGGGGGCCGCAAGGGAGGCCAGCATGCCAAGCGACCATGACGCCTACAAGCCCGCCGAAATCGCCGCGCTGATCGAGACGGCGGGCGTCGCCAAGGCCGCCCTGCCGCTGCACCGGCTGGCAACGCTGGCCCTGCTGGCGGGGGCTTTCATCGGCTTTGGCTCGGCTTTCTGGTGCATGGCGATGGCGGGCGCGGACCCGGGCTTCGGTCCGCAGCGCGTTCTGGGAGGCATGGTCTTTGCGCTGGGGCTGATCCTGGTGGTTGTCGGCGGGGCCGAGTTGTTCACCGGCAACGCGCTGATGGTGATGGCGGCGGTGGACCGCCGGATCACCCTTGGCGCGCTTTTGCGGAACTGGGGGATCGTCTGGCTGGGCAATCTGGTGGGCGCGGTCGGGCTGGCGCTGGCCTTCGGAATGTCGGGTCTGCTGGACGGGCCGATGGGCGCTGTGGCCGCAAAGGCCGCATCGGCCAAGGCCGCCCTGCCCCCGGTCGAGGCCTTTGTCCGGGGTGCCCTGTGCAATGCTCTGGTCTGCCTTGCGGTCTGGCTCAGCTTCGCGGCGCGGACGGCGACAGACAGGATTCTGGCCGTGCTCTGGCCGGTGACGGCCTTCGTCACCCTGGGGCTGGAACATTCGGTGGCCAACATGTTCCTGTTTCCGGCCGGGCTTTGGGCCGGATCAGAGGCGACCTTGGCGGGGGTCTTGGGAAACCTGCTGTGGGTGTCGCTGGGCAATGTCGTCGGCGGCGCAGGGGGAGTGGCCCTGGCTTACCGCTATGCGTATGGGGCGATGCGGGGATCGTAGGGTGGGCGATATCGCCCACCCTACGCCAAAGCCCAGCGCAAGGTTGCGTCAGGGGGCCAGCTCACCCGCCTCGATGCGAAACGGCAGGATATTGCCGGGCGGCGGCAGCGGGCAGATGGCGAAATCGGTGAAGGCGCAGGGCGGCGAGATGGCGCGGTTGAAGTCCAGCGTGATCTCGGTCTCGGTCGGGTCCTCGCCGAAGAGGAAGCGGCAGGCCGGATAGGTCTCGCCCGCCGTGGCATCGCGGAAGACGAACATCGGCTTGCCGGATTTCCAGTGCGTCGGCGTGAGGGTGACGGTCTGGCCCAGGTGCTGGAACGTTGCGCGGTGCGTCAGGGTGACGGCGGCGGTGGAGCCGTCTTTCATTGCAACTTCTGAAGCTTGCGGGGCAAAGCTTTCCCACTTTGCCCGGACAATCCAGTCCGAGGCCTCGGGAAAGAAGCGCAAGTTGACCAAAGGGGTCATCGTCAGGTCGCGAACCCGCAGGGCCGGGATGCCGTCGACAGTGTGGATTTCCAGGAGGAAGGGATCGACACGTAGCTGCGGGAATGCGTCAGGGACCGGCTGGAACGGTTCCGCGGCCTGTCCCGGGCGGGAGAAGGTTGCGCCCGTTTCGGTCAGCTCCAGCGTGCCCAGAAGGTCGGGACCAGAGGGAAGCCCCACCTCTTGCGCCGCGCCGACCAGGTGGCAGCCGGGGGCAAGCTCGATCCGGGCGACCAGGTTCAGCCAGCCGTCCGGGGCTGTCAGAGCCGCACGTCGCGCCGCGCGGTAGTCCGCGAGAGGCAGCATCAGACCGCCTCGAACGTGATCTTGCGGCGCAGGAACTGGGTCGCCTTGTTCGACACATAGGCCGGATCGCCGGTGGTCAGGAACCTGGACTGTGTGCCCGACCCCAGGAACTGCGGGCGACGTTGCAGGTAGTCGGCCAGGCTTTCGGCCACCAGGTTGGCCTGGGAATAGACCTTGACCCCCTGCCCCAATGCATCGGCGAAGACCTTCTCCATCAAGGGATAATGCGTGCAGCCCAGGATCGCGGCCTCGGGCGTCGGCATCCGGCGCTTCAGGGCCTCGACATGGCTGCGGACCAGCGCTTCGGCCAGGATCTCGTCACCCTGTTCGATGGCATCGACGAGGCCGCCGCAGGGCTGCGCCTCGACATCGACGCCGATGGCGCGGAAGGCAAGCTCGCGCTGGAAGGCGCGGCTGGCGACGGTGGCGGGGGTGGCGAAAAGGGCGACGTGCTTCACCGCCACTTCGCGCGGGGGGGAGTTGTCGCCCCATTGCCGTTCGGTCAGCGCCTCGATCAGGGG
>NZ_JAXMMF010000062.1:0-91731 GCF_034366665.1 Tabrizicola sp. | reverse complement strand
AGTTGGACTGGCCCTAGTTGGACTGGCCCGAGTTGGACTGGCCCGAGTTGGACTGGCCCGAGTTGGACTGGCCGAAGTTGGACTGGCCCGAGTTGGACTGGCCGAAGTTGGACTGGCCGAAGGTGGACTGGCCGAAGTTGGACTGGCCGAAGGTGGACTGCGGCAAGCGGGACTGGCCCAGGCCAGACCGGGCCGAGGTGATCCGGTCCGGGTTGGATCGGCCCGTGGTGTCCTGACCCGCTGGAGGCGGTTGGCGCTGGGCGCGGGCAGGCGGCGCGTCGCCCGCCGCTGGTGGCGCAACGGGGCCGGCACGCATCGTCAGGGGCCTTTGATCAGTTTGCGGCGCAGCCAGCCGGAGAGGCTGTCCATCGCCATGACCATGAGCACGATGAGGACCATGTAATAGGCGACCTCTTCCCAATCCTTCTGCGTGATGATCGCTTGCGTCAGAAGCAGGCCGATGCCGCCGCCGACGATGGCACCGATCACGGTGGCGCTGCGGGTGTTGGATTCGAGGGTGTAGAGCACCTGGGAGATGAGGATCGGAGTGATCTGCGGGATGACCCCGAAGCGGGCGCGCAAGGTGGCGTTGGCACCGGTGGAGCGGATGCCCTCGACCTGTTTTTCGTCGATGTTTTCCAGCGCCTCGGAGAAGGTCTTGCCGAAGGTTCCGGCATCGGTGATCGCGATGGCGATGGCGCCGGTCATCGGGCCGGGGCCGAAGGCGCGGCTGAGGATGATGGTCCAGATCAACCCGTCGACGCCGCGGATGAAATCAAACACGCGGCGGGCGGCAAAGCGCAGGGGGCCGAGCGGCATGAAGTTGCGCGCGGCGAGAAAGCCCAGAGGCAGGGCGACCAGCGCCGCCGTCATGGTGCCGAGGAAGGCCATCAGGATGGTTTCGAAAATCGCCCAGGCGACGTCGCCGTGGCGCCACATCTTGTTGGTCCAGAATTCGGACGCCATGTAGCCGAGGTTGGAGCGGGCGGGGTCGATCCGGTCGGCGGTGGTGGCGAGGGCTGCGAGCTGGCCGAAGGATTTGCCGCGGAACGGGCTGTCGAGGGTGAAGAACCACAGTTCCCACCCCGGTTCATACTTGAAGGTTTCGACCTTGGAGCGGGAATAGTTGAACCGGCCGGCATCGGTGGTGACGCTGATCTTGTTTTCCGCGACCGAAATCCAGTCGGGGATCGGCTGGGGCGCGGTCAGGACGGGTTTGCCGCCGACGGGGCGGATGTCGATGGTGCCGTAGCCGGGCACGACCATGCGGGCGCCGGCGTCGTCGTAGGTGACGCTGTGGCCGGTGCCGAGGTCGATCGTGGTGACGGGGCCGGTGATGGTGACCCAGTCGGGCAGCATGCCTTCGGGGTAGGTGCCCTTGGCCTCGCCCTCGATCGCGACGGTCAGCTTGCCGGAGCGGTTGTCACGGGTGACGTGGGTCTTGTGCGACCAGAAGTCGGACAGCAGGATTGCCGCGTTGTCGAGGCGGGCGCGCTGGGCGAGGCCGGCAAGATCGAAGCTGATCGCGGCATAGAGGAGGTAGGCGAGGATCACGGCGGGCACGGCGAAGGCCATGCGGCGTTTGGCGGCGAAGCGGCGGGTGATGCTGTCGGCCAGTGATGGCGCGGTCATCGTCATCGTCATGGCTCAGGTTCCCTTCACCAGCTTGGTGCGGTAGTGGTCGGAAATGCGGTCGATGACGACGATGGCGGCGAAGAGGAGGAGGAAGATCGCCACGACCTCGTCATAGCGGCCCTGACCCCATTGCATCGCCAGTTTCAGGTCGTGGCCGATGCCGCCTTCGCCGACGAAGCCGAGGATGGCGCTGGCGCGGACGTTGATTTCAAACCGCAGGAGGGCATAGCTGAGCCAGTTCGGCGCGACTTGCGGGATCACGCCAAGCCACATGCGCTGCGACCAGGTGGCGCCGACCGAGGCGAGACCTTCGACGGGCTTGAGGTCGGCGTTTTCGGCCGCTTCGGAGAAAAGCTTGCCGAGGGCGCCGCCGGTGTGCAGCGCGATGGCGATGACGGCGGGGACCGGGCCGCCACCGAGGATGTAGATCAGCACCAACGCGATGACGATCTCGGGGATGGCGCGCAGGGCATCCATCGTGCGGCGGAACAGCGGGATCAGGCGGGGCCAGCGGGCGAGACCACGGGTGGCGAGTAGGGACAGTGTCATGGCGGCAAGTGCGCCGAGGAGGGTGGCGACGGCGGCGATGTTCAGGGTTTCGATCAGGGCGGGAACGTGGTCCCAGATCAGTGCGGGCAGGTGGGCGCGGTCGGTCCAGGCTTCGGTCAGCACTTCGGAGGGGAAGTCGAGGGTCTGCGGCAGGCCGTTCCAGAAGCCGCCGGCGTTGCGGGTGTCGGCCAGCATCCAGCCCGAGGCCATCAGCGCCACGAAGATCACGAGAAGGATCCCGCCATACATGCGCTTGCGGCGGACCATCTCGAGGTAGGCTTCGCGGGTGTTGCTGGTGTCGGGGCGTGTGCCCGGCGTTGGCCCGAAGGCGATGTCGACCATGGTTCCCCCAAAGAAAAGGCCGGGTCTTTTGCAAGACCCGGCCGGTCGTCATGAAAAAGGTTACATGCCTTCCTGCATCTTGCGGGCGGCGAGAATACCGTCGTAGGCGGCCGGTTCGACCGGGACGAAATCCTTGGCTTCGCCGCCGGCGAGGTTGTAGGCACACTCCGGATCGGTTTCCCACAGGTCGGCGGTCAGCGCGGTGACCTTGTCCTTGACGTCCTGCGGCAGCGCCTTGCGCACCACCATCGGGCCTTCGGGGATCAGCGTGGAGCGCCAGATTTCCACCAGGTTCGACATGTCGACGAGGCCCGCGTCGGCGGCCTTGCGGAAGGCGCCATTGGTATAGCCGTCTTCCCAGTTGCCAAGGCCGTCGGCCCAGGACACGCCGGCGTCGAAATCACCGTTGGCGACGCCGACGATGGTCTGTTCATGGCCGCCGGACATCTTCACTTCGGAGAAGTAGGCGTCGAGGGTGCCGTATTTGGCCGAAAGCTCGGCACCGGGGACGAGGTAGCCGGAGGTGGAGTTCGGGTCGGCGAAGGCAAAGGTCTTGCCCTTGGCATCGTCCATCGAGGTGATGCCGGTGTCCTTGCGGGTGAAGCCGATCGAGTAGTAGCCGGTGGAGCCATCGACGTTCTGCTTGGTCAGCTTGACTTCGACCGCTTCGGGATCGGTCAACTGGGTCTTGGCATAGGCCGAGGCGCCGAGCCACGCATAGTCGAGGGTGCCGCCGAGAAGGCCCTGGATCACGCCGTCATAATCGGCGGGGGTGAACACCTTGACCGGCACGCCGAGGGCGGCTTCGACCTTGGCGCGGAAACATTCGCTCGAGGTCAGGCGGTCCTGCGCGTTTTCGCCGCCGAGGATGCCGATGTTGAATTCGGTGATGTCCTGGGCGGTGGCGCTGGTGGCGAGGATCGCGGTCAGGGCGGTGGCGGTGAGCAGCTTTTTCATGGGTTCTCCGTGGGTTGGACGTTCGGTGGTCACGACAGCATGAGGTCGGCGTAGGACCGGTCGGCTGCGGTGTCGGTGGGGATGGAGGTCGAGGTCGCGGCCTCGTTGAACGTGTCGTCGGCGCCGTAGATGTCGCGGGCGACGCCGGTGGATAGCTGGTCTGGCGTGCCGTCGAACACGATGCGGCCATCGCGCATTCCGATCACGCGGTCGCAGTAGCGGCGCGCGGTGTCGAGGGTGTGGAGATTGGCGATGACCATGCGTCCGTCTTCGAGGTTGATGCGGCGCAGCGTGTCCATCACCACCTGCGCGTTCATCGGGTCGAGTGAGGCGATCGGTTCATCGGCAAGGATGATCTTGGGGTCTTGCATCAGCGCGCGGGCAATGGCGACGCGCTGCTGCTGGCCACCGGACAGCGCCTCGGCGCGTTTCGGGGCCTGTTCGGCGATACCGAGGCGGTCGAGGATGTCGAGGGCGCGCAGGATGTCGGCCTGCGGCCAGAGGTTGAACATGGTTTGCAAGGTGGAGCGGCGGTTCAGGATGCCGTGCAGGACGTTGGAGGCCACGTCCATCCGGGGCACCAGGTTGAACTGCTGGAAGATCATCGCGCATTGGCTTTGCCAGGCGCGGGCGTCGCCGTTTTTCAGGGCCAGCACGTTTTGGCCGTTGACGAGGATTTCGCCTGCGGAGGCGTCTATCAGGCGGTTCATCAGGCGCAGGAAGGTGGATTTGCCAGCGCCGGAGCGACCGATGATGCCGACAAAGGCCGGGCGGTCGACGGTGAAGCTGACCCGGTCGACGGCAGCCTTTGCGCCAAACATCCGCGTAACGCCTCTGACTTCGAGCATCGGTCACCTCTTGTGGTCGCTGAGCCTGTGTCTAGGGGCGGCGTGTGACACTGCGCCGAAAGCGGTGTGAAAGTTCTGTAACGTCAGGCGCGGATGTGGCGCGGCCAGATGTAGGCTTCCTCGGGGTCGGGAAGCGACGGGCTGGCCAGTGCCATGCAGTGGCGGCGCAGGGCGGCGGCAACGCCGTCGCGGTCCAGATGGCGCAGGGCAAGGGCGGGGATCGGCGAGCCGACGGTGATCTGCACGGGCTGTGCGATCCGGCGGCGGGTTTCGTGGAAGATGAGCGCCACCCGCAAGGCATAGCTGGTGTGGCTGGCAATCTGGAACAGCCGCGAGTTCTGTCCGGCAAAGTGGACGGGCAGGGTGGTGACGCCGGGGATCGTGGCCAGCCGCCCGACGAAGGGATGCCATGCCGCATCAACGGCGCGGCCGGCGATGGGTTTGTTGGCCGTGGCGACGCCGCCGGCGGGAAAGATCGCCACGACCTTGCCCGCCGCAAGCAGTGCCGAGGCCTGGCGCCGGGTTTCGGCTGTCAGGCGGCGGGCTTGCGCCGTGCCGGAGAAATCGACGGGCATCAGGTAGGGGTCCACTTCGGGGACGCGGCAGAGGAGGCTGTTGGTCAGGATGCGGACATTGCCGCGCAGATGCAGGCCGAGGTGGCCAAGGCAAAGGCCGTCGACCACGCCGAACGGATGGTTTGCCACGATCAGGAGGCCGCCGTGCTGTGGCAGCCGGTCAAGCGGGGTGCGCGAGGTGATCCGGGGCGTGATCGCAAGTTTGCGCAGGGCCGCGGCGAACACCGCCTCGCCGGGGCGTTTGTCGCAAAGCGCCCAGTCAAGGTAGAGGCGGCGCAGGTGCGGCTGGCCACTGGCCAGTTCCAGCGTGCGGATCAGTGCGCGGCGAAGCGGGGATTGGCCGGGGTGGGCGTAGGTGAACGTCACATCGGGCGAGATCGGTGCCTGATCGAAGGACAGCGTGTCGGTCAGCATCATGGCCTCGCGGGTTTTAGGGATGATCAGGGCAATCGGCGGGGGTGGCGGGTTTCATCTGACAGCGCCGGAATAGCGGATTTGTGTGACGCCGCGACGACGGCGGGATCAAGGCTGGATGACAGGCGACGGGAACCAATCGCGGCAATCTGCGTTCGCGATGGGGTGGCGTGCGGTCTGCCGA
Organism: Tabrizicola sp.; assembly: GCF_034366665.1. Lineage (GTDB taxonomy): Bacteria > Pseudomonadota > Alphaproteobacteria > Rhodobacterales > Rhodobacteraceae > Tabrizicola. Next base: position 86,227 of record NZ_JAXMMF010000062.1, on the reverse strand, counting down.
CCGGCGGGGAGCCTTGGCCGGAAGTTTTGGCGGGGCGTCGGGCGCGGGACCGGACGCGATGCGAAGGGGAATGCGGATGCGGGCAGATGGCCGGTGCGGGGCTGTGGCGGCGATGGTGCGACTGGCCGTTGCGGCAGGCTGTCGGTCGCGCTGATGCAGCGGAAATTCTGGTGGTCAGCGCTGGCGCTTTTTTCGGTGGCGACGGTGTCGGCGTGGGGGGTGGGGATCTACCGCGACCGCGATGCGACGATCGACCTTGCCGAGCGGCAATTGCAAGCGACGGCGCTGTTGCTGGAGCAGCATGCCGGGCGTGTCTTCGAGGCGGGCGAAGCGGTGTTGCAGGGCAGCGTCGCCGTGGCCGAGGGCGTGGACCGCGACGATCCGGCAGCGCTTGAGGCGCTGTTTCGCCAGATCGCGCGGCTGCGCGGCGACAGTGACCAGATCACCTCGATCTGGGTGCTGGACGAGGCGGGAGTGACGCTGGTGGAAAGCTGGGGCCACCCGCCGACATTGACCGCGTCCTACGCGGACCGCGAATATTTTCAGGCGCATCGGAACGGCATGGCCGGGCTTTACACTGGCCCTCTGGCAACGGGGGCGCGCAGCGGCGAGCAGCGCTTTACCCTGAGCCGCGGCCTCTATGCCGAGGACGGCACGTTCGAGGGTGTCGTGGCGGCAGGGGTGCGCAGCGCGTATTTCTCGGGCCTTTATGCGCAGGCAGGGCCTGGCGAGGGTGCGCGGATGGTCCTGTCGCGGCTGGATGGCGTGCGGCTGGCCGAGTGGCCGCAGACCGAGCCCGGCCGGGCCACGCTGGACGCGGTGGCCGCGGTGGCGGCCGAGGCGGGGCGGCAGTTGCAGGTGGTGCGCGACCTTGGCAAGTATCCGGTGCGGATCAGCGTGTCGCGCCCGTTGGACATGGTGCTGGCGCCGTGGCGGCTGAGGGCGCTGGTGACCGGGTTGATCGCGCTGGTGGCGCTGGCGGCGTTTGGCGTTCTGACGGCGCTTGGGTTGCGCACCACCGGGCGCGAGCGGCGGTCGCGGCTGGACCTGATGGCAGCCAAGGCGCATCTGGAGGAACGGGTGCTGGAGCGGACCGAGGCGCTGCAGATCGCGCACACCCGGCTGCAAAGCCTGCTGACCACGGCGGGGGCCGGCACCTTCATCTGGCAGATGCCGAACGGCAAGATCCGCTCGGACGCAGGGATCGCGATGCTGTTCGGGCTTGATCCGGGGGTGGACAGCAGCGAGGCCGACTATCTGGAGCGCGTGCATCCCGACGACCGCGAGGCGGTGATGGCGAAGATGGCGGCGCTGCAGACGGGAGAGACGCGCTACGAGGACGAATACCGCGTGGTGCTGCCGGACGGGACGATCCGGTGGTGTCTGGCGCGCGGCACGGTGGATGCGAACCGGGTGTTCAGCGGCGCGGTCTTTGACGTGACCGAGTTGAAGCGCGCCGAGGCGGTTGCGGCCGAAAACCAGCGGCGGCTGCAACTGGTGGCCGATGCGGCGCCAGCGCTGATTTCGCATGTCGGGAAGGATGGGCGCTACCGGTTCGTGAACCGGGCGTATGAAGAGTGGTTCGGGCTGCCGCGTGCCGAGATCGTGGGCAAGCACGTCGGTGACGTTCTGGGCGATGCGGCGCTGCGAACGGTGGGGCCGATGATGGAGCGGGTGGCGGCGGGCGAGCTTGTGCGGTTTGACGCGGTGATCCCCTACCGGGACGGAGCCCACCGGCATGTCGAAGCGGAATACATTCCGAACATCACGGCAGGCGGCAAGGTGGACGGGTTTTTCGGGTTTGTCGTGGACGTGACCCGTCGCAAGCGCGACGAGGCGGCGCTGCTGGAGGCATCGCGCAGGACACAGGCGCTGGCGGCAGAGCGGACGGCCATCCTGGGCCAACTGACCGAGGGTGTGATCGTCACTGACGACACCGGCCGGATCACCTTTGTCAACGAGGCGGCGGCGCGCATCCACGGGGTCAAGGCGGTTGACGTTTCGCCGGCCGAATTCTCGAAGGTCTACAACCTGTTCACGCTGGAGGGCGCGCCATACCCGGTTGAGGCGCTGCCATTGGCGCGGGCGGTGGTGCGCAAGGAGACCGTGATCGACGAGCATTGGCTGATCCGGCGGCCCGATGGCAAGGATGTGGTGGCCATTGGCAGCGCGCGTCCGGTCTATACCGACGACGGGCGATTCATGGGCGCCGTGCTGACGCTGCGCGACGATACCGCGCGGCGCGCGGCACTGGACGAGTTGGCGCGCAGCGAACGGCGGCTGAACGCGGTTCTGGACAACACGCGGATGGCGGTCTTCATGATGGATGGTCGGCAACATTGCGTTTACATGAACGCCGCTGCCGAGGCGCTGACGGGATACCGGTTCGAGGAGACCACCGGCCGCCCCTTGCATGAGGTGATCCACCATTCGCGCCCGGACGGAAGCCGCTTCGCGCTGGAAGATTGCGCCATCGACCGGGCCTTTCCCGACAACCGGCAGACCGCGGGCGAGGAAACCTTTGTCCACAAGGACGGGCATTTCTACCCGGTGGCCTATACCGCAAGCCCGATCCGCAACGCCGAGGCGCAGTCCATCGGCACCATCATCGAGGCGCGCGACATCCGCGCCGAAAAGGAAAACGCCGACCGGTTGCAGATGCTGATCGGCGAGTTGAACCACCGGGTGAAGAACACGCTGGCCACGGTGCAGTCGATCGTGTCGCAGGCGTTGCGCGGCGAGGATGTGCCGGTGCGGGTGCGCGAAGCGATCGAGACGCGGGTGATGGCGCTGTCGCGGTCGCATGACCTGCTGACGCGGCAGGCGTGGGGCTCGGCGGAGCTGACCGACGTGCTGCGCGAGGCGCTGCGGCCCTTTGCGATCGACGGGGACCGGTCGGGCCGCTTTGTGCTGGCGGGGCCAAGCGTCAGGATGCGCCCGAAAGCGGCGCTGTCGCTGGCAATGGCGTTTCACGAACTGGCGACGAATGCGGTGAAATACGGGGCGCTGTCGAACGATGCGGGGCGGGTGGAGATTGGCTGGCACGTTGCAGGCGGCAGGCTGCGCCTGTCGTGGGAAGAGCGGGACGGACCGCCGGTCACGCTGCCGACGCAGAAGGGCTTCGGGTCGCGGTTGATCGAGCGGGGGCTTGCGCATGAGCTGGGCGGCGAGGCGGCGCTGGAGTTTCGTCCCGAAGGATTGCGCTGGCGCATCGACGTTCCGCTGGCCGGTATCTTCGGCGAGGAGGGCGAGTGACTGCGCGGCGTGTTGCCCGGTGCCGCAACGTCGATGGAACCGACCGCGGGATCGCGCGTTTCCCCATGGGAGCATTGCAGGATCAATCATGGCGCGCATTCTGATCGTGGAGGACGAGTTCCTTATCGCCCTGGTGGCAAGTGACGCACTGGCCGATGCAGGCCACACCATCGTTGGCATGGCAAGCACCTATGACAGCGGCATCGCGCTGGCACGCAAGGAGCACCCGGATATGGCGGTGCTGGATGTGCGGATCGCCTCGGCGCAAGACGGGATCGACCTTGCGCTGGCGTTGCGGGCAGAGCTTGGCATCCCGGCGGTGTTTACCACCGGCAGCCGGGACGACGCGAACGTGGTGCGGGCAAGCCCGGCGCACCCGGCGGGATGGTTGCTGAAGCCTTACACCGAGGCTGATCTTCTGGCCGTGGTGGCAGAAGCGCTGGACGGGGTGGCCGCGCCGCCCGAGGCCGAGGCGCTGCCGGGCGCAGCAATGGCTGCACCCGCAGGGCGGCGTGATCGGGCAGTGTGATCGGGCGGCGTGATCGGGCAGTGTGATCGGGCGGTGTGATCGGGCAGTGTGATCGGGTGACGGCTCAGGGCGGAAAGCTGATCCGCACCAGAAGGCCTGAACCGCTGCGGCCCTGATCAAAGCTGATCGTGGCGCCGAACAGTGCCGAAATTTCCGCAGCGATGGCAAGGCCCAGCCCCATGCCGGTTGCGGTGCCCTTGTGCAGCGACGGCAATGGGCGCGGCGCATCTGCGCGGGTCTGGCGCGCGTGGTCCAGTTGGGCAGGCGAAAGGCCGGGGCCGTTGTCTTCAACCTCGATGGTGACGGGCGCGGTGGTGTGGGGCGCGGCGGTGTGGGAGGCGGTGGTGTGGGGGGCGGCGGTGTGGGGGGCGGTGGTGACGCGCACGGTGACGATGGCGCCGCGCCCGGCATAGGTGATGGCGTTGGTCACAAGGTTGTTCAGAAGTTCCGCAAGCAGCACCTTGTCGGCCGTGGCAATCGCGGTTGCGGTGCCTTCAAAGCCAAGGTCGATGTCGTATTGCAAGGCGGTGGGGACCAGTTCGGCGGTAACGCCCTTGGCGACCGCCACCACATCGACCGGGGCAAGGACGGCGGCGCCGCTGCTGGCATCGACCCTGGCCAGGACCAGAAGTTGCGCCAGCACCCGCTCGGCCCGTTCGAGGGCGGTGCGGGCCTTGGCGCTGGCGTCGGTCACCGGACCGGGGGCGGCGTTGCGGTCGACGAGGGCAAGCTGGGTGCGCACCACGGCAAGCGGGGTGCGCAACTGGTGGCTGGCGTTGCCGGTGAAGTTGCGCAGACCGTCAAGCGCGGTGCCAAGCCGGGCCATGAAGGAGTTGATGGCGTTGACCAGCGCCTCGACCTCTTCGGGGGTGTCGGCGGTGACGGGGCGCAGATCGCCGGGCGAGCGTTCGGCGATGGCCTCGCCCAGACGTTCAAGCGGGCGCAGGGCGACGGTGACGGCGACCCAGACGATGACCGCCACGCCGAGGATCAAGAGGCCGAGGCGCAGGGCGGAGCGGACGAGGATGGCGCGGGCGAGGGCGGCGCGGGCGCGGGTGGATTCGGCGACCGTGACGCTGAACGCGATGGAGCGGGCGCCGGTCGACACCTCGCGCAGGAGGGTGGCGCTGCGGATGCCGACCGAGCGGTAGGTGCCATCGGTGAAGGCGATGCCGCCCTGCGGGGCCGGGGCGACGGCAAGATCGGGATAGCCGGTCAGAAAGCTGCCGACCGGGCCATCGACGCGGTAGAATACCTTGTCCTGTGCCGTCGAGGCCAGCATTTCCAGCGAGGAAAAGGGGATGTCGACCTCGAGCCCGCCGGACTGGTCGACCGTCACCCGTTCGGCGATGGCGAGGGCCGACCCGACAAGCACGCGGTCGGACACGCTTTGTGCGGTGCGCAGCGCCTCGCGCCAGGTGTCGAGGAGGGCGGCAAGACCAAGGAGGGCGGTGGCGAGGAGAAGCCACAGAAGCAGGCGGCGGCGGAGTGAATAGGGTTTCATGCCGGGTCGGACGGCTTTTCAAGAAGGTAGCCGATGCCGCGCACGGTGCGCAGCGACAGCCCGAAGGGCGCAAGCCGGCGGCGCAGGCGCGAGATGTATTGTTCGATCGCGTTGTCGGAAAGCATGTCCTCCAGTGACGTGAGCGACTGGACGATCGCCTCTTTGCCGACGACACGCCCGGCGCGGGTCAGGAGGAGTTCCAGAAGCGCGCGTTCGCGGGGTGGCAGGTCAAGCTCTTGTCCGAAGGCGGAAAACTGGCGGGTGGTCAGGTCGAGCGTGACCGGGCCAAGCGCCACGGTGGCCGAGCGCAGCCCCGCCTGACGGCGCAGGAGCGAGCGGACGCGGGCTTCGAATTCGCGGATGTCGAAGGGTTTGGCCATGTAGTCGTCGGCGCCAAGGTCAAGCCCGCGCACCCGGTCTTCGGCCGCGCCGCGCGCGGTGAGGATCATCACCGCGGCCTGGTTGCCGATCGTGCGCATGGCGCGCAGGACGGCCAGCCCGTCAAGCTGCGGCAGGTTCAGATCGAGGATCACGAGGTCGACCTGTGCGGCGGCGGCGCGGGTTCGGGCACCTTCGCCATCATGCACGCAATCGACCGCATAGCCTGACGAGACCAGAAGCGACACCAGCGCCTCGGCCAGGGGAAGATCGTCTTCTACCAGCAATATCCGCATCGGCCCCTCCCCGAGGGCAGGTTAGGGGCAATGCGGAGCGTTGTGAACGGTGTTCTCCTGAGGCAGAGTTGGGCGATGCTGCTACGGTCGATCCTTCTGTGCGCGGCTTTGGCGGGACCGGCCGGTGCCGAGGTGGTGGAGTTTGCCGCACCGGGCATCGAGGCGCAGCGGCTGGTGATCTATTCCACGCTGGACAGCCGGTTGGCGGCGCCGCTGATCGAGGCATTTCAGGCGCAGCGCCCGGAGGTGGCGGTGCGCTATGAAGACCTTCTGGGCGGCGAGATTGCCGCGCGGGTGATCGCCGAGACGGACGCGGGGGCGGCCACGGCGGATTTCGTGTTTTCCGCCGCGATGGACCTGCAACTGAAGCTGGCCAATGACGGTTTCGCGCAGCCGGTGGTGGTGCCGGGTGCGCTGACGTGGCCTGCCTGGGCCAAGTGGCAGGACACCGCCTTTGCAATGACGTTCGAGCCGGCGGTGCTGGTCTATCACAAGCCCGCCTTTCCAGACGGGCCACCACACTCACGGCTGGAGCTGGCCCGCTGGCTGGAAAGCGCGCCCGAGGGCAAGATCGGCACCTATGACATCGAGCAGTCGGCGGTGGGGTATCTGTTTCTGGCGCGCGACGCCGAACATTTTCCCGACATCTGGTCGGTGCTGGGTCGGATGGCGGATGCGGGGTTGCAGACCTTTCCGACCAGTCAGGACATCATCGACCGGGTGGCCGACGGGCGGCTGCTGATCGGTTACAACATCCTTGGGTCTTATGCCGCCGAGCAGGCCCGGCTGGCGCCCGAGTTGGGGATGGTGCTGCTGCGCGACTATACGGTGGTGATTTCGCGCGTTGCGCTGGTGCCGAGGGCGGCTGCCACGCCCGAGAGCGGCACGGCGTTTCTGGCGTTCCTGATGAGTGCCGAGGGGCAGACGCTGCTGTCGGAAAAGCTGCGCCTGCCTTCGGTCAGCCTTGAGGTGTCGGGCGACAACAGCGGCGTGGCGATGCAGGCGGCGCTGGGCGATCAGTTGCGCCCGGTTCCGGTCAGCCCCGGTGTGCTGGTCTATCTGGATCAGGCCAAGCGGGCGCAGCTTTTGCGGCTGTGGCGCGAGGCTGTGGAGCGAGGCTGCGGAGCGGAATCAGACCTGTCAGGTTGTTGACAGGTTAGTGTGGTGAACTTTTCGGCAGGGACGGCACGAGGAGGTGCCGCCTGACGCAAATCGGCGCGGGTTTCCGTGCCTTGGGAGGAGAATCAAGATGAAACACACGCTTTTGAGCGCGGTTTTCGCCACGGCACTGGCGCTGCCAGCCGTTGCGGCCGACTATACGATCATTGCCCCCGCTGCCCCCGGCGGCGGTTGGGACAGCACCGCGCGCGCGATGCAGGAGGTCATCCAGGCCGAGGGCATCTCGGGCTCGGTTCAGGTGCAGAACGTGCCGGGCGCGGGCGGCACGGTTGGCCTTGCGCAGTTCGTGTCGAGCGCTGCGGGCGATCCGAACCAGTTGATCGTCGGCGGCTATGTGATGGTGGGCGCGATCCTGACCAATGAATCTCCGGTCAGTCTGGCCGATGTGACGCCGATCGCGCGCCTGACCGGCGAAGCGGTGGGCATTGCGGTGTCGGCATCAAGCCCGATCCAGAACATCAACGAACTGGTCGAGATGATGAAGGCCGATCCGGGGTCTGTCTCGTGGGCGGGCGGTTCGGCGGGTGGTGTCGACCACATCACCGTGGGCCTGCTGGCCAAGGCCGCCGGGATTGACCCGACCAAGATCAACTATGTCGCGTTTTCCGGCGGCGGCGAGGCGCTGGCGGCCATTCTGGGCAATCAGGTGACGGTCGGTATCTCGGGTGTGGGCGAGTTCCTGCCGCAGGTCGAGGCCGGCACGATGCGGATGCTGGCGGTATCGACCGCCGAAAAGTGGCCGGGAACCGATGCGCCGACGCTGATGGAGGCGGGCTATGACGTGAACGTGCAGAACTGGCGCATGGTCGCCGCTGCACCGGGCCTGACGGACGAGCAGAAGGCGGCAGTCACGGCGGATATCGACACGCTGGTGAACTCGGCCGGATGGAAGGCGACGCTGGACGCGAAGGGCTGGGCCAACACCTATCTTTCGGGTGCCGAGTTCGACGCGCAACTGGCCAGGGAGATCGACGCGACGACGACGATCCTGAAGGATATCGGTCTGGTCAAATGACCAAGATCCTGTACGCAACCGGACGTCGCCCCGATGGGGCGGCGTTCATCATCGCGGCGGTTCTGGCGGCGCTGGGCGGGCTGCTGATCTGGCAGGGCCGCGCCATTCCCGACAAGGGCGGCTATGCCGGCATCGGGTCGGGCGACTTGCCGGTGTTCATCGGCGCGGGGCTGGTGCTGCTGGCGGCGGGGCATGTGGTCAAGGGCCTGCGCCATGCCGCACCCCCGCTGCCGCGCCAGCAACCGGTGCCGATACTGCTGATCGTGGGCGGGTTGTTGTTGCAGTTGATCCTGCTGAAGCCGTTGGGCTTTTCGATTGCCTCGGGGCTGTTGTTCGCCTGCACGGCGGCCGCCTTCGGCAAGACGCGCGTGGTGCTGACGCTGCCCGTCGGGATCGTGTTTGCCTTGATCGTCTACGGTGTGTTCGACCGGCTGTTGCAGTTGAACCTGCCGGCGGGGCTGCCTGAAACCCTGATCTTCGGAGGCTGAGGTGACCACCTTCGATTTCCTGCTGCAGGGTCTTGCGACGGCGATGGAGCCGATGATCCTGTTTTACGCGCTGGTTGGCGTCACGCTTGGCACGGCAGTGGGCGTGTTGCCCGGCATCGGACCGGCGCTGACGGTGGCGCTGCTTTTGCCGGTGACCTACGGGCTTGATCCGGCGGGCTCGCTGATCATGTTCGCGGGCATCTATTACGGCGGGATGTATGGTGGATCGACCACGTCGATCCTGCTCAACACGCCGGGGGAAAGCGCGTCGATCGTCACCGCGCTGGAAGGCAACAAGATGGCCCGTGCGGGGCGCGGCGGGCCTGCGCTGGCGACAGCGGCGATCGGGTCGTTCGTGGCGGGGCTGCTGGCGACGCTGGCGCTGGCGTTTCTGGCGCCGCAGATCGTGAAGCTGGCCTTCGTGTTCGGGCCGCGGGAGTATTTCGCGCTGATGGTGCTGGCCTTTGTCACGGTGTCGGCGGCGTTCGGCGACAGCACGCTGAAGGGGCTGACCTCGCTGTTCGTGGGGCTTGCGCTGGCGCTGGTCGGGATTGACGGGCTGACCGGGCAGGCGCGGTTGTCATTCGGGGTGCCGCAACTGCTGGACGGGATCGAGGTGACGACGCTGGCCGTGGCGATGTTCGCGGTGGGCGAGGCGTTGTTCGTGGCGGCGCAGGGCGCGGCCAATCAGGACAAGATCCATGCGATCAAGGGATCGGTCGCAATGACGCGCGAGGATTGGCGACGGTCATGGAAGCCCTGGCTGCGCGGCACGGCAATCGGGTTTCCGATTGGCGCGATGCCGGCGGGGGGCGCGGATATCGCAAGTTTCCTGTCCTATGGTGCGGAAAAGCGGTTCACCAAGCACCCGGAGCAGTTTGGCCACGGGGCCATCGAAGGCGTTGCGGGGCCGGAGGCTGCCAACAACGCGGCCGCTGCCGGGACGCTGGTGCCGCTGTTGACGCTGGGTCTGCCGACGACGGCCACGGCGGCGATCATGCTGGCGGGGTTCCAGCAGTTCGGCTTGCAGCCGGGGCCGCTGTTGTTCGCCACCTCGCCGCAACTGGTGTGGGGGCTGATCGCCAGCCTGCTGATTGCCAACGTGATGCTTCTGGTGTTGAACCTGCCGCTCATTCGGCTGTGGGTGAAGCTGCTGATGATCCCGCGACCGTGGCTTTATGCGGGGATCTTGCTGTTTGCGACGCTTGGCACGATCGGGGTGAACCCGTCGCCGGTGGAGCTGTCGATGCTGCTGATCTTCGGGGTGATGGGCTATCTGATGCGGCTTTACGGGTATCCGATTGCGCCGGTTGTGGTCGGGCTGATCCTGGGGCCGATGGCCGAACAGCAGTTGCGCCGCGCCTTGTCGATCTCGCAGGGGGATTGGACGACGCTGGTCAGCACTCCGGTGGCGGCGGGGCTGCTGGCGGTTGCGGTGGCGGCGTTGGTGGTGCCGTTCCTGCTGCGGTTGCGCGGGCGGGGGGCGGTGCTGGCGCAGATCGGCAAGGACGAGGATTGAGGCGGGGTCAGGTGGGCGCGCTGGTGACCGCGACGCTGGAGCAGGCGATTTCGAGGCCTTCGGCGAAGATCACTTCCTCGGCAGCGAAATGCAGGGTGAAGACGCGGGCGAGGTCGGTGATTTCGTGCCGCACCTGAGCGCCGTCGGCGAGGCGGGCTGCGGGCACCGCGGCAACTGCGGAGCCGTAAAGCGAGGCGGCGCGCCAGTCGCGGATCATCACGCGCTGGCCGGGTGAAAGCAGCAGGTCAACCTCGGGGCGGTGGTGGCCGATGGTCGAGGCGGGCAGCCGCACGACAGGCGCAAACCGGCGCAGCGATGTGGTGATTGACACCACGCGAACAGCGCCGCTGCGGCAGATGATGCGGTCACCGGGTTCAAGGTATTCGACCGGCAGGTCGCCATCGAGGGTGCGAACCCGCGTGCCGGCAAGGATGCCTTCGGTGCCGTGCAGGTTTTCCGGCTGGGCGGACTGCGACAGAAGGGGCGGACGATCCATGCGAGTGGTCCTTGGGGTGCATGGGCAGGGTCACACGGGTTTGTGACCGGTATGGGAACGGCCGGCGTTGATTTCGGGGCAGTTGCGGCAGGAATGGGGCCATGCAATTGACCCCTCGCCCCCGGGTTCGGTTCTTGCTAAAGACGGCGCTGCCGGATGCGGCTGGCGCTCTTGCGCGGGCATGCTGGCAGGATGCGGGTGTGGCGAAATTGGCAGACGCACCAGATTTAGGTTCTGGCGCCGCAAGGCGTGGGGGTTCAAGTCCCTCCACCCGCACCATCGAAACGCGAATTCCGGGTGATTGCGACCGAGTTTCGCACCCGGCTTGCGAGCGACCGAATTACCCCTTACGTCGCCGTGAAAGCTTTGCTAGAAGGCCCGCAAAGTTGCGCCAGGTTCCGGCTTGGCGTCGTATCTCTATTGCGCGAAAGCGCCCTGAAGGTTGAGGAAGGATATCCCCGAATGCTGGTCACCGAGACCCTGAAAGACGGCCTTAAGCGCGGCTACACCATCACGGTGACGGCTGCCGAACTGGACGCCAAGGTGCATGAAAAGCTTCTCGAAGCGCAGCCTGACGTCGAGATCAAGGGGTTCCGCAAGGGCAAGGTGCCGCTGGCGATCCTGAAAAAGCAGTTCGGCACGCGCCTGATGGGCGATGCGATGCAGGACGCGATCGACGGCGCGATGAAGGGCCATTTCGACGCGACGGGTGACCGTCCGGCGATGCAGCCGGACGTGAAGATGGTCGGCGGCGATGCGTGGAAAGAGGGGCAGGATGTCGTGGTCGAGATGACCTATGACGCGCTGCCGCCGATCCCCGAAATCGACGCCGGCAAGATCAAGCTGGACCGTCTGGTGGTGAAGGCCGACGACAAGTCGGTCGACGAAGCACTGGCGAACCTGGCGGCAACCGCGCAGTCGTTCGAGGACCGCAAGAAGGGCGCCAAGGCCAAGGACGGCGATCAGGTCGTGATCGACTTCAAGGGCTCGGTCGATGGTGAGCTGTTCGAGGGCGGCTCGGGCGAGGATTATCCGCTGGTGCTGGGATCGAACTCGTTCATTCCGGGGTTCGAGGCGCAACTGGTTGGTGCCAAGGTCGGCGACGAGATTTCGGTGAACGTGACGTTCCCGGAGACGTATGGTGCCAAGCATCTGGCCGGCAAGGCTGCGGTCTTTGCCTGCACGGTGAAGGCCGTGAAGGAACCGAAGCCCGCCGAGGTGAACGACGAATTGGCCAAGAAATACGGTGCCGAGGATCTGGCCGCATTGAAAGGCCAGATCGCCGAGCGGCTTGAGGCGGAATACAAGGGCGCGGCCCGGTCGGTGATGAAGCGTGCGCTGCTGGACCAGTTGGACGCCATGGTGAAGTTCGACCTGCCGGCGAACCTGGTAGAGGCGGAAGCCGGGCAGATCGCGCACCAGCTTTACCACGAAGAGCATCCGGAGGATCACGGCCACAACCATGGCGCCATCGAGGCGACGGACGAGCACAAGTCGCTGGCCGAGCGCCGGGTGCGTCTGGGCCTCTTGCTGGCCGAGATCGGTCGCAAGGCGGAGGTCACCGTGACCGACGCCGAGATGACGCAGGCCGTGCTGGCCGCCGCGCGCCAGTATCCGGGGCAGGAGCGTCAGTTCTTCGAATTCGTGCAGAAGAACCCGCAGATGCAGCAGCAACTGCGCGCGCCCTTGTTCGAGGACAAGGTTGTTGATCACATCGTCGGGCTGGCGAAGGTGAGCGAGAAGACGATTTCGAAGGAAGAGCTGCAGAAGGCCATCGAGGCGCTGGACGAGATCTGATTTCGTCCCGAGCTGAACAGGAAAGGGCCGCATCGCTGGGTGCGGCCTTTTTCATTTGACAGTGGTCCTGCATCTTTCGATGATGCGACCGAAGGCAATGCCTTCATTTCCCTGAAAATCATTGGTCGACCGAAGCCGCAGATCGCGGGTTTCGCGTGGTGCGACGGCGTCGGCCGCTTGGAGGACGTATGTCCAATGTCGATATGGCCCGGCAGCTTGCCGAAGTGGCCCATGCCGGGCAGACGCGCAAGGGCGCGGCTAAGGAGCCCTACATCCGCCATGTCGCCGAAGTGGCGGCTCTGGTCGCCGGGTTCGGTGGCAGCAGGGGCCAAGTGATGGCCGCGTGGCTGCACGATACGGTGGAGGATTGCGGCGTCTTGCCGGAGGAGATTGCCGAGCTTTTCGGGGCCGAAGTGGCGGCGCTGGTCGCGGAGATGACGGATGACAAAGCCCTGCCAAAGGCGGAGAGGAAGCAATTGCAGGTGGATCATGCGGCGCACAAATCGGACGCGGCGGCGTTGATCAAGATCTGCGACAAGCTGTCGAACATCCGGGCGGTCGGGACTGCGCCGCCGGTGCATTGGCCGGTGGCGCGGCAGGCGGCCTATCTGGACTGGGCGGAGGCGGTGGTGGTTCGGTTGCCGTCAGGCGCCGATCCGGCGCGCGCGGCCTTTGCCGAGGCGCTGGCGGGGTCGCGCGGGGCGGTTGCGGCGCGAGGCGCCTGACCAAAGAAGAACCGCGCGAGTTGCCCCGCGCGGTCTGGAGGGTCTGACTGATCTTGATCAGTCGCGGGTCAGGTCTTCGCCGTCCTGGGCTGCGCCCATTTCGTCGAACAGTTCCGCAATCTCGAATTCCGCGGCGGCTTCGGCCTCGGCGGCGAGTTCCTGGATCGACTTGCCCGAGGCTTGCAGCTCGGACTCTTCGATCGAGCGGGCGACGTTCAGCTTGATCTTGACCACGACTTCGGGGTGCAGGACGGCCGACACGGTGTGGATGCCGAGGTCCTTGATCGGGCGGTCAAGCACGATCTGGCCACGGTTCACGGTGAAGCCGGCAGCGGTTGCAGCCTCGGCGGCGTCACGGGTGGTGACGGAGCCGTAAAGCGCGCCCGCGTCGGAGGCCGAACGGATCACGACGAACATCTGACCGTCGAGCTTTTCGCCAACGGCGGCTGCTTCCTTGCGGGTCTCGAGGTTCGTTGCTTCAAGCTGGGCTTTCTTGGCTTCGAACGACTTGATGTTGCCGTCGTTGGCGCGGAGAGCCTTGCCCTGCGGCAGGAGGTAGTTGCGCGCGTAGCCGTCCTTGACGTTGACGACTTCGCCCATCTGGCCAAGCTTGGCCACGCGTTCCAGAAGGATCACTTGCATGGTCTGGTGCTCCTTATTTCACGGCATAGGGCAGCAGGGCCAGGAAGCGGGCGCGCTTGATGGCCTGGGCCAGTTCACGCTGCTTCTTCGCCGAGACTGCGGTGATGCGGGACGGAACGATCTTGCCGCGCTCAGAGATGTAGCGCTGCAGCAGACGCGTGTCCTTGTAGTCGATCGCCGGAGCGTTGTCGCCCGAGAAGGGGCAAACCTTGCGGCGGCGGAAAAACGGTTTGTTCGCCATGTTGTGTGTCCTTTCTCAGATCAACGACGCGGAGCGCCAAACGACGGGCGGTCGCCACGGTCGCCGCCACGGTCGGGACGGTCACCACCGAAGCTGGGCCGTTCGCGACGTTCGCCGCCAAAGCCACCACGGTCGCCACGCTCTTCACGCTCGTCGCGCTTCTGCATCTGGACCGACACGCCCTCGGTGTGCTTGTCGACCTTGATGGTCAGAACGCGCATGACGTCGTCATGCAGGCGCATCAGGCGTTCCATTTCCTGAACGGCCGACGCAGGCGCGTCCGACTTCAGGAAGGCATAGTGGCCCTTGCGGTTCTTGTTGATCTTGTAGGCCATCGTCTTGACGCCCCAGTACTCGTTCTCAACGACTTTGCCGCCGTTGTCCGAGAGGACGGTCGAGAAGTGTTCGATAAGGCCTTCAGCTTGCGCGTTGGACAGGTCCTGGCGCGCGATGAAGACATGCTCATACAGAGGCATGCAGACTTCCTTCGTTTCAGGGCGGCTTCATAGGACGGGCAAAGACCCTTTCCGCAGCCCGTCCACGAGAGGCATCGCCGGTTCATGGATAAGCGGAAAGATGGGGCCTTATACAGATTGCCACCTTGGGCGCAAGGCTTATCGGGGTGCGTCCCCGCCTTGCATCGCGCCCGCGCGCGCGACTTTGGCGCCAAGAACCAGCGCTCCGACAAGGGCTGCCACTTCCTGCCGCAGAAGCGGTTCGGGAACGCCCACCAGACGCCCTTGCAGTGCCAGATGGACCACGCCATGCACGGCCCCGAACAGGGTCCGGACGCGCAGGTGGATTTCCTCGACCGGCAGGTCGGGGCGGAGATTTTGCAGCGGTGCGCCGATGCGGGCGATCAGCACCTCATGTTCTTGCCGGTGCCAGTCGGGCATTGCGGCCCCCTCGGGCAGGCGGTGTTCGAACAGCGCCGACCAGAGCCGACGGTTTTCCAGCGCGAAAACGGCATAGGCGTCGGCCAGGGCAAGCGTCACCGCCTCGGGGCTGCCTGCGGCGGAGGCGGGGGCCAAGGCATCTCCAAGACGCTCAAGCGTGCGGGAATTGACCCGCATTACCAGTTCGTCGAGGTCGGCCACGGCGTTGTAGATCGCCCCCAGCGCGCACCCCGCCCGCTGGGTCACGTCGCGCGCTTTCAGCCCAAGGAGCCCCTTTTCAAGAATCTCGGCTTCGGCAGCGGCGATCAGGCGGGTCCGAAGGTCGGTCTTGCGGTCGGTTTCCTGCATGTGGCGGGCCTTTGGGGTTGTGACGCTACGTTAATTGAACGGCGTTCAAAGGGTGGCTTGAACAGCGTTCACAATTCCTGCAACGTGTGAACACTGTTCATACACCCGGAGACATCGATGTTCAACACCATCATCACACTGGTTCGGGGTCGCAGCCATGATGCCGCCCAGGCGCTGGAAGACGCCAACGCGCTGTCGATCCTGCGCCAGCAGTTGCGCGATGCGGCGGCTGGGGTCGAGGCGGCACGGCGGTCAGTCGCGGTCGTCATGGCCTATGCCGAGCGTGAGCGGAAATCCCTGCCGCGCATCCACGCCCAGATCGCCGATCTGGAGGGCAGGGCGATTGCCGCCCTGGCGCAGGGGCGTGAGGATCTGGCGACCGAAGCGGCCTCGGCCATCGCACAGCTTGAAGCCGAGCGGACCACGACCGAGACGGCACTGGCGACCTACGAAATGGAGATCGCACGCCTGCGCGACGAACTAGGCGGCGCGGAACTGCGGCTGCGCGATCTGAAGCGCGGGTTGCAGCTGGCAGATGCGGCGCAGAAGTCGCAGACGGTGCGCGGTGTCGTCAGCCGCCCCGTCACGGCCTCGCTGGCCGAGGCCGAAGCGACGCTGTCGCGCCTGCAATCACGCCAGCTGCACGCCGAGGCGACCGCCCTTGCGATCGTGGACCTGTCTGCCGGCCAGTCCGCCGAAGCGATCTCGGCCCGGCTGGCGGCGGCGGGCTGTGGCCCCTCGATCCGCCCTGATGCTGCGGCCGTTCTGGAGCGGCTGAAGCAGAAATCCAACTGAACCCCTGAACCGACCTCACCTTAGAGAAGGACACTGGAAATGAGCGATATCATGCAACCGACGATCCGCACCTCGCAGGCCTACACGATGTTCAGCTACGTCAACTTCGCGGTGGCCGCCGTGATGATGGCGGGCGGCGTCTACTTTCTGGAAGCCAGCTTTGCCGCCAAGGGCTTTTACGCAATGGCCGCGCTGATGCTGGTGTCATCCACCGTGGGCATCACCAAGGCGGTGCGCGACAAGGAAGAATCCGACCGCCTGCACAACAAGCTGGAGGAAGCCCGGACCGAGCGTCTTCTGGCCGAGGTGTCGCGCGACCGCTGATCGTTTCTGCAAAGCATCAGCCGGGGCCGCACAAGGCCCCGGTTTTCCTGTGACCTACCGGGCCGAGGCGGGCAGGCCGAAGATGCGGTCGAAGGCCCAGGTGAAGAGGTAGGTGTAGACGATGAAGACGGCGATCAGCCCGGCTTCGTAGACCAGCGCCTGAAGGTAGCCGACCTGCAGCCACCAGGCCATGACCGGGATGCAGATCAGGACGAGGCCGCCCTCGAACAGCAGCGCATGGGCGGTGCGACGGCGGAAGGAGCGGCCCTTGACCGGCTGCCGCGCCTCCGAGGCCTCGAAGATGGTGTTGAAGGCAACGCTCCAGCACAAGGCTATGGTCGCGGTGAGGATCGCCAGCGCCAGCGAGGAGCCGGCGCTGGCGTTGGACACGATCCAGAGATAGGCCGATGCGACCAGCGTCCCCAGTGCCTCAAACGTGACGGCATAGACGATCTTGCGGCGGGTGGGGGTCATCCCTTGGCGGGGTCTTTCGGGCGGCGCAACTCGCGGACTTCGCGGACAAAGGTGTAGTCGTGATAGCCCAGCCGCGCCGCCGGATGGTAGCGCGACGGGTCAAGCCGCCCGTCCACCAGACAGTCGTCGCGAAGATGGATGCCCACAACCTCGCCCAGCATCAGCTTTTCCGGGCCGATCAGATCCACCAGCTTGACCACCCGGCATTCCAGAGTGGCGGGGGCGTCGGCCACACGCGGGCAGTCGATGGCGACACATTCGGCCTTGGCTACCCCTGCGGCCAGAAACTCATCCGTCCCGCGCGGGTAGCGGGCCGAGGTGGCGTTCATCGCCTCCAGCGCCACTTCGGCCACGATGTTCACGGCGAAGACGCCACTTTCCATCGCGTTGACCATGCTGTCGCGGTAGTCGCCGGAAAACATCACCTGCGGCGGTGTGTAGCCCACGGCGTTGAAGAAGGAATAGGGTGCCAGGTTGTCGCCCGTGCTGGCGCGGGTCGAAATCCAGCCGATGGGCCGGGGCGAGACGATGGCCGAGAAGGGGCTGTGCGGCAGCCCGTGGCCCTCGGCAGGTCGGTAGAACATGGTCGGGGTCCGTTTCACAAATTGCCCGTTGGCAAATTGAACGTGACACTGCGCCATGTTACGGCGCGATTCCAGTGGTTTCGGGCCGGTGATTTTCGGCCAGCGGAATCGGCCAGGCACTTCGGGTGGGATCGTCAGCGCGTGTACAAGCTTGAGGAAGAGACCGAGGATGACTGGTGGGAGGTGGAGGCCCTCTATGACCTCTGTTTTGCCCCCGGCCGCACGGCTTTGTCCTCGTACCGACTGCGCGATGGGGTGCCCACGGTTGCCCCCCTGTGCCTTACGCTGCGCGACGACAGCGGTGCCTTGGCGGCAGTCATCCGCTACTGGCCCGCGCTGATCGGCGAGCAGGACATCCTGCTGCTGGGACCCATCGCCGTCCACCCGACGCACCAGGGCGAAGGTCTGGGCGCGCTTTTGATCAACGAAAGCCTGGCCGAGGCGCGGCGTCTGGGCTGGGAACGGGTGATGCTGGTCGGGGACGCGCCCTATTACAGCCGCTTCGGCTTTCGCAAGCTGGAGGGGGTCGACATGCCGCCGCCGACAAACCCCGACCGCATCCTGGGGCTGGAGCTGAAGGCCGGGGCCTGGCAGGGCGTGACCGGCATGGTCACCAAGGCGACCTGAGCCGCCCGCTTTACCGTTCCCGTTTTCCGATTGCCCCGCTTCACCATTGCCCCGCTTCACCATTGCACGGGGGACAAGCGGCCCCATATCAAACGGATGGACCAGACACTGCCCGCTCCCCCCGACCTTTCCGCCCAGGTGGCTGACCTTGCCCGGCGCTACAAGCGTGCCAACGGCCCGGTGATCCGCCTGGTCAACCGGCTGGGCGGCAGCCTGGAAAACCAGCTTTCCGCCTTGCCCGACGGATTTCGCGCCCAGATCGAGCGACTGACCGCGCAGGCGCTGGAGACGTCCTACGGCCTCGCTTCCCGCGCGCCGGACATGGGTCAGCGCACGCCGATGGTGGCCGCAATGGCGGCGGGTGCGGCGGGCGGGGCCGGAGGGCTGGCCACGTCCCTGGCCGAGCTTCCGGTGACGGTGACGCTGTTTCTGAACACCATTCGCAGCGTGGCGCGCGAGTCGGGTCTTGACCCCGACGAAGACTGGGTGCGCGCGGAATGTCTGCAGGTCTTTGCCGCCGGCAGCCCCCTGGCGCAAGATGACGGGGTGAACACCTCTTTCGTCGCCTCACGGCTGGCGCTGTCGGGATCGGCCGTACAAAGCCTGATCACCAGTATCGCGCCGAAGCTGGCGGCGGTCCTGGGGCAGAAGCTTGCCGCCCAGGCAGTGCCGATCCTGGGGGCTGTCTCTGGGGCGGCTCTGAACGCGGCCTTCCTGTCCTATTACCGCGAAGTTGCCCGCGTGCGGTTCGAGCTGGTTAGGCTTGGCCAGATGCACGGGGCCGATGCGGTCGAAGCCGAGTTTCGTATCGCGGTGACGCCCCCCAAGGTGATCAAGGTCTGATCGGGGCCTGATCGGGGCCTGATCCGGTTGCGGTCCACCCCGGCCCTTGGGTAAATGCCCCAAAGCAGGGGGAAAGCGGCATGAGCACCGACGTCATCGCACGGCTGAAGCAGATGGCCACCGATCCAGGCAGGGTCTGGCTGGTGGGCGGCCCGACCTATGGCGAGTTGCTGGCGCGGACCGGGCAACTGGCGAACGCGCTGATCTCGCTTGGTCTGCGGAAGGGCGACCGGCTCTTGCTGCAGGCCGAAAAATGCGAGGCGGTGCTTTCCCTGTATCTGGCCTGCCTGCGGACGGGCGTGATCTTCCTGCCGGTGAACCCCGGCTACACCGTGGCCGAGACCGAGCATTTCCTGCGCGATGCCGAACCGGCGCTGGCGGTGACTGATCCGGGCCGGGTCGAGGGGCTGCAGGCCCTTGGTGCGCGGGTAATGGATTTGCCCACGCTGCTGGCGCAGGCCGAAGGACGGGGGGACGACTACGCCGATCCCGCGCACGGGCCGGATGATTTGGCGGCGATCCTCTATACTTCGGGCACGACGGGGCGGTCGAAGGGGGTGATGCTGACGCGGGAAAACCTGGCGTCGAACGCCGAAGCGCTGGTCGGGCTTTGGCGGTTCACGGAAACCGACGTCCTGCTGCACGCGCTGCCGGTCTTCCATACTCACGGGCTTTTCGTCGCGACGAACTGCGTCCTTTATTCCGGCGCGTCCATGATCTTCCAGCGCGCCTTCCAGCCCGCCGCCGTGCTGGCTGCGCTGCCGCAGGCGACAGTGATGATGGGCGTGCCGACCTTCTACACCCGTCTGCTGTCCGACCCAGGCCTCACGCGCGACGCCACTGCGCATGTGCGGCTGTTCATCTCGGGCTCGGCCCCCCTGTCGCCCGCCACCCATGCCGAATGGCAGGCCCGCACCGGCCACGCGATCCTGGAACGCTACGGGATGACCGAGACCAACATGATCACCTCGAACCCCTACGACGGCTTGCGTCGGGCGGGGACCGTGGGGATGCCTCTGCCAGGCGTCGCGGTGCGGATCACCGGGCCGGATGGCGAGGTCCTGCCACAGGGCGAGGCTGGGTCGATCGAGGTGCGCGGCCCGAACGTCTTCCAGGGCTATTGGCGACTGCCCGAAAAGACCGCCGAGGAGTTCCGGGATGGCTGGTTCATCACTGGCGACATGGGGGCCGTCGATGCGCAGGGCTACCTGTCGATCCTGGGCCGCGCAAAGGACCTGGTGATCTCGGGCGGGCTGAACGTCTATCCGGCCGAAGTCGAGGCAGCACTGGACGATCTGCCGGGGGTCGCGGCCTCGGCGGTGATCGGGGTCCCGCATCCCGACTTCGGCGAGGCGGTGGTGGCCTGCCTGGTGGCCGCACCGGGGGCGGCGCTGGCGGAAGAGCCGGTGCGTGTGGCCCTCCGCGACCGGTTGGCGGCGTTCAAGCTGCCAAAGCGGGTCCTGATTCTGGACGACCTTCCACGCAACGCGATGGGCAAGGTCCAGAAGGCCGAATTGCGACGTATATACAGCGCGCTCTTCCAGGGCGCCTGACATGCGGCTTGGGCCGTCGAAAGGCAGCAAGCCGCTTATACCTTGGGTTTAAATGGACCATTTAAACCCTGGGTGACTGGCCAATGCCATTTTCCTGCCGCAGTCCGGAGGAACGTGAAGGGGGCAGAAGACCCCTGGACCGGGACAGACGAGGGACACCTCCCAGCAAAAGGAAACGAACCATGAGCGAACCGAAGAACAGCATTTTCTCTCGCCGCAAGGCGCTTGGCCGGATCGGCGCCCTGGCGCTGGCGGCCTATGCGGCACCTGCGATGACCACCGTCAGCATGGCCCAGGCCAGCAGCGGCTCCAGTGGCTCCAGCGGCTCCAGCAGCCCCAGCCCGACCTCTGCGCCCAGCAAGACCTCCACGCCGACCTCGTCGTCGTCCAGCACGTCGCCCAGCACCTGCTCGGGCCCGACCGACGACGACGCCGGCTGCTCGAGCACCAGCCCGTAAGCGCGTGACGATCCCCTTCGGCGGCCTCTGCAAAGCCGAAGGGGAACCCAAGGAATGGCCATGCGGGATATCGTCTTTCAGGGTGTGACCGCCCCTTTGCGCCTGGAGGGGGCCGAAGCGGTGATCCACTTGCTGCAAGAGATTGCCGCAGGCTGGCCGTTCCGCCTGGCCCAAGCGGACCCGGCCGTGGTGCCATTCTTCACGATCCGCCAGATCGAGGGCGATGCCCGCCTGCGCTGTGAAAGCCACGTCGAGGACCGCCCGCCGCAGCTTTGGGACCCGGTGAATGCGGTCTGTGATGCTCTGGCCAGCCTTGCCGTCGCGTTGCCGCTGTCGGACCCGCGTCTCATCTGCCTGCACGCGGCGGGGGTCGCAATGTCGGGGCAGCTGGTGGTCTTCCCGAACATCCGGCGGGCTGGGAAAAGCACCCTGTCGGTCGCGCTGGCGCGGGCCGGGCATCGGGTCTTCAGCGACGATGTGGTGCCGCTGTCGTTTCCATCGGAAGGCCCGGCGGTCGCCCAGGCGCTGGGGATCGCCCCGCGACTGCGCCTGCCGCTGCCCGCCAGTCTTCCCGCCGATTTCCGCTCCTGGGCCGAGGCGGTGCCCGGGCCGCGGAACCGGCAGTACCACTACCTGCCGCTTTCCGATCAGCCCGCACATGGCGCGCGGCTGCCGGTGGGGGCCTTCGTCCTGCTGGACCGCCGCGACGCGCCGACCCCCGCCCTTCCTACCCCCACCCTTCTCACCCCGGTCCCACCCGATGCGGCGATGGACGCCCTACTGCACCAGAATTTCACCCGCGACCGGCATTCCGGGGCCGTGCTGGACGCGATGGCGGCGACTTTGTCGACGACGCCGGTCTGGCAACTGACCTACGCCGACCTGGACGACGCGGTGCGCTGCCTGGAGGAAGGGTTCGCGGGCCCGGCCGACCCCCTGCCGCCGGCGGGGTCCGAGCGACGGTTCACGCCTGCGGTGATGGACCACAAGGCCGACCCGGTCGGTGCGCTCATGTCCCAGCGGACGGGGTGTGTCGAGCGGTGGATCGGCGAGACGCTCTACCTTGCCGATCCCGAGGGGCGGGCGATCCAGCGGATGGACCCACTGGCGGCGGCGATCTGGGGGATGCTGGCAGAGCCCGTCTCGCCGGAGGAGCTGGAAGCGGCGTTGCGGGAAGCTTTTCCGGGCACCCCGCGCGAGAGGATCGCGGCGGACCTTTCCGCGCTGCTGGCTGGGTTGGCGGAGGCGGGTCTGCTGGGCGGCACAGAGGCTGGTCGTGGCGAAGTGTCCACGGTGGAAGATCCTTGAAGGTTGAATAAAGCCAATTACTTGGTTGCGGACGTTAAGGCTCTGGTACGGTTTGCCCGACAGCGGAATCCGGTGCAGAGGGTGCGGTGACCGCTGCTGACTGCACCGGATTGCGCGGAGGCTGCCTAGCCCCCTTCGCTTTCATCGCCTTCGCCCCACAGGTACTTGTCCAGGTCGCCAGCGGTCAGGGCTGCAAGGAAGCGCTCTGCATCGGCGCTAGATGACAGGTCGAACGTGACCTTGTTGTAGCTGTTGTCCTTGACGAAGCTGGCGGCATTCAGCAGACCGGCGTTGGTTCCGGCACCGAAAGCGCCGTCGATATTGCCCATATAGAAGCCCGCGGACGATAGCTTTTCCTGCGCCGTCCTGCGTTCCGAGGGCGACAGGCGCGCGAATGCGGCAGCCAGGGTGTCCTGTTCAGCGAAAGCCTGCGTTCCAACAGCAAGAACGGCTGGCAGCGACAGAAGAAGTGTACGACGATTCATTGCAGTCACCTGTGTGCAGAAGGGGTCAGTAGGAAACGGTTTCTTCAACCAGATCGCGGACTTGATCCGCAATCGACTCCATGAAGGCCTTGGCCTCCCGCTCTTGCGCGGGCTTGAAGTAGGCCAGGTCGAGCACAAGGCAGAGGCCTGCAACGAGGGCCAGCGGCAGGATCACATAGGCGCCGATCAACAGGGCGATTCCCAGGATGATGACCATCCCGACCAGCATCCCGATATTCCAGCCCATCGCAAAGTCGCCACCGCCAACGGCGACCGGGCCTGAACCCGCCCCAAGCAGGCGACCGACGAACCGGAATGCGGCCCCCAGAACCTTTGCCGGAATTGCGTTCAACTTCATGGCAAAAGGACGAAGCGAATGCAGGTCGCTGTCCAGCGCTTCCGAGAAATGGAAATGCCCGGCGTGGCGGTCGATCTTCAATCCGTTGCCATATTGCAGGCGCTTCCCGTTCCCATCGCGTCCAGCGTTGAGAACCAGGCTGGCGTCATCCGAAGCATTGGTGACCACGAAGTCGAAGGATGTCCCCTGGTATGCGGCGGTAAAGGTTCGGGGCAGTTTGGATCTGTCGAGCATGAACGGAAGGTCCTTGTGAAAACACGCAACCTGAACGTGATTCCAAGCCGTTCAGACAAAAGTAAGGCAACCCTGGGGCGCAATGCGGATCGTCGGGACAACTCAAGGCATAGCCCTGCAGATCCGCTGAGACGGTCTGATCAAAGGCATCGGGTGTCTGGCTGTGGCGAAGGCCGGGAAAGCTGGTCAGTCGTTCAGCGTCGCCAGCCAGTCCATCAGCATCGGGCGCGCGCTTTCCTCGCCTGCGGCACGGGCCCGGTCGATCACGGCGCGCGCTTCGGTCAGGTTCACGCGGCGCAGAAGCGCCTTGACCGGACCGACCGAGGCGGGGCGCATCGAGAGGCCGCGAAAGCCGATGGCGGCCAGGGCCAGCGCCTCGATCGGGCGTCCGGCATCCTCGCCGCAGAAGGACAGGGGCGTCGCGGTCTCGGCGCAGCGGGCGATGATCTGTTCCAGGAAGGCCAGGAACGAGAGGTTCAGCGTGTCGTAGCGGCGGCGCACCAGTTCGTTTTCGCGGTCGGCGGCGAAGAAGAACTGCTTGAGGTCATTGCCGCCGACGCTGATGAAGTCGGTCAGCTCGAAAAAGCTTTTCGGCGCGAAGGCAAGGGACGGCGTCTCCATCATCGCGCCGATCTCGATCCGGTCCGGGACCGGGTGGCCAAGGGATTTTTCCCGGTGCAACTCGCGCAGGACATGGCCACGGGCAGCCTGGAATTCGCTGAGTTCGGTGATGAGCGGGAACATGATGGTCAGCGGACGGCCATTGGCGGCGCGGATCAGCGCCTGGACCTGCATCCGCAGCACGCCGGGCTTGTCCAGGCCGACGCGCACCGCCCGCCAGCCCATCGCGGGGTTGGGTTCCTCGGGCGGCTTCATGTAGGGCAGGACCTTGTCCGACCCGATGTCAAGCGTGCGGAAGGCCACGCGCTTGCCTTTGGCCGCGTCCATCACGCGGGCGTAAAGGCGGGCGAGCTCGGCCCGCTGCGGCATCTTGGACCGGATCAGGAATTGCAGTTCGGTGCGGAAAAGGCCGACGCCATCCGCGCCCGAGCCTTCAAGGCTGGGCAGGTCGGCCATCAGGCCCGCGTTCATGTGCAGCGAAATTGTCGTGCCGCAGGTCGTGGTGGCGGGCAGATTGCGCAAGCTGGCGTAGCGCTTTTGCGCTTCGGCCTGCATGGCGATCTTGTCGCGGAAGGCGCGGGCGACGGTTTCCTCGGGGCGCAGGTGGACGATGCCCTGGTCGCCGTCGACAAGGATGTGGTCGCCGTTCAGCGCCTCGGCCACCAGGCGCTGGGCGTTGATCACCAAGGGGATCGCCAAAGCGCGGGCGACGATGGCGGCATGGGAGCCGACCGAGCCTTCCTCCAGCACCACGCCCTTCAGCTTGCGGCCGTATTCCAGCAGCTCGGCCGGGCCGATGTTGCGGGCGACGAGGACCGGGTTTTCCGGCATCTCGGCCCCGGTATCGCGGCCCTGGCCGGTCAGGATGCGCAAAAGGCGGTTTGACAGGTCATCCAGGTCCTGCAGCCGTTCGCGCAAGTACTGGTCCGGCACCTGCTCCATCCGGCTGCGGGCGGCGGATTGTTCCTTTTCGACAGCAGCCTCGGCCGAGAGGCCGCGCATGATGTCCTCTTCCATCCGGCGCAGCCAGCCGCGGGAATGGGCGAACATCCGGTAGGCTTCCAGGACCTGCTTCTGTTCCTTGTCCAGAGCTTGCGCTTCCAGAAGGTCGTCGATGGACACGCGCAGCTCGCCCACGGCATGCTTGATGCGGTCAATCTCGGTCAGCGGGTCGTCGGCGACGGGGTTGGTGATGACGACGCGGGGTTCGTGCAGCCAGACCCGGCCCTCGGCCGCACCCTCTTGCCCCGAGGTGGCGCGGAACATCACCGGCTGCTTGTGCAGCGCCCGCATCGCCCCGTCGCCCGAGGTGAAGGCGCCAAGCTCGGTCATCTCGGCCAGCACCATCGCCACGACGTCAAGGGCATAGACCTCGTCTTCCGAGAACTCGCGCGCGGTCTTGGACTGGACGACGAGCACGCCCAGCTTTTCGCCGACACGCTGGATCGGCACCCCAAGGAACGAGGAGAAAAGCTCCTCGCCCGTTTCCGGCATATAGCGGAAGCCCTTTTCCGACGGCGCGTCGGCGGTGTTCACTGGCTGGCCAAAGCGGGCGACGCGGCCGACAAGGCCTTCGCCCAGCTTCATGCGGGTCTGGTGGACGGCTTCCTTCTTCAACCCTTCGGTCGCGCAAAGCTCCAGCGTCTCGGGGTCGCGGAAAAGGTAGATCGAGCAGACCTCGGTCCCCATGCTGTCGGCAATAAGATGCGTGATGCTGTCCAGCCGGTCCTGGCCCTCGCCCGGGACGGAAAGGACGTCGCGCAGGCGGCGCAGAAGCTTGCGGCTTTCGCTTTCTGTGCGTTCGGGCATGGGGCGCGGGTCCTTCCGGGGTCTTCCCCTTTCTATAGGGGCCTGTTGCGCGGATGGAAACGGAATTGCGGCGGAAAGTCCGGGCGCGCGGCGCGGTGCCCGGCGATTGGGCAGGGGGAACCGCTTGCGGGCGCTGCGGTTTGGGGTGTGCGTTGGCAGGAGCAGACGGATGATCGAGGCGGATGTGGCAGTGGTGGGGGGCAGTTTCGCGGGGGTGTCGGCGGCGATCATGCTGGCGCGGGCGCGGCGGCGGGTGGTGATTATCGACGAGGGGGCGACGCGGAACCGCTTTGCCCATGCCTCGCACGGGTTTCTGGGGATGGATGGCGCGGCCCCCGAGGCGATCCGCGAAAAGGGGCTGGCCGAGGTGCTGGCCTATTCGACAGCGCGGCACGTCGCCGGGAGGGTGACGGCGATCCGCGGCTCGGTCGGCGCGTTCGTGCTGGAGGGGGCGGAAGAGATCCGGGCGGCGCGGGTGATTCTGGCCTTCGGGCAGCGCGACCGGTTGCCGGATATTCCGGGGCTGGCGGACTGCTGGGGCCGGACGGTGGCGCAGTGCCCCTATTGCCACGGCTATGAGCTGGCGGATCGCACAACCGGCCTCTTGGCCTGGGAGGCGATTCCGATGCACCACGCCGTGCACCTGTCGGATTGGACCGACGATCTGATCCTTTTGGAAAATGGTGTCGCAATGACCGCCGATCAGGCGGTGCAGCTGTCGCGTCCGGGCCTGCGGCGGCAGGCCGGGCGAGTGGTGCGGGTCCATCACATGCAAGGCGCGATCGACGCGGTCGAGCTGGAGGGTGGCGAACGGGTCGCGATGCGGGCGCTGTACCTGGTGAGCTGGCAGGAACCGGCCTCGGACCTGGCCGAGGCTTTGGGCTGCAAGATCGTGGAGACGCCGATGGGCCGGCATCTGCAGGTGGACGACCACCAGCGGACCACGGTGCCGGGCGTTTTCGCGGCGGGGGACCTCGCGCGGCCCTTTCCGTCAGCCACGCAAGCGGCATCGACAGGCAACCGGGCGGGCGCCGCCTGCCATCAGGATTTGCTGGGGATATTGGAGTGAGGGGGTAGGGTGGGCGATACCGCCCACCCTACCAACCTGCGAGATCAGGCCTTGTCCAGCTCGAACGTGTCGTGCAGCGCCTGGACGGCAAGCTCCATGTACTTGCGGTCGATCAGCACGCTGATCTTGATCTCGGACGTGGTGATGACCTTGATGTTCACGTTCTCGGCCGCCAGCGCCGCGAACATGCGGGCGGCGACGCCGACCTGGCTGCGCATGCCGATGCCGACGACCGACACCTTGGCGACGTCGCTGTCGGTCACAAGGGTGGTGTAGACGAACTTGCCCTCGGCCGAGGCATCCTCGATGGCCTTCTTCGCACGCTCGACCTGGTTCGTGGGCAGGCTGAAGGTCATGTCGGTATGGGCGCGCTTGTCGGTCGGGTCGTCCTGCTCGCTGATGTTCTGGACGATCATGTCGACGTTCACGCCCGCATCGGCCAGCGTGCCGAAGATCGCGGCGGCGACGCCGGGGCGGTCTTCGACCTTCAGAAGGGTCATCTTCGCTTCGTCGCGGGAATAGGCGACGCCGGACACAACTTTCGATTCCATGATTTCATCCTCGTCGCAGACCAGGGTTCCAGAGGTCTCGTCGACCTCCTCAAAAGACGACACCACCCGCAGGCGGACCTTGTAGCGCATCGCCAGTTCGACGGACCGCGTCTGCAGGACCTTGGCACCAAGCGAGGCCAGCTCAAGCATCTCCTCGAAGGCGATCTTGTCCAGCTTGCGCGCCTTGGGGCTGATGCGGGGGTCAGTGGTGTAGACGCCATCGACGTCGGTGTAGATGTCGCAGCGTTCCGCGCCGAACGCGGCGGCGAAGGCGACGGCGGTGGTGTCGGACCCGCCCCGGCCGAGGGTGGTGATCCGGCCCTCGGCGCTGACGCCCTGGAAACCGGCCACGACCATGACCTTGAAGCCTTCGGCGAACTTGGCGTCGATGTTATCGCGCGGGATCGAGACAAAGCGCGCCTGACCGTGCGCGCTGGTCGTGTTGATCGGCACCTGCCAGCCTTGCCAGCTGCGCGCCGGGACGCCCATTTCCTGCAGGCGCAGCGCCATCAGACCGGCGGTCACATTCTCGCCCGAGGACACCACGGCGTCATATTCGCGCGCGTCGTACAGCTTGGAGGTCTGTTCGACCCAGCCGACCATCTCGTTGGTCTTGCCGGACATCGCGCTGACGATGACGATCACATCATAGCCGCGCTCGACCTCGGCCTGCACCTTTTTGGCGGCATTCTCGATCCGGGCGAGGTCCGCCACGGAGGTTCCGCCGAATTTCATCACCAGAAGCGGCATCCGCGCCTCCCCCTTGGGCGTTCAAAACGGGGGCTTCTTATGCGGGGGGGGAACCGGGCGCAAGGGGCGGCACCGTCAGTCCAGCCGGTAGTCCACGGGCTGTAGCGGCGGAGGCGCAACCTCACCCAGATGGGGGGCAAGCGAGATTTCCGCCGTGCGGCAGATCGCGTCCAGGGGCAGCGCGTTGGCGGTCAGGCCGAAGGGGTGGGCGAGTTCCTCGGTCACCTCGGCGAGGCCGAAGAAGGTGTAGGCGACGATCACCGCGAAGAGGGGGGTCAGCCAGCCGGTCGGCTCCAGCAAGGCGAAGGGGAGGAGGAGGCAGTAAAGCCAGCTCGTGCGGAAGATCAGCAGGGAATAGACGTAGGGCAGCGGGGTCAGCTTGATCCTTTCGCACCCGGCCTGGGCCAGGGCGATGCCCGACAGGCGGGTGGAGAGGGTGCGCGCGCCGAAGCCGTCCATGCGGCCGTGACGCAGGACCTTTGCAAGGTGCGCGCCCATCGCGTCCAGCGTCGCGTCGGGGGTTGGTGAGGCGGGGGCGTCGCGAAGCGCGGCTGCGTCGTTCGGCAGGCCGCGCAGGGCGCAGCGGTGCTGGTGCAAAAAGGCGCGCATCGCGGTCAGGAGTGTGCGGCGGTCCTGCGGGTCGGACAGGAACAACTCCGCCTCACGGGCGATGCTCCGGGCGTCGGCGAGGAGGCCACCCCAAAGCCGCCGCGCCTCCCACCAGCGGTCATAGGCGGCGTTGTTGCGAAAGCCGAGGAACAGCGACAGCGCGACGCCGAAGACGGCGAGGGGGGCGGCCTGGACATGGGGCAGGGTCAGGACATGGCGGTCGATGGCGACGATGGCCGAGGAGAAGAGGGCGACAAACAGGAGTTGCGGCGCGATGTGCGGCAGGACCGAGCCGCGGACGGCAAAGAGAAGTGCAAGGATGCCCGGCTTGTCGCGGAGGATCATTTCAAGGCGCGCCAGCCGATGTCGGACCGGCAGAAGCCACCCGGCCAGTCGATGCGGTCGACCAGCGCATAGGCGGCGTCGCGGGCCTCGCGCAGCGTGCTGGCCCGTGCAGTGACGTTCAGCACGCGGCCCCCCGTGGCGACGATCTGGGCATCGCGCTGGGCGGTTCCGGCATGGAAGACCATGTGACGGCTGTCTTCGGGCAACTCCTCCAGGCCCCGGATCTGGCTGCCCTTGAGGTAGCCGCCGGGATAGCCCTGCGCGGCCATGACCACGGTCAGGGCGTGGTCGTCGGCCCAGTTGACCCGGACCTGATCCAGTCGCGCCTCGGCGGTGGCCAGAAGAAGGTCCAGCGCTTGCGCGCCAAGCCGCATCATCAGCACCTGACATTCCGGGTCGCCGAAGCGGGCGTTGTATTCGACAAGGCGCGCTTTGCCGTTTTCGATCATGAGCCCGGCATAGAGGACCCCCTGATAGGGCGTGCCGCGCCGGGCCATTTCGCGGATGGTGGGCAGGACGATCTGGTCCATCGCCTGCTGCTGCAACGCATCGGTCAGGACCGGGGCGGGCGAATAGGCCCCCATGCCGCCGGTGTTCGGGCCGGTGTCGCCGTCGCCGACGCGCTTGTGGTCCTGGGCGGTGCCGATGGGCAGGGCGTGGGTGCCATCGGTCAGGATGAAGAAGCTGGCCTCTTCCCCCGTCATGAATTCCTCGATCACCACTTCCGCACCTGCCGCGCCGAACTCGCCGCCGAACATGTCGTCGATGGCGGCAAGGGCTTCGGCCTCGGTCATGGCGACGATGACGCCCTTGCCAGCGGCCAGGCCATCCGCCTTGACGACGATGGGCGCACCCTGGGCGCGGATATGGGCGCGGGCCGGGGCGGCTTCGGTGAAGCGGGCGTAAGCGGCGGTGGGCGCGGCGCAGGCGTCGCAGATTTCCTTGGTGAAGGCCTTCGACGCCTCCAGCCTTGCCGCGGCGGCAGAGGGGCCAAAGGTCAGAAGGCCCGCTTCCCGGCAGGCGTCGGCGACCCCGGCGGCCAAGGGGGCCTCGGGGCCGACGATCACGAAGTCGATGGCGTTCTCCTCGCAGAAGGTGACCACCGCAGCCCCGTCAAGGATGTCGATGGAGGCCACCTCGGCCAGCATGGCGATGCCCGCATTGCCGGGGGCCACGATCAGCCGGTCGCATTTGGGGTTCTGCTTCACCGCCCAGGCCAGGGCATGTTCGCGACCACCGGAACCCAGGATCAGGATGTTCATGGCCGCGCCCCCGCTTGGAAATCTGTTGCCTGCGTCATAGGGTCAGCCGTGCAGGGAGGCAAGCATGGACCCGGACGCAGGCCTTGGGATCGGACAGGAGAGTTCGTCAGGCGCAGCGCGCAAGCCCCGGCCCTCGGTCTTGGTGCGGGGGCTGGAGGTGGCGGGGCTTGGGCTGGTGATCTACGGGCTGGCGACCTCTCGCGTGTGGCTGGCCGCGCTGGGCGGAGCGGTGATCCTGGGAAGCTATGCGCTGTATCGCCGGACGCATGGCCCGGCCCCGGACCGCGGACCCGGCCCTGGCGCTGACGGCCCGGATGCCGACGGCGGGGGCGACTAAGCGCCGACGCAACGCCGCGTCTTTGTGCCAGCGGAACCCGGCCGCAGGTTTGACGTTGGCTGCGGGACACTCCCTTGCAACAGGAACATCCCATGCAAAGCATTCAGGGCAAACGCATTGCCATTCTCTCGACTCACGGGTTCGAACAATCCGAACTTGAGGTGCCGCTGGAGGAACTTCGCGCCGCCGGGGCCGAGGTTCATGTCATCGCGCCCGAAGCGGGCGAGATCAAGGGCTGGCAGGGCAAGGACTGGGGCAACGCGGTGCCGGTCGATGCGGTCCTGTCGGAAGTCGATGCCTCGGCCTACGACGCGCTGGTCCTGCCGGGCGGCCAGATGAACCCTGACCTCTTGCGCGCCGAACCCGAGGCGATTGCCTTCATCCGGTCGTTCTGGACGGCCGGCAAGGTGATCGGCGCGATCTGCCACGCCCCCTGGCTTTTGATCGAAGCGGGCATCGCCGACGGTCGCCGGATGACGTCCTACGGGTCGATCAAGACCGACGTCAAGAACGCCGGGGCCGACTGGATCGACGCCGAGGTGGTGACGGACCAGGGTCTTGTCACCAGCCGCAAGCCTGAGGATCTGCCTGCCTTCTGCGCCAAGCTGGTCGAAGAAATCGCCGAAGGCACCCACCAGCGCGCGGCGGCGTGACGCCAACCCGATTCCGGCGCTTCATCTTCGCGCCGGGATCGGGCATCAAGGGGGCATGAGCGAGCTTTTCGAAGACGACGGTCCCCGGCCCTCCGGCAACCAGCCCGAATACACCGTGTCCGAGCTTTCGGGCGCGGTGAAGCGCGTGATCGAGGGCGAGTTCGGGCTGGTGCGGGTCCGGGGCGAAGTGGGGCGGGTCAGCCGTCCGGCCTCGGGGCATCTTTACTTCGACCTGAAGGATGACCGCAGCGTCATTGCGGCGATCAGCTGGAAGGGCCAGGTCGCGCGGATGCAGGTGCGGCCCGAAGAGGGGATGGAGGTCGTGGCCACGGGGCGGATGACCACCTTCCCCGGCCAGTCGAAGTATCAGCTGATCGTCGATGACGTCGCCCCCGCAGGCGCAGGCGCGCTGATGGCGATGCTGGAAAAGCGGAAGGCCGCGCTGGGGGCCGAGGGGCTGTTCGACCCCGCGCGGAAGAAGCCGATCCCCTATCTGCCGAAGGTGATCGGGGTGGTGACCTCGCCCTCTGGCGCGGTGATCCGGGACATCCTGCACCGCCTTCGCGACCGCTTCCCGCGTCATGTGCTGATCTGGCCGGTGGCAGTGCAGGGGCAGGACTGTGCGGCGCAGGTGGCCGCGGCGATCCGGGGGTTCAACGCGCTGCCCGAGGGTGGGCCGATCCCGCGCCCCGATGTGCTGATCGTCGCGCGGGGCGGCGGGTCGCTCGAGGACCTTTGGGGCTTCAACGAGGAAGTGGTCGTGCGGGCTGCGGCGGGGTCGGCGATCCCGTTGATCTCGGCTGTGGGGCACGAGACGGATACCACGCTGATCGACTATGCCTCGGACCTTCGCGCGCCGACTCCCACGGCGGCGGCGGAACTGGCTGTGCCGGTGCGGCTGGAGCTTCTGGCAACACTGGAGGCGCTGGGCGCGCGGCTGACCCGCGGGATCGGGCAGGGCGTGGTCCAGCGGCGGCAGCGGCTGCGCGACCTTGGCCGGGCTTTGCCGCGGGTCGAGACGCTGGTCGCCACGCCCCGGCAGCGGCTGGATGCGGCGGGCATGCGGCTGGGGTCGGGCCTTGGGCTGGCGGTGGCCAGGAAGCACCGCGAGTTCGACCGGCTGGCGGGACGGTTGCAGCCGCAGGCCCTGCGTGGGCTGGTGGCACGGCAGAAGGACCTGCTGGGCGCGCGGGAGGAACGGCTGGCCCGCGCGATCCTTCTGCGGCTGGAGAGGCGGGGCGAGCGTCTGGAGGCCCTTGCGGCGCGGCTGGCCCCGGCGCTGGCACGCATGCTGGCCGAGGCGGCACGGAAGGTCGGCGACGGCCGGCGCGACCTGACCCGGCTGGCCGACCGGCTGGAGGCGGCACCGCGGCAAACGCTTGCCCGGCTGGCCGACCGGCTGGAGGCCCTGGACCGGACCCGCACCACGCTGGGCTATGCCGAGACCCTGAAGCGGGGCTACGCGGTCGTGCGGGGCGACGGGGCGGTGGTCACCTCGAAGGCCGGGGCCGAGAAGGCGGCGAGTCTGGAGATCGAGTTTCAGGATGGGCGGCTAGTGGTGGGCGGCCGGGCGGGGAAGAAGGCGCGGGGCGACGGGGAAAGCGGGCAGGGAAGCCTGTTCTGACCGCGGTGTCCACGAGTGGGCAGGGTCGCAGGCCATGATCTTTCAATGGCTTGCCTGTGGGCCTTCACGATTCCTTAACCGGGGGCCACGGCCGGACCTGGTGTGCGCAAATTCCTTGAGGAAGGAATTTGGCAAATTTCTTGCTTAAGAAATTTGGGTCCTTGGGGCACCGGTCACACGCCGAAGTAGCCCTCGCAGGTGACCACTTCGTCGGCGGGGTAGAGCAGGATCGGGTCGGTCCCGCGGTCGCCGTCAAGCCAGGCCATCAGCCAGTCGCCGCGGTCGTGGTAGGTCCAGCAATAGGGCGTCGGATCGCCCTGGTAGTCAAAGCAGATCTGGTCGCCCTGTGGCCGCCAGGTGCCTTCCAGGCATTGTTCCGCATCACGCCAGATCGCGCGGCGGCCGGGCAGGAAGGTCTCGACCCCGTAGCGGCCGGTCTGGTCATGGGTGTCGAAGGTGCGGCCCTGGACGAAGGCTTCGAAGTCACTTGCAGACAGCGGCGGGTCTGCCTGGGCCATGACGGCGCTGGGCAGGACGGCAAAGGCAAGCGCGAAACGGAGCATCATGCGCCAACCTCGGGTCCGAAACAGGCCAGGGGCTCGGTGGTCTCGGCGACCACGACGGGGGCCGAGTTCGCAGCCGTGCCGGCATAGCGGGCGTGCAGGTCCGAACCGGATCTGGTGATCGTCCAGCAATCGGGGTCGGGGTCATCCTCGTACTGAAAGCAGATCATCGCACCCTCGGGATACCAGTGGCCCAGCTTGCAGTCGTCGCCCAGCACGGTCCAGCGGACCCGGCGGTCGGGCAGGTATTGCTCGACCCCGTAGACCTGGCCGAACTCGGCCCAGGTCATGGTGCGGCCCTGGGTGAGGGCATCGAAGTCCTCGGCGGAAAGGGGGGCCTCGGCGAGCGCCGGGGTGGCAAGCAGAAGGGCAA
The DNA here is from genome assembly GCF_034366665.1 of Tabrizicola sp. Taxonomy (GTDB): domain Bacteria; phylum Pseudomonadota; class Alphaproteobacteria; order Rhodobacterales; family Rhodobacteraceae; genus Tabrizicola. Next base: position 52,310 of record NZ_JAXMMF010000062.1, on the reverse strand, counting down.
GGAGGGTTGCGCGCATGTCAGACGCCCACCTCGGGGGCACAGGAAAGCGGGTTGGCAGAGGGGGTGACGGTCTGGGCGGGGTCATCGGGACCGGCGAGGCGGGGTTTGGCCAGGACCTTGTCATGCTCGCGCCAGTATAGCCAGCAGTGGCGCTGGTCGCTGCCGTCGTAGACGAAGCACACGGCCGGGCCGTCGGGATACCAGACCCCGGCCCGGCATGGCCCGCTGGTGTCGGCATCGCGGACACTGCGATCGGGGAAATAGGCCTCGGATCCCAGGACCTTGCCATCGACGGCATAGTCAAGTGTGCGGCCCGTGGCGAAGGCCGCGAACTCGTCCGGGGTCATCGGCTGGGCAGGGGCCGGGGCCGCGAGGAGCAGCGCCAAAGTGACGGCGAGGGCAGGGGTGGGGATGGCGACGACGGCACGGCGCATCAGTCTGCGGCCCCCCGGCGGCAGGGTCACGGCCTTTGGGCCAGGGTGAGTGCCAAGGTAAGTGCCAGTCCTTCGGCGGGTGAACCGGTCCCGAAAGTCGGCGACGGTCTTTCCCAAGCCCCAATCGACACAACGATGACCCGTGGCCCGGCTGCGGGGATGGAAAGCAATTTCATGGGTCATGCAGACAGCCCCAACCGGTGGAGGTCATCGGCCCGGTCACCGCAGGTCGTCCTTGACGTCCTTGCGGGTCTGAAACCGGGTTTCAGCGATCTGGCCCCGAGCGACGCTTTGGCGTCGCTGGTCCATCTGGCCAAACCTGCCGACGGGTCACGGGCAGGCATCAGACACCGACCTCGGGACCCGGACAGGGCAGAGGCTGGTCGGTGGATGCGACCTCGTAAAGCTCGGTGCCGGGCAGGTTGTCGGTGGAAAGCGCGACCAGTGCGCCGTCCTTCAGCCAGAAGGTCCAGCAGTGCGGGACAGGGTCGTAGTCGTAGACGAAGCAGATATCGTCGTCTTGCGGATACCAGGTTCCGTACTGGCACTGGTCGGGCGCCGTCGACCAGCGGACGCGGCGGTCGGGCAGGTATTCCTCGGTGCCGAAGGGGCTTCCGAACTGGCTGTAAGTGATGGTCTTGCCGGTGACATGCGCCTGAAACGCGTCGGCGGTGATCGGAGTGTCACCAAGCGCCGGGGTGGCAAGGAGGAGGGCAAGGGCAAGGGGGCGCATCGATCAGGCTCCTGCAAGGGGGACGGGGTGGGCGCCGGTCGTTGTTCGACCTTGGCGCGGGCGTATCCGCAAGGTGTCCGTGGGGGTGCGGGCGTCCGGAACGCCGGGGGGTGTGATCTGCCGGGCCTTTGGGGCGGGTCCAGCAGCGGCAGGACCGTGCCAGCTGGCAGGACAGCGACCGGGCGTGCCTACCTTTGAAGTGCACGCCGCATGGACGGAAAGACTGCAAAGCCCTTGCGGGCGACGAAAGACGTTGCCAAGGGAAGACCCCTCCAGCGGGCTTCTGGTGGCCCGGGTCCTGATCCGGTCGGCTGTCACCGGACGTTCGGTCTGCACTGGGGTGAAGCGGGGCATGTCAGACCCCGACCTGCGGGGCATGGCAGTCCAAGGGGTCGGACCTGCGGGCGGATTCCCGGATTTCCAGCGGTTGGGCCTTGCCCGAAGCCAGTTCGGTTGCGGTCCCGCGCAGGCCTTCGCCGTCAAGGAAGAAATGCCAGCAGGCCGACAGTCGACCGTCCGTGTAGGCAAAGCAGATTTCGTCAGCCCGGGCGAACCACTTACCCTCAAAGCAGGGCTCACCCTCGAAGGCCCAGCGAAGCGTGCCGTCCGGCCCGTAATCCGCCGTGCCGCGGGCGCCAGTGCTGTAGGTGTAGGTGACGGTGTCGGTCCCGACATGGGCGGCAAAGACGCTTGCGCTCAGCGGGGTTTCGGCAAGCGCAGGGCCGGCCAGAAGGACAAGGAGGGCGACCTTGCGCATCGCCTACGACCCCAGGTCCGGACCGGGGCAGACCAGGGGCTCGGCGGCCTCGCGCGCAAGGTGGAATGACGTGGTGAGGCTGTCTGTGGCGAACCGCCCGGCAAGGCCTGTGCCGTCGGGCCAGAGGCTCCAGCACTTCGGGGCGGGATCGTCCGTGTAGAGAAAGCAGATCTGTCGGCCCTCGGGATACCATGTCCCGGTCTTGCAGTCGCCCCCGGTCCTGGCCCAGTGGACCTTGCGGCCGGGAAGGTAGGCCTCGCGGCCATAGACCGCTCCGTCAAGCGAATAGTCCAGCGTCTTGCCCGTAACGTGGGCCTCGAACTCCTCTGCCGTCATCGGGGACAAGGCCAGGGCCGGGCTGGCCAGAGCGCAGACCAGGAGCAAGGCCCGCATCAGACACTCCCGCATCAGACACTCCCGCATCAGACGCCCCCCATCAGACGCCCCCCCATCAGACACCGACGTCCGGCCCGGCGCAGGGCAGGGGGCCGCCATCGCGGGACGTCTCCAGGATTTCCCAGCCGCCGCCTTCGCCCATGTAGCGGCCACGGATCTTGCCATCTTCCAGGAAATACAGCCAGCAGGCCGCGCCGGGTTCGTTCTCGTATTCAAAGCAGATCTCGTCGTTCTTCTGATACCAGACGCCGTAGATGCAGAGGTCGCCTTCGAAGGCCCAGCGGACGCGGCGGTCGTCAAGGTATTCCTCGGTGCCGAAAAGGCCGCCCCCGTAGTCATAGGTGATGGTGTCGCCACGGGTGGCCGCGTCGAATTCTTCGGCGTTCAGCGGGGTCTCGGCGAAGGCCGGGGTCGAGGACAGGATCAGCGACAGGACAAGGGTACGCATCCGGGGCTCCGTTTGGATCGAGGGGAGAGTGCCAGAGAGCGATCGGGTTGGCCAGTCAAGCCGCCGTGTCCGTCGTGCTCTTGCCGGGTGGGGAATTCCGCAGGCGCGCAAGGTGCGGCGCCAATGCGCGACGCCAAAGGCGCGGGGCGAGGGCCAGCATGCAGGCAAGCGGCAAGGGCCAGGGCAGGCGGGGGGCGTCCTCGGTCAGGCGCAGGGCGGGGAAGGGGCGCAAGGGGTGGACGTGGTGGTCGGAATGGCGGGGCGCGTTCAGCATCAGGGCTGCGCTGAACCAGTGTGCGGTGTTCCAGCTATGGCCAAGGCCGACCGGTTCCAGCTTTCCGCCGGGCAGCCGGGCGCGGGTCAGGCCATAGTGCTGGACGTAGTCGGACAGAAGGATCTGGCTTTGGGCGTGCAGGGCAAGGCCGGTCCAGACAAGCACCCCCGGCAGCCCAGCGATGAGCGCGGCAAGCAGCAGGGCCGCGGCACTGCCGGTCAGATACAGCGCATAGGGGTGCAGGCCGGGGCGATCGGCCCGAAGCGCGGTCTCGGCGCGGGCACCTTCGCGAAAGCTGCCGATCCAGGCGCGGCGCGCGAAACGGTAGAAGCTTTCCCCCTCGCGCGCCGAGTTGGGATCGTCGCGGGTCGCGACATGGCGATGGTGGACCAGGCGATGCGCACTGGCGTGCTGGCCGAACAGGATCGCGGCGTAAAAGGCGGCTCCCAGACGGAAAAGGCCGCGCCCGGGGCGGTGGATCAGCTCATGCGCGGCGGGGTGGGCGACCTGGCCAAGCCAGAAGCCTGCGGCGAAGAAGAGCAGCACCTTTTCGCCCGTATCAAGGGTGCCGTCCCCCGTGCTGTGCCCCGCGATGGCCCAGGTGGCAAGGGGTAGAAGACCCAGCGCGCCGAGGCCGACGAGGACCAGAAGCAGGTTGGCCCCGGGAAACTCGGCATCTTCCGCGGTGCCCGAGGTCAGGGGAAGCAACTGGTCAAGAACCAGCGTCAGGACCCCCATGTAAAGGAAGGCCAGCCACAGCCACAGCCCACCTTGCACCATGCCAAGGGCGACAAGCGGCAGCGGCAAGAGGGTTGCCAGCGCAAAAGCCGAAAGGGGCAGAGGACGGGGTTGCATCGGGCGGTCCGGTCAGGGGGCGGTCAGGGCATGGGTCCATGCTGCCCGACAAATTGGGCGAAACGCTGGCGGGCGCAACTGCAATGATGTCGCTGGCGGCTTCGTTGGGCCAGTGCAGGGACCTTGCCTGCGGGCTGGAAAGCGGGTTGGGCGCGTGAAAGTCCGGGCGGGCCGCCTGGGTCCAAGGCGATCTGGTCATGGGGGAGGATGCCGCGCGCGGGATCGGTGCAAGCGGACCGTCACGCCTGCGATAAACTGGATGAGGCCGCGGCCCCTAACCCGGCGGATCGGGCGGCAAGGGCATCCGGGCCGCACGTCTGAAATCGCGTGGGGTTTGGAAGGCTTCAGCAAGACCGTGCTGAATTCGAACGAGGATGACGCCGGGTGCACCAAGCGGCAGGCTGCCACTCCGGGGCGGTCGGGGCTGCTTCGGCGGCATGGCTGGTGGCCGTGACCGAAAGTGCCTTGCCTTGGACGCCGCTTCGCCGGGCGTGACGGCGATCAGGCCGGCGGTCTGCAGGAACGGCGGGCTTCACCCCTCAAGATGGTCGTTGCACCCCGCGCCGTGGGGACCTTGCGACGAGAAGACGAAGTCGCACGAGGAGCCTGCCCTGGGGTTTCACGGCCTTCCAATGACCCGCCAAAGGGACTAGGTGAAAGGAAACAGCCCGGGGGTGCCGCCCATGTCGTTCTTCAAGAAGCTCAAGGAACGGATGTTCCGGTCCTCGGACAAGATCGGCGAGGGGCTGGACGCGCTGGTGGCCGAAGGAGCCGAAGGGCCGAAGGACCCCACGCGGGAAATACCGCCATCCGTGCCGGAGTTGCCCGAGCCACTGGCCCCGGAATTGCCGGAACCTGACCTGCCCGAATTTCCTGAACCGGTCGCGCCCGAACCCGATCTGCCGATGCCTGAAGACCCGGCGCCGGTCGAGCAGGCAAGGATGGCGGTGGCCCCCGGACACCCCGTCGCCCGCACCCCCGAGCTTGTCCCAGAACCCACACCCGAACCACCCAAGCCCGGCCTTCTGGGGCGGCTCTTCGGGCGGGTGGCGGTCGAGGAGCCCCGGCGCGTGCTGGACGATGCGATGCTGGAAAGCCTGGAGGAGCTGCTGATCCAAGCCGACATGGGCGTCGATACGGCGGTGCGGGTGACGGCGAACATCGCCGAGGGGCGGTTCGGGCGGAAGATTTCCACGCGGGAATTGCGCGCAGCGCTTGCGGCCGAAGTGGCGCGGATCATGGAGCCGGTGGCGCGGCCGATGCCCTTGTACCCGCAGAAGCCTCAGGTCGTGCTGGTGGTGGGCGTGAACGGATCGGGCAAGACCACGACGATCGGCAAGCTGGCCAGTCAGTTCAAGGCGGCGGGCAAGACAGTGGTGATCGCGGCGGGCGACACGTTCCGCGCGGCGGCGGTGGAGCAGTTGCAGATCTGGGGCCAGCGCGCGGGGGTGCCGGTGCTGACCGCTCCCGAAGGCTCGGACCCGGCGTCGCTGGCGTTCGACGCGCTGACCAAGGCGCGGGCGGATGGCGCGGACCTGCTGATGATCGACACGGCGGGGCGGCTGCAGAACCGGCAGGACCTGATGGAGGAACTTGCCAAGATCGTCCGCGTCATTCGCAAGGTCGACCCCACGGCGCCACACAACACCTTGTTGGTGCTGGACGCGACGACCGGCCAGAACGCGGTGGCGCAGGTCGACATCTTCCGCAAGATCGCCGATGTGTCGGGCCTGGTGATGACCAAGCTGGACGGGACGGCCAAGGGCGGCGTGCTGGTCGCCTTGGCCGACAAGTTCGGGCTGCCGATCCATGCCATCGGCGTGGGCGAGCAGATCGACGACCTTGCCCCCTTTGACCCCGAAGAGTTCGCCCGCGCGCTGGTCGGGGCCGAGGCATGATCCGGGCGGGCGTTGTCGCGCTGCTGCTGGCTTCGCCGGCGGGGGCGGAAAGCTTCTGTGCAACGGCCTGGACCAAGGTCTCGGCCGGGCTGACGGCCTTTGGAACGGTCAGCGGCACCGTGCGGCAGGACGGGGACTGGTGCGTCGTTCAGGGCGCGATCCTGGACCTTGACGGGCAGTATCTGCCGGATTGGCACCTGGACCTGCTGCGCGTCCGCGGTTCGGCGCTGGGCTGGCTGGTCGATGGCTCGACCCTGCCCGAGGGGCTTGAGATCGCGGTCGAGGGGTTGCGTCTGGTCGTGCAGACCGGCGACCCGCAAATGGACTGGCTTTTCGCCGCGCAATCCCGCCCGAACGCGATCAATGCCGATGCGGCCCTGTCTTGGGACGCCAAGGCACGGGTGCTGCGGCTGGAAGGGCTGAGCATCGACTTCCCGGGGGAGAACCTGATCGAGGTCTCGGCGCTGGTGCGGGGGGTGGACCTGTCCTCGACCGGGGCGATGCAGATGTCCCTGACCAGCTTTGCGCTGACCGAGGCGGACCTGGCGGTCACCACGCATGGGCTCTTCGAAGGGTATGCCCTGTCGGCGCTGGCACCGATGCTGCTGCCGGTCGAAGGTGACATGGACGCAGCGGCCGAGGCGATCCGGGCCGACCTGCTGGCGGGGGTGGGTGACTTGGCCGAGGGCAGCTTTTCGGCAGACAGCAAGGCCGCCCTGCGGGCGCTGGTGGCCGAGTTGCCGAACCCGTCGGGCACTCTGACCCTGGGCCTGCGGGCCGAGGCGGGCCTTGGCCCGGCGCGGCTGGGGGGCTACGCCATGACGGGTGTGCCTGGGACAGTGGCCGAGGCGGCCCCGCTTCTTCAGGGCGTGACGGTTGATGTCGGTTGGACGCACACGGATGCGCCCTAGCATTGGCTGCGCGCTGGTGATTGCGCTGGCCGGTCCGGTCGCGGCAGAGCCTGCGGAGTGTCGAAGGCTTGCGGTGGTGCTGGCGGGGCTGACGGGCTTTGCGGTGACGGCCCCTCCGGCGGGGCCCGAGGACGGGTGGTGCGTCTTCGACCGGGGGGTTCTGAAGGCCCAGGGCCCGCCGGACCTGGCGGTGGAACGACTGCGGCTGAAGGGCGAATGGGTCGACAGTGTGCTCGTGGCGCTTGTGCTGGAGGCGAGCGGTCTGCGGGTGGCCCCGGGCCTGCCGCAGAGCTACCTGGACCCGGTCTTGCGTGAGACGTTGCGGCTGCAGACGGCAGAGGTGACGGCCACGGTGCGCGTCGGGCCGGAGGGGCTGGCGCTGCGGGACGCGCGGCTGCGCCTGACGGGCGGGACCGAGGTCAAGGTCGAGGTGGACATCGGCGGGGCGGGGTTTGCGGCGGGGTCGCTTCTGGCCGGTCGGCTGACCTTTGCGCGGATCGACTGGCGCAATGACGGCAAGTTTCTGCAGCCAGTGATGCAGGCCTGGGGGGAAGATCTGGTGGACGGGGCAACGGGCGAAGCCTGGGTAGGCGCCGCGCGGCTGGCCTTGCGCCAACTGGCAGGGAACCTGCCGGTGTCGCTGTTCCCGGGCGATGGGCTGGACCGGCTGGAGGCGGTGATTGACGCCTTGCCGCAGGGGCGGGGGCGGCTGGTGCTGGAGTTCCGCTCGCCCGAGGGGATCGGGATGGCCGAGGTCGGGATCGCGGCGCTGTCGGGCGACCCGCTAGGCCCCGAGGCGCTGGCGAGGCTGTTCGCCGGGGCAGAGGTCATGCTGGACTGGCAGCCTGGGCTGGCCCCTTGACCGAATATCTTCGCTCGATCGAGGGGACGCCTGCGGGGCATGACGTGGCCTTGGCGCTCGCGCTCTTGGCGGCTGTGCTGCATGCGCTGTTCGGGGCGTTGCAGAAGGGGCGGCATGATCCCTGGCTTTCGCGCGCCGCCATCGATATCAGCTACGGGGTGATCGCGCTGCCCTTCGCGCTGTTCGTGGTCCCCTGGCCGGAACCCCACATGTGGCCGATCTTCGCGGGGGCCGTGCTGATCCACATCGTCTACAAGGTGCTGCAGGCGATGACCTACACGCGGGGGGCCTTCACTGTGGTCTACCCCGTGGTGCGCGGGACGGGGCCGTTCTTCACGGTCATCGGCGCTGGGATCGTCTTTGGCGAGACCTTTGCGCCCGGCCAATGGGCGGGGCTGGCGCTGCTGGTCGGCGGAATCCTGGGGCTGGCGGCCTGGAACCTGACCCATGTCACGGTGGACCGGGCGACGATGGTCCCCGCACTTTGGCTGGCCGTGGCCACGGGGGCGATGGTCGCAGTCTACACCACCTATGACGCTTACGGCATCCGCGCGACGGCGGACCCGTTCACCTTTCTGGCCTGGTTCTTCCTGCTGGATGGCATCTTCATCCCGCTGGTCACGCAGCGCCGCTGGCGGCAGCTTCCCGCCACCGAGATCGTCCCCCTGATGAAGCGGGGTGTCCTGGGCGCTTTCGTCGCCTATTTCAGCTTCGGCTCGATCATGCTGGCCACACGGCTGGACAAGGTCGGCGAGGCGGCGGTCCTGCGCGAGACCTCGACCGTATTTGCCGCCTTGATCGGCTGGCTGGTTCTGGGCGAGAAGGTGGGGCCCGTCAGGGCAGGTCTGATGGCGTTGATCGCCATTGGCGCAGTGATCATGGAATGGGCGGGATAATGGCCGAGCGGAAGATCAACCCGATACTGAAGCAGGCGCTGGAGCTGGGGCCGACGATTCTGTTCTTCCTGGTCTACATGCGGATCAAGGATGACAGCTACAGCTTCGCGGGGACCGAATATTCTGGCTTCATTGTGGCAGCCCTGATCCTGGTGCCACTTTTGCTCGCCTCGACCCTGACGCTGTGGTTGTTGACGGGAACGATCAGCCGGATGCAGATATTCGTGGCTGTGATGGTGATCTTTTTCGGCGGGTTGACCGCCTGGTTCAACGACGAGCGGTTCTTCAAGATGAAGACGACCATCGTCTACGGCACTTTCGCGGTGATCCTTGGGATCGGCCTGGTGCGCGGAACAAGCCTGCTGCAATGGGTAATGGCCGAGGCTTTGCCCATGAAGCCAGAGGGTTGGATGATCCTGACCCGCCGGCTGGCGGTGATGTTCGCGGCCCTGGCCGTGGCCAATGAAATCATCTGGCGCACCCAGTCGACCGAGCTTTGGGTCAAGCTGGAGACCTTTGCGATGCCCGCGGCATTGTTTCTGTTTCTGATGGGAAACTTCATGGCGCTGCAGCGCTACATGATCGACCCGGAGGCCGAGAAAGAGTGACGGCGCGGGGGGGAATGCCCCCTTGGAGACCGGCTTCTGCCGCAGGTCTGCCTTGATGCGTGGCTAGCTTGAGGACACCAAAGAAGGGTCCTGCCATGTACCGCTCGCCACTTGATCTCGTCCGCCTCTTTCTCAGCCTGTTCCAGGATCTGCCGCCGCTGTCGCGGGCGCTGTATCTGCCGGGCGCGGTGCTGCTGATCGGGTATCCGCTTCTGTCGGTGCTGCTGGGGCCGGATCATCATGGCCAGGCTTTCGCGACGGCCTTCCTCGCGGCGCTGGCAGTCAAGATCGGGATGGGGTTCGAGGGCATGGTCAAGCGGATGCTGACCCGCTACTCCCCGACCCAGGCGGTCGTCTTCGCGCTGCTGTTCGCCGGGTTGCCGCTGGCCGTTCTGGCGCTGGTGGATGATCCCTTGTGGTGCCAGCGCATGCAAAGCCTGTTCTACGTGGTGATCGCCGGGATCTTCCTGCAGGACGTGCTGAACGGCCGCACCGCGACCGCTGCAAGCTTCTGGCCGCATGAGGAAATGCGTGCGCACCTGCCGAACCTGACCAAGATGATGGTGGTCTACAACTTCACCTTCCTGATGCTGAACGAAACCATGATCCGCATCGTCGAGCCGTCACAGTGGCTGCTGTTCTGGGCGGTGCTGCCGGTGATCGGCCACATGATCCTGCGCGCCATGGTCCTGACGGTGATCAACCTGGACGCCGGCCACAAGGCCTGAGCGGATTGCCAGACAGACGGACAGGGCGCCCCAGGGGCGCCCTTTGTCATTTCGACATCACGCAGGCAGTCTTCTTGACGTCGATGCAGCGGCGCAGCGCGGTGAGAACGCCCGCAGGCGCGTTCGACAGGGGCAGGAAGCCAAGCTCGGACAGCTTTCGGGCGTAGGTCCTGGACAAACCTGCGTCGAGGGTCATCGCGGCCTCGTAATTGGCGAAGGCGTCGTCCATCCGGCCAAGGCTTGCGTCGATGCGGGCGAGGGTGTCGTGGTAGACCGCCTCCATCCGGGCACCGTCGGGGTTCTGCCGCAGGACCTGGGTGACCTGGTCCGCCTCGGCGGCCTTGCCGTCGGCCAGAAGGGCGGCCCCCTGGACGTTCACCGCGGCCAGGTTCTGCGGGTAGCGCTGCAACAGCGCGGCGGCTTCGGTCGCCACGGTGGCGGGGGGCGCGTATTCGCCAAGCGCCAGCAGGCGGCGGGCCAGGATGTCCTCTTCGATCGCGGGATTCGGGTCGGGAATGGTGCCGGGACGCAGCGCCTCGTCTGCGACGGCAACGACGTCCTGGGGACGGCCCAAGGCGGACAGGGCGGCCAGCTTGTTGCGGTAGGCGTTCTGATAGCCCGGCGCCAGCGCGATGGCGGTGTCGAAGTAGGCCAGCGCCTCGTCCGCGCGGCCAAGGTCGATCAGGCAGCGGCCCTTGATCTCGTTCGCATAGGCATATTGCGGGTCCAGCCGCAGTGCATTGTCGGCGTCGTCGGAACAGCGCTGGCCTTCGCGGAACTGCCACCAGGTTTCGGCCCGGTTGGCCCAGGCCGAGATGTAGTCCTCGGTCGCCAGGGCGGCGGAATAGTGCGCCAGCGCTCCGGCACTGTCGCCCTGGTCGTAGCGCACATTGCCCAGCTCGACCCAGACCCAGGCACTGCCGGGGGTGTAGCCAAGCGCCTGCTGCAAGGTCGCGGCGGCCTCGTCGTATTGACCGAGCATCCGCTGCGCTTCGCCCTTGTAGGACAGTGCGAGGGAGGCGTCCTCGGGGGTGGTGGCGTCCTGGAAGGCCTGGTCGCACAGCGTAACTTGCGTTGCGGGGTCGGCTGCGCGGTCGATGCAGGATTGCGCCCAGGCCGGGGCCGCGGGGGCGAGGGTGGCAAGGGCAAAGAGGAAACGGCGCATGGGGGCCTTGGGGTGAGGGACGGTCCTGGGGGCGACTTCCGGCAAACCGTCCCTTACCCGGCGGCAGAAATCAAGCCCGGCCAAGGGGTGTGGGGCCGGGGATGATCCGAAAGCCCCGCGCGCCCAGGACCAGTCGGGACCAGCGCCGTCCGGGGCGGCCGAGGGGCAGGTCGGCTATGCTGATCCTGCCGTCGATCAGGGCGCGGTAAAGGGCGATGGTCCCGGGTCGCAGGTAGGGCGACCAGTGGCAGATCCGGCGCGGCGGGTCGGAAAGCGGATGGCCAAGTGCGGCCAGCACCTTCAGCGTCTCTGGCTGGTCGATCCAGAGGTCGCGCCAGTTCGGCACGGACCGGCCGAGGCCCTGACCGATCGAGGTGCGACAGCCCAGGTGGATGCCCCATTCGAAACAGGCGTCGAAAAGGTCATTCTCGCGCGTGGTGACGTTGATGATCTCGGCCGCGCGGCCGGCAGGGGTCTGCAAGGCCCTTTGCGCCCGGTCCCGGGTTTCGGCGGCGGCCAGCAGGATCAGGCGGGTGATCTGGCCCGGTTCGACCAGGGGAAGCGCGGCCAGCGCCACCCGTGCGCCCATCGAGTGCGCGATGACCTGCACGCCGCGCCCGGTCCGGTCATGCACATTGCGGACGATTTCGGCCAGGGCATCGCCGGTCTGCCAAGCGCGCAGGTGGGCGCGCCAGGGATCGCAGCGGGCATTCCAGCCAAGCGCGACGCCCAGGCCCTGCGTGCCGTCAAGGCCCAGATGCCGGGGCCAGCTGACCGCCCGGCGATCCTCGGGCGCGGGGTCCAGCGAGAGGATCGAGCCGTGCGGACAGTCGCGCGCAATGCCGGGGGCGTAGCGCCAGCCGTGGATCATGACGACAACGGGGGCGTCGGGGGGCAGGGCCTTCAGCTTGCGGGCAAGCCGGTCCCGGTCAAGCCGCAGGCCACCAGGTTCAAGATCGGCGCGGATGGGGCGGGGATCGTGGGTCATGACAGCGCCACCACTAGGGCTTGTTGCCGAAGGTCTCGCTCAGCCCGGAAACGCGGCGGTGACGCGGCGGTGACAGGCGCATGACGCACCAGATATTGTGGCGGGTTGACCACACCCCCTTGCGGGCGTATTCAAACGGTCGTGGCGATTTGTCCTCCGGATTGCGGGCCACGTTAAACAAACCGCTAAAGAGGTGAAGGGCATGGCCCCGGCACCTTCTGGTTGTCCGGGGCTTTTTTATTGGCCGGAGGGCCCGCACGATGACGAAGGACTGGAAGACCCGCACGCAACTGGTGCACGAAGGCACCCGCCGCAGCCAGTATGGCGAGATGGCCGAGGCGATCTTCCTGACGCAAGGGTTCGTCTACCCCACGGCCGAGGCTGCCGAGGCGCGCTTCGTCAAGGCGGGCGAGGACGAGTTCATCTATGCCCGCTACGGCAACCCCACGACCCGGATGTTCGAGGAACGCATCGCCGCCCTGGAGGGCACCGAAGACGCCTTCGCCACGGCCAGCGGCATGGCGGCGGTGTCGGGCGCGCTGATGTCCTGCCTGCGGGCGGGGGACCATGTGGTCAGCGCGCGGGCGCTCTTCGGGTCTTGCCTCTACGTGCTGGAAGAGGTGCTGCAGCGCTTTGGCGTCCGCGTGACCTTTGTCGATGGCGCGGACCTGGACCAGTGGCACAAGGCGGTCACTCCGGGCACGAAGGCGGTGTTCTTCGAGTCGATGTCGAACCCGACGCTGGAACTGGTGGACATCCGCAGCGTCAGCGAGATTGCCCATGCGCAAGGCGCGCTGGTGATCTGCGACAATGTCTTTGCAACGCCGATCTTTTCGCGGGCCGTGGAGCAGGGCGCGGATGTGGTGGTCTATTCCACCACCAAGCACATCGACGGGCAGGGGCGTGCCCTGGGCGGCGTGGTCTGCGGCACGAAGGACTTCATCCGCAAGGTGCTGGAGCCTTACATCAAGCACACCGGCGGCTCGATGAGCCCGTTCACTGCGTGGATGCACCTGAATGGCATGGCGACGCTGGACCTGCGCTGCCGGGCGATGGCGGATACGGCGCTGACGGTGGCCCGCGCGTTGGAGGCGCATGGCAAGGTCACCAGGGTGATCTATCCGGGCCTCGCCAGCCACCCGCAGCACGCGCTGGCGATGGCGCAGATGGGGTCCGGCGGGACCCTCGTGACATTCGAGATCGCTGGCGGGAAGGAGGCGGCCTTCCGCTTCATGAACGCGCTGGCAATCGCCAAGATTTCCAACAACCTGGGCGATGCCAAAAGCATTGCGACGCACCCTGCGACGACGACCCATCAACGCCTGCCGCAGGACCAGAAGGACGTGCTTGGGATCACGCCCGGCCTGATCCGGCTGTCTCTGGGGCTGGAGGATGCCGGCGACCTGATCGCCGACCTCGCCCAGGCGCTGGCCGTCGCCTGAGGTGGCCCGGCCAGGCGGAGAGCTGGTACTGTATCTGGGCCTTGGCCAGTCGCTCCTGGCCCTGGTGCCCCGGCTGCGTCCCCTGGGTGAGAAGCCTGGGCTGTTGGACGCAGAGAAAGCCTGGGTTTTCGCTGCGACGGGTGATCCCCGCGTCGCCGCCGACCCGACAGAGCCGCTTTCCGACGACGCGCTGACCCAGCTTCATCCGCATCTGCGGCAGGGACGGTCGGGGCCGCTGACCGCGTCATCGGCGGCGATCCTTCCGGCGCTGCAGCCGGACGACCAGCTTCTGACGGTGAACCTTGCGCGACGCAACACTGTGGTCGAGGCTTTCCTGCCGGGGACCGTGACCTTCCGCAATGTCCAGCACTGCCTGCGCCGCGCTGCCGATGTGGCGCGCGCGCGGGGCTTGCGGTTCGAATGTCTGGTGGTGTCCTGGGTGCAAGGTCAGGCCGATGCGCGGACCCCGCATCGGGCCTATGTCCAGCAGCTGGGCGCGCTGGTCGACGGGCTGCAGACGGCCGTCGACGCGGTGACGGGCGGGCGGGGGCGACTGCTCTTCTGCCTGAGCCAGACGACGGCGTTCTACGAGGCAGGGCGGCGTGGGGTGCCGCTCGCGCAACTTGAGGTTGCCGAAGCGCGTGTGGGCCAAGTGGTGCTGGCCGGGCCGGAGTATATGCTGGAGCGATCCGACGGGGTGCATCTGAAGCCGCGCGGCGCGGTCCGGCTTGGGGCAATGCACGGCCGGGCGATCCGGCGGACCCTGACGGGCGAGGGGTGGGCGCCGCTGCGAATGATCGACGCGCTGGTTGTCGGGGCCGAAGTGAAGGTCACGTTTGCGGGAGGTCTGGGCGATCTGGAACCCGCGGGCGAAGCGTCGGGTCCGGTCGAAGTCGGCGTGCGGACGCTGCCGCATCTGGGCTTTGTCTGGCAAGCGCCACGGGGCGTGGCGACCAGAATTGTCGAGGCCAGCGTCACCGGCCCGCGCGAGGTCAGCCTCACGCTGTCCCAGACCCCGCCGCATCTGGAAAAGACGCGGCTCGCCTTGGGTTTCCCGGACGGAATCACCATGCCGGAGGGGTTCGTCACAGGCGACCCGGCCACCGCGCAGGGTGGCGCGACGGGTCTGCGGACCCGGGGCGGCGATCCGGGGCCTTTCGGCGAGCCCCTGCAGGACTGGGCCTTGCAACAGCGGATTGCGCCGCACTGGTCGCAAACCGCGTGATTGCGTCCGGTTTTGTCTTGTGTCGCGACGCGGAATCCCTATCTGATGGACATCTGCCTCGGACCAGGGTGATCCGGCGGCGGGATCCGTACGTAAGACTATCCGGAAATTGAAGGCGCTCGCCTGATGGCGCGCCTGAACCGAAAGGACCTGCCCGATGAATATCCATACTCCCGAGCTTGACCGTCTTCCCTCGCGCGAAGAGGCCGAAGCGGCGCTGGCCGTGCTGCGCCAGTGGGCGGGCAAATCCTCGGACGAGGATATCGCCAAGCTTGATTCGGCGGTCGGCTGGCTGTTGCCCGGTCAGGGCTATCCCGCCCTGTCGCGCAGCTATCCCGAAGCCTTCCGTCCGGACGCGGGCTACAAGGCGTCGATGCCCGACCTGCAGAACGGGCCGTCCAGCCTGATCCGGGGCGCCAAGGCGCGCATCCAGCATGTGGGCATTTCCAACTTCCGCCTGCCGGTCCGCTTTGCGACCCGTGACGGCGCGCCGGTGGTGCTGGAAACCTCGGTCACGGGCACGGTCAGCCTGGAAGCCGAAAAGAAGGGCATCAACATGAGCCGCATCATGCGGTCGTTCTATGCCCATGCCGAAAAGGAGTTTTCCTTTGGCGTGATCGAGGCAGCGCTGGACGACTACAAGGCCGACCTGGGGTCCTTCGACGCGCGCATCCAGATGCGGCTGTCGTTCCCGATGCAGATGGTCTCGCTGCGGTCGGACCTGAGCGGCTGGCAGTATTACGACATCGCGCTGGAGCTGGTGGAACAGGCGGGGGTTCGCCAGCGCATTGCGCATCTGGACTATGTCTACAGCTCGACCTGCCCCTGCAGCCTGGAGCTGTCGGAACACGCCCGCATGGTGCGCGGCCAGCTGGCCACGCCGCATTCGCAGCGCTCCGTCGCGCGGCTGTCGGTGGTGCTGACGGGCGACATGGCGCTGGAGGACCTGGTGGAACTGGCGCGGGGCGCCGTCGTCACCGAGACCCAGGTCATGGTCAAGCGTGAGGACGAGCAGGCTTTCGCGGAACTGAACGCCGCCAACCCGATCTTCGTCGAGGATGCAGCACGGCTTTTCTGCGAGGCGTTGCGGGCGGACGGACGGATCGGCGATTTCCGGGTGGTGGCCAGCCATCAGGAAAGTCTGCACAGCCACGACGCCATCAGCCTTCTGACCGAGGGCGACACCTTTGCGGCGACCAGCCTGGACCCGCATCTCTTCCGGACGCTGATCCACGCGCGCTGATGATTGACCTGGGGCGCGGGGCCGCGTAGCCATGCCCGATCATGGTTGACCTCCGCCCCGTCGCCTATGTCATTGGCCGTATCCTGATCGTGCTGGCGATCCTGATGCTGGCCCCGGCCATCATCGATTGGCGCGCGGGGCTGGCAAATGGCTATGACTTCCTGGCCTGCGCCGCGCTGACGGGGGTCGTCGGCGCGGCCTTGACCCTGTCCACCGGCAACGCGCTGGGGCAGGCGCTGGACACGCGGCAGGCCTATCTGCTGACCGCGGGGATCTGGTTTCTGGTCCCATTCTTCGGTGCCTTGCCGTTCTGGATCGGCGCGCCCGGCCTGTCGCTGCAATATGCCTATTTCGAGGCCGTGTCCGGGATCACCACGACGGGCGCCACGGTGATCTACGGGCTGGAGGAACTGCCCGCAGGCATGAACCTGTGGCGCGGGATGCTGAACTGGCTGGGGGGGCTGGGGATCGCCTTCATCGCGATGATCTTCCTGCCACTGATGCGGATCGGGGGGATGCAGTTCTTTCGCACCGAGGGCTTTGACACCTTCGGCAAGGCGCTGCCCCGCGCGACCGACATCGCCAGGCAGCTTTTGTTCGTCTACTCGGCCCTGACCCTGGCCTGCATCGCCACCTATGCCGGCATCGGAATGTCGACGCTGGATGCCGTGGTCGGCGGGTTCGCCACCATCGCGACGGGTGGGTTCTTTCCGGCGGATGTGTCGTTCAGCAAGTATCCGGGGGCGGGGGAGTATTTCGGGGCGCTGTTCATGATCCTGGGCAGCCTGCCCTATATCCGCTACGTCCAGCTGGTGAACGGCTCGGCCACGCCACTGTGGCAGGATGCCCAGGTCCGCGCCTATCTGCGCTGGCTGGCCTATGCCGTGCTGTCTGTGACGATCTGGCGGGTCTGGACCACGGGCGATCCGGTCGAGCCGGTGTTCCGCGAGGCGCTGTTCAACCTGGTGTCGATCATGTCCTCGACCGGGTTCTTCTCGGGCAGCTTCCCGGTCTGGGGCGGGTTCATGCTGGTCGTCGCCTTCGTGATCGGCGTGGTTGGGGCCTGTTCGGGGTCATCGGCGGCGGGTCTGTCGGTCTTCCGGGTCCAGCTTGTCCTGTCGGTGCTGAAACGCGAGGTCCGGCGGATCGGCAACCCGTCGGCGGTTGATCCGATCCGCTATGACGGGCGGTCGGTCGAAGAGGATGTGCTGAACGCGCTGATCCTGTTCGTGTCGAGCTACATCCTGATCCTGGGCGTGATGAGCGTGGCAATGACCCTGCTGGGCGTAGACACTGTCTCGGCCATGTTCGCGGTCTGGACCTCGCTGGGCAACATCGGCTACGGCTTCGGGCCGCTGGTCGAGCGAACCGGAACCTTCATCGACTTCCCGCCCGGTGCCATCGCGATCATGACGCTGTGCATGATCCTGGGCCGTCTGGGCCTGCTGGCGATCCTGGTGATGGTCCTTCCCAGCTTCTGGAGGCGCTGAGGCAACCCCTCCTCGTTCGCCTGCGGCTCCTCCTCGGTAGGGCAGCAAAGCGCGCGTTGCTTGCGAGGGGCCTGCAGGATTACTCCCAGCACGAGACGAGCACGGCCATGCCCGTCCCCACTTCGGCCAGCGCGCCGGGGGTCAGGGGGGCGGGTGCCGTCGGGGTCTGCGGGGCCAGGCCGTTTGCGGTCAGAAGCCGGGTGATCTCGGCCCCAGACAGCGCGAAGGCCACACCGGCAGGAAGCTGCTTGCCGCCCTGCGGCGCTGCGGGCAACAGCATGCCAAGGACTGCACCGGTCGTGTCCAGCACCGCCCCGCCCGCGTCGCCGGGCAAGGATTGCAGCGTCAGGCGCGACAGCCCCGCTTCGCCGTTCAGGCCCTGGGGGTCCTCGAAGGTGCCGAAGGTCAGGACCGGGGCGGGCAGGCGGTCTTCGTAGGAATAGCCGGGCACGGTCACTTCGCTGCCGGGGCGGGTCGAGCCGGTGGCGAAGGCGGCGACGGCGCGGGGGGCAAGCGGGGACTTCGGTTTCAGCAGCGCCAGGCCCGAGGCCGCATCGGAAAGCGCAATCTCGGCGTCTGTAGTGCGGTCGATGGTGACGCGGCCGCATTGGGTGACGGCCTCGACAGTGGTGACGACCGCGCCGTCGGCCGTGACGAAAAAGCCGGTGCGGCTGAACTTCGGCTTGCGCACCTCTAGCCCCGCAAGAAGGCCAGCCTTGGCACCGGCATCCATCGCCACCATCCCGGGGTCAAGCACGCTGTCCCCATCGGGAGAGAAGCTGTCCTGCAGCACCTTCAGGATGCGGGCATCCCGGCCCTCGTTCCCGGGGGTCGAGATCAGCATCCAGCCCTTGATCCGGTCGCCGTTGCGTTCCGCGTATACGGTCGTATCGGCCTTGGCCGAGGTGCCGCGGATGCGGAAGCTGCGGTCGTCACGGTCGCGCGCGCCGTCAAGCGGGACGGCGTCCAGGGTCTGCAGCACGTCGTAAAGCCCGAACAGCGCCGCCTGGTCGCCGGGCTGCGAGATCAGGACGATCTTCGGCGCACCCTCGACCTTGGCGCGATAATGGACGAAGGGCGGCTCGTAATGGTCGAACTCCACCAGACCCAGGGGCAGGGTGACGGTGATCCCGGATTCGGCCTCGATCACCTCCTGAAAGCCGAAGGCGGCCAATTCGCCCTGCCAGGCGTCCAGAAGCGCGCGACGCTGGCGGGCGGTCAGGATGCCCGTCGGCTCGAACCCCCGGGCCTCTTGCCAGGCGGACATCGAATTGCGGGTGCCCGGTCCGAAAGCGCCGTCGATGGCCGAAGGGTAATAGCCGAACCATTGCAGAGCGGTCTGCAGGTCGCGGCGGTCTTCTGGGGTCAGAAGGGCTTCGCTGTCGCGGGCCTGCTGCCGGTCTTCGTCCGGAGCCTCGACCGGTTGGGGTTCCGGTGCGGGGTCGGCAGCGGCGGTCAGTTCGGTCGCCGGGTCCGTGGCGAGGTCTTGGGCGGCGTCTTCGGCGGCGTCGGGGGAGGCGTCGGGGGAGGCGTCTGGGCTAGTGCCCTCGGCCGGCCAGAACCGATCGCGCAGGTCGCGGGGAAAGGCGATGAAGCTGTCCGAGGGGATCAGGCGTTCGGCCTTCAGGCTGGCCAGCAGCTCGGCCGCTTCCTCGGGCGGGTAGGGTCCCAGCAGGATGCCGAACCAGCCCGAGCGCAGCCCGAAGCCCGCCGTTTCGGGGAAGAGCGCACTGTAGGCCTGGGCGCGGGTCACGGCGGTGGCGCGGTCGGGCTGCGCTTCGACCTGAATGTAGACCTGACCCTCCTGGGCCGCGCCTGCCCTGGGGTGCATCAGCACGAGAGCGGACAGAAGAAGGGCAAACAGGGCAACGGGTCTGAACATGGGATGGTCCTGCACAAGGCGTTTTGCGCACCTTTAGTCAGTGCGCGTGCGGCGGCAAGGGTGAAACCGGTCACGTTTGCGCCGGGCCTTTCCGGAATTGACCCTTTCGCCCCCAGTGGATAGGGAAGGCGCCAGTCCAGCCCCTGCCAGAGGCCGCCCATGTCCGACGCCCCCGCCACACCCCGAAGCTTTCAGGAGATCATCCTGCGGCTGCAGTCTTATTGGGCGGCTCAGGGCTGCGCGGTCCTGCAGCCCTATGACATGGAAGTGGGGGCGGGCACCTTCCACCCGGCGACCACGCTGCGGTCCCTGGGCACCAAGCCCTGGGCCGCGGCTTACGTGCAGCCCTCGCGCCGCCCGACCGACGGGCGCTATGGCGAGAACCCGAACCGGCTTCAGCACTATTACCAGTATCAGGTCATCATCAAACCCTCGCCGCCGAACCTGCAGGAGCTGTATCTCGGCTCGCTTCAGGCCATCGGGATCGACCTTGGCCTGCACGACATCCGCTTTGTCGAGGACGACTGGGAAAGCCCGACGCTGGGCGCCTGGGGCCTGGGCTGGGAGGTCTGGTGCGACGGGATGGAGGTCAGCCAGTTCACCTATTTCCAGCAGGTCGGCGGGCATGACTGCAAGCCCGTGTCGGGCGAGTTGACCTATGGGCTGGAACGGCTGGCGATGTATGTGATGGGCATCGACCACGTGATGGACATGCCGTTCAACGATCCCGCCAGCCCGATCCCCTTGAAATACGGCGACATCTTCCGCCAGACCGAAGAGGAATACAGCCGCCACAACTTTGACGGGGCCGATACCGAGATGCTGTTCCGGCATTTTGAAGCCGCCGAAAAGGAATGTGAGCGGCTGCTTGCCTTCGCGCCCGAGGACCCGAAGTCCGGCAAGCGCATCATCATGGCGCATCCCGCCTATGACCAGACGATCAAGGCCAGCCACCTCTTCAACCTTCTGGACGCGCGGGGCGTGATCTCGGTCACTGAACGGCAGGCCTATATCGGCCGGGTGCGGGCCCTGGCCAAGCAATGTGCCGATGCCTTCCGCCAGACCGAAGCGGGGGCGGATCAGTGAATGCGGGCAAGCTCATCGTGGGGGCCATCTTGATCGTCGCAGTCGCTGCCGGTGCGTTCCTGTGGTACACCGCAGAACGCGCCTTCTATGAACCCGTCGCCTTCCAGCCCGGTGCCGAGATCCGGCTGGTGCCGCTGACCGGCGACCAGCCCGAGGCCATCGTGGTCGAAGCGGTCGAGGGGATCGACGCGATCAGCTCTCCGATCAAGTTCCGCGCCTGTTTCACCACGCCCCTGTCGCTGGCGATGCTGACCGAGACGTATCGCGATTACCCGGCGGCCGAGCCGCTGATCGCTCCGAGCGGCTTTGACTGCTTTGACGCGCAGGCCATCGGGCAGGCGCTGGAAAGCGGCGAGGCTCTGGCCTTCCTGTCCGAGCCCGAGATCCATCCCGGCGTCGACCGGGTGGTAGCCGTCTTCCCCGACGGCCGCGCCTTCGCCTGGCATCAGCTGAACGGCAACCTGGCGGAGTGAGCATGGCCGAGGCCGACGACGCCCTGAGGAAGCTGAAGCGCCGTCACAAGCGCGACCTGCGCCATGCGCGGGCGGAAGGGCTTTTGGCGGGCGTGGTCTCGATGCTGCGGCCGGGCGATGTGGTGGTGGACTGCGGCGCGAACCGGGGCGATGTGACCGAGGTGCTGGCGGCATCGGGTGCCTCGGTTCATGCCTTCGAGCCGGACCCCTACAACTTGGCCCACCTGCAGGACCGCTTCGCCACCGCCTCCAACGTGACGCTGCATGCCGCGGCGGTGGGGGTGAAGGCCGGGATCGTGCAACTGATGCGGGCTGCCAACTGGGACGACAACCCGGACTTCGCCTCCGTCAAAAGCACCGTTGTCGCGGGGGGCCACAACATCGCCGAAGGGCAGGGGATCGACGTCGCGTTGATCGACTTTCCCGCCTTCCTGCGCGGGCTTCTGGACGCGCACGGGCGCATCGCCTTCGTCAAGATGGACATCGAGGGCGCCGAATTGGACCTGCTGGGCGCGATGCTGGACGGACGGCTCTTCGACCATATCCAGCTGACCGTCGCCGAGACCCATGAGCACAAGTTCAAGGACCTGCGCCCCCGCTTTGCCGACCTGCGCTCTGCCATCGCCGCCGCCTATCCGCCCGCCCGCGTGAACCTCGACTGGATCTAGGAACCCGACATGCCCGACCTTCTGATCGAACTCTTCTCCGAGGAAATCCCGGCGCGCATGCAAGCCCGCGCCCGCGAGGATCTGCGCAAGCTCGTGACCGACGGGCTGGTCGAGGCGGGGCTGACCTATGCCAGCGCCGGGGCCTTCTCGACGCCGCGCCGGCTGGTGCTGTCGGTCGAGGGGCTGACCGCCGAAAGCCGCCCGGTGCGGGAGGAGCGGAAGGGGCCGTCGGTGTCCGCGCCTGCGCAAGCGGTGGAGGGGTTCCTGCGGTCGACGGGCCTGACGCTGGACCAGCTGGAACGCCGGGCGGACAAGAAGGGCGAGACGTTCTATGCTGTCGTCGAAAAGCCGGGCCGGACGGCCGAGGCCATCGTGGCCGAGGTGTTGGAAGGTGTGATCCGCACGTTCCCCTGGCCAAAGTCGATGCGCTGGGGCTCGGGCACTTTGCGCTGGGTGCGGCCGTTGCAGTCGATCATCTGCCTGCTGTCGGATGAGACAGGCGCGCATGTCGTGCCGCTGACCGTGGACGGGATCGTGGCGGGGAACACGACCGAGGGCCACCGTTTCATGGGCAACGGGCGGTTTGTGGTGCACGGCTTCGACGACTACGCGGTGAAGCTGAAGCGCGCCAAGGTCGTGCTGGACAGCGCCGAACGCGAGGCCGCGATCTGGCAGGGCGCACAGAACCTGGCCTTTGCGGCGGGGATGGAGGTCGTGGCCGACCCCGGGCTGCTGGCCGAGGTCGCAGGTCTGGTGGAATGGCCGGTGCCGCTGATGGGGCGGATTGCAGAGCAGTTCCTTGGCCTGCCGCCCGAGGTGCTGCAGACCAGCATGAAGGAGCACCAGAAGTTCTTTTCGGTGAAGAACCCGAAGACCGGACGGATCGAGGGCTTCGTGACCGTGGCCAACATCGAGGCGGCGGATGGTGGCGAGGTGATCCTGAAAGGGAACCAGAAGGTGCTGGCTGCGCGCCTGTCGGACGCGAAGTTCTTCTGGGAGAATGACTTGCGGGTCGCCAAAGCCGGGATGGGCGAGTGGGTGGAGGGGCTGAAGGCCGTCACTTTCCACAACAAGCTTGGCTCTCAGGCCGACCGGATCGACCGGATCGCGGCTTTGGCGCGGGAGATTGCGCCCTTGGTGGGGGCTGACCCGGAGGATGCGGAATATGCGGCGAAGATCGCAAAGCTGGACCTGCGGTCGGCGATGGTGGGCGAGTTCCCCGAGTTGCAGGGCGTGATGGGCCGCTACTATGCGCTGGTGGCGTTGCAGGAAGACCCCGCCCCGGGCCTGACCCGGGGCCTCGGGTTGCCACACGGAGGCCCCGGATCAAGTCCGGGGCGGGTATCCGCAATCGCCGATGCCGCCCGCGATCACTGGCGACCGAAGGGGGAGAGTGACTCCGTTCCGACTGAACCCGTCTCCGTCGCCGTGGCGCTGGCCGACAAGATCGACACGCTGACCGGGTTCTGGGCGATTGACGAGAAGCCTACGGGCTCGAAGGACCCGTTCGCTCTGCGCCGGGCGGCGTTGGGGGTTGTGCGGTTGGTGTTGGGTAATGGGGTGCAAGGCTCAATTGAAAAGCTGCTAGTGTCCCACTCTGCTCGGGTAACTGGTGACGCTTCAGCGGCTTTCGCCTTAGAAGGCGATAAAATCGTTGAGGCAGGCCAGTACAAGGTGATCTCCAAAAAGTATGATTTGGTAAAGCTCGCCAACGACGGCGCTGACAGGCCGACAATTCACTTTAATGAGTTCACCTCTGCACACGCCGCAGACCTCCTCTCCTTCTTCCACGACCGCCTCAAGGTCTACCTCAAGGACCAGGGCGTCCGGCACGACATCATCGACGCCTGCCTTGCCATGCCCGGCAACGACGACCTGACGCTGCTGGTGAAGCGGGCCGAGGCGCTGGCGGCGGTGATGAAGACCGAGGATGGGGCGAACCTGCTGCAGGGCTACAAGCGGGCGGCGAATATCCTGTCTCAGGCCGAGGCGAAGGACGGGGTGGAATACTCGTTCGGGGCGGACCCGAAGTTTGCCGAGACGGACGAAGAGCGGGCGCTGTTTGTGGCGCTGGACACCGCCGAGGCGGCGATTGCTCCGGCGATGGCGCAGGAGGATTTCGGGACCGCGATGGAGGCGATGGCGGCCCTCCGCGCGCCCATCGATGCGTTCTTCACCGCCGTGCAGGTCAACAGCGACAACCAGATCGTCCGGCGCAACCGCCTGAACCTTCTGCACCGCATCCGGGCCATCTGTTCCGGCGTCGCCGATCTGACCCGCATCGAGGGCTGAGACGCGCCCAAAGATTCGTCACGTAACTGACATGTCACGCTTGATTGACAGGGGTTTCGGCGTATTCTGCACCTGAACATCAAGGTGCTGCAGTGCAGAAATACGACCCCATCGCGGAGTTTGCGCAGATCACGCCAAGCGCGCAGATCGCGACTGCAAGCCACGGCTGGCGGGCGAAATGCCTGCAGCGGCTGGTGCGGCTGGACCTTCCGGTGCCGAAGTCCGTCGCGCTGCCTACGGCGACCGTGCGGGCCATCGCGGCGGGTCACGGGGTGGATGCGGCTGGAATCCTTGACCATTTCGGCGACGGCCCGCTGATCAGTGTCCGCCCAAGCCCCGCCAACCCCGACTGGGGCGGCCCAGCAACGATCCTGAACATCGGGCTGAACGCCAAGCGCCACGCCCGGCTGGCCGAGACGCATGGCGAGGCGGCGGCGGATGCGCTGTATCTGCGCTTTGTGCAGGCCTATGCGATCCACGTCGCACGGCTGGACCCCGAGGTCTTTGACGGGCTGAAGCCGGGGCCGGGTGCCCTGCGGGACGCCTTGCGCGAATACGAGGTCGAAACCGACGAGCCCTTCCCGCAAGAGCCCGCCCGGCAGCTTTCGGAAGTGCTCCGCAGCATGGCGCGGGCGTGGGAAGGGACCTCGGCCCGGCTTCTGCGCCAGGCCAAGGGCGCGCCCGAAGAGGCGGCGCTGGGGCTGGTCGTGCAGGAGATGGCGCAGGGGATCGGGCAGGGCATCAGCGGCTCGGGGGTCATGCAATTCGTCGATCCGGTCACCGGCCAGCCGCAGATCACCGGGCGCTACCTGGGCCAAAGCCAGGGCCGCGACGCGCTGAAGACGACCGAGGCGCTGTATCTGACCCGCGATGCGCGCGGCGCCTCGCTGGAGGATATCTCGCCCGAGGTTTTCGGCAGGCTGGTCGAATACGGGGCCGTCTGCCGCCAGCGCCTGCGCGAAGAGATGCAGATCGAGTTCACCGTCGAGGATGGCCGTCTGGCGGTTCTGGACGCGGTGAAGGTGCAACGCTCGGCTCGGGCGGGGCTGCGGATCGCGGTGGCGCTGGCCGAGGACGGGATCATCCCGCGCAATGAGGCGGTGCTGCGGGTCGAACCGCGCGCGCTGTCGGAACTTCTGCACCATCAGGTCGATCCACGCGGTCCGCGGGACGTGATCGCGCGGGGAATCGCGGCCTCACCCGGGGCGGCGACCGGGATTTTGGTGTTTTCGTCCTCGGCGGCGCAGGCGGCGGCGTCGCGGGGCGAGGCTTGCATCCTGGTGCGGCGCGAAACGGCACCCGAGGATATCCGGGGGATGCATTCGTCGGCGGCGGTGCTGACCGAGCGCGGTGGCATGACCAGCCATGCGGCGGTGATCGCGCGGGGTCTTGGTTTGCCCTGCGTGGTGGGCGCGTCCGAAGTGCGGATGGACACGCGCGACAAGAAGCTGACGGCCGCGGATGGACGTGTCTTCCGTGAGGGTGACCTGGTGACGCTGGACGGCACCAAGGGCGAGGCGCTGGCGGGCGCGGCCGAGATGCTGCCGCCCGCGCTGGACGACAGTTTCCGGCGTTTGCTGGCCTGGGCGGACGAGGTGCGCGACATCGGCATCCGGGCCAATGCCGACACGCCTGCCGATGCGGAAACGGCGCGGAAGTTCGAGGCCGAGGGCATCGGGCTCTGCCGGACCGAACACATGTTCTTCGACGAAGACCGCCTGATCGTCATGCGCGAGATGATCTTCGCCGACACCCCCGGCGACCGTGCCGCGGCCCTGGCGCGGCTGTTGCCAATGCAGCGCGCGGACTTCGTGCAGCTCTTTGAAATCATGCAGGGGTTGCCGGTCTGCATCCGCCTGTTCGACCCGCCTTTGCATGAATTCCTGCCCTCGGACCGCGAAGGCTTGCGGGATCTTGCGGAAGCATTGGACCGCCCGTTGTCCGAGGTCACGCGCCGCGCCGAGGCGCTGACCGAGGTGAACCCGATGCTGGGGATGCGGGGGGTGCGCCTGGGCGTGGTCCTGCCGGAAATCTATGACATGCAGGCCCAGGCGATCTTCGAGGCGACGCTGGAAAGCGCCCGCCGCGGCGCCCCCGTGGTGCCCGAAATCATGATCCCGCTGGTCAGCGCCCGGCGCGAGGTCGAACTGGTGAAGACCCGGATCGACGCAGTGGCGGCGATGGTGCGCACCAAGGCCGGGGGAAGCTTCGACTACAAGCTGGGCGTCATGGTCGAAACCCCCCGCGCCGCGCTGCGGGCCGGAGAGATCGCCCAGCACGCCGCTTTCCTGTCCTTTGGCACCAACGACCTGACCCAGATGACCTACGGGTTGAGCAGAGACGACGCGGGCCGCTTCATGAACACCTATGTCCGGCTGGGGGTGTTCCCCGAGGACCCGTTCCACATCCTGGACATCGACGGCGTGGGCGAACTTTTGCACATCGGGGCCGAGCGGGGTCGCAAGACTCGGAAAGACCTGACGCTTTCCATTTGCGGCGAGCATGGCGGAAACCCGGAATCCATCGACTTTTGCCGGCAAGCCGGGTTCGACTACGTGTCATGCTCACCCTACCGCGTGCCGATGGCGCGACTGGCTGCGGCGCACCTTGCGCTCAACGATAAGGCGAAAGTCGTTTAAGATCAGTTACCTGTAACGTTTTCTTAAGAGATTTCGGCCGTTTTTCGGCGGTATCTCGCTTATGCAGCATTGAATTCCGTGGCATTTCGGCAACAGCGGTAGACCGGCGGGAACAGAACCCATAGGTCGCCTGCTGCTTGCAAAGGTGGGGACACGCCCGCCGGAAACGAAAGACGGATGAGCAGATGAAACGCGTTCTGACCCTCGCGGTGGCGATGGCCCTGGCGGCCACGACCGCCTTTGCCGATGCCAGTTGGCCGGCCAGCATGTTCGGCTTTCAGTCGGCCGCCATCACCCCTGATCTGAAGCGCTTGCCTTCACCGGACCTGAACGGGCCCTTGCCCGCCATCGCCATGACCGACGGCATCACCGAGGACTGGCTGATGTCGCGTTCTGCGCCCACGGGCGATGCGCAGTGGGAATGCCTGACCGAGGCGCTGTATTTCGAAGCGCGCGGCGAAAGCCTGGATGGGCAGATCGCCGTGGCGGAAGTGATCCTGAACCGCGTCGACAGCGGGCTTTACCCGCGCACGATCTGCGGCGTGGTCAAGCAGCGCGGCGGCGGGGGATGCCAGTTCTCGTACGTCTGTCAGGGCAAGGTCAAGATGCGGGAAAAGCGCGCCGCCGACCTGGCGGGGCGGATTGCGCGCGCCATGCTGGACGGTGCGCCGCGCGTCCTGACCGACGGGGCCACGCATTTCCACACCCGCGCCGTCAAGCCAAGCTGGTCGAAGCGCTTCGCCCGGACGGCGGCCATCGGCGCGCATCTCTTTTACCGCCAACCCGGGACCCGGGGCTGATGTCGGGTATTGCGCGTTCGGTGACGCCTTCTCGCTTGGCCCCTGCGCGCTGCATGGTATGAGGAGCCGAACCGCGGAGGCGCCCATGACCATGTCCGATATCGAGCTTGCCTTCGCCCACCCCGAGGATCGGGCCGAGGCTTCGGCGGGCGCCGCCCCGCGCGACCGGATCAGCTTGCGCGACCACGTGGTCGAGGCCGACATCGGCGCTTTCCAGAAGGAACGCGGCCACAAGCAGCGCCTGCGCTTCAACGTCGTGGTCGAAGTGCGGCCCGTGACCGAACCGCTGGAGGATGACGTCGACCGCATCCTGTCCTACGACCGGATCACCGAAGCCATCGACGCCGAGCTTGCCGCCGAACGGCTGAACCTGCTGGAAACCCTGGCCGAACGGGTCGCCGAGCGTATCCTGGCCGAACCCGCCGCCATGCGGGTCTTCGTGCGGATCGAGAAGCTGGACATCGGCCCCTATGCCCTTGGGGTCGAAATCGTGCGGTCCCGCGCCGAACGTCCGGTGCAGACCGAGGGGATGGAGGCGGTGCATCCGCTGGTCGTCTTCCTGGACAATCCGTCGATCCATGCCGATGACCTGTCCGCACGGCTGGATGCGCTGCTGGCCCAGGGGCTGCCGCTCATCCTGACCGTCGGTCTGCCTGATCTGCCGCGCCCCGTGACCGGCCACAAGCCGACGCAACGCCGGGTGGACCTCTTGGCGATGGAGCAGAATGCCTGGACCCTGGCCGCCCGCGATCCGCGCTGTGTGGTGGTGGCGACAAGGACGGAAATCGACTGGGCGATCAAGCGCAGGCAGTCTGTGGTCTGGGCGCCGTCCAAGCTGGTGCTGGACGCGGTGGACGGCCCGAAGGGGTCCGAGCCGGTGAGCCTTGCCTTGTGGCTTGCGGAAACAATGTCGGCCACGGCACTGGTTGTTCACGGCGACGTTGCAGTCCCGGCAGGAAGCCGCGTCCCGGTGCGGCGGGCCTGACGCTTCCCCCTTGAAAAGCGGCGGACCATCGGCCACTCCGGGGGCATGGAATACTTTCGACCGATTGCGATGACCGATCCGGCGCGGCCTGCGGGGGCCTTCACCCTTGCCGGGGGATGGTGCTGGTTCGACCGGGCCGAGGTCCTGTCGCGGGCTGCGGCGGGCCGGATCATCCCCGCAAGCGAAATCCCCGCCGCGGTCCTGCACCGCCTGACCGCGCCCCGCGCGCCCTTCGCCGCGCTGGAGATGGACCGCCCGCGCCTGATGGGCATCCTGAACGTGACGCCCGACAGTTTTTCCGATGGCGGCAAGTTCCTGGGGGCCGAGGCCGCCGTCTCGCAAGCCCGCGCGATGGCCAAGGGGGCCGAGATCATCGACATCGGGGGCGAAAGTACGCGTCCCGGCGCGGTGGAGGTGCCGGTCGCCGAGGAGATTGCCCGCACGGTTCCGGTCATCCAGGCGCTTCGGACCGGGGGCCTGACCTCTCCGCTTTCGATCGACACCCGGAAAGCGCCCGTGGCCGAGGCGGCGCTGCAGGCGGGCGCGACCATCGTCAACGATGTCTCGGCCTTCGACTTCGACCCGTCGATGGGACCGCTGGTGGCCCGGACCGGTGCTCCGGTGATGCTGATGCATGCCCAGGGCGTGCCCGAGACGATGCAGGACAATCCGCTTTACGGCGACGTGCTTCTGGACGTCTACGACGCGCTTGCCACGCGGCTGGCGCGGGCCGAGGCGCTGGGGATCGACCGGGCGCGGATCGTGCTGGACCCCGGTATCGGCTTTGGCAAGACGCAAGCCCACAACCTTGCACTTATCCGGGGGCTGTCTCTGTTCCACGGCCTTGGCTGCGCGATCCTGCTGGGGACGTCCCGTAAGCGGTTCATCGGGTCCATCGGCGGCGCCGACCGGCCCGAGGACCGCGCCCCCGGCTCCATCGCGACGGCGCTGGCGGGCGTGGCGCAGGGCGTGCAGATCATCCGCGTCCACGACGTCGCCGAGACGCGGCAGGCGCTGCGGCTGTGGCAGGCTTTGAACACCGATCATTTGGAGACTGACGCATGACCAGAAAGCTCTTTGGCACCGATGGCGTCCGGGGGCGGGCGAACAGCTGGCCGATGACGGCAGAGCTGGCCCTGAAGCTGGGGGCTGCGGCGGGTCGGTATTTCCGCCGTGACGGCTCCTCGGCGCACCGGGTGGTGATCGGCAAGGACACGCGGCTGTCGGGCTACATGCTGGAAAACGCGCTGACGGCGGGGTTTACCTCCACCGGGATGAACGTGCTGCTTTTGGGCCCGGTGCCGACTCCGGCGGTCGGCTACCTCACGCGGTCGATGCGGGCGGATGTGGGCGTGATGATCTCGGCCAGCCACAACCCGCACCAGGACAACGGGATCAAGTTCTTCGGGCCGGACGGCTTCAAGCTGTCCGACGCCGCCGAGGCCGAGATCGAGGCGATGGTCGAAGGCGAGATTGCCCCCGCCAAGCCCGAGAACATCGGCCGCGCCAAGCGGATCGAGGACGGGCGGGGCCGGTATCAGGAGTTCGTCAAGACCTCGTTCCCGAACGGGTTGCGGCTGGATGGCCTCAAGGTGGTGATCGATTGCGCGAACGGGGCGGCCTACAAGGCAGCACCCGAGGTCTTGTGGGAGTTGGGGGCCGAGGTGATCCCCGTCGGCGTTCACCCGAACGGGACCAACATCAACGACCGCTGCGGGTCCACCCATACCGAGACGGCGGCCGAGGCGGTCGTCGCCCACGGCGCGCATGTGGGGATTTCGCTGGATGGCGATGCCGACCGGATCATGATCCTGGACGAGACGGGCCGTGTTGCGGACGGGGATCAGATCATGGCGCTGCTGGCGGCTCGCTGGGCCGAGGAGGGGCGGCTTTCGGGCGGCGCTCTGGTCGCGACCGTGATGTCGAACCTGGGGCTGGAGCGGTTCCTGGAAGGCCGGGGCCTGCGGCTGGAACGGACAGCGGTGGGCGACCGCTATGTGGTGGAACGGATGCGGGAAGGTGGCTTCAACCTGGGGGGCGAGCAGTCGGGCCACATCGTGATGACCGACTATGCGACCACGGGCGACGGCCTTGTCGCGGGGTTGCAGTTCCTGGCCGAGATGGTCCGCACCGGGCGGCCGGCGTCCGAGCTGACGCGGTCTTTCGCGACGGTCCCGCAGATGTTGAAGAACGTCCGGTTCAGCGCCGGGGCCAGGCCGCTGGATGTGGCCTCGGTCCAGGAGGTGATCCGGGCGTCCGAGCAGCGGATCGAGGGGCTGGGGCGCATCCTGATCCGGAAATCGGGGACCGAACCCCTGATCCGGGTCATGGCGGAATGCGAGGATGAGGCCCTGCTTGCCGCCGTCGTCGACGAGATCGTGGGCGCGGTGGAGGCTGCGGTCTGAGGCTGTCCACGGCGGACATCTTCGGTTCCTTCAATTGAAACAGTGGCTTGCGGCTTTGCGTTAAGCCGGCCTTAACCATTCGTCTGACTGGCGGAAGGTCAGGCTTTCCGCTCTGGTGCCGGGGCGTGGGTCCGGGGCAGTCTTCTGACGGTAGACGGGACAAAGTGAGGCAGTGATGCGGAAACCGGGACATGCGGCGTGGCTGCTGGTGGCGCTTTGGGCCGGGACGGCCCAGGCGCAGGACCTGTCGGTTGCCGGGCACCAGATTACCATCAAGGAGGACGGAATGGGCGGCGCGGCGCTGGTCGTCGATGGCGAGGTCCTGCACGAGGATGGGGTGATCTACCTGGACGAGGCGCCGCAGGTCGTGGGCGGGGTCACGGTGATCACCGGTGTCGCCGGGGCGGGCGGCAATGCCTGCGCGGCGGCCCCCTTTGTGCTGGCCTTGCCCGAGGGCGCGGCCCCGGCGCTGCATGGCCCGCTGGACAGCTGCCGGGAGTTTGCGCTGCAGGTCCAGCCCGATGCGCTGGTATTCGCGACCGATCCCCTGCCGTCCGAACCGGGAGAGGTCTGGGTCTGGAACCCGGCCACCGGCCTGACCGAAGCCCTGCCCGAAGCGTTCAGTGCCGATCCCGGTGCGGGGTGGGCGGCGGTCGCAGGTCTGGCGCAAGCGCATCCGGTCGACGCCATGAAGCTTGCGCCGGTCCTGTCGGCGCTGGAGACGGGCCTTGGCGTCGACTATCCCGTGTTCGCCGAGCGCATCTCGGACCTTGGCTCGGGTGACCTGACGGCCGAGGGCTATCTGGGTCAGGCCTGCCTGAAATTCACCTGCGACGCGGACTGGGCGCTGCTTTACCTCCATCCGGCGACCGAGGGGGTCTTTGCCGCCTGGCATGTCTCGGGCGAGATCGAGCCCCGGGTCTGGCCTGCGGATACGACGCTTTGGCCCGCCGAAGCGATGGCCGCGCTGCGCGGGGCGGTCGGGGAATGAAGGCGGTCTTCGTGGCGGGTCTGACCGTCCTTGCCCTTCCAGCGCAGGCCGAGATGCGCGATGAAGAGCACCGCATCGGCGACACGCTGGTCAGGATCGCCGTCGTCGAAACCATCGAGACCTTGACCGTCGGTCCGGGCGCTGACGCACAGACCAAGGTCCTTTCGGCTGCGGATGTGGAAATCGTCGCCTTCCTGACCGACCCGGACAGCGAAGCGCTGCTTGGCCTGCCGGTGCTACTGGTCGAGGTGACGGGAACCCACAGCTGCGAGGCAGGCGATGCGCGCGCCTACTGGGCCGTGACGCTGGGCGACCGGCCGATCTCCGATGGGCCGGTGACCACCTGCCAGGCGCTGACCCCGGGCCTTGCCCCCGGTATGGCTGTGCTGGAGGCCGATCCGATGGGTGAGGGCCGGGAGTTCTGGACCTGGACGCCGGGCAAGGGCTGGTCTGGTCAGGCCGAATAGCGCGGATCAGGCCGGCGCATCCGCAAGGTCCAGGGTTCGCAGGATCTCATCCAGATCGGCGTGATAGCCGGTCTCGACCGAGCCCTTCACCACCACGAATCCCGGGCTCACCTCATGCGCACGGGACAGACCGACCTGGCGCAGCGTGAAACGATCCTGCGGCACCAGGACGATCATCCTGCTGCCAGGCCGAAGCGACAGGTGCGCATGATCAAGATGACTGCCGTCGATGCTGACCACGATCCTTGCAGGGCACAGCGCGCGCTGCATCGCTTCGACCGAGGTGCCGTCGATGTCGATCACCTGCCAGTTCCGCGCAACCAGCGCCTCGATCAGCGAATCCTCGTTTGCAATCCAGCGCGGTGCCCCGGTCCGGCCCCGGCGCAGGTAGACCGCAGTTTCCCCCGGACTGCCGAAGCGGGCCTGAAGCTGGTCGCGGATGCGGTTGTAACGCGCAACCTTGTGACTTCCCTGGCCGAAGTCCTGATAGGTGACAAGCTGGTCGGCCAAAGCCGCCCGGTCGGGCAGCGCGGGCAGCGACAGCGCCTGAAGATAGCCGGGACAATGCGCCCAGGCCGGGTCATGCGGCATGAAAAGGGCGCCGGTTCCCGGTTCGATCAGGGCGGAGGGGATGGAATCGGTCAGCCAATGGCCAAAGTAGCGCCAGCTGACCCAGCCGTGGCAGTAGCGCAGGACCGGGACCTCTGCCACGGGGCGGACCAGGTCGGGAAGTCCGAAGCCCCTGCCGTAGCGTTCATGCTTGCGCCAGGTCGCAAAGCCGCCTCGGCGGACCAGAGCCTTGCGCCAGACATGCCGCAGGACGGGGGCATGGGTCACCGTGGTCTCGCGGGCCACCTGGACGTGATAGGCGATGGTCGAATGTTCGTCGGTACCTGTCACGCGGTCCAGCATTGCGTCCAGGTAAGCGGGCGGGCGCACGGCGACAGTCTCGGCGGGTTGCAGGACCTGAGTGTCTGGCTGGTCAGGACCCAGCAGTCTCTGCAGGACCGGGGCGGTCAAGGGAGACAACCGCGCAACCAGTGGCACCAGCGACACCCCCCTTAAGAATTGGCACCGATGATGCCACAAAATGGCAGATTCGGGCAGTTTTCGCCCGAAACGCGCGGGATCAGTGCCCCAAGCCCAGGAAATTCAGTCGGATTTGCCCATTTTTCGGGCAAGATCATAGTCGCCGGGATAGGCAAGGCTGCCGTGGTGGGTGATCTTCGCGGTCTCGTGGCACCAGATGTCGCCGTTGCACCCGTTGATCCAGCGGCGGCAGAACGAGGTGTCCTCGCCATGCATCACCGCGCCGTCGCGCCCGCGCAGGTGGCTGAAGAAGTCGTGGAAATCTGCGCCGGGATAGCCGGGGCCGTTGAAGCCGGGGACCGGCAGGACGGCACCGCTCGCGACCATGCGTTCGGGCACCGCGCGGCGGAGAAGGATGAAGCCGGTGCCGACGCCCGGGACCTTGCGGAAGCCGTCCCGCACCTCGTGCGGCCAGGGTTGGCCCGCCTCGAAGGTCTCGGCGACGTTATAGCGCAGCGACCGGGCCAGAAGGTCGGCGGTCGGGGCACGATCAGCCTCGGGCTTTGCCGCTTCGGCTTCGATCAGGGTGCGGAAGGCCTGCCAGCGCATCTGGCGCTGCGGATAGGGGGCGCAGGTGAAGTCGGCGTCGAAGTCGAGAAGGTCGAAGAACAGTTGCGCCGGATAGCTCATGTCGCTGTCCAGAAGCAGCGCATGGGTAAACTGCTTCTGCGCCAGAAAATACGACATCAGGTAATTGCGCGAGATGACAAGGTCGGACCATTCCCAGGTCTTCATCGCGAAAGCGACCTTGCGGCGGGCCATCGCCTGGGTCAGCCCGATCAGGCTAAGCATGGCGGGCGTGTGGACCTGGCCGCCCGTGGGCATCAGGATCAGGACGGTGGCCATCAGGGGGTGCGCCCTATTGCAGGGCCATGCGCGACCCGCGATGCCAAGTCCCTGATCCGCATCCTGCCCCCCATGCCTTGTCGGTGCAAGGGTGCCAAAGGCGGTGCGCGATTACAAAGGAAAACGGTGGTCAGGGAACCGGGTTGGGCCGGGGCGGTTGGTCCGTCGATGGCACCGTGGGGTGCCCTTTGACATAGGAGGCAAAGATGTTCGACGGTGGAATCGTGCCCTTCCTGTCGCTGTTCACTCTCTTGGCCGTTGGGGTCCTGGCGCTGATCAGCAAGGAGCGGACCAAGGACCGGATGCGCGACCCGAATGCGCCGGTCTCGACTTTGGCGAAGGACGGCAAGTATGGCGGCGTGGCGTTCCTTTTGCCGCTGGAGGACCGGCTGCGGGTCGTGCGGCGGATGGAACTGGCGCGGGTGCCGGTGGCGGAGGTGCGGCGGCAGATGCTGCGCCGCGATGAGCCGTAAGAAAAAGGGCGCCCGCCGGGGCGCCCTTTCGGTGTTTCGGTATCAGTTGCGGGCCTTGTCGACCATCTTGCCCTTGGAAATCCAGGGCATCATCGCGCGCAGCTTTTCGCCGACCTGTTCGATCTGGTGTTCGTCGTTGATCCGGCGGGTCGCCTTGAAGAACGGCTGGCCGACGGCGTTTTCCTGCATGAAGTCGCGGACGAACTTGCCGGTCTGGATGTCCTTGAGGACGGCTTTCATCCGGGCCTTGGTCTCATCGTAAGGCAGGATGCGCGGGCCCGAAACGTATTCGCCATACTCGGCCGTGTTCGAGATCGAGTAGTTCATGTTGGCGATGCCGCCTTCGTAGATCAGGTCCACGATCAGCTTCACTTCGTGCAGACATTCGAAATAGGCCATCTCGGGCTCATACCCGGCCTCGACGAGGGTCTCGAAGCCCATGCGGATCAGCTCAACCAGGCCGCCGCAAAGGACCGCTTGTTCGCCAAAGAGGTCGGTTTCGCATTCCTGGCGGAAGTTGGTCTCGATGATGCCGGACCGCCCGCCACCGATGGCCGAGCAGTAGGACAGGCCGATTTCCATCGCCTTGCCGGTCGCGTCCTGGTGGACGGCCACGAGGCAGGGCACGCCGCCGCCCTTGGTGTATTCGCCGCGCACGGTGTGGCCGGGGCCCTTGGGGGCCATCATGATGACGTCGACGCCCTTTTTCGGCTCGATCAGGCCGAAGTGCACGTTCAGGCCGTGGGCGAAGGCGATGGCAGCGCCCTCACGCAGGTTGTCGTGGACGTATTGCTTGTAGGTCGCGGCCTGCAGCTCGTCGGGCATGGTGAACATGATCAGATCGCACCACTTCGCCGCCTCGGCGATGTCCATGACCTTCAGGCCCTCGGCCTCGCATTTCTTCGCGCTGGCCGAACCAGGGCGCAGGGCGACGACGACGTTCTTCGCACCCGAATCGCGCAGGTTCAGCGCGTGGGCGTGGCCTTGGGAGCCGTAGCCGAGGATGGCGACTTTCGTGGCCTTGATCAGGTTCACATCGCAGTCGCGGTCGTAGTAAACGCGCATTGGGCGTCCTCCTTGGTGTTGATGGGGGCAAGATAGGGATTTTCAGCGCGTGGACCGTGCATATTTTGACGTTTCTGCCAAATTCTGCAAAGGATCATTCACAAAATACTATTCCGCTGGATAAATCATGCAAATCGACGACACCGACCGCCGCATCCTGCGCCACTGGCTGGCCGAGCCGGGGCTGGACCGTGCAGCTCTGGCCGAACGCGCCGGGGTCACTGGGGCCACGCTTTGGCGCAGGCTTGACCGGCTGCGAGAGGGCGGGGTGATCCGCAGCGAAGGCGCGATGATCGACTGGCGCGCCCTTGGGTATGAGGTCGAGGTCTCGCTTCGCTTCACTCTGGACAAGACAAACCCCCGCGCCTTCGACGAGTTCATCGCCGCCGCACGGCTGGTGCCCGAGGTCACCTCGATCGAGACGTTCCTGGGTCGGGTCGACGTGCGCCTGAACGTGATTGCACGGGACATGGGGCATTGGACCGGCATCTACCGCGACCGCATCCTGACCCTGCCGCATATCGCCGAGGTCGAGGCGCTGATGTTGGTCTCGACCATCAAGGAAACCGGGGGGTTGCCTCTGTGACTTACGGCGCGATCGAACTGGACGACACCGACCGGGCGATCCTGCGGGCGCTTTCCGCCGAGGGCACGCTGTCGGCAGGTGAGCTTGGCCGTCGTCTGGGCCTGTCGCAGCCCGCGGCCTGGCGGCGGGTGCGCCGGCTTGAAGAGGCCAAGGTGCTGCAGGGTCTTGTGGTGGACGTGGACCGCCAGAAGCTGGGGTTCGGCGTCACGGTCTTTCTGGGGGTGAAGCTGGCGACCAAGGGCCGGGTCAGTCTGGAGGATTTCGAGCGCGCGGTGCAGGCGATCCCCGAGGTGCAGGTGGTCCAGCACGTGCTGGGACTGTTCGACTACCGCCTGCGGGTCGTCGCGCGCGACATTGCCGACTTCGAGCGGGTCTTGCGGCGGCGGATCATGACCCTGCCGGGGGTGGGGAACGTCGAGGCGAACGTGCTTCTGACCGAGGAGCGCCTGCCGGGGCCGCTGGGCTAAGAGTAGGGTGGGCAATATTGCCCACCCTACGGGCTGGCAGTGCGGGACGGCAGGCGTTAGGCTTGGCCTGACAAAGGGAGGCCAAAGATGAACTTGCCGCATGCGCATATCGACCCGGACGGATTGCAGGAGTTTTCGGTCGTCTTCACCGACCGGTCGCTCAACCACATGTCCGCCCGCTTTCAGGGCGTGATGCGTGACGTCTCGGGTATGCTGAAAGAGGTCTACAAGGGCTCGGCTGTCGCCCTGGTCCCCGGCGGCGGGTCCTATGCGATGGAGGCCGTGGCGCGGCAGTTCGGCAAGGGGCGCGTCCTGATCCTGCGCAACGGCTGGTTCAGCTACCGCTGGACGCAGATATTCGAGGCGGGCGGGTTCGCGGGCGAAACGACGGTGGTGATGGCGCGGCAGACCGGCAACGATGCGCGGGCGCCCTATGCGCCGCCCCCCATTGAAGAGGTGGTTGCGAAGATCCGCGAGGTGCGTCCCGAAGCGGTCTTCGCGCCGCATGTGGAAACCAGCGCCGGGATCATCCTGCCCGACGACTATATCACCCAGATGGCCACAGCGGCGCACGAGGTTGGGGCGCTGATGGTGCTGGACTGCATCGCCTCGGGCTGCATCTGGGTCGACATGGGTGCGACGGGCGTCGATGTGCTGATCAGCGCACCGCAGAAGGGGTGGTCCGCCTCGCCCTCGGCGGGCGTGGTGGTGCTTTCTCCGGCGGCAGAGGCGCGGCTGGCCGAGACCGCGTCGAACAGTTTTGCGCTGGACCTCAAGAAATGGCGCGCCATCATGGAGACCTACGAAAAGGGCGGTCACGCCTATCATGCGACGATGCCGACGGATGCGATCGTCGGCTTCCGCGACGCGATGGTCGAGACGCAAGCGATGGGGTTCGAGGCTGCGAAGGCGGCGCAGTGGGCGCTGGGGCGGGCAGTGCGTGGGATGTTGGCCGCGAAGGGCGTTCCGTCCGTGGCGGCCGAGGGCTTTCAGGCGCCGGGGGTTGTGGTCAGCTACACCAGCGATCCCGACGTGCAGAACGGTGCCAGGTTCCGGGCCGAGGGATTGCAGATCGCGGCGGGGGTGCCCTTGCAGGTCGGCGAGGGGCCGGAGTTCAAGACCTTCCGGCTGGGGCTCTTCGGGCTGGACAAGCTGAAGGACGTCGAGGCGACTGTGGCGCGGCTGCAGCGGGCGGTTGACGCGGTCCTTTGAACGCTCCCACGATAAAAACACAGGCCGGAGGGGAGCTCTCCGGCCTGTGCGTTTTGGTAGAGCAGCTGCTTACTGCGCGTTGTTCAGGATCGCCTTGACGCCCTGCGCGGTGCCCGACGCGGTGCGGGTGTTCTCGGAGTCGGCGAAGAAGCCAACGATCTGGGCGTACTGCGAGTTGGTCAGGTTCGACAGGTCGGCGCCGGGAAGCACGGTCATGATCTGCGACGAGATCGACGAGGGCAGCGCGACCGGGGCCTGCTGGGCGAAGGAGCCGACAGCCGTCAGTGCAACGAGAGCGGAAGCGAGAGCGAAGCTTTTCATCTTGGAATCCTTGGTTTCTTTCGTCCTGCCCCACCGTGGGGCGGTGAAGGAGATTTGGGGTTACGCCAAGGAAAAGGGAAATCACGGCTTGGTCGCGTGCCGTCTCTGGAATGTGAACTCACGTGCGCCTTGCGCCAGGGATCACGCGATTTGCCCAAGAATTCTTGTCCCGGGGCCAGGGTTTCATTCACATGTTACATTCGCAAACTGCTGCGCCGTGAGGATGAGAGCGGTCTGTGCAAAAATGCACGAAACTTTAACCCCGCGTGGGCGTAGCAGATTTTCCGGACGCGCCGAGGCCCGCCCGCATCAGGGTGTGGCGGACCGGGCTGGCCGAATAAAGCGCGTCCAGCGCCTTGGCGCGCAGGTCCCTCAGGACGGGGGCCTTCGCCATCGACGCGCGGTTCAGCAGGTCGATCCCGGTGACGCGGGCCTTGACTTCAAGGTGCCGGGCGCGGTGGAAGGCTTCGGTCACGGCGGGCACTCCGGGATCTTCAGGATGGCTTTGGGCCAGTTCCAGAAGGACCGCCAGGTCGGCCAGGCTCATGTTCAGGCCCTGCGCGCCGATGGGGGGCAGGACATGCGCCGCTTCGGCCATCAGAACGGTGCGGGGGCCCGAGAGGCGGTCTGCGATCTGGCTGATGATCGGCCAGATCGTCCGACGGCTGACCAGCGTCAGCGGGCCGAGGATACCCGAGGAGCGGGCGGTCATTTCGGCCTCGAACTCCGGCACGGAAAGGGCAGAGAGGCGGGCGACTTCGGGGCCGCTTTCCATCCAGACCACAGCCGAGGCCGGATGGCCGTCGCGGTCGGGCAGCGGAACCAGAGTGAAGGGGCCCCCCGAGCGGTGGACCTCGGTCGAGACGTTGTCGTGCGGGATCAGGTGGGTGACGGCGAAGGCCAGCGCCTTCTGGCCGTAGCGGGTGGTGCTGGCGGCAATGCCAAGCGCCTCGCGCACGGGTGAGGTGCGACCGTCGGCCCCGATCACCAGTTTTGCCACAATCCGGGTGCCATCGGTGAGGGTCACCAAGGCCTCGGTATCACGGGTCAGCATCCGGGCGAAACCGGTGCCGGGACGAAAGCTGACGGTCGGCAATTCGGACAGCCGGGCCACCATCTCGCGGCGCAGAAGCCAGTTGGGCAGGTTCCAGCCAAAAGGCGCGTCCGAGATGTCGGCGGCGTTGAAGTCCTTGATCAGACGCGCTTCGGGAAGCTCTCCTCCAGCGTCGATGATCCGCATGACCTGAAGCGGGGCCGCGTGCGGTTCAAGGCGGGACCAGAGCCCCGCGTCTTGCAGGACCGGGATCGAGGGCTGCAGGAAAGCCGTCGTGCGCAGGTCCGCGCCCTCGGCGTCGCGTTCGGTGATCGGGGGGGCGGGATCGACGCAGATCACGCGGAACCCGGCAGACCCGAAGGCGCAAGCCGCAGTCAACCCGGCGACGCCGCCGCCAGAGATCAGGATATCGGTGGTTTCGCGCATCTTGGCCCTCCGGTGGTCAGCATAGGCTGTGGCGGCGCGGGGGGCCAGAGGACAGGGTGCCTCAGGCAACGACCCACTATGGTCGGGCGATCAGGATCAGCAGGATGAACATCACCGGGACCAGCGCCAGCGCGGTCAGGACAAGCGCCGCCAGGCCCCAGGTCTGGATCGCCAGCACCACGGCAGTCAGCACGATGACGAGAAGATAGTAGATGCTGCTGGTGTCACGCTCGATATCGCGGATCACCCGGCCCAGGACCGGAGTGGCGCGGGCAAACCGGCCGAAGGCGCTGGGGGGATTGGTGGTGGCAAGGGTCATCGCGGCATCCTGCATCTGACGGTTTGCAGAAACTTAGGGTGAAGCCGCGCAAGTTTGATGC
The DNA here is from genome assembly GCF_034366665.1 of Tabrizicola sp. Classification (GTDB taxonomy): domain Bacteria; phylum Pseudomonadota; class Alphaproteobacteria; order Rhodobacterales; family Rhodobacteraceae; genus Tabrizicola. The sequence goes on along the minus strand of NZ_JAXMMF010000062.1, from coordinate 12,350 downwards.
GGCGGAGTGTCACTCCACCAGGCGCGCCAGGAAGGCCGCAAGGTCATCGGTGTGGTGGTGGATGTGGTCGGCCGGTTCAGGAGCGGGGGCCACGTGAACCGTGCGCATCCCCAGCGCATGCGGCACGGCAAGGTTGCGGGCGTCATCTTCGAACATGGCACCTTGGGCCGGATCAAGACCGTCCTTGCCGAAGACCGTGGCGAAGGCCTGGGCGTCCGGCTTGGGATGAAACCCGGCATGCTCGACCCCGTAGATCCCATCGAAAAGCCCGGCAAGCCCCCGCGCCGCAAGGACTTTCTCGGCATAAGGCGCGCAGCCGTTGGTGTAGACGATCTTGCGGCCGGGCAGGTGGGCGATGCTGCGCGCAAGGCCGGGGTCGGGCGAGAGGACCGAAAAGTCGATGTCGTGGACGTCGGACAGGTAGGGGCCGGGGTCGACGTCATGTTCGCGCATCAGGCCCGCCAGGGTCGTGCCATAGGTGCGCCAGTAATAGGCGCGCAGATGGTCCGCCCGCGCCCGGTCGACCTGCAATGCCTGCATCACCCAGTCGGTCATCCGGACCTCGATCTGGTCGAAAAGCCGCATGTGGGGCGGATAAAGCGTGTTGTCCAGGTCGAAGACCCAGGTGCTGACGTGACTGAAATCCTGTTTCGGCATGCGACGGATGTAGGGCAGGGTGGTGGCGTTGGGAAGGGTTGATCGCGGGGTGGCGCGCGGCTTATGGTCCGCTGCACAAGATAAGGGACGGCACGTGCAGAAAGACGCCTATACGCTGCTTATGGAAGCGATCGAGGCCGGGGTCTACAAGCCCGGCGACCGGCTGGTCGAAAGCGAGCTGGCCGAGCGGCTGGGTGTCAGCCGCACGCCGGTGCGCGAGGCACTGCAGCGACTGGAGACGCAGGCGATGCTGACGCGCGACGGGCGCAGCCTGATCGTGGCGTCGCTGGACCACAACCAGCTGGCCGAACTTTACGCGGTCCGGACCGAGCTTGAGGGGTTGGCGGCACGCCTTGCCGCGCGTCATGCGACGCCCGAGGAAGTGCGGGTGCTGAAAAGCATGGTGGCCGAGGATCGGGCGCTTCTGGGCGGCGATCCGCGCGCCTTGTCCCGGGCGAACAAGCGGTTCCACAAGCAGATCCATCTGGCCAGCCACAACCGCTTTCTGGTGCAGCAGCTGGATCTGGTGCATCGGTCGATGGCGCTGATGGCGAACACCTCTTTCGCGGCCGAGGGTCGGGACGAGGTGGCGCTGGACGAACATGCCCAGATCGTCGCCGCGATCGAGGCCGGGGACGGCGACGCGGCGTATCAGGCGCTGAAGTCGCACATCAGCCAGGCCTTCGAGACGCGTCTGCGCGTCGACGCGGGCGAGTTGCGGATGCGCTAGCGCCGGCTCATCGGTTCACTGCGTTCCCTCTTCGCGGGTCAGTCCTTGGTCTCGGCTTGGTCGAAAAGGCCGTGTGTGGTCTTGTCCCAGTAGAAGGGTCGTGTCGCGAGTTCGAGCAGCCCCTTGTAAGCGGCAAGCGAGGCCAGCGGGTAATAGACCTTCAGCGTCAGCACCCAGAGCGGGCTAAGGCCGTGTCGCGTCCGGCCAAGGCCAATCGCGCCGATGAAGATGTTTGCAGCCTCGGACAGGAAGAAGAATCCTGCGATGGTCCAGACAGCGGCCACGGGCAGCGCTGCATAAACCGGGTGGTCGAAGCCGAAGGGCAGCAGCATGAAGGACCACAGCAAGGGTGCCAGCAGGAACTGCGCGATGGTGCCAAGAAACAGCACTTGAAAGCCCATAAAACCCCTTGGCCCCAGTTGCCGCCACAACAGCCGCGGGTGGCGCATGTGGACGGCCCAGGTCATCATGTAGCCCTTGATCCAGCGCGAGCGCTGCTTGATCCAGGGAAGCGGGCGGCAGTTCGCCTCTTCCAGGGTGACGGTATCGATCAACTCGGTCCGGTAGCCGTGGCGGGCCAGACGGATGCCAAGATCGGCATCCTCGGTCACGTTATGGGCGTCCCAGGCGCCCAGATTGTCCAGCACCTCACGCCGGAAGAACAGCGTGGTGCCGCCCAAAGGCACGACCAGGCCCAGGCGGGCAAGGCCGGGCAGAACCAGGCGGAACCATCCGGCATATTCGATTGTGAAACAGCGGCTTAGCCAGTTGGTGCGGGGGTTGCAGTAGTCAAGGACACCTTGCAGGCAGGCAACCTCGGGGCCCGAGCGCTGGAAGCGTTCGACCACCTTCCGTAGCTGGTCCGGTTCAGGCGCATCCTCGGCGTCATAGACACCGATGACCGCACCGCGCGCGTGGTCAAGCGCATGGTTCAGGGCGCGCGGCTTGGTCTTGACCTGGCCTTCCGGCACGACGACCACCCGCATCCAGGGCGGCAATTCCGCGTTGGCCAGCGCGTCGAGGGTGATGTGATCCTCGGCCTCGACCGCAAGGATGACATCCAGAAGCTCCACCGGGTAGTCAAGGCGCGCCAGGCGGCGGACGAGGCGGGGGGCGATGTCAGCCTCACGATACAGCGCGACGATGATGGAGACCACGGTGGGAAGGGCGTCCGAGGCGGGCTGCGGGCCGGGAAGCGGCGCGCGCAGGGCGGCGACAGTGGCAGCGATCTTCAGCGCGGCAAGGCAGGCCAGCGAGAAGACCGCAAAGCCAAGGGCTGCAAGCCCGGTGGCAATCGGCGCAATGGCCAGGGCGGCAAAGGTCAGGCCAAGCACCAGCATGGCGCGCGGCGACTGGTGCAGGCGCGGCCAGGAGCGGCAGCTTTCGGCGGCCGCCACACGGGTTTCGGCCGCCCGGGCCAGTACGTCGCCGCGCCGGGCATGGATCGCGCCCAGGATCGCGCGGGCCGAGGCGATCCCTGCGGCGACAGGTCCAAGCCGCGCCTCCAGCATCGGGCGGAGGCGGCGGAACTCTTCAGGCCGCGAGGTGGCGACGATGGTGACATCACCGACGCGTCGCCAGGGGACAAGCCCGTGGCGCAGGCAATCCTGCACGTCCACGGCGTCGATCAGCCGGGGGTCCGGCAGGGCCGCGTCCAGATCGACGAGGCGCAGGCCCCAGTTTCGGGCATCGACGCCAAGGAGGTCCCGCTCCACCACCAGGCCGCGCGCCCGCAGCACATCCGGCAGACGCCCGGATTCGCGACCCTGATGGGCCAGCGCGGTCAGCATCTCGTCCGGTGCAACAACGCCTTCCCGCAAGAGCGAGGCCCCAACGGCAAAGGTGCGGCGCGGGCCCCGGGCTGCGGCCTGGGGCAGTTCAATATTGCTGATCCGTTCGGCGGCACCCATGCCCGTTCCCCTGCTTCCACACGCCAGCATGCGCGCGGGGGGTTAACAGACCGTTAACGTCTGTTCAGCGGCGCGCCTGCATCGCGGCGGCGAAGCGCTCGAAGAGGTAAAAGCTGTCCTGGGGGCCGGGCGAGGCCTCGGGGTGGTACTGGACCGAGTAAACCGGTTTGCCATCCACCGCGATGCCGCAGTTGGTGCCGTCGAAAAGGCTGACATGTGTCTCGGAGACACCCTTGGGCAGGGTGTCGGCGTCCACCGTGAAACCGTGGTTCATCGAAGTGATCTCGACCTTGCCGGTGGTCAGGTCCTTGACGGGGTGGTTCGCGCCGTGGTGGCCGTGGTTCATCTTGCGGGTCTTGGCGCCCAAAGCCAGGGCCAGCATCTGATGCCCAAGGCAGATGCCGAACAAGGGCAGATCCTTGGCCAGCACGCCCTGGATCATCGGCACGGCATAAGCGCCGGTCGCGGCCGGGTCGCCTGGGCCGTTCGACAGAAACACGCCCTCGGGGTTCAGAGCCAGCACGTCCTCGGCCGTGGCAGAGGCGGGCAGGACGGTCACTTCGCAGCCGACGGACGCCAGGCAGCGCAGGATGTTGCGCTTGGCGCCGTAGTCGATGGCGACGACGCGCAGGCCGGGGCCCTGCCGCTGGGTGTAGCCCTCGGGCCAGGCCCAGCGTTTCTCGTCCCAGCGGTAGCTTTGCGCGCAGGTCACGTCCTTGGCGAGGTCCAGGCCGACCAGGCCCTTCCAGGCGCGGGCGCGGGCGACCAGCTTTTCGATGTCGAACTTGCCCTCGGGGTCATGCGCAAGCGCCACATGCGGCGCGCCCTGCTGGCGGATCGCCCGGGTCAGGCGGCGGGTGTCGATCCCGCCAATGCCGATGCGCCCGATCTTCGTCAGCCAATCGGTCAGCTCACCCGTGGCGCGCCAGTTCGACGGCTCGGTCGGGTCCCACTTGACCACCATGCCGGCGGCGGAGGGGGTGCCGGTTTCGTCATCCTCGGGGGTGACGCCGGTGTTGCCGATATGGGGGAAGGTGAAGGTGACGACCTGGCCTGCATAGGAGGGATCGGTCATGATCTCCTGGTAGCCGGTCATCGCGGTGTTGAAGACCAGTTCGGCCACCGTCTCGCCCACCGCGCCGAAGCCGTGGCCGTAAAACAGGGTGCCGTCAGCAAGTGCGAGGCAGGCGGTAGGCTTCTGCGGCGCAGGCATGGCGACTCTCCCATTTGGCAAATTGCGCGGAAACTAAGGGGCGGGGGCGGCAGGGTCAAGGGCGGATGCGAAAAGGTTTTTCCAAGAGAATCAAGGATTTGTGGAAATCAGTGGCGGTTGCGGTTCGGGCCGGTTCAGAGTAAAGTCGCGATCCTGGGGAAACTATCGGAAAGTCCGACCATGCTTTTGCGCGACCGTCTGCAGACGGCCCTCAAAGAGGCCATGAAGGCGAAGGAAGTCGACCGGCTTTCGACGCTGCGTCTGATCAACGCCGCCATCAAGGACCGCGAGATTGCCCTGCGCGGCGATCAGGACGCGGGCGAGGTTGGCGAGCCGGAAATCCTGCAGATCATGGGCAAGATGGTGAAGCAGCGCCAGGAATCGGCGCGCGCCTACGAAGAGGGCGGGCGGCTGGAGCTGGCGGAAAAGGAACTGGCCGAAATCGGCGTGATCCAGGAATTCCTGCCGCGCCAGATGGATCAGGCCGAGGTTGTTGCCGCGGTCGACGCCGCAGTGGCCGAAACCGGGGCCACCAGCATCCGCGATGTGGGCAAGGTGATGGCCGCCCTCAAGGCGCGCTACACCGGCCAGATGGACTTCGGCGCGGTCGGAGCGCTGGTCAAGGCGCGGCTGGCGTAGATGTTGGCGGCTGCGGTTGCGCTGGCGTTCGACATGACCTCGGTCCTGGCGCTGATGTATCCGGGGCGAGAGCGGGTGGAGATCGTCGCCTTGGACGGTACAACCTATGTCTATGCCTGCAAGCCCGGACCCGCTGGCGAGCCTCCCCGCGAGCAGGCTGAAAAGGCCCAGGCCGCCTTCGAGGAGAACCTGGACAAGTTCGCCGAAGTCTTCGTGGGCGAAATGATGCAGGACGTCACCGAGGGCGCCCCGACGCTGAGCACAGCGCTGGATATGAACCGCCGGACCAATTCCTGGGCGGGGTCGATGACCAACCACCTGGAAAAGGAATACGGCTGCGCCCTTCTGGGCTAGCGGGATCAGGCCGCGTGGGTCTGGTTGCCAAGGCCCCAGGCGATGACCAGCCAGAAGGCCGCGCGAAACGGCAGGGCCAGCGCGGTGCGCAGCTCGACCGGCGCGCCTGTCAGGGCGGTGACGGCGAAGCCTGCCAGCACGACCAGGGTTGCCACACCGATGGCCAGTGCGATGGGTTTTGCGGCGGGGTGGTTGCGCCAAAGTGCGACGGCTCCCGCCAGATAGGCGACGCCGGCGGCGGTGTTGAAGATCACCACGAAAGGCACGACATTCCCGGCCGCGTCCTGTGCAGCCCTGGGGCCGAACAGCACCATGCTGCCGCTGAAGAGGGTCAGGGCACCAAAGGCGGCGGCGGCAAGGGCGACGGGGCGGGTCCAGCGTGGGGTGGGATGGGGCACGGCAAGCCTCCGGTCAGGGGCGATGGGGGAAGTCTGCGCCCCCGTCCGTCGCGCGACCTTGATCGGGATCAAGTCAGCGCAAGGCGCGCAGGCGGGACTGCAATTCGCCCCGCAGCGCGATGCGTTCGTCTTCGGACAGGAAGGCCCCCAGTTCGACCTCGCGCCCGTCGCCCTTGAGCGTCAGGTAGTTCGGCACCGGTCCCCCGGTTTCGTGCAGCGTGATCCGCAGCCAGTAGGGGTTCGCCTCCCAATCCTGACGGCGGCCCTTGGGGCCGTGGCGGACAAGGGTGATACGGTCCGGCGAAAGCCGCAGGTCCTCGACAACGTCGCGGTCGCGGCCGTTCTTCCGAAGCGCGAACCAGATCGCCCAGATCGTGCCAAGAAGAAACGGGAGGAGCGCCCAAAGCACCGGGCTGCCCAGGATGCCGACCAGCGGCACCGCAATCAGCGCGGCGGTCGCGCCGATGAACCAGACGAAACCGCGCTGCGTGAGCGAGCGGTGCGGCCAGAGATGCAGACGGTCCTCGCCGCCTTCGGGGGGAAGCCAGTGGTAGGGCATGGCGCGCATTCTAGGCGGGACGCGCGCAAGGAAAAGAGGCACTTTGCCGCGTGAGGCGGGGTGTGGCAGGGTCGCGTCATGACGGGAGGATGATGGTGTTGAGAGTGATGAGTCTTGCGGTCCTGGTCGGGGCAGGTGCGGCGGCTGCGGATTGCCCGCGCCCGGTCTCGGAAGTGGCCGGTGTGGAGCTGGTGCGCAGCGAGCCGTTCTTCGCCAACGTCTATCGGCACTCCCCCGAAGGCCTGATCGAGACTCGTGTCATGGAACGGGACGGGGCCGAAGAGAAGGGTTCGACCATCTACATTCACCCGCTGGCGCCAGGACAGCAGATCTCGGCCAATGGCGCGATCATGCTGGACTATACGGCTGATGCGTCAGAGTTGGACCGGCTGGATCAGACGGGGCAGTGGACCTCGGCGATCGCGGTGAAGATCGACGGGCAGGTGGTGATGACCGGGACGGCCGAGAAGCGGTTCGTCGGCGTGGACACAGTCACGATCGGCGACTGCCGGACGGATGTCTGGCTGGTCGAGGACCGGATGGCGTTGGGGCCGAGCGATGGCAGCTACATGCTGTTGTCCTACGCGCCGGATTTGGGTCTGGTGGTCCGTGCCGTGACGATGGCCGCCGATGGAAAGCCGTTGCAGGGCGTAGAGTTCGACCAGATCCGAGTGTTGGCGGAATAGCCTGCCCTAGCCCACGATCTGCGCCAGGAAGTCCTGGAAGGACTTGCGGTAGGCCGCTGGATCGCCGGCGTAAGAGCCAAGGTGGTCCGCCTCGGTCCAAAGGGTGACGGTCGGGGCGCTGCGGCTGGTGGCCAGGGTCTGTGAGGGGCCTTGGGGCACGATGCGGTCGGCGCTGCCGTGGGCCAGGAACAGCGGGCCGGGGAAGGCCTGGAAGGTCGCTGCAACTTCGGCCTGGGCGAGGGGCAGGGGGGTCTTGTAGGGCAGGATTTGCCGGGCCGTCACGGCAACCAGGCCGGGCAGCGGCTTGCCGCCTTGCGCGGCCAGGTGGTCGATCACTGCACCGAAGCTGATGGCAGGGCTGTCCAGTGCCACGGCCTGCACTCGGGCGGCCAGCGGGCTTTGCGCCAGAAACTGGCCCAGGATCGCGCCGCCCATCGATTCGGCGACGACCAGGACCCTGTCAGCCTCGCCGGGCGCGACATGGGTGACCGCGGCCTCAAGGTCGGGCCATTCGGTCAGGCCGAACCCGTACGTGCCCTCGGGCGAAGCGGGGGCATCGGGGTCGTTGCGGTAGGAGATGAGCAGGACCGACCAGCCCGCCTCATGCAGGATGGAAAGCGCGCGGTAGCCGTCCTCGCGCGCGCCGGCGATGCCGTGGACATAGATCGCGCGGCCGACCTCGGGTCCGGCGGCAGGGACGAGCCAGGCTTCGGTGGGACCAAGCGGCATGTCCAGGGTGACAGTCTGGAACGGCAGGGCCAGCGCGGTCGTCGGATCACCACGGTAGCCAAGCGCCAGGGGGTCTGTCGGCGGCTCGGCGGTGGCAAGCAGGGTCGAGATCGCCCCGACCTTCAGCAGGCCGACGGCGGCATGGGCCAGGAAATAGCCGGTGATGCCGACATACCCCACCAGCGCGACAAGGATCAGCACGGCAAGGAAGAAGACGATACGCATCGGGCGGCCTTTCGGGAAAAGGAAAAGGCCCCGGGCGCTGCTGCAGCCCGGGGCCTTCGATCAGATCAGGCGCTTAGTGCGCGTGGCTCTTGTCCCAGTCGGACTGCTTGGGCAGCTGCTCGAACGTGTGCTCGGGCGGCGGCGAGGGCAGGGTCCATTCCAGGGTGTCGGCGTATTCGTTCCAGTAGTTGTTCTCGGTCACGCGGCGGCCCCAGAGAAGCGTGTAGAACACGATGCCGATGAAGAACACGAACGAAGCAAAGGACAGGAACGCACCGATGGACGAGAACCAGTTCCAGTAGCCAAAGGCCTCTGGATAGTCGATGTAGCGGCGCGGCATGCCCTGGCGGCCCAGGAAGTGCTGCGGGAAGAACGTCAGGTTCGAGCCGATGAACATCATCCAGAAGTGCAGCTTGCCCGCCCATTCCGGATACTGGCGGCCCGACATCTTGCCGATCCAGAAGTAGATCCCGGCGAAGATCCCGAAGACAGCCCCCAGCGACATCACGTAGTGGAAGTGCGCGACCACATAGTAGGTGTCGTGGTAGGCGCGGTCCACGGGGGCCTGCGACAGCACGATCCCGGTCACGCCACCGACGGTAAACAGGAAGAGGAAGCCGAAGGCCCAGAGCATCGGGGTCTTGAACTCGACCGACCCGCCCCAGATCGTCGCGATCCACGAGAAGATCTTAACGCCTGTCGGCACCGCGATGACCATCGTCGCCAGCATGAAGTAGGACTGCTGGGTCAGCGACATGCCCGCGGTGTACATGTGGTGCGCCCAGACGACGAAGCCAAGGACACCGATTGCCACCATCGCGTAGACCATCGGCAGGTAGCCGAAGATCGGCTTGCGGGCGAAGGTCGAGATGACCTGGGAGATGATCCCGAAGGCCGGGATGATGATGATGTAGACCTCGGGGTGGCCGAAGAACCACAGGATGTGCTGGTAAAGGACCGGGTCACCGCCACCCGAGGGCGTGAAGAAGGTGGTGCCGAAGTTGCGGTCCGTCAGCAGCATGGTGATCGCACCGGCCAGCACGGGCAGGGCAAGAAGGATCAGCCAGGCGGTGACGAAGATCGACCAGCCGAACAGCGGCACCTTGTGCATGGTCATGCCGGGGGCACGCATGTTGAGGAAGGTCGTGATCATGTTGATCGCGCCCAGGATCGACGAAGCACCCGACAGGTGGACGGCGAAGATCGCCAGGTCCATCGCATAGCCGCCTTCCGCCGTGGTCGACAGGGGCGGATAAAGGACCCAGCCGCCGCCGAAGCCCGTGCCCAGATCGCCACCGCCGCCCGGCGCCAGCATCGAGGCCACGCCCAGCGAGGTCCCGGCGACATAGAGCCAGAACGACAGGTTGTTCATCCGCGGGAAAGCCATGTCCGGCGCGCCGATCTGCAGCGGCATGAAATAGTTGCCGAAGCCGCCAAACAGCGCCGGGATGACGACAAAGAACATCATCAGGACGCCGTGATAGGTGATCAGCACGTTCCACAGGTGCCCGTTCGGGGTACAGGTCGCCGCGGCGTCGGCCACGAAGCGCGCACCCTCCTGGCACATGTACTGGACACCGGGGTACATCAGTTCAAGCCGCATGTAGACGGTGAACGTGACCGCGATCAGGCCGACGAAACCGCCGACAAACAGATAGAGGATCCCGATGTCCTTGTGGTTGGTCGACATGAACCAGCGGGTGAAGAACCCGGGTCGATGATGTTCGTCATGGCCGTGGATGGCTGCGTCCGCCATAGGCGTCCTCCGCTTTGGTCGTTCCCGTATGCCCGTTCACGGACTTGTCAGCCCGCCCGGTTCCCTTGTGTTCCCGTCTTTAGCCCCGCCGGGCCTGCGTCGCAATGCATGACTTTGCCGCAGGGGACAGAAATCTTTCCCGAAAAGCTAAGGGCGCGCCCCGGTGAGGAGGCGCGCCCTTACTGTCAGCGACAGCGGAAGCTTACTGAGCGACAGAGGCCAGATAGGCCGCCACATCCTCGCCGCCCGCAGCCAGCTTGAAGGACATCTTCGATTTTGCCGCCGGGTCGCCAAGCGCGGTTTTCAGATATTCGACCGGGTTCGCGGTATAGGCGGCCAGGCTTGCCTCGTCCCAGACCGCGCCCGATGCCCCCAGGGCGGCAATCGAATCGCCGTAGGAAAAATCGGGGTCCGAGGCCACGCCCTTGCCGATGATCCCGTAAAGGTTCGGACCGGTGCGGCCGCCCTTCTGGATCTCGGTCCCGTCGGGGGCCACGATCGAGTGGCAGGCCTTGCACTTCTTGAACGTGTCCTCGCCGGCGGCCGGGTCGCCTGCGAAGGCGGGGGCCGACAGGGCGGCGACGGTCAGGCCAAGAAGGATGAACTTCGTCATGGTGTCCTCATGTGTCTCGGAGCGCCGCAGCTTGGCGTCTCCACAGGGGCGAACATGGGGGCGGGAGCCCTTGATATGCAATAGCATCCTGCCGCTATGCGACATCTACGCAGCGCAACTGCCTTGGAAACGGCGCGGGAAAGTGGCCGTCAGGGCCGCGTCAAGGTCGGCCATCGTCACCGGCAGGCCCAGGTCGACCAGGCTGGTGACGCCATGTTCGCGGATGCCGCAGGGAACGATTCCGTCAAAATGGCCGAGGTCGGGTTCGACGTTGATCGAGATGCCGTGAAAGCTGACCCAGCGGCGCAGCTTGATGCCGATGGCGGCGATCTTGTCCTCACGCGGGGACCCATCGGGGTTTGGAGCCTTGTCGGGACGCGTGACCCAGACGCCGACGCGCCCGGGGCGAATCTCTCCGGTCACGTTGAACTCGGCGAGGGTGTCGATGACCCAGTGCTCCAGTTCGCGCACGAAGCAGCGGACGTCCTGGCCGCGCGCCTTGACGTCCAGCATGGTGTAGATCACCCGCTGGCCCGGCCCGTGATAGGTGTATTGCCCGCCACGGCCCACGGGATAGACCGGAAAGCGGTCGGGCTGGACCAGGTCGGCGGGCTTTGCGGACGTGCCGGCAGTGTAAAGCGGCGGATGCTCCAGCAGCCAGATCGCCTCGTCCGCGGTGCCGGTGTTCATGGCGGCGACATGTGCCTCCATCGCCGCGAGGGTGTCGGGGTAGGGGGCGAACCCCGGGATATGCGTCCAGTCAACCATGAGGGTCCTCGGGGCGATCACCAAGAAGGTAGCGCGGGCCGCGCCCTTTGCGTGCTGCCCGGTCTGCGGCGTTATAGAGCGAACAACGATCAAGCGACAGGCAGCCGCAACCGATTCAGCCGTCGAGTTTGTCGGACAAGGTCTGCAGCGCCTCGATCCGCGCGGCAATCCTGACGCGAAACCCGGTTGCGATCCGTTCCCAGTCCTTCCGGTCAGGGGCGCGGTCGGCAGGCAGGCTGGACAGGTGACCGGCAATCTCTGCCAGGGGAAAACCCAGACGTTGGGCGATCAGCGTGAAGGACAGGCGTCGCAGGTCGGCCTTGCCATACCTTCGATGACCGCCCGGATTGCGCAGGGGGCGGACGATGCCATGCGTTTCGTAAAACCGGATGGCCGAGACGGCCAGCCCGGATCGAGCGGCAAGGTCGCCGATGGTCAGGCCCTGGGGCAAGCGGAGATTCCCCTTGATCTGACGTTGACTTGAGAAATTATCAGGAAAGGGTCAGGAGTGAAAGGACATCGAATGACCCGCATTGAACATGTGAACGTGACCGTTTCGGCGCCCGTAAAGACCGCGCGTGTGTTGTGCCGACTTTTTGGCTGGCATGTCCGCTGGCAGGGCCCGGCAAAGATGGGCGGATTTTCCGTCCATGTCGGCACGGATGCGCAGTATCTGGCGCTATTTTCGCCGCCCGGGGCGCTGCAGGATGCTGTAGACCCCGGGCTTTACCGGTCAGGGCTGAATCATATCGGCGTCGTCGTCGATGACCTGGACCGCACCGAAGCCCTTGTTCTTGCGGCTGGCTACCTGACTGGATCGCATGCCGATTATGATCCCGGACGGCGGTTCTACTTTACCGAAGAAAACGGGGTCGAGATCGAGGTCGTCTCGTACGGCTGATCGTCTGCGTCGCAGCCTTTGTCGCCAGAAGAATCCCTCTTTCCTTCCCGCGCGACTGTCGCTAGACAGCAGGCGTCCAAGACCAGACCCCGTGCGGATGTGGCGGAATTGGTAGACGCGCAGCGTTGAGGTCGCTGTTCCTTAACCGGAGTGAAAGTTCGAGTCTTTTCATCCGCACCAGGGTCGGTCGGGACAAGCCAAAGGGCGCGGGG
>NZ_JAXMMF010000061.1:0-3232 GCF_034366665.1 Tabrizicola sp. | reverse complement strand
CGGCAGAAGACCATGCGCATCTTGCTGATCGAGGATGATACAGTTCTGGGAGCTGCCGTGCGGGACCAGATAGCCGCCGATGGCCATTCGGTCGACTGGGTCCAGCGGCTGGATGCGGCCGGGGACGCGATGGCCGGGGCGAGCTTCGATCTTGTGCTGCTGGACCTGATGCTGCCCGATGGCCGGGGCATTCCGTTTCTGCGCCGTCTGCGGGCCAAGGGCGATGTGACGCCCGTCATCATCCTGACCGCGCTTGACCAGATCAGCGACCGGATCGAGGGGTTGAACGCAGGGGCCGACGACTACCTGGTCAAGCCCTTCGATCTGGCGGAACTGTCCGCCCGGATCGGCTCGGTGGCGCGCCGCTATGCGGGGAACCCCAACCCAATTGTCACCCACGGGCCGCTGGAGATCGACCTTGCTGCGCGCAGCATCCACCGCGACGGCCGCCCAGTCGCCCTGACGGCACGCGAATGGGCGCTGTTCGAGGCCTTTCTGTCCCGGCCTGGGCAGCTTCTGTCCAAGGCGCAGCTTGAGGACAAGCTTTACGCCTTTGGGGCCGAGATCGAGAGCAACACGATCGAGGTCCATCTCAGCCGACTGCGGAAGAAGTTGGGGGCGGAGGTGATCGAGACGGAACGCGGCCTCGGCTACCGTCTGGGCCGGGCATGAGGGCGCCGCGCAGTCTTCAGGGTCGCCTTGGGCTCTGGCTGGGCGTGGCGCTGACGGTTCTTTGGGTGCTCGCGGCCAGCGTGACGGCGCTGATCGCGCGGAGCGAGATCGAAGAGGTGTTCGATTCCGCCCTGCAGGAAACCGCACAGCGCATCCTGCCACTCGCCGTCGTTGATATCCTGAACCGCGAGGAAGCAGGGATCAGCCAGCGTCTTGCCGCCATCCGCGAACATGACGAGTTCTTCACTTACATCGTGCGGGATGATCAGGGGCGCATCCTGCTGCAATCCCATGCCGCCGACCCGGGCGTGTTCCCCGCCTGGGAAGGGATCGGGTTCCACCAGACTGCAACGCATCGGCTCTATAGCGACGAGGCTGTGCAGGGCACGATCCGCATCACTGTGGCCGAGCCGCTGGACCATCGCGCAAGCGTCGCGCGCGAGATTCAGATGGGGCTTGGCCTGCCACTTCTGATCTTGCTGCCCGTGGCGCTTCTGGCCATCGTGCTGGCCGTCCGCGCCAGCCTTGCGCCCCTGCGCCAGTTCCGCGACCGCCTGTCGGCGCGGGGCGCGCGCGACCTGAGCCCCGTCGCCAGCGCCGATCTGCCCACCGAAATCGCGCCCCTCGCCGATACGATGAACGGACTTCTGGGGCGGCTGGAAGCGGCCTTCGAGGCGGAGCGAAGCTTTGCAGCGAACGCCGCGCATGAACTCCGCACCCCGCTGGCAGGTGCCATCGCACAGGCACAACGGCTGCAGACAGAGACGCGCGACGCTGACGCCAAGGCCCGTGCGGCCGAAATCGAGGCCACGCTGAAACGCCTGACCCGCCTCTCCGAACGCCTGTTGCAACTGGCGCGCGCTGAAGGTGGTCGCCTTCGCCGTGACGTCGCTGCCGATCTTCGCCCCGTGGCCCGACTGATCGTCGACGACCTTGCGCGCGGTGGCGAGCCCGGGCGCATCCACCTCGCGCTTCCGGACAGCGCTATCATGTCGGATCTGGACCCCGACGCCTTCGCGATCGTCTTGCGCAATCTGATCGAGAATGCCTTGCGCCATGGCCAAGCCGAAGCTCCTGTGGAGGTCTCGCTTGCAACTGACGGAACGCTGATCGTCGCCAACGACGGCCCGGTCGTGCCCGCCGAGGATCTCGCACGCCTGACGCACCGGTTCGAGCGCGCCCGGTCCGATCGCGAGGGCAGCGGTCTTGGGCTGGCAATTGTCGCGACGATTGCCGAGAGGTCTGGCAGTCAATTCGAACTCAGATCGCCTCGCGAAGGCCGGGCTTCAGGGTTCGAGGCACGACTATCACCGACCGGAACACGCGTTCTGAATTCCTAGCGAGAATGGATCAGGCTTTACGCCTCGATTCGAAGGCATTTCTCGCGCGCAGTACTCGGCTGGTTGCGTATCGACCGAGTGGCGAACGCATTTGGGCTGGATCAGTTGATAGCCAAATCGGTCGCCGTTTTCCCAGCAGCCAACGCCTCCACGAACCACTGCGGTTTGCGCCCGCGACCGGACCAGGTGAGTGCCGGGTTCTCAGGGTGCCGGTATTTCGCCGCGACAGGCGCACGGGAGGCTTTCGTCTCGGTTCCGTCAAGTTCGGCCAGAGAGTAGCCCAGATCCCGGGCGAGAGCTTCCACCTTGGCGCGGGCTTCCGCCTTCTGCCGATCCTCGAATGTGGAGATCGCCTTGGCGACGTCCTTCTGCATTTTCTTCAGCTCGCCAAGCGACAGTGCCTCGAGTTCGTAATCAGCCATTGATGCGGTCCGTGTCCTGAATATCCCGGTATCGATAGCCCGTCGATGCAGGGCACCGCAACTCCCGGAAGGCAAGGGCAGGGGTGGCAAAGGCTGGTGATCGCAGTTTTCGCCGCCGGGGAGGTGCTGGACTGGGGGGTAAGGCAGTCCCGATGGGCAAGGTGACAGGTCCTGGCATGGGCTCCCCGCGCATCTCTGTCTCCTCGGCCATCCCTTCGACTGACAATCCCCTAATCCCGTTCGGTTGCCTGCGCGCAACCCCGCGTCAGTCCGGGCCGTGTTGGCTAGCGTTTCTTTGGAAACGCGTCACCTGCCCGCTCCACCCCGGTCCTCTGGGGGTTTCCGGCGTCCGTTCCGTCCACCGTGCACGCGTCACCCGACGGGCTTTTTCCGGGTCTTGTCGAAGGGACGGTCCCGAAGACAGGACACAGAAGGAAGCTTACCATGCAGAACATCGTTATCCTCGCCGGCAACATCGGTCAGACCCCCGAAGTCCGCACCACCCAGGGCGGCACCAAGATCACCAACTTCAGCCTCGCCACCTCCCGCCCCCGCATCTCGGAAGGTCGCGTCCTGCGCGACGAGAACGGCTACCGGGTCATGGACACGGAATGGCACCGCATCACCTGCTTCAACGGTCTCGGCAAGACGGTCGCAGAGCACTGCGAAAAGGGCATGAAGGTCCTCGTCCACGGCCGCATCCACTACACCAAGTGGATCGACAGCATGGGCAACGACCGCTACGGCTGCGAGATCATCGCCGAAAAGGTCGACTTCCTGAGCCGCCCGAAGTCGGCC
>NZ_JAXMMF010000060.1:0-5106 GCF_034366665.1 Tabrizicola sp. | reverse complement strand
CGAGAAAGCCGCGTATGCCCGGATTGCGCCTCGGTTCGTGCCATTCATGACTATCGCACGCGCGATCTCGACACGCTCTTTGGGCGGGTTCGGGTCAAAGCCGCGCGCATGCGCCGCTGTTCGTGTGATGCCAGGTCAGCGGCGATGCCCGGTGGACCTATTTCTCCGCTGGCCTATTTCTTTCCAGACCGGGCTACCCCGGAGCTGCAACGGCTACATGCGGACCTTGGTTCCCGGCATACCTTTCGCGAAGCGGCGCGGCTGATGAAAAGCTTCCTCCCCTGCCATCCGCCCCATCACACCACGGTGCGTGACCGGTTGGGAAGAGTAGCCACTGGGCTCGAGAAAAGTCGAAGGGCATCAGGCGATCCCGTTGAAGCCCCGCCCAAAGGTGGTTTGACGGTTTTTCTGGACGGTGCGCATATCCGCTGTCGACCGGAGTATCAGCAGCGACACCTGGATCTTGTGGTCGGCAAGATTGAAAGTCGCAATATGTGCCGACGATTTGGCTTGGTCGCCAATGCGACGGCATCGCCAAGCAGCCGCATGCGAGAAGAGCTGTCCGACTATGGATGGAAGCCAGGCCGTCTGTTGATGGTAATCTCTGATGGCGAGCTTGCTCTCCCGAACCTCATACGGAATGCCGTGGGTGGCGACGGTCAGGTGAAACATATCCTCGACTGGTGGCACATCTCGATGCGCATTCGACATGTTGAGGCCGCCGTTCAGGGTCTGGTCCAGACACCGGGGTTCACTGGAGTTCCAGTGCTGTTCCAGCGCCCCGCGAAAAGCCTCCGCTGGTGGCTTTGGCATGGCAGAGCATGGGTCGCGGAAACATTTCTGAAGACGCTCATGCATGATTGCACCCGCCTCGCTGAGGAGCCTCTGGCTGTCCGCACCGCTGCCGCTCGTGTGCAGGCCCGCTACGAGACACTGTACACCTACCTCGCGAACAACATGGAATCCCTCGTCGACTATGGCCGACGCTACCGTAACGGGCTGCCCATCTCGTCATCTCGTGCCGAAGGATCAGTCGATGACATCGCAAATGCCCGCATGGGAAAGCGCAGAAGGATGCGGTGGTCGCCCAAAGGGGCTCACCGAGTAGCCGTCACAAGGGCCGCAGTTCTCGATGGTCGGCTGACCGTCGCAAACAGAAAACGCCCCGCATGACCCCCATGTTCTGTCCACTCCCCGCGAGGGGCGCACTGTCTATGACAACCTGCGCAAGTCGGTCACCTTCCTGTTGCCGATCAACGGCGGCGAATCCTTCGCCATCGTCTTTGCGCTGCTTCTGGGCCTGACGCTGCCGATCACGCCCTTGCAGATCCTCTGGGTCAACCTGGTCAGTTCGGTGGCGCTGGCCATGGTGCTGGCTTTCGAGCCGGCCGAGCCCGACATCATGGCCCGCCCGCCGCGCCCGCCCGGAGAGCCGATCCTGACGGCCTTCCTGCTGTGGCGGGTGCTGTTCGTCTCCACCCTGTTCTTTGCCGGCATCATCGGCATCTTCGAATGGACCGAGGCGCATGGCGCCAGCATTGCCGAGGCGCGGCCTTGGGCGGTCAACACGCTGGTGGTGATGGAGGTCTTCTACTTGTTCAGCGTGCGCTTCCTGCGCAGCACCTCTCTGACGCTGCGGGGCGCGCGCGGCACGCCGCCGGTGCTGATCGCCATCGGCGCGGTCATCCTGTTGCAGGGCTTCTTCACCTATGCGCCGGTGATGGAGACCCTGTTCGACACCAGGCCCCTGCCGCTGGACCACGTGCCGGTGGTGCTGGGAATCGGCGTCGCGGTCTTCGTGATCCTCGAAATCGAAAAGGCCCTGCGCCGCGCATTTGCCCCTGCGCCCGCCCCCGCTGAAGGGGACCGAGCATGATTGCCGACCTGATCGAGGGTTCGCTGTTCCGCGAGGTGACGGCGATCCTGGTCGTCGCAGCGGTGGTGGCGCTGGTCGGGATGAAGCTGCGCCAGCCGCTGATCGTCAGCTTCATCGCGGTCGGGCCTCTGGTCGGGCCTTCGGCACTGGGGCTGGCGGGCACCGCCGAGGCCGACCCGCACCTGCATCTTTTCGCAGAACTGGGTATCGCGCTTCTCTTGTTCCTGGTCGGGCTGAAGCTGGACCTGGGCCTGGTGCGCACCTTGGGGCCGGTCGCCCTGATGACGGGGCTGGGGCAGGTCGGCTTCACCTCGGTCTTTGGCTTCCTGATCTGCCTTGCCCTGGGAATGGACTGGGTGACCAGCCTTTACATCGCCGTCGCGCTGACCTTTTCCAGTACTATCATTATCGTCAAGCTTCTGTCCGACAAGCGCGAGGTGGACTCGCTGCATGGTCGCATCGCGCTGGGGTTCCTGATCGTGCAAGACATCGTGGTGGTGATAGCCATGGTGGTGCTGTCGGCCATCGCCGCAGGTCAGGCGGCGGGGACGGCGACGTCGGGCACCGGCGGTGCGGCGGGCGAGATCGCAATGGTCTTCTTCTGGGGAGCAGTGATGGTTGCGGCTTCGCTGGCGATCATCCGTTGGGTAGCTACGCCCCTGACGCGGATGCTGGCGGGATCGCCCGAGCTCTTGATCGCCTTCGCCGTGGCCTGGGCCACGCTGTTCGCGGCGGTAGGCGACTATCTGGGCTTTTCCAAAGAGCTGGGCGGGCTGCTGGCGGGGGTCACGCTGGCCTCGACACCGCTGCGCGAGACGCTGGCCTCACGGTTGTCGCCGCTGCGCGACTTTCTGCTGCTGTTCTTCTTCGTCGGCCTGGGCGCGCAGCTTGACCTTGGGCTGGTCCTGGCGCAGGTGCCCGAGGCGCTCTTGCTTTCGGCCTTCGTGCTGGTGGGCAACCCCTTGATCGTGCTGGCGATCATGGCGGCGCTGGGTTACGCCAAGCGGACGGGTTTCCTGGCCGGGCTGACCGTGGCCCAGATCAGCGAGTTCAGCCTGATCTTCGTCGCCATGGGGGTCACGCTGGGCCATGTCGGGCCCGAGGCGCTGGGGCTGACCACCTTCGTCGGCATCGTCACCATCGCCAGTTCGACCTACATGATCCTGAATTCGCACCGGCTCTGGGCAGTCTGCGAGCCTTGGCTGGGCTGGTTCGCCGGTCGCCCCGCGCGGCGTGAAGATGCGGTCGGGCCGGTCGGGCCGGACTACGACACGATCGTCTTCGGCATGGGGCGCTATGGCGGCGGCATCGCGCAGGGGCTGGCCGCGCGCGGGCACCGGGTGCTGGGCGTGGACTTCGACCCCACGGTGACGAAGGGCAGGGGCGGCCCGGACCTGATCTTCGGCGATGCCTCGGACCCGGAATTAGTGGCAGGCCTGCCGCTTGGCCCGGTGCGCTGGGTGGTGCTGGCGGTGCCCCCGCATGCGGGCGGCATGCAAAGCGATGATCCGCGCCTGACGCTGCTTGAGGCTCTGCGCGCGGTCGGCTATCGTGGACAGACGGCTGTTATTATCCAAGGCCCGGATGACGCCGCCCGGATGCATGTTGCCGGGGCGGACCTGACGCTGGAGCCCTATCCGGACGCCGCGATGCGCGCAGCCGACCGCATCGCGGCGGCGCATGGGAAAGTGATACCAGCATGACCGAGACAAAAGGCAAAGCGGCACAGGCACTGCGCAAGAGCCGGAGCGGTCCGTCGGCGGGGCCGCGGCGGCTGGAGCTGGCCTTGCAGGGCGGCGGCGCGCATGGCGCCTTCACCTGGGGCGTGCTGGACCGCCTGCTGGAGGAGACCGGGATCGAGATCGTCGCCCTCAGCGGTGCCAGCGCCGGGGCCATGAACGCGGTCCTGGTGGCGCATGGCCTGATGCACGGCGGCCCGGACGCGGCGAAACGCGCGCTCTGGCAGTTCTGGAAGGGGGTCGCCCGCGCGGCCCTGTCGCTGCGCGCCGCAGATGCCGCCTTCGCGATGCTGGCCCCGCCACCCGGCCTTTCGGCCAGTGGCCTGCTGCCCTTTGCGCTCTGGTCGGCGACCCATGCCGCTTGGCGCACCTTTGCCGAACAGGCGGCCGGACAGGTCGCGCAGGATCTGAACCCGCTTGGCCCGCTGCTGGAGCAGCTGGTGGATTTCGAGGCCCTGCGCCAGCCGCAGGCACCCCGGCTGTTCCTGTCGGCCACGGATGTCGCCACCGGCAACCTGCGGGTGTTCCGCAATGCCGACCTCTCGGCCGCGGCGGTGCTGGCCTCGGCCTGCCTGCCGCAACTGTTCCACGCCGTCGAGATCGACGGCCGCGCCTACTGGGACGGCGGCTATCTGGGCAATCCGCCGCTGGCACCGCTGATCGCGGAAAGCCCCGGCGACGATCTTCTGGTGGTGCAGGTCAACCCGGCATACCGCGCGGGAGTGCCCGCTGGTGCCGCGGCGATCGCCGAGCGGGTGAACGAGATCACCTTCAATGCCAGCCTTGGCAACGAGCTGCGCGGCATCCTGGCGCTGAAACGCGCGCTGGGGGCGATCAAGCCGGCCGATTGTCCCGACGATCCGCTGCTGCGGCGGCTCGCCAGCCTGCGGCTGCACCGGATCGCGGCGGACGAGAGCGATTTCGCGCCCGGACAGTCCAGCCGGCGCATCCCGGAATGGTCCGCCTTGCAGGCCCTGCACGGTGCGGGCCGTCGCGCCGCCGATGCCTGGCTGTCACAGTTCGGTGCAAGTCTCGGGCGGGAAAGCACCTTCACCGCCATCGCCGAAGGAGACCGACCGTGACCGCACTACTCGCCGTCCTGCTGGCGCTGGCGCTCTTGATCGTGCTGGCCTATCGCGGCCTCAGCGTGCTGATCGCGGCCCCGCTGGCGGCGGCGCTGGCGGCGGGGCTTTCGGGGGCGCCGGTCATGGCCTCGCTGACCCAGGTGATGATGCCAGGCATGGGCGGCTTTGTCGTGCAGTTCCTGCTCTTGTTCCTCTTGGGCGCGATCTTCGGCAAGCTGATGGAGGACACCGGCGCCACCCGCAGCCTGGCCGAGGCCATGGTGAAGCGGATGGGCCCGGCCAACACCATCCCGGCGGTGGTGCTGGCCTGCGCGGTGCTGACCTATGGCGGGGTGTCGCTGTTCGTGGTGGCCTTTGCGGTGGCACCGCTGGCGACCGAGCTTTTCGCCCGCAGCAAGCTGCCCCG
>NZ_JAXMMF010000059.1:0-81538 GCF_034366665.1 Tabrizicola sp. | reverse complement strand
GCGGTGCCTCAGGTCCGGGCGCGCGCCAGATAGATGCTGTCACACCATTCGTCGCGCCAAAGCAGGGTCCGCTCTGCCCGATGCGTCTCGCGGAAGCCCAACCGGCCCAGAAGCCGCAGCGAGGCCGCATTGCGCGGATCGACCTCGGCGGTCAGCGCGGGCAGGGCAGGGAACTCCGCCTCCAGCGCGGCGATGACCGCCACCATCGCCTCCTGCGCCAGACCTTGCCCCCAATGATCGGGATGCAGCAGGAACCCCACCTCCGGCAAGACCCAGGCCCCTGCCTTGCCGATCACCGCGCCGTCCTTCTCGATCAGCCAGTCCCGGCTGTCCGGTGCCTGGTCGACCAGAAAGCCCAGCCAGGCCCGCGTCTCCTCCAGCGTCTCATGCTCGGGCCGCGACCAGTAGCGCATCACGCGCGGGTCCGACATCAGCCGGTGGACGGCGTCCAGGTCCGCCCAGACCGCCTGCCGCAGGACCAGCCGTTCGGTCCGTAGCGTCGGGACGCTCATTGCCCCTCCGGCGTCAGCACCATCACCCCCGCCGCTGCCGCCCGCGCCAGCTCTGGGTCCAGCGACATCGGGATGTATTCCCCGCGCCGCCACAACTCGCCCAGGTCGTCGTAATGCCGGGACAGGGGATGGCCCGACTGCCCCGTTGCCGTGATGAAAACGGACGAGTCCGGGTCGGCAAAGTCATAGACCCCCCGATAGCCCGCCGAATGGACGTTCTGATACGGCTCCGGCCCCTCGCCACGAGTAACACCCCGCATCAGCGTGTCGTCGCCACCGCTGGTCGACTGCCGGATGTTGACGAAATACTTCACGAACGCGACCTCGCCCAGCACCGGATGGTCATGCGTCGCCTGGTGCGCATCGCCCCAGCGCCAGCTTTCGATGTTGTCGCCGTACCGTTCGGTCAACTGCAACAGCGCCTCGTCCAAAGCGATCCGCGCGATGTCGGTGCAGCTTTCCACCGCCGCCGACTGGATCACGTCGCACCACACACTCGCCCCGCCCACGTTGCGGTAGACGCGCTCGATGAAGACCGGCGAGATATGGGTGAAGCTTTCCGCCATTGCGCCCAGGTCATCCTGGATCAGCCGCTTCATCAGCGCCCGCATCCAGGCCTCGGCGATCAGAGGTTCCGGCAGATGCTCGTTCATCTCGCCGTTCCATTCGGCAAGCAGAACCAGGGCCCGCTGCCGCAACCGTTCCGGACTGCCCTCCGGCGCCGCTTCCCCGGTGAACCACAGGTCCGCCCCGATCAGCGGCAAAAGCGAGCGCGCCGTCGGGTTCACCGTGTCGAGCTGCGCCTCGATGAAGCTTTCCCGCGTATGCACCTCGCGCGCCTT
This sequence comes from Tabrizicola sp., assembly GCF_034366665.1. Taxonomy (GTDB): domain Bacteria; phylum Pseudomonadota; class Alphaproteobacteria; order Rhodobacterales; family Rhodobacteraceae; genus Tabrizicola. The sequence continues at coordinate 80,184 of NZ_JAXMMF010000059.1, read as the reverse complement.
CATCAGCGTCAGCCAGCGCTGGATGCGCTGCGTGTCGCCCCAGTCGAAGCTGACGTGGTTCGGGAAGGGCCGGTCCACCGTCTTGTTGTTGGTGTTGCCCAGAAGACCCGAGGCCGGGCTGATCACCCGCGGATTGTCCTCGTAGGGCAAGACCCCCTTGAACCCGACCCGCGCGTCCGACCCCAGCGCGGGCAAGCGGCCCTGCGACGGATGCCCCGCATCCCGCGCCGGCAGCGCCCCCATCACCTGCAACGCAATGCCCGTCCCATCCGCCAGCATCACGTTCTGCGCCGGCGCCACCACCATCCGGCCCGCCTCCAGCGCCTGCGCGATGTCTTGCGCCTTCATCAGCGCCATCGCCCCGCTGATCGAGGTGTCGGCCCCCGACAGCGCGGTCCAGCTGATCGCCGCCACATGCCCGGAGGGAGTGATCGACCCCAGATCATAATGCCCCCCCGGCAGGATCGGCCCGTTCTTCGACCAGCGCAGCGTCAGCGTCACCGGTTCCGCGTCCTTGACCTTGATGATCGACTGGCGGCTCTCGAACGTCGCCCAGCCGTCCGGCGTCTGGTATTCCTCGGGATTGTCCGGGTTCAGCGCCTCGATCACCACGTCCTGGTCGTCGACATAGGCCGTGGTCAGCCCCCATCCCAGCGATTCCGACCGCCCGACCAGCACCAGGGGCACGCCCGGGATCGTCCCGCCGATCACCCCGCCCGACTGCAGCTCCAGCCGCGCCAGATACCAGATCGTCGGCGCCGTCAGCCCCAGATGCGGGTCGTTGGCCAGAAGGCTTCCCCCCGCCGCCGACCGCCCCGGCATCGCCGCCCAGGAATTCGACGCCCCCGCCATCCCAGGGGCGGCCACAGGCGAGAACGGCCCCTCGGCAAAGTCGACCTTGGCCATCAGCGGCGCCACCCCCGGCACCAGCGACGCATAGTCGGGCAGGGCAGTGACCCCCTGGCTTGGATCGTCGGGAAGGATGTCGGCCAGCCGGTCGTTCGGCAACAGCAGCGACACCCGCGCCCGCAGGACCTCGGTCTGCAGGGCGCTGGACAGCTGCAGCGACATCAGCTTCAGGATCGCGATCGAATCCGCCGGCGCCCAGACCGAGATCTCGGGCTCGAACAGGAAGAACTCCGGCGCGCCCCGGCCGCGCGCGCCCGTGTTCACCTCGCCGATCCAGGCGTTCACCCCGGCCGCATAGGCCTCCAGCGCGCGCTTCGTCGCATCGTCCTGAACCTCTACCGACTGCAGCGCCAGCCCGTACAGGTCATAGCGCCGCATCAGCTCGTCTACCTTCACCGTGGCGGGGCCAAAAATCTCGGACAGCCGCCCCTGCGCCGTCCGCCGCAGCATGGTCATCTGCCACAGCCGATCCTGCGCATGGGCGAACCCCAGGGCATAGAAGACGTCCTCGTCCGTCTTGCCGAAGATATGCGGCACGTTGTCGTTGTTGCGCACGATCTCGACCGGCGCGGTGATCCCCGAAACGGTGAAATCCTCGTCATAGTCGACCAGCGACCGCGACAGGATGTAATAGGCCAGCAATGCCGCAACGACCCCCAGGGCCAGAAGCCCCGAGACGATCCGGATCAGCCAACGGAAGGCGGTCAACATCGGTGCTGTCCTTGACGGCGGGAAGCCGATCGGTTCCTAGTCGAAGCGCCGGTGAAGGGCAACACGCAGGGGGCGCAGATGGCGAAAGTGGCATTTCTTGGCTTGGGAGTCATGGGGTTCCCGATGGCGGGGCATCTGGCGGCCAAGGGACATGAGGTGACGGTCTACAACCGCACCGCCGCCAAGGCCGCGGCCTGGGTGGCCAAGCACCAGGGCCGTGCCGCCGCCACCCCGCGCGAAGCCGCGACGGGGGCCGAGTTCGTCATGGCCTGCGTCGGCAACGACCAGGACCTCGCGCAGGTTTGCACCGGGCCGGACGGGGCCTTTCTCGGCATGGGCAAAGGCGCGGTTTTCGTCGACCACACCACGGTTTCCGCCCAGATCACCCGAACGCTTGCCGCTGACGCGGCGGCGCATGGCCTCCACTTCGTCGACGCCCCCGTCTCCGGCGGTCAGGCCGGGGCCGAGAACGGCCAGCTTTCCATCATGTGCGGTGGCACGCCCGAGGATTACGCCCGGGCCGAGCCGGTGATGGCCGCCTACGCCCGCATCTGCCGGCTGATCGGAGACAGTGGGGCAGGGCAACTGGCCAAGATGATGAACCAGATCTGCATCGCGGGCCTGATGCAGGGCCTGAGCGAGGCATTGGCCTTTGGCCAGAAGGCCGGATTGGACGGCGAAAAGGTGGTCGAGGTGATCTCGCAGGGGGCCGCAGGCTCGTGGCAGATGGTGAACCGACACAAGACCATGCTGGCGGACAGCTTCGACTTCGGCTTCGCGGTGGACTGGATGCGCAAGGACCTTGGCATCTGCCTCGACACCGCCGACCAGATCGGCGCGCGCCTGCCGGTCACGGCGCTGGTGGACCAGTTCTACAAGGACGTGCAACTGATGGGCGGCGGCCGGAACGACACCTCCAGCCTGATCCGCCGTCTAAGGTAGGGTGCGCTACAGCGCACCTGTCTACCGATCCAGTTCCTTGACGATGCGAAAGCCGATGAAGTCCAACCGCGCCGCCTCAAGCGTGGCCCCCCTTGCGGCGACCCGCGCCACGTTCATGTCCTGCCCGTAATTGCCGCCCCGGGTAACCCGGTCACAGCTTGGCAGGACGCTGCGCTCCAGCCACTCGCTGGTCGTGTCCCAATCGGGAAGCGGCCGGTCCACGTCCGGCGATCCGTCGGCTTTGGTGGGAGTGCAGGACAGCGTGATTTCCGCGACATTCCCCGACATGTGCCGCAGGCCCCAGGGATTGGCCGCGTCAAGTTCGTCGACCGGCACCGGATGGCCCAGCGTCCGCAGGTCCGGCCGCGGGCGCTGCTCCATGTTGGCCGTTGCCGCGCCAGAGATGTTGGCCTCTTCCGGTTTCGGCTCATAGCCTTGTGCAAAGCGTGTTGTCGTGCCCGCCCGCGCGGCATATTCCCACTCCGCCTCGGTCGGCAGCCGGTAGGCGTCGGTCCCCAGCTTCCGGTTAAGCCAGTCCACATAGCTGGTGGCGTCCAGATAGGACACGCTGTTCACCGGATACCGTCCGCCAATCGGCAGGAACGCAGGTGAGCGCAGGACCTTGGCAATTTCCCCTTGCGAGGGGGTCGGCTTGAACCTGGGGTCGGCAAGGGACGCGGCAATCTTGTCGCTGTCGCCCCACTGGTCCGCCGTTCCATCGGGGACATAGCCATTGCAGCCGCCGTCCACGACGCAGGCCGTCCAGTCGTCAAAGGTGATCTCGGTCCGGCTCATAGCGATGCGGATATCGACCGTGACCCGGTTCTGCGGGCCTTCGTTCCGGGGGATGTAGGGGTCTTCGGCCGTGGCGAACCGCTGCGCCAGCCGGCCCTCGTCGGTCACTCCGATATAGGCGATGGTCCGGAACTCGTCGTCCGGCGCGCCCATCAGGAAGCTTCCCGTCGGCAGCTCGATCATCTCGGGGCAGGCAGGGCAGTCCTGAAAGCGGTTCAGTGGCTCGACCAGGGTTGGTTGGGCCATCAGTGCGACAGACCAGGCCCAACCGATGCCACGCGTCACCCCGGACATCTTCGCGACCCTGCCGCCACCCGCGATGCCCGCGTAGGGTGGGCGATCCGCCCACCGCCCCGACGGAGGCCAAACATTAAGAATCCCCTAACGTCCGCGACGAAGTCATTGATAACATTGATCGAACGGCGATTGTCCACCGTGGACAGATCTCAGGGAATGATCCGGGTATACTTGATCCCGGCCAACGAGGCCCCAGCGATCAGCCCCTGCTGCCCGAAGACCATCGCGATGACCTCGTCCAGCTCGGTCGTCTGCTTGCCGATCGAAGCGCCCTCTTCCGGCGACGCATAGCGGATGTCCGCCCCCGCCGCCCAGCCCGACGACCGCCGGAAGTTTTCCAGCGCCTCGGGGGACATGAAGAACAGGGCGTGGGCGTACTGCTGCGCCCCGATCTGCAGCCCGAACGACCCCTTGGCGGCCGAGTAGTAATCGACCGTCACCCCCTGGATCCGCAGCGCCCCGCGCCCGAAGGCCCCGCCGAATCCCGCACCGACCTCGGTCATCAAGGGCATGTAAAGCACCCCGGAGGCCCGGCTTGCCAGGTCGCGCGTCCCCGGAAACTGGTTGAAGAGATAATCCTGCGTGGCGTCCACCCGCGCTTCGATCTGGCTCGCGCCGTTCGACCCGATCCCGTTGTTGCAGCCCGCAAGCGCGCCCGTCGCAACCACAGCCCCCGCGCCAAGCAAAAGCCCGCGCCGCGTCATCCTCATGTCGGTCATACCACCGCCCTTTCATGCCTCACGGGGTCTCGTCTGCCCCTTGCCGCAGAGATTAGCCGCTTTCCGCGCACCTGTCATGCCCCGATGCCCCGACCGGCAAGCCGACGCCTAAGCGGTCAGGGTTGCGTAAAGGGCGAAGTCTTCGGCCGCAACCTCGCGCAGCATAGCCGCGGTTTCCGCCGTGATCTCGGTCGCCCCGGGTGGCGAGACGTTCAGCCGCGGCAGGATGACCTCGCAGTCCAGCCGCTCTTCCAGGAACTGCACGAAACTGTCGATCTCTTCATACCGGAACAGCCGGTCGACGCCGACGCCCTGCCTTGGTCGCAGGAACTTGCCCTGGCTGCCCACGTCGGCGAAATCCGGCCGCGGGTCCTGGCACCAGGCCCGCACGAAGTCGTCGAAACTTATCCCCTTGGTTGATTTCCCCGCATCCGTCTCGTCCCGCTGGCGGAAGCGGTACCACGATCCCAGCCAGTCCGTCGGCTCGCGCATCAGGGCGACCAAGGTGAAACTGTCTTTCGACGCAGCTTCCAGGAACGGGCCGATGAAGCGGCGGTAGCGATGGACCGTGGTGTGTTTCAAAAGGGGCGGCCGCTGGATCGACACCGCCGCCAGTGATTCGAGCGCGGCCGCAATCGCCGTTGACCCCGTCTTCGGCGTGGCCAGAAACGCAAGCCTCTGCTCCCAGAACACCAGCATCTTGGCCTCTTTTCTCCGGTTCTGCCTCACATCGTCCGGTTGTCCCGGCCTTCCGTAAACACTCCCTTAACCAAAGCCGTGAAAAACTGCCACCACGAGATTTAAGTTGAATTGTTCCCTTTTTGTCCTCATAAGATCAGGAACACTTGGGGAACACGGGCAAGGATTGCCGCCTGCGGGTGGCTGTGAAATAAGGAGCGTGACATGGCGACGGCAAACCTTCTCGACCTCGGGAGCAAGCGGGATATGGACAAGTCGAAGGCGCTGGAAAGCGCGCTCGCACAGATCGAACGGCAGTTCGGCAAGGGCTCGATCATGCGCCTGGGCGCGGACAGCCCGGCGATGGATATCGAAGCGACCTCGACGGGTTCCTTGGGCCTCGACATCGCGCTTGGGATCGGTGGCCTGCCCAAGGGTCGCATCATCGAGATTTACGGGCCGGAATCCTCGGGCAAGACGACGCTGACCCTGCATGCTGTTGCAGAAGAACAGAAAAAAGGCGGCGTCTGCGCCTTTGTCGACGCGGAACACGCGCTTGACCCGCAGTATGCCAAGAAGCTGGGCGTGAACCTGGATGAACTGCTGATTTCCCAGCCCGACACCGGCGAACAGGCGTTGGAGATCGTGGACACGCTGGTCCGCTCGGGCGCGGTCAGCATGGTTGTGGTGGACTCCGTGGCCGCGCTGGTCCCGAAGGCCGAGATCGAAGGCGACATGGGCGACATGCAGATGGGCAGCCAGGCCCGCCTGATGAGCCAGGCGATGCGCAAGCTGACCGCCTCCATCGGGCGCAGCAACTGCATGGTCATCTTCATCAACCAGATCCGAATGAAGATCGGCGTGATGTTCGGCTCGCCCGAAACCACGACCGGTGGAAACGCGCTGAAATTCTACGCCTCGGTCCGTCTGGACATCCGCCGCATCGGCGCGATCAAGGACCGGGAAGAGGTCGTCGGCAACACCACCCGCGTCAAGGTGGTGAAGAACAAGGTGGCCCCGCCCTTCAAGCAGGTGGAATTCGACATCATGTATGGCGAAGGCATCTCGAAGATGGGCGAGTTGGTCGACATCGGCGTCAAGGCAGGCGTGGTCGAAAAATCGGGTGCCTGGTATTCCTATGGCGACGAACGCATCGGGCAGGGGCGTGAGAACGCGAAGGCCTTCCTGAAGCAGAACCCGTCCGTCGCCCTGGCGATCGAGGACAAGATCCGCGCCGCCAACGGTCTGGACTTCACGATGGCCGGCGAAGACAGCGCCGACGTCCTGGACGAGTGAGCGGCCACGCCACCAGCGATGAATTGATGGCCGCGCTGCCGGGGGTGCTGTCCGCACCAAAGACCGGCAGCGCGGTCGAACTTCTGTGCGTCCGTCCCGGCTACGGGGAACGTCGCTTCGTTGATGAATTGACCGTGACAAAGGCGCAAGGTATCCCCGGCGAGCGCTGGGGCACCGCGCCCTGGCTGAAGCTGGCTGACGGCACCGGCCATCCCGGCATCCAGGTCTCGATCCTGCCGCGTCGGGTGCTGGACCTTGTCTGGCGCAACCGCGAGACTGTGGTGCACCCAGGCGACACGTTCGTCTGCGACCTTGACATGACCGAGGCGAACCTTCCCGCCGGGTCCCTCCTCGCGGTCGGCACCGCCGTCCTCTGCGTCTCCGAGGTCTGGAACGACGCCTGCGCCAAGTGGAAAGTGCGCCACGGCGAGGCGGCCTTCGACTGGGTCCGCGCGCACCCGGACCTGCGCCTGCGCGGGGTCCTTTGTTCCATCGAACAGGACGGCGTGATCCGGAACGGCGACGCGGTGGAAGTGCTGCGCTAGCGGCCTTTTTTCCCCGCACGAAAGGCCCGCCTGTGGACAGGCCGTTTGCAGGGGGCTACATGGGGTCCGGACTCCCGCATCCTGCCCAAGGACCGCCCCCACATGGCCTCTCTGAACGACATCCGCTCGACGTACCTCGACTTCTTCCGCCGCAATGACCACCGGGTCGTTGACAGCTCTCCGCTGGTGCCGCGGAACGATCCCACGCTGATGTTCACCAACTCGGGCATGGTGCAGTTCAAGAACCTCTTCACCGGGGTCGAGACGCGGGACTACAAGCGCGCGACGACAGCGCAGAAATGCGTGCGGGCGGGGGGCAAGCACAACGACCTCGACAACGTCGGTTACACCGCGCGGCACCATACCTTCTTCGAAATGCTGGGGAATTTCAGCTTCGGCGACTATTTCAAGGATCAGGCCATCGCCTTTGCCTGGGAGCTTTTGACCAAGGATTTTGGCCTGGCCAAGGACAAGCTTCTGGTCACCGTCTACCACACCGACGATGAGGCGGCCGAAATCTGGAAAAAGGTTGCGGGCCTGCCCGACAGCCGGATCATCCGCATCGCCAGCGATGACAACTTCTGGCGCATGGGTCCCACCGGCCCGTGCGGCCCTTGCACCGAAATCTTCTATGACCACGGCGACCATATCTGGGGCGGCCCTCCGGGCAGTGCGCAGGAAGACGGCGACCGGTTCATCGAGATCTGGAACAACGTCTTCATGCAGAACGAGCAGTTCGCCGACGGGCGGCTGGTTCCCTTGGAGATGCAGTCGATCGACACCGGCATGGGGCTGGAGCGGATCGGCGCGCTGCTGCAGGGCAAGCACGACAACTACGACACCGACCTGATGCGTTCGTTGATCGAGGCCAGCGCGAACGTCACGTCGCAAGACCCTGATGGACCGGGGAAAATCCATCACCGCGTCATCGCCGACCACCTGCGGTCCACGTCTTTCCTGATCGCCGACGGGGTGATGCCGTCGAACGAGGGCCGGGGCTATGTCCTCCGCCGGATCATGCGCCGTGCGATGCGGCATGCCCACATGCTGGGCGCGCAGGACCCGGTGATGCACCGCCTGGTGCCCGCGCTGGTGCGCCAGATGGGCGGGGCCTATCCCGAACTCAGCCGTGCCCAGTCGCTGATCGAGGAAACGCTGCGGCTGGAGGAAACCAAGTTCAAGCAGACCCTCGACCGGGGCCTGAAACTTCTGGATGAAGAACTGTCCGGCCTGCCCGAAGGTGGCGCGTTGCCCGGGTCTGCGGCGTTCAAGCTTTACGACACCTACGGCTTCCCGCTTGACCTGACCCAGGACGCCCTGCGTGAAAAGGGGCGTGAGGTCGACGTGCAGGGCTTTGACGCGGCGATGGCCGAACAGAAAGCCAAGGCCCGCGCCGCCTGGACGGGCACCGGCGCCGCCGCCGACTCCAAGGTTTGGTACGAGATCGCCGAAGAGCATGGCGTGTCCGAATTCCTCGGCTACGACACCGAAACCGCCGAAGGTGTGATCACCGCGCTGGTCCGCGACGGCGCTGCCATCGGGCAGGCTGCCACCGGTGAGACTGTGCAGATCGTCGTCAACCAGACCCCGTTCTACGCCGAATCCGGCGGTCAGGTGGGGGATTCAGGCTGGGTCCGCACTGACACCGGCCTTGCGGAAGTGACCGACGTGAAGAAGGCCGCCGGGGTCTTTATCCACATTGCAAAAGTCATGGAAGGCACTGTCCTGAAAGGACAACCGGCGAAACTGGAAGTGTCCCATACCCGCCGTTCCGCGATACGCGCCAATCATTCGGCCACGCACCTTCTGCACGAGGCGCTGCGCCGGACGCTGGGGGACCATGTGGCCCAGCGGGGCAGCCTGAACGCCGCCGACCGTCTGCGGTTTGACTTCAGCCATTCGGCCGCGATCTCGGCCCCGGACCTCGCCACCATCGAGGCCGAGGTGAACACCTTCATCCGCCAGAACTCCCCGGTCGAGACCCGGATCATGACCCCCGACGACGCCCGCGCGATCGGCGCGCAGGCGTTGTTCGGCGAGAAATACGGCGACGAGGTTCGCGTCGTGTCGATGGGTGCGCTGGAAGGCTCGGGCAAGGGTTCAGACGGCAAGACCTATTCCCTCGAACTTTGCGGCGGCACCCATGTCCAGCGCACCGGCGACATTGGGGCGATGGTGCTTCTGTCGGAAAGCGCCTCCAGCGCCGGTGTCCGCCGGATCGAGGCTTTGACAGGGCAAGCGGCGCTGGATCACCTGCGCCAGCAGGATGCACGGCTGAACGACATCGCGGCGATCATCAAGGCTCCGGCCAGTGAACTGGCTGACCGCATCCGCGCGCTGTTCGACGAACGCAAGGCGCTGGCGAACGAGGTCGCGCAACTGCGGCGCGAAGTCGCGATGGGCGGCAAGGCCGCAGGGCCAGAGTCCAAGGAAATCAATGGGGTGAAGTTCATTGCTCAAGTGCTTTCGGGCGTCTCGGGCAAGGACCTTCCGGCCCTGATTGACGAGATGAAGGCGCGTCTTGGCTCGGGGGCTGTTCTTCTTATCGCTGACACCGGTGCGAAGCCCGCCGTCGCTGCAGGTGTCACCGCCGACCTGACCGCAAAGCTTTCGGCGGTGACGCTGGTGAAAGCCGCAGCCGAAGCGATGGGCGGCAAGGGCGGCGGTGGCCGTCCGGACCTCGCACAGGCCGGGGGCGCCGACATCGCCCAGGCCGATGCAGCCATCAAGGCGGCCGAAGCCGCGATGGGGGCCTGAGCCATGCCGACCGCTCTCTGGATCGCCCACGTCCACGTCACCGACACCGAGGCCTACGCCAAATACGCCAAGGGCGCGACCGAGGCCATCGCGGCCCACGGCGGCGTCTTCCTGGCCCGCGGTGGCCGCTATGTGCAGCTGGAAGGCAACGACCGCCCGCGCAACGTGGTGGCCCGCTTCCCGAGCCTTGAGAAGGCGGTGGAGTGCTACAACTCCCCCGCCTATCAGGCCGCTTTAGCCCACGCAAAGGGCGCCAGCACCCGCGATCTGATGGTCGTCGAAGAGATCGAGTAGGGAATTCCCGCCAATTCGTCTTGAATTGATTGGACTATCTTTCCGGCCCCGCGTGATTTCTGCTAGACTTCCAGAAAAAGAAGGGCCGGGCAGATGATCCTTTTCACGACGGGGGCACGCTAGATGTGCCGCTGGGCCGCCTACACCGGCGCTCCGATCTTCCTGGAAGAGATCGTCAGCCGCCCCGGACACTCGCTGATCCACCAGTCGCACTGCGCCACCCAGTGCCACACCGCGATCAATGCCGACGGCTTCGGCATCGCCTGGTATGGCGCGAGGGCGGAGCCAGGCCTTTTCCGCGATGTCCTGCCCGCCTGGTCGGACCCGAACCTGAAAAGCCTGACCGCCCAGGTCCAGTCGCACCTCTTCCTTGCCCATGTTCGCGCCAGCACTGGCACCGCGACCAGCCGGAACAACTGTCATCCCTTCACGCATGGGCGGTGGAGCTTCATGCACAACGGCCAGGTCGGCGGCTACGACGCCTTTCGCCGCGATGCCGACATGCTGATCCCGGAACACCTCTATCCTCATCGCAAGGGCGCGACCGACAGCGAAGCGCTGTTCCTGGTCGCCCTGGCCGAGGGCCTCGACGACGATCCGCGCGGTGCCTTGGAACGGGCGGCAGCGCGTTTCATCCGCTTGTCGCGCGAAAAAGGGCAGGGGCCGCATCTGCGGATGACGGCCGCGCTGTCGGAGGGCCAGCGCCTTTATGCCGTGCGCTATGCCACCGACGCCGCCGCCCCGTCGCTGTATCACCGCTGGTCTGAAAGCCGGGGCGGTATGGCCGTGGTCTCCGAGCCGCTTGAGGCAGAAGAGGAGGGCTGGATTGAAGTGCCGTCCTCAAGCTTCTGCACTTTCGAAGGGCAGACCGCCCTTCTGGAAGAATTCCTGCCCTGTCGGCTCGCAGCGGCCGCATAGGTCGCGGCGAGGCGAAAGCGTGCTTTCTACTAGTCTCTTCTGGTCATAGCAACTTAAGCCCGGCGTCGTTCAAACTTGCCCTAAACGGCCCTGCTCGACAAGATCTGCCAGAATCCGGTTTTCGACAGTGCATGGCGCGTCATATCGCTTGAAGTAGTCCATATCACGTACCGAGTCTGATGCCTTCTCATATGAGTCACCCCGCTTCATCTTGACCCTTTCAAAAAACTCCATGCTTTGAATATTGTAGTGGAATAGGTGGAAGTTCTCATTGTCCGAGAAAGTTCTTGAAGAATCTGCACCAACTATATGATGAACTTTGATGTTCTTTCGTGACTTAATTGCCGATGTCCGGCAAAGATACTTTGTGAAGCGATGCGATGCCAGCTTCGGGTCAGAGTGAACCAGTGCGCACCTTATGCTGGTGGGTTGTTCGATCAGGCCGCTGCTGCCAAACATTCGCCAGTTGGCATATATCACGTCGACATCTAGGTATTGTGGCTCGGCCAACTTCGTCGGCACAGTCTTTCCATCGGGGCAGAACCAGAACTCGTCAAGATCAACGATAAGGAGCCATTCATATCTTCCCAAAACGAACCGTGAGATAGCCTCCCAGTAATGATCCAATTGTTTGTGGCGAGTATGACGAGAAATGAGGTCGACCTTGCCTTTTGCAACCCAAGCCTGTGCCTTTTCAACGGTGTCATCGGTACTGCCATTATCAATCAGGACTATCCGGTCAGCACCGACTTGCAGGTAATGCGATATCCACTCATCAATGTTCATGGCCTCATTCTTCATGATGGCCAATACTGCAAGCGAGCCGCGGAATTTGGCACGCTTTCGCTCTCGATACTTTGTCAATCGATCCCGATTCTTTCGTCGCAAGTAAGCAACAAGACCCGATAGACTTGACATCGACTATGGTACCTCCGCTTACTCTTTCCGGCTTTGACGCTTGCGCTCGTTCGGGTCCAAGAGGCGCTTGCGCAATCGGATGATCTTCGGCGTCACTTCGACCAGTTCGTCGTCGTCGATATAGGCAATCGCCTCTTCCAGCGACATCTTGATGTGCGGCGTCAGGCGGACGGCTTCATCCGTTCCGCTCGCGCGGACGTTGGTCAGCTTCTTGCCCTTCAGCGGGTTGACCTCAAGGTCGTTCTCGCGGGAATGCTCGCCGATCAGCATGCCGACATAGACCTGCTCTTGCGGGCCGATGAACATGCGGCCGCGTTCTTCCAGGTTCCACAGGGCATAGGCGACGGAAACGCCGGCCTCGGTCGAGATCAGGACACCCTGACGCCGACCCTGGATCGGGCCCTTGTGCGGGGTCCAGCCGTGGAAGATGCGGTTCAGAACGCCTGTGCCGCGCGTGTCGGTCAGAAACTGGCCCTGATAGCCGATCAGCCCGCGCGACGGCACATGCGCGATGATCCGGGTCTTGCCGACGCCGGCGGGCTTCATCTCGACCAGCTCGCCCTTGCGCTCACCGGTCAGCTTGTCGATGACCGCACCGGAGTATTCGTCATCGACGTCGATGGTGACTTCCTCGACCGGCTCGTTGCGAACGCCGTCGACGTCCTGAAAGATCACGCGCGGGCGGGAGATCGACAGCTCGAACCCTTCGCGGCGCATGTTTTCGATCAGGACGCCCATCTGCAGTTCGCCTCGGCCTGAAACCTCGAACGCGTCGCCGCCGGGGGTGTCGGCGATCTTGATCGCGACGTTGACCTCGGCCTCTTTCATCAGGCGGTCACGGATCACGCGGGACTGGACCTTGCTGCCATCCCGACCTGCCAGGGGCGAGTCGTTGATGCCGAAGGTCACGCTGATCGTCGGCGGGTCGATCGGCTGCGACGGCAGGGCGGTGTCGACTTCCGGCGCGCAAAGCGTGTCGGCGACGGTGGCCTTGGTCATGCCGGCAAGGGTGACGATGTCACCCGCGACGGCTTCGTCGATGGCGGTCTGGGTCAGGCCGCGGAACGCCAGGATCTTGGTGACCCGGAACTGCTCCAGCCGGTCGCCGGTGCGCGACAGGGCTTTCAGCGTGGTGCCGGTACCGATCCGGCCCGATTCCACGCGCCCGGTCAGGATGCGGCCAAGGTAGGGGTCGGCGGAGAGGGTGGTCGCCAGCATCGAGAACGGCTCGTCCACGCGGGCCAGGACCTTGGGGGCCGGGACGTGGCGGACGATCAGGTCGAACAGGGCGGACAGGTCCTTGCGCGGCCCGTCCAGCTCCATGTCGGCCCAGCCCGAACGGCCCGAGGCGTAGACATGCGGGAAATCCAGCTGGTCGTCATCGGCGCCGAGGTTGGCGAAAAGGTCAAACACCTCGTTCAGCGCGCGGTCGGGTTCGGCGTCGGGCTTGTCGACCTTGTTCAGGACGACGATGGGGCGCAGGCCCAGAGCGAGGGCCTTGGCCAGCACGAACTTCGTCTGCGGCATCGGGCCTTCGGCGGCGTCGACCAACAGGCACACACCGTCCACCATCGACAGGATCCGCTCCACCTCGCCGCCAAAGTCGGCGTGGCCGGGGGTGTCGACGATGTTGATCCGCAGGCCTGCCCATTCCACGCTGGTGCATTTGGCAAGGATCGTGATCCCGCGTTCGCGTTCGATGTCGTTGCTGTCCATCGCGCGTTCGGAAACCGACTCGTTGGCGCGGAACGCCCCCGACTGTTTCAGAAGCTCGTCCACGAGGGTGGTCTTGCCGTGGTCGACGTGGGCGATGATCGCGATGTTGCGCAGTTCCATGGGGTCCGTCCTATAGGGTTGGCGCGGCCTTACAGGGTTTTCCCGGGCGTGGCCAGAGGGCAAAGCTGCCCGCGCGCGGCGCGCCTTTCGGGTCCAGGAAAATCAAGGGCTTGGGTGCGGGCGTTCCGGAAATCTTAACCGCTGCTCGCGGCAATTATGCCGCAATATAGCGGTCGCGGCGGTGGTTGAGGGCCAGAAACAGCGAGAAGACTGCCGCCCCGAGAAAGCTGTAGGCCAGCGTGTCGACCGGCATCACCAGTGCCGCCAGGCCGAAGATCACCACGTCCGACAGAAGCTGCGCATGGCCGGCCGGAAAGCCCGTGCGGTCCTGCAGCTCGATCCAGAGGACCGAGAGGCCGCCGAAACTGCCGCCATGCCGGATCGCCGCCAGCGCCGCGATCCCGAAGAGAAGGCCGAAGAGAATGGCTGCAAGGGTGGGCTCGATCCGGCCCAGTTCCAGCCAGTTCGGCAGAACCGCCACCAACCCGGATAGCGCCGCCGTCGTGACCAGAGTCCGTAGGGCAAATCGTGGCCCCATGCGCTTCCACGCGAGGCCAAGGAAGGGCAGGGTCACGGCGAAGTAGACAGCAGGGAAGGGTAGGCCCGTCGCATGTGCGATCAGCACGGCAAGGCCGGTGGTCTGCCCGGTGACAAAGCCCATGTGGGTCAGGATTTGCATGCCCAGGGCCGCCATTGTCACCCCGAAGGCGATCCCTTGTACGTCGTCCACGGGTGAGTGCCGGGGGCGATCGGATAGCTGGTCGGGACGGTCGGGCATGGGTGCCTCCTGCGGATAAATGGGTCATAGTGTATGACCTTTAACAAGTCAATAACTCTGACCCAAACTGGTTAACCGTTCCTGTTAAGTTCTTGACGTCCCGGAGCCACCGCAGTACACCGCCACTCCTTTTCGACTGCACCATTGGAGGACGACATGACCGGGCAGCTTCCCTCGGCCGAAGTGTTCATTGCCACCAGTCTTGACGGTTACATCGCGCGCCCAGACGGCGACATCCTCTGGCTGACCGGTCGCCCCGTACCGGAGGGCGAGGATTTCGGCTATGCCGCCTTCCTGGATGGGGTAGGCGCGATGGTCATGGGACGCGAAAGCTTCGAGAAGGTGCTGACTTTCCCGGACTGGCCCTACAAGACCCCGGTCGTGGTGCTGAGCCGCACGCCGGAGCGCGTGGTTGTCCCCGAGGCGCTGAAAGCGTCAGTGCGGGTCAGCGGCCAGTCGCCTGTCAAGGTGCTGGAAATGCTAGGGGCCGAAGGCGTCACGCGCGTCTACATCGACGGCGGCCAGACGATCCGCAGCTTTCTGGCCGAAGGGCTGGTCCGCCGCACGATCGTGACGCTGATCCCGGTGCTGCTGGGGCAGGGCCGTCCGCTTTGGGGCCACGGGGCGGGGGACGTCGATCTGACGCTGGTCGCGGCGCGGTCGTGGGACAACGGCTTTGTGCAGGTGGAGTATCTGGCCTAGAAAAGGCCGGAGGTCTCCTCCCGGCCCTGAGGCAAGGTAGGGTGGGCGATATCGCCCACCCTACGATCGTTTACCCTTTCAGCGCCTTGTTCAGGTATTCGTCGACCTTCTCAAGATAGCCCATCGTGGTCAGCCATTTCTGGTCCGGCCCCACCAGCAGCGCGAGGTCCTTGGTCATGAAGCCGTCTTCCACGGCGTCCACGGTCACCTTCTCCAGCGTGGTGGCAAAGCGCATCAGCGCGTCGTTCCCATCCAGCGTCGCGCGGTGCTTGAGGCCGCCGGTCCAGGCGTAGATCGACGCGATGGAGTTCGTGGACGTCGCCTTGCCCTTCTGATGCTCACGGTAGTGGCGGGTCACGGTGCCGTGCGCGGCTTCGGCCTCGACGATCTTGCCATCGGGCGTCATCAGGACGCTGGTCATCAGGCCCAGCGAGCCGAAGCCCTGTGCCACGATGTCGGACTGCACGTCGCCGTCATAGTTCTTGCAGGCCCAGACATAACCGCCCGACCATTTCAGCGCCGAGGCGACCATGTCGTCGATCAGGCGGTGTTCGTAGGTGATGCCCTTGGCCTTGAACGCGTCGGCGAATTCGGCCTCGAACACCTGCTGGAAGATGTCCTTGAAGCGGCCGTCATAGGCCTTGAGGATGGTGTTCTTGGTGCTCAGGTAGACCGGCACGCCGCGCTGGAGCCCGTAGTTCAGCGAGGCGCGGGCGAAGTCGGTGATGCTGTCATCCAGGTTGTACATACCCATGTAGACGCCGGCGGACGGGGCCGAATAGACGTCCTTCTCGATAACCGTGCCGTCGTCGCCGACGAACTTCATCGTCAGCTTGCCCTTGCCGGGGAACTTGAAGTCGGTCGCGCGGTACTGGTCGCCAAAGGCGTGGCGGCCGACGACGATGGGCTTGGTCCAGTGCGGGACCAGGCGGGGAACGTTCTTGCAGATGATCGGCTCGCGGAAGATCACGCCGCCCAGGATGTTGCGGATCGTGCCGTTCGGCGACTTCCACATCTGCTTCAGGCCGAATTCCTCGACCCGCTGCTCGTCCGGGGTGATCGTCGCGCATTTGACGCCGACGCCGTACTGCTTGATGGCATTGGCCGCGTCGATGGTGATCTGGTCGTCGGTGCGGTCCCGCTCCTCGATCCCGAGGTCGTAGTATTTCAGGTCGATGTCGAGGTAGGGCAGGATCAATTTCTGCTTGATGAAGTCCCAGATGATCCGGGTCATCTCGTCGCCGTCAAGCTCGACGACGGGGTTGGCTACCTTGATCTTCGACATTGGTCTCTCCGGTTCGGGGATTCGTTACGGGCGGTCATAGCGGAAAAGTCGGGCCAAGGGAAGTGCGGTATGCGATTGTATACCGAATTGCCGCAGTGCTTTCCGGGCCGCTCGTCGATGACTTCGTCACTCCTCGCTGGGGGCGGTCCGACGAGAAGCCGAAGGCGCACGAGGAGGTTATCCAAACCAGGGCCGGGCCTTTCCCTTGACCCAGTCCCAAAGCGCCGGGGCGCCCTTGGCGATCTTGCTGCCCACCCGGGTTTCCAGCTGGTCGTAGGTCACGTTGTAGGTGGCCCAGGTCCCGCCGCCGGACATCAGGTTCGCCATCACCGGCTGCACGCGGTCCAGCGACTTGGCGAAGCGGGCGTCGGGGGTCTCGGCGGCCTCGAATTCCTCCCACAGGGCGCGGAGGTCGGCCGCCAAGTCACTGGGAAGAAGTCCGAAGATACGGTCGGCGGCTTTCGCTTCGGCAGTTGTCGTCTCCAGGCTGGCATGGGCCTGGCCGTTCTGCGAATGGATCGGCACGTCGCCCACGTCGATCTCGACCAGATCGTGGATCAAGAGCATCCGGATCACCCGGTCAATCGACACACCCGGCCCGGCCTGATCCGCCAGCACCAGGGCGTAAAGCGCCAGGTGCCAGCTGTGCTCCCCCGAATTCTCGACCCGGGAGCCATCGACCAGCGTCGTCGCGCGCAGGACGGATTTCAGGCGGTCCGCCTCGTTCAGGAAGGCAAACTGCGCTTCCAGACGGTCGGTCAATGGCCCGAGCCGGCAAGGTCGACCGGTGCCTCGGCCTCGGTCTCGGTGTCCGAGATCAGCCCGCGCTTGGCGGCCAGCGCACGCTCCAGGTATTCGCGGCCCCGACGTTCGGCCAGGCGGACGCGGATCGAGGTGATGTAGGCCTCCTGGAACGTGGGCGAGGCAGCCATCAGGATCTGCGCCACCTTCTCGTAGAAGCGGTCGTCGCCAAGTTCGGCCTCGGCGGCAAGGACGTCGTCGGCCAGCTTGTCGGCCAGAAGCTGCAGCGCGGACATTAGCGGGTGGCCTCCGTCATCCTCCGGCGGACATAGTCCGACACCGTCTGGATCATCGGTTTCATATGCGCCTCTTCGTCCTTGAAGAAGTGGTCCGCCCCTTCGATCTCGGTATGGGTGATGGTGATCCCCTTCTGCTCGTGCAGCTTGCCGACGAGCGTCTTGGTGTCCTTCGGCGGGGCGACCTTGTCGGCCGAGCCGTTGATGATCAGACCCGATGACGGACAGGGGGCAAGGAAGCTGAAGTCGTACAGGTTCGCGGGCGGTGCAACCGAGACGAAGCCGGTGATCTCGGGCCGCCGCATCAGAAGCTGCATCCCGATCCAGGCGCCAAAGCTGAAGCCTGCGACCCAGCACTGCTTGGAGTTCTGGTTCATCGCCTGCAGATAATCCAGCGCGCTGGCGGCATCCGACAGCTCGCCAATGCCCTGGTCATACTCGCCCTGGCTGCGCCCCACGCCGCGGAAGTTGAAGCGCAGGACCGTGAAGCCCAGGTTGTAGAACGCGTAATGCAGGTTGTAGACCACCTTGTTGTTCATCGTCCCGCCATAGGCCGGGTGCGGGTGCAGTACGATGGCGATCGGCGCGTCGCGGTCCTTCTGCGGGTGATAGCGGCCCTCAAGGCGTCCATCGGGGCCGGCAAAGATGACTTCAGGCATTGCACTCTTCTCATGCGGGAGCGATTTCTTGACGCTTTCGCTCGGCTAAACTAGAACCGTTCTAAAGCGGGCCTGCGTCACAATGACCGGGGCCAACTTTCCGGGGCTTGACTGAGGTAATGTGCGACGCGCTTGGCGTCAATGCGGTTGCGATTCTCCGGCAGGGAACGGGAGGCGTGCGATGAAGCTTTCGACCAAGGGGCGCTATGCGATGGTGGCGCTGGCAGATCTGGCGCTGGCCGAGGCGAAATCGGGGGGCGACGACCTCGTCTCGCTGGCGGCGATCTCGCGGCGGCAGGATATCAGCCTGCCCTATCTGGAGCAGCTTTTTGTCAAACTGCGCCGCGCGGGCCTGGTCGAGGCGGTGCGCGGACCGGGCGGCGGCTACAAGCTGGCGCGCAGTCCGAACGACATTCGCATCAGCGAGGTGATGGAGGCGGTCGAGGAGACGGTCGACGCCATGCACACCGGCGCGGGCGCTTCGGGTGGGCTGTCAGGCAGCCGCGCGCAGTCGCTGACCAACCGGCTCTGGGAAAGCCTGTCGGCCAACGTCTATGTCTTCTTGCACCAGGTGCGGCTGTCCGATGTGGTGAAGAACGACCTGACGCCATGCCCCGCGGTGCCGAACCTCTTCCGCGTGGTGGATGAGGAATGAGCCGCGTCTACCTCGACTGGAACGCGACTGCGCCGCTGCGCCCCGAGGCGAAGGCGGCGATGGCCCAGGCGATGGAGGTGGTTGGCAACCCCTCGTCGGTCCATGCCGAGGGGCGGGCGGCGAAGTCATTGCTGGAAAAAAGCCGCGCGAAGATCGCGGCGGCCTTGGGGGCGGACGGCGCGGATATCGTCTTCACCTCGGGCGCGACCGAAGCCGCGTCGCTGGCCTGCGCCGGGCGCGGATTGGCCTGCGCGGAAGTAGAGCATGACGCCGTTGCAGCTTGGTGCGATGTGTCGCTGCCGGTGGACGGGCAGGGCAGGGTGGCGGTCGCTGATCCCGCCCGCACCGCTTTGCAACTGGCCAACTCCGAAACCGGCATCCTGCAAGAGCTGCCCCAGGGCCTTGCCGTCAGCGACCTGACGCAGGCTTTCGGCAAGGTGCCGATGGCGTTCAACTGGCTTGGCTGCGACATGGGTCTTGTGTCGGCGCACAAGCTGGGCGGCCCCAAGGGCATCGGAGCGCTGGTCGTCCGGCGGGGGATCGACGTGCCGTCGCAGTTGAAGGGCGGCGGGCAGGAAATGGGCCGCCGGGCGGGAACCGAGAACCTGATCGGTATCGCCGGATTTGCCGCCGCCGCCGAGGCTGCAGCGCGGGATCTGGCCAGCGGGATCTGGGAAGAAGTCGCCGAACTTAGAAATATTCTAGAATCAGAGTTGTCGGCTGCGGCAAAAGAAACTATTTCCGTCGGGAATGGTTCGCCACGCTTGCCGAACACGCTTTGCCTGATCGCTCCCGGCTGGAAGGGCGAGACTCAGGTTATGGCGATGGACCTTGCCGGGTTCGCCGTATCGGCGGGCTCGGCCTGTTCCTCGGGCAAGGTGCGGGCCAGCCGCGTGCTGACCGCGATGGGCTTTTCCGAGGCTCTTGCGGGCCAGGCGATCCGGGTCTCTCTCGGGCCTGGGGTGACAAAAGACGACGTGCTGCGGTTCGCGACTGTGTGGACCAACGCCTATGCCAAGGCCCGCGCGCGGGCTGCCTGAAAGGACAACGCCGATGACCATGCTGGAAACTGTCGACGGAACCGAGGTGCGCGAAGGCGTTGACCGCGAGACGATCGAAACCGTCCAGGCGATGGCCGGCAAGTACAAGTACGGCTGGGAAACCGACATCGAGATGGACTACGCCCCCAAGGGGCTGAACGAGGACATCGTTCGTCTGATCAGCCAGAAGAACGGTGAACCCGAGTGGCTGCTGGAGTGGCGACTTGCGGCCTACAAGCGCTGGCTCAAGATGGAAGAGCCGCGTTGGGCGATGGTGAACTATCCCGACATCGACTATCAGGACCAGTTCTACTACGCGACGCCGAAGAGCATGGCGAAGAAGCCCAAAAGCCTGGACGAGGTTGATCCAAAGCTGCTGGCGACCTATGCGAAACTTGGGATTCCTCTGAAAGAACAGATGCTTCTGGCCGGAGTCGAAGGTGAAGCCGAGCCGCGCCAGGTGGCTGTGGACGCCGTCTTTGACAGCGTCTCGGTGGGGACCACGTTCAAGGCCGAACTGGCCAAGGCAGGGGTGATCTTCTGTTCGATCAGCGAGGCTGTGCGGGAGCACCCCGAACTGGTGAAGCAGTACCTGGGCAGCGTCGTGCCGCCGACGGACAACTTCTTTGCCACCCTGAACTCGGCCGTCTTTTCGGATGGTTCGTTCGTCTACATCCCCAAGGGCACCCGCTGCCCGATGGAGCTGTCGACCTACTTCCGCATCAACGCGGAAAACACCGGCCAGTTCGAACGCACCCTCATCATCTGCGACGAGGGCGCCTATGTCAGCTACCTGGAAGGCTGCACCGCGCCCAAGCGTGACACCAACCAGTTGCACGCCGCCGTGGTCGAAATCGTGATCCTGAAGGACGCCGAGGTTAAGTATTCGACCGTTCAGAACTGGTATCCGGGCGATGAAAACGGCGTCGGCGGCATCTACAACTTCGTCACCAAGCGCGCCGATTGCCGGGGCGACCGGGCGAAGGTGATGTGGACCCAAGTCGAGACCGGCTCGGCGATCACCTGGAAGTACCCGTCCTGCATCCTGCGCGGGGATGACAGCCAGGGCGAGTTCTATTCGATCGCCATCGCCAACAACGCCCAGCAGGCCGATACCGGGACCAAGATGATCCACCTTGGCAAGCGCACCAAGTCGCGCATCGTGTCGAAAGGTATCAGCGCGGGTCGGGCGCAGAACACCTACCGGGGATTGGTCAGCATGCACCCCAAGGCCAAGGACAGCCGCAACTACACCCAGTGCGATAGTCTTCTGATTGGCGACAAATGTGGGGCGCACACCGTGCCTTACATCGAAGTGCGCAACAATTCCTCGCGGGTTGAGCATGAGGCGACGACGTCCAAGGTGGACGACGATCAGCTCTTCTACTGCCGCTCGCGCGGGATGGACGAGGAAGAGGCCGTCGCCCTGGTCGTCAACGGCTTTTGCAAAGAGGTCCTGCAGGCCCTGCCGATGGAATTCGCGATGGAGGCGCAAAGCCTGGTCGCGATCAGCCTGGAAGGCTCGGTCGGGTAGAGCCAATGCTTTGTACGTTCTTCGGTGTCTGGTGTCAGCAGGTCGACGCTTTCTACTATCCCGATCGACAAGATTTGACGGTCTACGAATTAATTGTGGACGTAGGATCGGTCGAGGGTTGCCGTGACGCAGTTCGTTCGGCGGCGGCGAAGATGGGTGACCCCAACCTGCAACGCGGCGACTATGAGTGTGGCGTCGGTCGCACCGGTGAAGAATTCGGGGGGATGAGGGTCTACGAGGAGACAGTTAAGTGATCCGGCCAAACAATAACTCTGGCTCGGTCGGCTGACCCCTGGATGGCTGAAGCGCGCGCATATGCGGAACCTGATGCGGAACGGCCCCTGGTCGTGCTGGTCTCGGCCATGCGCAACGAGGGGCCGTTCCTGCTGGAATGGGTCGCCTACCACCGGGTGATCGGGATTGACCGGATCGTCGTGGTCTCGAACGGGTCGACCGACGGGATGGACGCGCTGCTGGAGGCGCTGGCAAAGGCCGGTGAGGTTACCTTCCTGCGCACCAACCCGGGCTGGGGCGTGGCCCCGCAAGAGGCTGCGGTGCAGGCCTTCGAGGCTGAGGTCGGGTATCGTGAGGGCGTGTGGCACCTGTGGCTCGACGCAGATGAGTTTCTGAACGTCCATGTCGGTGACCGGACCGTGCAGGCGCTGATTTCGGCTGTCGGTCCGGCCCAGGCGATGATGCTGAACTGGCGGCTGTTCGGGTCGAACGGGAATGACAGCTTTCCGGGCCGCCATGTGTCAGAAGCGTTCATCGGGGCCTCCAAGCTGGGTTTTGTTGCGAATCTAGAAACGAAGCCGCTTTTCCGCCATGGCCCGAAAATGATCGGCTTCTCGGCCAATGCGGCGGGCCTTCCCCGCCTGGAGCCGGGCGTTGGGGCCACTGCCGACGACTGCCTTGCCGGCAACGGCAAGCCTTTGGACCCGAAGCAGCCCCGGACGCAGGCCTGGCTGGAAGGTCAGCCGCTGCCGGGGCGCAACAACCTGGCCTCGCGGCGTGAGTTTGGCTGGGACCTGGCGCAAGTGAACCACTATTCGGTCCGCACGCCAGATCACTTCCGGCTGAAGGCGGCGCGGGGCCGGGGCATGGTCTCGACCGGGCCGAAACGGCCGAATGTCCGGCACACCGCAAGCTATTTCGACCGTTTTGACCGGAACGAGGCCGAGGATCGGTCGATCCTGCACTGGGAAGCCGCCGTCACCCAAGAGATCGCCCGCCTGCTTGCCCACCCCGGGGTCGCGACTGCCAAGGCCGAGGTGGACGCCCTCGTCGCCAAGGCACTGGCCGAGATGGACGATATGGTCGAAACGGACGACGCAGATGGCCCGCTCGACGATGCGGACTTGCCCAGGACACAGGTTGTGCGCGGCATGGAGGCTGAAATGGAGCCGGAACCCGAAACCCCGAGCTTTGCCTTGACGTTCGAGCCGAAAGAACGCCGCTTCGTGACGCGCTTTTATGAGGCGGCGGAAACAATCCTTGAATACGGCAGCGGCGGCTCGACCGTGTTGGCGGCCCAACTTGGGCGCAGGGTGTTCAGCGTTGAAAGCGACCAGGACTGGGCAGAGCGCATGGCGGCCCATGTCGCCACGATCTCGGACCGTGCGCATGTGCATTGGGCGGATGTCGGCCCGACCGGCCCCTGGGGCGTGCCGATGAAACCGCGCGAGTTCCGCAAGTTCCACGAATATGCGCTGTCGGTCTGGGACCGCCCGGATTTCGTCGCACCCGACCTTGTGCTGATCGACGGTCGTTTCCGTGCCGCCTGTCTGGTCGCCGTGATGATGCGGACAGCGAAACCTGTGACCGTCCTCTTCGACGACTACGTCCGGCGGCGCTACTATCATGGGGTCGAGCGATTGGCCCAGAAGGAAGAAATGGTTGGCCGAATGGCCCGCTTTACCGTCACCCCTGGCGCGATTCCGCCGCAGATGGTCACCAGGGCCATCGGCTGGTTCACCGATCCGCGCTGACGCTTAAAGGAAAGAAAAATGCTGGAAATCAATAACCTGCACGTAAAACTTGAAGAAGAGGACAAGGTGATCCTTCGTGGGGTCGACCTCAAGATCGGCGCGGGCGAGGTGCATGCGATCATGGGGCCGAACGGGTCCGGCAAGTCGACCTTGTCCTATGTCCTGTCGGGCCGGGACGGCTATGAGGTGACCGAGGGGTCCGCCAAGCTGGAAGGCCAGGAACTGCTGGAGATGGAACCGGAAGAGCGCGCCGCAGCGGGCCTGTTCCTGGCCTTCCAGTATCCGGTCGAAATCCCCGGTGTCGGCAACATGACCTTCCTGCGCACCGCGGTGAACGCGCAGCGCAAGGCGAGGGGCGAGGACGAACTTAGTGCCGGCGACTTCCTGAAGGTCGTCCGCGAGAAGGCCAAGACCCTGAAGATCGACGCCGAGATGCTGAAGCGCCCGGTGAACGTCGGCTTCTCGGGCGGCGAGAAAAAGCGCAACGAAATCTTGCAGATGGCCATGCTGGAACCCCGCATGTGCATCCTGGACGAGACCGATTCGGGTCTTGACGTCGATGCGATGAAGCTGGTCGCCGACGGCGTGAATGCCCTGCGCAGCGCGGGGCGCTCGTTCCTGGTCATCACGCACTACCAACGGCTTCTGGACCACATCAAGCCGGACGTCGTGCACATCATGGCGGCGGGGCGGATCATCAAGACCGGTGGGCCGGAACTTGCCCTTGAGGTCGAAAGCAACGGCTATGCCGACATCCTGAACGAGGTGGGCTGATGGCACTGCCGAAGGCAAAGGAAGACGCGCTGGCGGCCCGGCTTCAGGCGCTGCCGGGTCCGTCGGGCAAGGGCTGGCTGGCTGCGGCCCGGACCGAGGCTTTGGCGCGGCTGACCGCGATGGGCCTGCCTGCCCGGCGCGATGAATACTGGCGTTACACCGACCCGTCCAGCCTGAACGCCCCAGAGGCCCCCGCCGCCGTCCGCTTTGACGCAGGCGATGAGGCCGAACCCTTCGACGGCATGGACCGGCTGAAGATCGTGTTCGTGGACGGGGTCTTTGACCCCGCTGCCTCGGACGATCTGACCCTGTCCGGCGTCACGATCGAGCGGCTGGCTCAGGCTGGCGACACGGACATCCACTGGGCGCAAGGTCTTTACGGCCAGCTGGAGACGCGGGGCCAGACCCCGGTTCCCCGGCCTTTCGCCGCGCTGAACTCGGCCTTTGCGACGGATGGCCTTCTGATCCACGTCACCGGCAAGGCCGAGAAGCCCGTCTCTCTGGTTTATGTCCACAAATCAGATACTTCCGATGCGATCCTCCACCATTGCGTGAAGCTTGATCCGGGGGCCAGCCTGACCCTGATGGAAAGCGGCCCGGCCGCCGCGCGCTTTTCCAAGGTGATGGAGGTCGACATCGCCGATGGCGCTGTGTTTCACCACATCCGCATCCAGGGCCGCGACCACCAGCGCCGCGCCGTGACGCATCTTTTCGCCCGGATCGGCGCCAAGGCCGAGATGCGGTCCTTCACGCTGACCGCGAACGGGCGCCTCACCCGCAACGAGGCGGTGGTCGAACTTGTCGGCGACGAGGGCCGGGCGCATCTGGCCGGTGCGACGGTTGGCGACGGCGATTTCCACCACGACGATACGGTCTTTGTCACCCATGCTGCCGTGGCTTGCGAAAGCCGTCAGGTGTTCAAGAAGGTGCTGATGAACGGGGCCGTTGGCGTGTTCCAGGGCAAGATCCTGGTCAAGCCCGGTGCGCAGAAGACCGATGGCTACCAGATCAGCCAGTCGCTGCTCTTGGACGAGGACAGCCAGTTCCTGGCCAAGCCCGAGCTGGAGATCTATGCCGATGACGTGAAGTGCAGCCACGGCTCCACCTCGGGAGCCATCGACGATGTGGCGCTCTTCTATCTGCGGTCGCGCGGGGTTCCCCGGCGTCGGGCGCAGGCGCTTCTGGTGCTGGCCTTTCTGGCCGAAGCCATCCAGGAGATCGCCGACGAGGACATCGCCGAGGACATCCGCGGGCGGCTGGAGCGTTGGCTCGCCCGGCACGGCTCGAACGGGTAGGGGGACGGGATGACAGTCTCGACGGACCTGGTCGCCACCTGGCGCCGCCCGCGGCAGGTGCTGCGGCGGCACCTGGCGCGCGGGAAGTCCGAGGCCTTTGCCTTCACCCTGCTTCTGGTCTTCCTGATCCTGGCCTTCGTGGGTCAATGGCCCATCGCCGCGCGCGAGGCCTTTCTGGCGGGGGAGCAATCCGCCCTGCCACGCATTCTTGCGGTGGCTTACGGCGTGCTGATCCTGATCCCGGTCGCCTATGGCATCGCCGCCTTGTCGCGGCTTGTCGGGCGGGCCTTTGGCGGTCAGGGGTCGTGGTACAGCGCGCGGGTCGCGCTTTTCTGGGCGCTTGCGGCGACGGGGCCGGTCCTGCTGCTGCAAGGGCTGGTTGCCGGAATGATCGGACCCGGCCCGGCGTTGACCGCGGTGACCTGGGTGGGGGGCCTGGCCTTCCTGTGGCTTTGGGCAACCCTTTTGCACGAGGCGGAACGCGGATGACTTTGGGTGCGCGACTGGTCGATCTGGCGCGGCTGACGCTGCAGGACCCGCCGCAAGCGGCGCGGGTTCTCTTGGCCGAAGGCGTGCCGCTGAAAGCGCGCAGCGCGGCTTTGCTTCTGGTCGCGATCCTGTCGGCGCTTATGGCCAGCCTGCAGGTCGGCGGGCGGGAAAGCCTTGATCCGTTCAGCGCGCTGATGCTGGCCAGTCCGATCCGGGCGGCGGTGTTCTAGTGGGCGTTCCTGGCTGTCACGGTCGTCCTCGTGCACCGGGTCGGCCGGGCCTTTGGCGGTCGGGGGAGTTTTGCCGACGCTCTGCTTGTCGTGGTCTGGCTTCAGCTGATCATGCTGGGCTTTCAGGTCCTGCAGATGGTCATCCTGCCCTTGTCGCCGAACTTTGCCGGGTTGATTGGTCTTGTCAGCTTCGGGCTCTATCTGTGGCTCCTGACCGTGTTCATCGCCGAGCTGCATGGCTTTGCCTCGCGCGGGATGGTGTTTCTGGTCATGGTGCTGACCGCGATTGCCGCAGGTTTCGTCCTGGCGGTGGTGCTGATCCTCTTCCTTGGGCCGGAGGCCCTGATGCCGAATGTATGACGTCCGACAAGTCCGCGCCGACTTCCCGATCCTGTCCCGGCAGGTGAATGGCAAGCCCCTGGTCTACCTCGACAACGGCGCTTCGGCGCAGAAGCCGCAGGTGGTGATCGACGCTGTGACGCGGGCCTATTCCGAAGAATACGCCAATGTTCACCGGGGGTTGCACTACCTGTCGAACCTTGCGACCGAAAAGTACGAATCCACCCGCGGGATCATCGCGCGCTTCCTGAACGCCGGGTCCGAGACCGAGATCGTCTTCACCACCGGCACGACCGAGGCGATCAACCTGGTCTCCTACGCCTGGGCCGCGCCGCGCCTGCAGCCGGGGGACGAGATCGTGCTGTCGGTGATGGAGCATCACGCCAACATCGTCCCCTGGCACTTCCTGCGCGAACGGCAGGGGGTGGTGCTGAAATGGGTCGAGGTGGACGCGAACGGCGATCTGGACCCGCAGGCGGTGATCGACGCGATCGGGCCGAAGACCAGGCTGGTGGCCGTGACGCATATGTCGAACGTTCTTGGCACCGTGGTCGATGTGGCCGCGATCTGCCGTGGCGCGCAGGAAAAGGGCGTGCCGGTGCTGGTCGATGGCAGCCAGGCCGCCGTCCATATGCCGGTCGATGTGCAGGCGCTTGGCTGCGATTTCTATGCCATCACCGGGCACAAGCTTTACGGGCCGTCCGGGTCAGGCGGGATCTACATCAAGGCCGCCCGGCAGGCCGAAATGCGCCCCTTCCTGGGCGGCGGCGACATGATCCGCGAGGTCACCCGCGACACCGTCACCTGGAACGACCCCCCGATGAAGTTCGAGGCAGGGACCCCCGGCATCGTCCAGCAGATCGGGTTGGGCGTGGCGCTGGACTACATGATGGGCCTCGGGATGCAGAACGTCGCGGCGCATGAGCGCGTCTTGCGCGACTATGCCCGCGACCGTCTTGACGGCCTGAACTGGCTGAACGTGCAGGGGAAATCAGCGGAGAAGGGCGCGATCTTCTCGTTCACGCTGGAGGGGGCGGCCCATGCCCACGACATCTCGACCATCCTGGACAAGCGCGGCATCGCCGTCCGCGCCGGCACCCATTGCGCCATGCCGCTGATGGAGCATCTGGGGGTCACCGCCTCGTGCCGGGCCTCGTTCGGGCTTTACAACACGGTCGAGGAGGTCGACGCCCTGGTCAGCGCGCTGGAACTTGCGCACGAGCTTTTCGCCTGACGGCAGGGTTCACCTGACGGCAGGGCCCGAAGGCCCCGCCGTCCGCGGTCCTTAGAACGACCACTTCATCCCGATCACCGCCGCGCTGTCCGAGGCTCCGGCGATGTTGCCGTAGTTCGTCGCGTGGACCAGCTCCATCAGGAACTCGGACTGCTTGCCCGTCGGCATGGCATAGCTGATCGACAGGTCCATCTGACGCTCTTCCGGTGCAAGGTCGATCCCGACCGACCGGACCTCTGCCCCGCCGCTGGTCGTGGCGACGGGAACGATCATGTCGGCCCCGCCAGAGGTCACGGCAATCGGCATCGCGACGCCGAAGGTCAGCTTGTCGCCTGCCGCAAGCACGTCCCGGCTGCCAAGGTCCAGCCGCAACGCGTTGAAGTTGGCCTGACCCGTGCTGGAGATGGCCGTCGTGCTGCCCAGGTCGGCAACCCCCATCTCGCCCGACAGCGCGAAGAACCCGCCCTCGCCGGTATCGGTCGACAGCGCCAGCGTGACCGAGGCCATCGACGCCCCGCCCGAGTTGCCGCTGCCGGAAAAGCCCATCAGGCTGCCCCCATCGCGCGCCAGCTTCACGCCGACATCCAGCGCGAGGTCCCCGTCGCCCACCCGCTGCGAAAGCGCGATCCCGTAATCCTCGGCCCCGCCCATCAGCACCGCGGCGCGAGTGCCTTCGGGGCCGTTCAGTTCCATCGACTGGCCGGGGTGGGCCGCAAAGGTCTCTGCCAGCGGATTCACCGGAGCGGTCCGGGCGCGGCGGAAGTCCTTGCCGAAGGACCGCGCGGCCAGCGTCTCGGCAAGGTCGGCCGGCGCGGCGGCGGTGGCGAAATTCTTGGCCGCAACCTCGAAATCGCCGCCAAGTGCATCGCTGACCGAAAGGTCCACTCCCTCCAGGCTGCGGGTAACCGCGTCGCCCATCGCACCTCCGGTCGCAAAGGCATAGTCCTGCGTCTTGACTGCTGCCCCGTCGCCCATAGCTAGTGTGGTCTGCCCGATCGGCAGAAGAGCCGCGCGGATATCCAGGAAGCCGTGACCGAATTCGGTGGAAACCGTGTGGAAGAACTCTCCCGGACCTTCAAGCAGGTCGACCGCGGTGGTCGGAGTGGAATCAAAACCGGTGAAGGTATTGTCCGCCGAAGCCAGCAGCCTTACCCGCAGCTCATGTGGGCTCAGGTCCGGGAAGGCCTGCGCCAGCAGCGCCAAGGCGCCTGATACCTGCGGGGCCGCAAAGGACGAACCGGTGCCGCCCGCGTAACCACCGTTCTGTGTCGCTGCGACCCAATATCCGTCCGCCATGATGCACCAAGCCGCAGATTCGCGGCACGGCGCGGATTCACGGCTTGCAACGGCGCTGACGCCATTGTCATCGAAGATCGGAATGGCATTGCCGACCGCGATCCAGGCTCGTTCCAGATCGGTCTCCAGGAGGGGCAGGCCATCCATCAGACCGGCGCGGCCATTGTCGTCGTTGTCCAGCGCAAAAACCACCACGCCGCCTTCCCAGGACCCGGTTCCCAGCGCGTAGTCGCGCAAGGCGGATAGCCAGGCTGCTCCGGTCGCGTTGCCGAAGATCAGGTCAAATCCGGCGGTATCTGCCGTAAGGGAGTAACCCCAGGAATTGTTCTGGGCCACCGCGCTACCGGTCCGGGCGGCAATGGCTGCCAGACGTAGGTTGTCGAAGTTCACGTTTCCCCAGTCGCTGAGTATCAGATTTGCACCCGGAGCAACCCCGACCATGCTGTCCGAATTGCCCGCCGCGATCGAGGCGACGCGGGTTCCGTGGTCTTCGACCACCGGACTGCCGGTGGTTGTAATCGCTTTGCCGGCAAAGGCCTCATGGCCTTGCAGGAAGCCGTCATCGACAATTGCAATGACCTGGCCTTCTCCGGTCAGGCCGACGGCATGGGCATAGTCCACGCGTGAGGAATGCAGCGGGTTGGCGAAGACCGTGCCGCCGAAGAAACTGCCATCCTGCAACCGGAACCGCGGATTGTTGGTCCGGAAGCTTGCCGCGGCCGCCCGCCATTCGTCCGTGATCGACTGCATGTAATAGCTGCCGAAAATCCCCGATCCATTGGGATTGGGCGAGATGGTGAAGAAGTCGCTATCCTCCTCGCCACCACCGCAGGCGGCAAGCACGGCCAGACTGGACAGCGACAGAAGCAGCGCTGACTTGCGGCGAAAGGCGGTTGGCGAAAAATGGCGCACGAGGAACTCCTCCCAACAAAGTGACTGGTTCAACTGGAGCGATAGTCCACGATTCGGTCAAGATCGTGCCAATCCAACGGCAAGAAATCATTTTCGCATTGCCGTGCTTTGCGGCAACGGGTGCCTGCGCGAAGGGCTGCGTTTGCCATTGAAACCCCTGCCTTGTTCCGCTAAGGACATGCGCAGGCACCCATAGCTCAGCTGGATAGAGCGTTGCCCTCCGAAGGCAAAGGTCGCACGTTCGAATCGTGCTGGGTGCGCCAGAAATCCATCCTGCGTCCGCTCTGTCCCTCTCGCTGTGGCCCCTTGGACGCCTCGTGATTGCATTGGACCGGCCGTGCCGACATTGGCCCGAATAGCTGCGGGACTTGCGCTTGGAACCCTGGGTGGCGTGGTCTTCCACGCGCTGGCGCTGCCCTTGCCCTGGATGCTGGGCGCGCTTTTCGTCACCATGACCGCCTCGGTCGCCGGGCTGCCAGTGCAGGGCCCCGCGCGGTTGCGCCCGGCCATCGTGGCGATCATCGGCGTGCTGCTCGGCTCGCGCTTCACGCCCGATGTGATGGGGCAGGTGGGCGAGATGCTGGTGACGCTGGCGATCCTGCTGGTCTATCTGGTGGTCGTGGCCATCGTGGTCGTGCCGTTCTACCGCTATGTCGGGCGGCAGGACTGGACCACGGCCTACTTCGCCGGAATGCCCGGCGGCCTGTCCGAAATGATCGAGTTCGGCGAGGCGCGCGGTGCCAATGTCCCGGCCATCGTGCTGGCCCATTCGTTGCGCATCGTCGTCACCATCGCGCTGATGGCCTTTCTGTTCCGCGTGGTGCTGGGCCACGATGTCGGCGCCGCCGCGATGGCTCCTGGCCCGGCGCTGGGGCTGGCCGATGCGGCGATCCTGATCGCGTCTGCGGTGCTGGGGGCATTTCTTGGCACCCGGCTTGGGTTGCCCGCGCCAACCTTCCTTGGTCCGCTGATCCTGTCGGCGGCGGTGCATCTGGCGGGCTTCACCGAAAGCGCGCCGCCGCCACTGCTGGTCAACGCGGCCCAGGTGGTGCTGGGCACGATCCTCGGCTGCCGCTTCCTGGGGATTGCCCCGGTGATGCTGGCGCGCGCGGGGCTTCTCAGCCTTGGCTCGACGATCCTGACCCTGGCGCTGGCGGGGGCTGCGGGGCTGGCGATGGGCCGGGCGGCAGGCGTCGGGCTTGACCAGGCGCTGCTTGCGCTGGCCCCGGGTGGGCTGACCGAGATGGGCCTTATCGCGCTGGCCATTCACGCCGATGTGGCCTTCGTGGCGCTGCACCACGTCGCCCGGATCCTTGTCGTCCTGGTCCTGGCTCCGCTTGCGGTGCGCTTCCTGCCTGACGACCGCTGATTTCCTGCGGCCCCCAGGGGTAGGGGGCTTGTCTTCTTGCAAATGCTTCTCATTTACATTCTACTGTAGCCAGAGCCGATGGAGCCTCCATGCCGCTTTCCCGCCGTTTCCTTCTGATTGCCACCCTGACTGCCGCACTGCCGGTCGCCGCCCAGGCGCAGGACCCTCTCAAGGTCGTCACCACCTTCACTGTCATCGCCGACATGGCGCGAAACGTGGCCGGTGACCGGGTCGAGGTCGTCTCGATCACCAAGCCCGGGGCCGAGATTCACGGCTACGAACCCACCCCGCAGGACATCGTCGGCGCTTCGGACGCCGATCTGGTGCTGTGGAACGGCCTGAACCTGGAACGCTGGTTCGAACAGTTTCTCGGCAACCTGGGCGACGTGCCCTCTGCCACGCTGACCGAGGGGATCGAACCGATCTCGATCAGCGCTGGCGAGTATGAGGGCAAACCCAACCCCCATGCCTGGATGAGCATCGACAACGCGTTGATCTACGTCGACAACATCCAGAAGGCGCTCTCGGACGCCGACCCGGCCAACGCCGCGACCTATGCGGCCAATGCCGACGCCTACAAGGCCCAGCTTCGCGCCGCCCTTGACCCCTTGAAGGCGCAGATTGCAGCGCTGCCCGAAGACCGCCGCTGGCTGGTCACCTGTGAAGGCGCCTTCAGCTACCTCGCCCGTGACCTTGGGCTGCAAGAGCTGTACCTCTGGCCGATCAACGCAGACCAGCAGGGCACGCCCCGCCAGGTCCGTTCCGTGATCGACGGGGTGCGCGAACATGCGATCCCTGCCGTCTTCTGCGAAAGCACCGTTGCGTCCGATCCCGCCGAACAGGTCGCCCGCGAAACCGGTGCCGCGTTCGGCGGCGTCCTATATGTCGACAGCCTTTCCGCTGGCGACGGGCCGGTGCCGACCTATCTCGACCTTCTGAAGGTCACCACCGAAACCATCGCCAAGGGCCTTGCGCCGGCGAACTGAGGGTGAAATGCGCGATACCGCGGGCGATCACGGGGCAGGGGGCGAGGGCATCTTCGCCGAAGGCGTCACGGTCACCTACCGCAATGGCCTGACCGCCCTGACCGACGCCAGCTTCCAGATCCCCCAGGGCACGATCACCGCGCTGGTGGGGGTGAACGGGGCCGGCAAGTCCACACTCTTCAAGGCGATCATGGGCTTTGTCCCCATCGCCCGCGGCACGATCCGTCTGCTCGGGATGCCGGTCCGCGACGCGCTGCGGCAGAACCTGGTGGCCTACGTCCCCCAGGCCGAAGATGTGGACTGGTCCTTCCCGGTCCTGGTCGAAGACGTGGTCATGATGGGCCGCTACGGCCATATGGGCTTTCTGCGCCGCCCCTCCGCCACCGACCGCGCCAAGATCGACCAGGCTCTGTCCCGCGTCGGCCTCTCCGACCTCCGCCACCGCCAGATCGGTGAGTTGTCGGGAGGCCAGAAGAAACGCGTCTTCCTGGCCCGCGCCTTGGCACAGGAAGGCCGGATCATCCTTCTCGACGAACCCTTCACCGGCGTCGACGTGAAGACCGAGGAACAGATCATCACCCTTCTGCGCACGCTGCGCGACGAAGGTCATGTCATGCTGGTCTCGACCCACAACCTGGGCTCGGTCCCGGATTTCTGCGACCGGACGGTTCTGGTGAAAGGCACCGTCCTCGCCTACGGCCCCACGGAAACCACCTTCACCCGCGACAACCTGGAACGCGCCTTCGGCGGTGTCCTGCGCCGCTTCACTCTTGGCGGCACCGACCTGCACGAGGACGACGACAGCCGCGAAATCAGCATCCTGACCGATGACGAACGCCCCTTCGTCCAATACGGTCGCAAGGGCGACAAATGACCCACGCCCATCCCTTTCATCTGTCCCCAAATATCCCCGCCGGAGGCTCTCCGAGCCGTTTTGCGTCCTTCACGCAAAAGGGCGAGACAAAAGGCTCGCGCGTCAGCGCTCCATGCAAAAACCGCCCCAACCCGCGCGCCAGCTGCCATGCTTGAGCCCTTCGCCTACGCCTACATGACCAACGCCATGTGGGTCTCCGCTTTGGTCGGAGGCGTCTGCGGCTTCCTCTCGGCCTACCTCATGCTCAAGGGCTGGTCGCTGATCGGCGATGCGCTGTCCCACTCCGTCGTGCCGGGGGTCGCCGGGGCCTACATCCTCGGCCTGCCCTTTGCCCTCGGCGCCTTCCTGTCCGGGGGCCTCGCCGCCGCTGCCATGCTGTTCCTCACCAACCGCACCGGCCTCAAGACCGACACCATCATCGGCCTCATCTTCACCTCGTTCTTCGGTCTTGGCCTGTTCCTGATCTCGGTCTACCCGACCTCTGTCTCGATCCAGACCATCACGATGGGCAACATCCTGGCCATCTCGCCCGAGGACACGCTCCAGCTGGTCCTGATCGGCGGCATCTCGGCCGTTGTCCTGCT
Source organism: Tabrizicola sp. (assembly GCF_034366665.1). GTDB lineage: Bacteria > Pseudomonadota > Alphaproteobacteria > Rhodobacterales > Rhodobacteraceae > Tabrizicola. The sequence continues at coordinate 46,509 of NZ_JAXMMF010000059.1, read as the reverse complement.
GCTGCTCTGGAAAGACCTGATGGTCACCTTCTTCGACGAGGCCCACGCCCGCACCATCGGCCTGCGCCCCGATCTGCTGAAGATCGTCTTCTTCACCCTCCTTTCCGCCAGCACGGTGGCCGCGATGCAGACTGTGGGGGCCTTTCTGGTCGTGGCTATGGTCGTGACACCGGGGGCCACCGCTTACCTTCTGACCGACCGCTTCCCGCGCCTTCTGGCCCTCGCCGCCGGGATCGGAGCCGTCACCGGCTTTGCGGGTGCCTACCTTTCCTATTTCCTCGACGGAGCCACGGGGGGCGTCATCGTCCTGCTGCAGACCGGCCTTTTCGCGCTGGCTTTCCTCTTCGCCCCGAAACACGGCCTTCTGGCCGCGAAGCGCAGGGCGCGGGCATGATCGAGGCCCTGATCCAGCCCTTCCAGTTCCCGTTCATGCAGAACGCCTTCCTGATCGCGCTGATCGTAGCGCCGCCCACGGCCCTTCTGTCCTGCTTTCTGGTCCTGAAAGGCTGGGCGCTGATGGGGGATGCTGTCTCCCACGCCGTGCTGCCCGGCATCGTGCTGGCCTATATGGCGGGCCTGCCGCTGCTGCTTGGGGCCTTCATCGCAGGCCTTGGCAGCGCACTTCTGACCGGCTGGCTGGCCGACAACAGCCGGATCAAGCGCGACACAGTGATGGGCGTGGTCTTTTCGGCGATGTTCGCCCTTGGCATCGTCCTGCACACCGCCTACCCGTCGGATGTCCACCTTGATCATATCCTCTTCGGCAACATGCTGGGGGTCGGAGGCGCGGACCTGCTGACCGCCCTTCTGATCGCGGTCCCGGTCACCCTGGTTCTCAGCCTGAAATGGCGCGACCTGATGCTGCATGCCTTCTATCCGGCGCAGGCGCAGGTCTCGGGCCTGCCGGTGAAGCTTCTGCACTACGGGCTTCTTGCCATCCTCTCGCTGACCATCGTCGCCACGCTCTCGTCGGTGGGGCTGATCCTTGCCATCGGCCTGCTGATCGCGCCGGGAGCCATCGCCTTCCTGATCAGCCGCAGCTTTGGCGCGATGCTGATCACCGCAACCCTGGTCTGCCTGTTCGCGATGACCGCCGGGGTCTATGCCAGCTTCCACCTGGATGCGGCCCCGGCCCCCACGATCATCCTGATCCTGACCGCGATGTTCCTCATGGCCTTCCTGCGCCGCGTGATCCTGACCCGCGCCGCCTGATGCCACCTGCTGATCACCCTGCTGATTCCCTTGCAGGACTGCAGGTCAGCCTCTACCCCTAGGGTGACGCCTCAGGAACACGCACGCATGCCCGCCACCAATGCCGCCATCTGGTTCTCGTCGGACGGCTATGACCCGAAGACCAGAGGCATCAACGGTCGCCGCGTCGCAGGCGAAAGCTTCCTGCGCGGCTTTTTCGCCCATGCCGAGGTGGACGAGTTCGTGTCCCTGGCCCATGCCCAGGCCGACCATGACGCCTTCGCGCGGATCGCCGCCGACCCGGGCGTGACGCGGCCTCTGCGCGCGGTCCGCCTTGACGCGCCCGCCGCCCTGACGCCGGTCGACGTCGTCTTTTACCCCGCGCCGATCCCGACCGTGGAATGCTGGCGCCGCGCTGCGCAGGGAGGTGCAGCCTGGGCCCTGTGCGGCATCACCCACACGACCGCCACCCGCATGGTGATGCAGACCGTCTTCGATCTGCGGTCCGCACCGCAGATGCCCTGGGACGCGGTGATCTGCACTTCGCGCGCAGTGCAATCTTCAGTCCGTCGTTTGATGGAACTGGCCGAGGTTCATCTGACCCAGCGTTTCCCCGGCGCGCCGCTGCCTGCGCGCCCCTTGCTGCCGGTGATCCCGCTTGGCATCACCTGCGCCGACTTCCAGCGCGACCCGGCCCTCGGTCAGGCCTTGCGCGACCGCATCGGAGCCGGACCGCACGACATTCTGGCCGTGACCATCGCCCGCCTTACGCCGGACGAGAAGTTCGATCCCCTTCCCCTGTTCCTGGCGCTTGAATCCGCCGCGGCCGAGGTCGCGGGGCAGGGCGGCGGCAAGCTGCACCTCGTCCTTTGCGGCCAGTTCAAGGAACCCGGGTGGGAGGCGGTCTTCGCCAAAGCCGCCGCCCGCCTGATGCCCTCCTGCGGCTACCACCTCCTGGACGGCGGCAATGCCTACGACCGCAAGGCTACCCTCTCGGGTGGCGACATTTTCGTCTTCCCGATCGACAACCTGCAGGAAACCTTCGGCCTTGCGCCGATCGAGGCGATGGCGGCGGGCCTGCCGGTGATCGTTTCGGACTGGGACGGGATGAAGGACACGGTGACACCCGAGGTGGGCTTCCGCGTCCCGACAGAACTGCCGCGTCCGGGGCTGTCGACCTATGTCAGCCAGCGGCATCTGGGGGGAACCGACAGCTACATCCAGTATCTGGGCCAGGTCTCGGCCATGACGCCGCTTGACCTTCGCGCGCTGACCCGGGCGCTGGTCACGCTGGCCCTTGACCCCGGCTTGCGCGCCCGCATGGGGGCGGCAGGCCAGGCGCGGGCGCGCAGCCTCTATGACTGGTCGGCGGTCATCCCGCAGATGCAGGCGCTCTGGGGCGAACAGGCGGCGATGCTGGCCCATGCCCGGGCTCGGGGCGGCCCCGGCCTTGCCCCGGTTCCAGCTGGTCTGATCCCGGTCAGCCCGGCGGTGGACGAGATGTTCGCGGCCTATCCCACCGCCTTCGCCGCCGAGGGCCGTCGCCTTGCCGCAACACCCGGCCCCAATCCGGCCCCCGCCGAGATCTTCGGCCTGCGCAACTACGCCGCCCGCCGCCGCCTGATCGAAAGCCCGGCCCGAATCGAGGCGATCCTTGCCGCTTTCACGGCCACCGGCCCGCAGGGCGCGACCGAGGCCGAGATCGCCGCGGCCACCCGCGCCTCGGCCCCCGTCGTGGCGCGTGTGGCGCTCTGGCTGCTCAAATACGGCTACCTGCAGGAGGTTTCATGACCCGCTCCATCCTTGTCACCGGCGCCGGTGCCGGCATCGGCCGCGCCACCGCGCGCCTTTTCCTCTCCGAAGGCTGGGAGGTCACTCTCCTTGGCCGCCGCCGCGAGACGCTGGAGGAAACCGCGCAAGGTGCAGACGCCCGTATCCTGACTGCCGACGTGGGCGACCCCGCCGAGGTCGAGGCCGCCTTCGCCCAGCTTTCCCGCCTGGATGTCCTCTTCAACAACGCCGGCATCTCGGCCCCGGCAGCACCCATCGACGAAATCCCGGTGGACAAGTGGCTGGAGGTCAGTCGTACCAACATCACCGGCATGTTCCTCTGCGCTCGCGCGGCCTTCGGGCTGATGCGTCGCCAAAGCCCGCGCGGTGGCCGCATCATCAACAACGGCTCGATCTCGGCCCATGTCCCGCGCCCCGGTAGCGCGCCCTACACCATGTCCAAACACGCCGTCACCGGCCTGACCCGGACCCTGGGCCTTGACGGCCGCGCCTTCGACATCGCCTGCGCGCAAGTGGACATCGGCAATGCGCTGACCGACATGGCCGCCAGGTTCACCCAAGGCGTGCCGCAAGCCCGCGGCGACATCCGCCCCGAGCCGGTGATGGAGGTGGATCACGTCGCGCGGATGGTCCTGCACATGGCCAGCCTGCCGTTGGAGGTGAACACGCCCTTCGTGACGATCATGGCCCGCGACATGCCCTACATCGGGCGCGGCTAGAGCCGCTCGTCGATGACTTCGTCACTCCTCGCTGCCGGTGCGCGACCTTGCGACGAGAAGACGAAGTCGCACGAGGAGCCGCCCCACACCCTTCAGCCCGCCTTTGCGAACAACCCCGGCATCAGTCGCAGCAGCGTCAGCACCCGGTCATCCTGCACGGCATAGAAGATCGCCTTGCCGTCGCGGCGGGTCGAGACCAGCCCCTCCAGCCGCAGACGCGCCAGTTGCTGGCTGACCGCCGCCTGGCGCTGACCCAGCAACGCCTCCAGCTCGGTCACCGACTTTTCGCCCCCGGCCAGATGGCACAGGATCATCAGCCGCCCCTCATGGCTTAGCGCCTTCAGCAAGGCCGCTGCCTCCGGCGCGTTCGCCGCCATCCGCAGCGCAAGATCGCGTGGCTCGGTCGTTCCGACCCCGAGTGCAGACCCGCCCGGCGGGAAACGATCCAATGACATGCCAACCCTCACACAACCAGACATTGCAGAACGATAGCATGTACGCCCGACCGCCACGACTGTCCCTTGCTCAGTTTCTCGGGTCCGGGCAAGGTTCCGCCGACATCCCTCTGGAAGGACCATCATGCTCCGCCCCTCTGCCTTTACCGCCGCCGGCCGCTTCTGGCGCGGCAATCTGCACACGCATTGCACCAACTCGGACGGGGTGCTCTCAGCCGAGGAAGTCTGCCGCCGCTACAAGGCCGAGGGCTATGATTTCCTGGCAATCACCGACCATTTCATCGGCATGTACGGCTACCCGATGACCGACACGCGCCCCTGGCGTGACGCAGGTTTCACCACGCTGATCGGGGCGGAACTGCACTCTGGCGCGCAGTCGAACGGAGAGTTGTGGCACATCCTGGCCGTGGGCCTGCCCGACGATTTCGCAGCCCCTACCACGACCAGCTTCATCGCCGAACCGGGGCAGGAGACGGGGCCAGAGATCGCCGCCCGCGCCGTTGCTGCCGGGGCCTTCGTCGCCATCGCCCACCCGCAATGGTCCGGCCTGACCCTTGCCGACGCCCGCACGATCGAAGCCGCCCACGCGGTCGAGATCTACAACCACGGCTGCGCCACCGGCTGCGACCGCCCCGATGGCGCGGGGATCGCCGACCTCTTGCTGACCGAAGGCCGCCGCCTGACCCTGATCGCCACCGACGACGCGCATTTCCACGAGCCGGACCATTTCGGCGGCTGGGTCATGGTCAAATCCACCGAAAACACGCCCGAGGCACTGCTTGCCGCCCTGAAACGCGGCGATTTCTATGCCAGCCAAGGCCCGCAGATCCATGATGTCCGGGTCGAGGGCGACACGGCCTATGTCGAATGTTCCGCTGCGGTCTCGGTCGTCGCCTTGGGCTGGGGCACGGGCGCGCGCAGTGTGCATGGCCATTCCATGACCCGCGCCGAGGTTCCGCTGGACCGGCTTCTTGGCAGCCCCTGGGTCCGCATCTCGGTCATCGACGCGGCGGGCAAACGGGCCTGGTCAAATCCGATCTGGCGCGAAGCGGGCAAGAACCCCCGCATCCTTTGAACCGGGACCGGACCGAAGCCCAAAGCGTCCCCTCTCCCCGCCGGGGGAGAGGGCCAGGGTGAGGGGGGGCTGCCACCCCCGCATCATCCTGGATCGTTGTTCCCTTGGTCAGCTCAGACTGGCCTTTGGTCAGCTCAGACTGGCCTTGCGCGCGAAGAAGACCGGCACCGCCGTCACCGGCCGCTCGGCCCCGCAGCCTTTCAGCATGCCGATCCGCCGCAGGGCCGGGTCCTCGCGCCGCATCGTCCGCAGCCACCAGCCCAGTATCGCTTTCGTTCCGGTCATCGCGCTTTCCCCCTCTGCGGCTTCGTTAAGCAATTACTCATCTGGAAGTTGTGTCTCCGATGGCCGATCCAAGGAGATTTCCGGCGAAGATCATGGCAGCACCGTGGAATGCGGCCTGACAGGCGACGATCACCGACAATCGCTATGGTTGTTCACCCCACAACGGCAAAACCTGTGGATGAAGACTGCAGCCGGAAGGCAAAACTTGAAACTTTGCACCAAACGACTGACACTACAGACCCTGAGGTTCCGATGCCCGCCCGTGTGATGACCACCGATCCTGACGCCTACTTCGCCGATGGCTGCGGCCGCTGCGACCGCTTCGCGACGCCCGACTGTTCGACCCGTCTCTGGCTGCCGGGCCTTCTCACCCTCCGCCGCATCGCGTTGGAGGCGGGTCTTGCCGAGACCGCCAAATGGGGCCACCCCTGTTACATGCACGCCGGCCGCAACATTTGCCTTTTGGGGGCCTTCCGGGGCGATTTCCGCCTGACCTTCATGAACGCGGCCCTGCTGAAAGACCCCGAGGGCCTGCTGGAACGGCAAGGCCCGAACACCCGCCACCCCGATTGCCTGCGCTTCACGGACAACGACGCCCCCGCCAGACTGGAGCCGGTGATCCGCGCCTATCTGGTCGAAGCGATGACGTACGCCGACAGGGGCCTTCTGCCGCCGAAAGAGCCGACCGAGCTGACCCTTCCCGAGGAGTTGGTCGAGACCCTGGACGCCGACCCCGACCTGGCCGAGGCTTTTGCGGCCCTCACCCCCGGCAGGCAGAAAAGCTGGGCGCTGCACGTGAACTCTGCCCGGACCAGCGCCACGCGGCTTGCGCGGATTGCGAAATCCCGTCCGAAGATCCTGGCGGGCAAGGGGGCCAACGAACGCTGACCTTCCGACTTGCGGGGCCGACCGCGCCGATGATCCGGCCCGATCACCGGCTCGGCGCACCAGGTTTGCTGGCCCACCACGCCTCGGCTTGCGTCATCAGCAACTCCGTGCAGCGCGTGGCAAGGTCCTCTTGTGGCTGGATAGCGCCGCGATAGGGCGTATCGCTTGGGCTGGCGTAGACGAACCAGTGGTCGCCCCCGGTCACTGCGCCAAGCCGGACCCAGTCTTGCGTCTGGCTGACCCTCAGCTTTGCCGGTTCGGTCTTCGACTTGAGGAAACGGTTCAGCCACCCTTGGGCGGAATAGCCCAGGTTCACGCAGAAGCTTCCCCCGCCCGAGGCGAACTGGAAGGTCACCAGCGCGACGAAGCCCCCCGTTTCCCGAAAGAAGTGGGGAAACGCACCCTGAAACGCCGCAGCCCGCAACGCCGGGACGCAGACCTGCTTCAGCACCGCGACCATCGCCTTCCGGTCGGTTCTCATCCCCTGCCGTCCCCTTGACCACCCGGACCACAGTTAACACCACCCGAACGCGCCCAGGCAAGCCCTTGATGTTGCAGGAAAGCCCAAACTCGTCCGGCGTGGGCAGCCCTCAGTTCCCCAGGATGCCCGGCAGCCGCAACCCATGCTCTTTCGCGCAGGCGATTGCCGTCTCATACCCCGCATCGGCGTGCCGCCAGACGCCCGAGGCCGGGTCGTTCCACAATACCCGCTCCAGCCGTTTCGCGGCCTCCGGCGTCCCATCCGCCAGGATCACGACGCCTGCATGCTGCGAGAACCCCATCCCCACACCGCCGCCGTGATGCAGCGACACCCAGGTCGCCCCGCTGGCGGTGTTCACCAGCGCGTTCAGCAGCGGCCAGTCGCTGACCGCGTCGGACCCGTCCCGCATCGCCTCCGTCTCCCGGTTCGGGGATGCCACCGAGCCTGAATCCAGATGATCCCGCCCGATCACGATGGGGGCCTTCAACTCGCCCGAGGCCACCATCTCGTTGAACATCAGCCCCGCCCGGTGCCGGTCGCCAAGGCCAATCCAGCAGATGCGGGCCGGGAGGCCCTGGAAAGCGATCCGCTCGCCCGCCATGTCCAGCCAGCGGTGCAGTTGCGCGTTGTCGGGGAACAGCCGCTTCATCGCCGCGTCGGTTTTCCGGATATCCTCGGGGTCACCGGACAGGGCCACCCAGCGGAAGGGGCCGATCCCCTTGCAGAAGAGGGGGCGGATGTAGGCGGGCACAAAGCCGGGGAAGGCGAAGGCGTTCTCGAACCCTTCCTCCTTCGCCACCTGCCGGATGTTGTTGCCATAGTCCAGCGTCGGCACGCCCGCGTTCCAGAAGCCCACCATCGCCTCGACATGGGCGCGCATGGAGTGTCTTGCGGCCGTCTCGACCGCTGCGGGGTCCGTCTCTTGCTGCGCCCGCCATTCGGCCACCGTCCACCCTTGCGGGCAATAGCCGTGCAGGGGGTCGTGGGCCGAGGTCTGGTCGGTCACGATGTCGGGCCGCATGCCCCCCGCCTTCATCCGGGCCAGAAGTTCCGGGAAGACCTCGGCTGCGTTGCCCAGAAGGCCGACCGACTTCGCTTCGCCCTTCGAGGTCCAGTCGGCGATCATCGCAAGGGCTTCGTCCAGCGTCCGGGCCTTGGCATCGACATAGCGGGTGCGCAGGCGGAAATCGATCCGGGTCTCGTCGACCTCCACGGCCAGACAGCAGGCCCCGGCCATGACAGCAGCCAAGGGCTGCGCGCCGCCCATGCCACCGAGACCACCCGTCAGAATCCAGCGGCCTTTCAGAGAGCCGCCGTAATGCTGCCGCCCCGCTTCGGCGAAGGTTTCATAGGTGCCCTGCACGATGCCTTGCGTCCCGATGTAGATCCAGGACCCGGCGGTCATCTGGCCGTACATCATCAGACCCTTGCGGTCCAATTCGTTGAAATGCGCCCAGGTTGCCCAGTGCGGTACCAGGTTGGAATTCGCGATCAGCACCCGGGGAGCGTCCGTGTGGGTGCGCACGATGGCGATAGGCTTGCCGGACTGGACAATCAGGGTCTCGTCCGCCTCCAGATCCTTCAGGCCGGCGACGATGCGGTCGAAATCCTCCCAGGTCCGCGCCGCGCGACCGATGCCACCATAGACCACCAGCTCATGCGGGTTTTCCGCCACGTCGGGGTGCAGGTTGTTCATCAGCATCCGCATCGCCGCCTCACCGCCCCAGGTCTTGGCGGTCTTTTCCGGGCCGGTGGGGGGGTAGATGTCGCGCAGGTTGTGGCGGGGGTTCGTCATGGTCGGGCTCCGGGCTTGGGGAGGCGCCGGGGGCTTCGCGCCCCGGGACCCCCGCGGGATATTTTCAGACAGATGAAATCAGCCAAGGTCGGGCAGGGGGATGCCGGTGGCGCGGGACAAAGCGCCCTCGGCCACAAGGGCTGCGGCGCTGGCAAGGTCGGGGGCGAGATAGCGGTCCTCTTCCAGGGCGTGAACCTTGACGCGCAGGGCATGGACAGCGGCCTGGAGGGGAGGAGACGTGCGCAGGGGCGCACGGAATTCGACGCCTTGCGCGGCGCACATCGCCTCGACGCCCAGGATCACGTTCAGGTTCTTGACCATCCGCCGCAGCCTGCGGGCGCCGTGGGCGGCCATGCTGACATGGTCTTCCTGGTTGGCAGAGGTGGGGGTGCTGTCGATCACCGTTGGGTGGGCGAGGTGCTTGTTCTCGCTCATCAGAGCTGCCGTCGTCACTTCGGCGATCATCAGGCCCGAGTTGAGGCCCGGCTTCGGTGTCAGGAAGGCGGGCAGGTCGAACGACAGCGTTGGATCGACCATCAGCGCCACCCGGCGTTGGGATATCGCGCCGATTTCGGCCAGAGCCATCGCGATCATGTCGGCGGCAAAGCCCACGGGTTCGGCGTGGAAGTTGCCGCCGCTGACGATCTGGCCGTCCGACAGGACCAGCGGGTTGTCGGTGGCGGCGTTGGCCTCGATTTCCAGCGTGCGGGCGGCCATGCGCAGAACGTCCATTGCGGCCCCGGTCACCTGTGGCTGGCAGCGGATGCAATAGGGGTCCTGGACGCGGGTGTCGCCCTCGCGGTGGCTGTCGCGGATCGCCGAGCCTTCCAGCAGCGCCCGCATCGCTGCGGCTGCGGCGATCTGGCCAGGCTGGCCGCGCAAGGAGTGGATCTCGGGTTCCAGTGGCGCGGTGGAGCCCATGATGGCGTCTGTCGACAGGGCCGAGATCACCAGCGCTTCACGCGCGGATTGCCAGCCCTGAAAAAGGCCGGCCAGCGCGTAAGCGGTCGAAAACTGGGTGCCGTTGATCAGCGCAAGTCCCTCTTTCGCGCCCAGCGTGATCGGCGAAAGCCCTTTCATGGCAAGAGCTTCTGCGCCTGGCTTGACCTGACCGTCGACCGTTGCCTCGCCGTGGCCGATCATCACCGCAGTCATGTGGGCCAGGGGGGCAAGGTCGCCCGACGCACCGACCGAGCCCTGGTCAGGGATCACGGGTGTCACGCCCTGGGCCAGCATGTCCTCGATCAGGGTCACCACGACCGGCCGGACCCCCGACGCGCCGCGCCCAAGGGACAGAAGCTTCAGCACCATCATCAGCCGGGCGACGTCTTCCGGCATCGCCGCGCCAACACCGCAGCAATGGCTTAGGATCAAATTCTTCTGCAGCGTTTCCGTGTCTTCCGCGGCGATCTTCACGCTGGCAAGCTTGCCAAACCCGGTGTTCACGCCATAGACCGCCGCCGTCCCCCGCGCTGCGGCCGCGATGTGGCTGGCGGCGCGTTCAATGCCGGGGCGGGCGCTGTCGTGCAGCTTTGCGGGACGCTGCTGGCGGAAGATCCGCTCCAGCTGGGCAAGGGTGACCTGGCCGGGGATCAGGATTTCAGGCAAGGCGGCCTCCGAAGATGCGGGTGTGAAGCGGGGTCGCGCCGATGCGGTAGGCCAGTTCGGCCGGGTGGTCGGCGTCCCAGATGCAAAGGTCGGCGCGCAGCCCTGGGGCGATGCGGCCGCGGTCGGTCAGTCCAAGGGCTTTCGCCGCATGAACAGTCGTGCCCAGAAGCGCCTCTTCCGGTGTCAGGCGAAAGAGCGTGCACGCCATGTTCATCGCCAACGTCAGCGAGGCCATCGGCGAGGAGCCGGGGTTGAGGTCGGTCGCCACCGCCATCGCCACCCCCGCCGCGCGGAGGGCCGCGACAGGCGGCACCTGGCTTTCGCGCAAGGTGTAGAAGGCACCGGGCAGGATCACCGCGACGGTCCCGGACCGCGCCATCGCGGTGATTCCTTCGGGCGAGAGATATTCCAGATGGTCTGCTGAAATTGCCCCGTGCCGGGCTGCAAAGGCAGCGCCACCCAGGTCGGTCAGCTGCTCGGCGTGAAGTTTCACCGGCAGGCCAAGCGCGCGGGCCTCGGCGAAAAGGGGGGCAAGGTCGTCAGGCGAAAACGCAATGGTTTCGCAAAAGGCGTCGACGGCGTCGACCAGACCCTGGGCATGGGCGGCGTGCAGCGAGGGGATTGCGACCTCTGCGATGTAGGCCGGTGCGCGGCCGGAGTAGTCGGGCGGAATGGCATGGGCCGCAAGATGCGTGGTTTTGACCGAAACCGGCAGGTGGCGGGCGATCCCGCGGGCGGCGCGCAATAGCTTCAGCTCGTCCTCGACGGTGAGGCCGTAGCCGGATTTCACCTCGATCGTGGTGGCGCCGCTGGCGATCAGCTGGTCGACGCGCGGCAGGGCCTTGGCCAGAAGCTGGTCTTCGGACGCGGCCCGGGTGGCCGTCACCGTGGACAGGATGCCCCCGCCGGCGCGGGCGATTTCCTCGTAGCTTGCGCCCTTCAGCCGCAGCTCGAATTCCACCGCGCGGTGGCCCGCGAAGACGGCGTGCGTGTGGCAATCGATCAGGCCCGGCGTGACAAGGCGGCCTTCGGCGTTGTGTTCGGGCAACGCGCGGTAGGCGGCAGGCAGGTCCGCCATCGGTCCGGCCCAGGCGATGCGGTCCCCCTCCAGCGCTACGGCGGCGTCAGGGATCATCCCGTAGCCATCGGTCATCGTCGCAAGAGTGGCGTGGGTCAGGAGCATCTGCTTGCCTTATGGCTGATGTAATGGCTAATATGTCTAGACATAAACCCGAGTCAAGCGAGTCGCCATGATCCTGCACGCCGCCCAAGCGCTTCTGCCCGAAGGCTGGGCAAAGGATGTCCGTCTGCGGGTGGAAAAGGGCCGGATCGCCGAGGTGACGACCGGCGTGCCGGGGCAAGGCCACGACGTAATCCTGCCGGCTCCGGTCAACCTCCACTCTCACACGTTCCAGCGCGCGATGGGCGGGCTGACCGAGGCGCGGACGGCCGGTCAGGACAGCTTCTGGACCTGGCGCGCGCTGATGTACCGCTTTCTGGACCGCCTTTCCCCCGAAGACGTGCAGGCAATTGCGACCCAGGCGATGGTCGAGATGGCCGAGGCCGGGTTCGGGGCGGTCTGCGAGTTTCACTACCTGCACCATCCGGTGGGCGGCGGCACCTATGCCGATCCGGCCGAGATGTCGGGCCGTGTCGCGGCGGCCGCGCAAGAGACCGGGCTGGGGCTGACGCATCTGCCGGTGATCTATGAACAGGGCGGGGTCGATGGCCGCGTGCTGGCGGGCGGGCAGTTGCGGTTCGGGTCCTCGCCCGACGTCTACAACCAGCTGCTGGACGGGGCAGGGCGCGCGCTGTCGGGGATGCCGGACGCGGTGCTGGGAGTGGCCCCTCATTCGTTGCGGGCGGTCAGCCGGGGGACGCTTGACCGTGTCGGCGGGATGACGGGTGGGCCGGTGCATATCCATATCGCCGAACAGGTCGCCGAAGTGACTGAAGTGCTGGCGGCCTGGAGAGCGCGGCCTGTTGAATGGGCAGTGGCGAACCTGCCGCTGGACGCACGCTGGTGCATGATCCACGCGACGCAGATGACGCCAGCCGAGGTGGCGGCCCTGGCGCGGACCGGAGCCGTCGCGGGGCTTTGCCCGATCACCGAAGCGAACCTTGGAGACGGGGTCTTTGACGCGCCGGGCTGGCTGGCGGCGGGTGGGGCTTTCGGGGTGGGGACGGATTCGAATGTCCGGATCTCGCTGGCGGAAGAGCTGCGGCTGCTGGAGTATTCCCAACGCCTCGCCCTGAAGGCCCGGGCGGTGATGGCGGACACCCGGTCGACCGGCCGGCTCTTGTGGGAGGAGGCCGCGACGGGGGGCGCTCGGGCGGCAGGGCGCGGGACGGGCCGCATCGAGGTGGGTCAGTGGGCCGACCTTCTGGCGCTGGAGACGGGCGATCTGCGGCTGGAGGGGCTGAGGGGCGACCAGCTTCTGGACGCCTTCACCTTCGCGGGGCGCGACGGGCTGGTGGCTGACCTCTGGTCTGCGGGCCGACATATCGTGCAGGGCGGGCGTCACATCGCCCGCGAGGGTGTCGCGGCCCGCTTCCGCGCGACGATGCACCGGCTGCGGGCTGCGCTGTGAAAGGCTGGGAAGACATCCGCACCGAGGTGCTGCGCCGCATCCGCGCCCGCGACTGGCCACCGGGAGCGCTGATCCCGGGCGAGGAAGCGCTGGCCGAGGAGTTCGGCGTCGCCCGCGCCACGGTCAACCGGGCGCTGACCGCGCTGGCCGCGGCGGGGGTGATCGAGCGGAAGAAGCGGGCGGGCACGCGGGTGGCAGAGCTTCCGGTCCGGCGGGCACGGCTGGAGATCCCGGTGATCCGGCTGGATGTGCTGGGTCGGGGGCTGAGCTACGACTTCAAGCTGCTGTCCGACCGGCTGGCCCCGGCTCCGGTCCCGGTGACGGCGCGGCTGGGCCTGCCCGAAGCCACACCAATGCTGCAGCTGGAGACGCTGCATCTGGCCGGGGGGCGGCCTTTCGTGCTGGAGACCCGCTGGCTGAACCCGGAGGTCCTGACCTACCCCCAGCCGGACTTTGCCGCGGTCAGCGTGAACGAGTGGCTGGTGACCCATGTCAGCCTGGTCTCGGGTGACATCGCCTTTACCGCCGAACCGGCCTCGCTGCGCGAGGCCGAGGTGATGGGCGTGCCGCCCGGCACGGCGCTTTTGGTGGCCGAACGCACGACCTTTGGCATCGGCGGCCCCGTGACCTGGGTCCGGCTTGCGCATGCGCCGGGGCACCGGGTGACGATGACCTTCTGACCAGGGTGGGCGGATCGCCCACCCTACCTCCCCGCGCGAAAATGCCGGGCGACCAGCTGGGTCAGCTTGCGGTGCAGGGGCAGCGTCCGATGCCGGATGTGGATCGCCGCAAAGACCGGCTGGCGCAGGTCCGGCGCGTCCTGCACGGCCACGAACCGGCCCCCCGAGATCAGATCCTCGGCCGTCTTTTCCAGCACGTAGCCGGACCCGCCCATCGCTGTCAGCAGCGATACCACCGACCCCGACTGGCCGACCGAGACCGGCGAGGAGGCAAGGTCGGGTGTCAGCTGGCGATGCATCTCCTCGAAAGCGGGGGAGAAATGGGCGAAGACGAAGCGGGTGGGGCTGACCTCGGCCAGGACTGCCGTATCGGTCGAGACCATTCGGTAGGTGACCTCGCCCACGCTGTCGAAATGCAGGTCGGGATGGGGCTTGGGGCTGAACATGACTGCGAAGTCCAGGATGCCGGTCAGAAGGTCGGCGCACATCTGGTTGGAGTAGTCCGGCTCGATGTAGAAGGCGGTCTCGGGCAGCGCGGCGCGAAACTCGGCCACCCAGTCGCCAAGGTAGACGGCGGCAAGGTCGTTCTGGATGCCAAGGCGGAGAAGTTGCGCGGCCCCTTGCGGGATCTGGATGCGGCGCTTGGCCTCGTTCCATTCGTGGCGAAGGGCCCGGGCGTGCGGCTCGAACCGCTTGCCTTCCGGGGTGAGGTCGGTGCCGGCGCGCGAGCGGTCGAAGAGCCGCTGGCCCACGGCCTGTTCCAGCGCCGTGACGCGGGCGGAGACGGTGGATTGGGTGATCCGCAGCCGGTCCGCCGTGCGGTGGAAGCTGCGGGTTTCGGCCAGGTCGAGGAAGGTGTCGAGAAGGTCAATCTGCATGGGGTGACCGGTGCGTTTGGGGCAGGAACCGGGGGCGCTTCGCCCCCCGGACCCCCCGAGGATACTTGTGGACAGACGAATGGGCTGATCGGGTATGCCGATCAATACCCCCGGTCTGCCCGAATTGAAAGCGGGCGCGTGGCAGGGGATAGTGGCGCAGGGAACGGGGAGGCGGACATGGCGGAATTTGCGTCGGCGCGGGTGGTGATCATCGGGGGCGGGGCGGTGGGGGCCTCGGCCTTGTACCACCTGGCAAAGGCGGGGTGGACCGATGCGCTTCTGCTGGAAAAGAACGAGCTGACGGCGGGGTCGACATGGCATGCGGCGGGGAACGTGCCGACGTTTTCCTCCAGCTGGTCGATCATGAACATGCAGCGCTATTCGGCCAACCTGTACCGGGGTCTCGGCGATGCTGTCGGCTATCCGATGAACTATCACGTCACCGGCTCGGTCCGGCTGGGTCATTCCCGGGAACGGCTGCAGGAATTCCGGCGCGTGGCCGGCATGGGGCGCTATCAGGGGATGGACCTGGACATCCTGTCGCCTGAAGAGATCCGGTCGCGCTATCCCTTTGTCCAGACGCATGACCTGACGGGCGCGCTGTATGACCCCTACGACGGTGATATCGACCCCGCACAGCTGACCCAGGCGCTTGCGACGGGGGCGCGCAAGATGGGTGCCAGGATCGAACGGTTCTGCCCGGTGACAGCAGCGACTTGGACGGGCCGCGAGTGGGTGCTGTCGACGCCGAAGGGCGAGGTCCGGGCCGAGTATGTGGTGAACGCGGGCGGCTACTATGCGGCGCAGGTCGGCGCCATGTTCGGCCGCCGGGTGCCGATGATGGTGATGAGCCACCAGTATATGCTCTTTGACACGATACCGGAGCTGGAGGCGTGGACGAAAGAGGTCGGCCACAAGCTGCCTTTGCTGCGCGACGTCGATTCAAGCTACTACCTGCGGCAAGAGAAGATGGGCTTCAACCTTGGCCCCTACGAGAACCCCTGCCGGGCGCATTGGGCGACGCCGGACGACCCGATGCCCGAGGACTTTTCGTTCCAGCTCTTCCCCGATGATCTGGAGCGGCTTGAATGGCACATCAATGACGCGATGGCGCGGGTGCCGCTTTTGCAGCAGGCGAACCTGACCAAGGTGATCAATGGTCCGATCCCCTATACTCCCGACGGCAACCCGCTGATCGGCCCGATGCCGGGGGTGCCGAATGCATTCGAGGCCTGCGTCTTCACCTTCGGCATCTGCCAGGCGGGCGGGGCGGGCAAGGTGCTGGCGGAATGGGTGACGGAAGGTGGCACGGAATGGGACATGTGGTCCTGCGACCCGCGCCGCTTCACCGGGTGGGAGGATCAGGATTACCTGATCGCCAAGGGCAAGGAAGTCTACGGCCATGAATACGGAATGCATTTCCCCATGGCGCGCTGGCCTGCCGGGGCGGACCGTCGGCTTTCCCCCGTCCATGACCGGTTGAAGACGCTGGGCGCGCAGTTCGCGCCCTACAACGGCTGGGAACGGGCGGAATGGTATGCCGCGCCGGGCGACGACACGGGCTGGGAAGCGACGCAGACCTGGGGGCGCTCTGGCCCGTGGGAGGCCCGGATCAAGGCCGAATGCGAGGCGGTGCGGGATGGGGTCGGGGTCCTTGACCTGCCGGGTTTCTCGCGCCTTGTGGTCAAGGGGCCCGGGGCAAAGGCGCATGTGGCGGGTCTGACCGCCTCGCGCCTTCCGGCTGAGGGGCGGATTGGCCTGGTCTATTTTGCCGATGACCGGGGCCGGATCGTGACCGAGATGTCCTGCATGGTGCAGGGTGAGGATCAGGTCGGGCTGATCACCGCCGCCGTGGCGCAATGGCATGACGCGGATGTGCTGCGGAGGGGGCTGCCCGAGGGCTGCGTGATCGAGGATCACTCGGACGCGGTGTCCTGTTTCATCGTGACCGGGCCGAAGGCGCGTGACCTGCTTGCGCGGATCGCCGAGGCCGATCTGACTCGGCCCTGGTTGTCGGTCCAGTATGACGCGAAGGTCGCGGGCAAGGACGTGGCGCTGGTCCGGGTGTCCTTCGCGGGTGAGCTTGGCTGGGAAATCCACTGCGACACTGCGGATGCCCCTGCGATTCTGGACGCGCTTCTGGCCGGGGGGGCCAAGCCCTTTGGCATGAAAGCGCTGAATTCCTTGCGCATCGAAAAGGGCTATCGGGCGTGGAAGGGCGATCTGTCGACCGACTACTCGCTGCTGGAGGGGGGCCTCGAGCGGTTCATCGACTGGAACCACAATTTCCCCGGCAAGGCGGCGCTGGCGGCCGAGAAGCAGCAGGGCGTGAAGAAGCGGTTCGTGTCGCTGAAGGTCGAGGCCGGGGAGTGCGACGCGCCCTATATGTCCACGCTTTGGCATCAGGGTCAGGTGGTGGGAGAGACGACCTCGGGCGCCTGGGGCTACCGGGTCGGGCACTCGATGGCGCTGGGCATGCTGCGGGCGGACCTTGCAGTGGCGGGGACCGAGGTCGAGGTGGAAATCTTCGGCGACCGTGTGAAGGCCACGGTACTGCCAGATGGTCCGGCCTGGGACGCGAAGAACGAGCGCATCCGCGCGTGACAGCGGGCGCACCTGGGGTTTCACACCCCCGGACCCCCGTGGGATATTTTTGGACAGATGAAAGACCTGAGTGATGGCTGAGATTCCAACCAAGGCGCGGGCGGTGGTGATCGGGGGCGGGGTCTCGGGCTGTTCGGTGGCCTACCATCTGGCCAAGGCGGGCTGGACCGATGTCGTGCTTCTGGAGCGGCGGAAGCTGACCAGCGGGACGACGTGGCACGCGGCGGGGCTGATAGGGCAGCTGCGGGGCAGCGCGAACATGACGCGGTTGGCCAAGTATTCGGCCGATCTGTACCGCGGGCTGGAGGCGGAGACCGGGGTCGCGACGGGGATGAAGCAGGTGGGCAGCATCTCGGTCGCGCTGACGTCCGAGCGGCATGAGGAGTTGCTGCGACAGGCCACCGTGGCGCGGATCTTCGATGTCGAGGTGCATGAGATCAGCCCGCAGGAGGCGAAGGCGAAGTACCCGCACCTGAACATCGACGGCGTCGTGGGGGCCGTGGCGTTGCCGCTTGATGGACAATGTGATCCGGCCAACATCGCGATGGCGCTGGCCAAGGGCGCGCGGATGCGGGGGGCGAAGATCTTCGAGGGCGCGCTCGTGACGCGTGTGACGACGGCCGGCGGGCGCGTCACCGGAGTGGACTACGAAACCGCCGAGGGGCCGGGGCATATCCAGGCCGATGTCATCGTCAACTGTGGTGGCATGTGGGGCCGGGATCTTGCGGCACAGAATGGGGTCACGCTGCCGCTGCATGCTTGCGAGCACTTCTACCTTGTCACCGAACCCGTTGACGGGCTTAAGGATTTGCCGGTCCTGCGGGTGCCGGACGAATGCGCCTATTACAAGCAGGACGCTGGCAAGATGATGCTGGGGGCCTTCGAGCCCAAGGCCAAGCCCTGGGGCATGGAGGGCATCCGCAAGGACTTTGAGTTCGACACGCTGCCCGAGGACTGGGACCACTTCATGCCCATCCTGGAACACGCGATGAACCGGATGCCCCTATTCCAGACCGCAGGCATCCATACCTTCTTCAACGGACCGGAAAGCTTTACCCCCGACGACCGCTACTATCTGGGTGAGGCGCCCGAGGTGCAGGGCTATTGGATCGCGGCTGGATACAATTCCATCGGCATCGTGTCCTCGGGCGGGGCTGGTCAGGCGCTGGCGCACTGGATCACCGAGGGCGAGCCGCCCTTTGACCTATGGGAAGTCGATATCCGCCGCGCGCAACCCTTCCAGAAGAACCGCCGCTATTTGAAAGAGCGGGTGACCGAGACGCTGGGCCTCCTCTACGCCGACCACTTCCCCTATCGGCAGGTGGTCACATCAAGGGGCGTCCGTCGCAGCCCGATCCACGAGCATCTGAAGGCGCGTGGGGCGGTCTTTGGCGAGGTCGCGGGCTGGGAACGCGCCAACTGGTTCGCGAATGAGGGGCAGGAGCGGGACTACCGCTACTCCTGGAAGCGGCAGAACTGGTTCGACAACCAGCGCGCAGAGCATATGGCGGTGCGCGAAGCCGCGGGTCTTTTCGACATGACCTCGTTCGGCAAGATCCGGATCGAAGGCCGCGACGCCTGTGCCTATCTGAACCGAATTTCCTCGGCCCAGATGGATGTGCCAGTTGGACGGATCGTCTATACGATGTTCCTCAATGATCGCGGTGGGATAGAGGCCGACCTTACCGTGACGCGCCTGTCCGAGACCGCCTATCTGGCCGTCGTCCCCGGCGCGACGCTGCAGCGTAACCTTGCGTGGATGCGCGCACATCTTGGCGACGATTTCGCCGTGATCACCGATGTCACCGCCGCCGAAAGCGTGCTGTGCCTGATGGGTCCGCAGGCGAGGGAGGTTCTGGCCAAGGTCTCGCCCAACGACTTTAGCAACATCGCGCATCCCTTTGGGCAGGCGAAGGAAATCGAGGTCGGCATGGGCCTTGCCCGCGCCCATCGCGTCACCTACGTCGGCGAGCTTGGGTGGGAGCTGTATATACCCACCGATCAGACCGCCCATGTCTTCGAGGCGCTGATGGAGGCCGCACCGAACCTTAAACTCTGCGGCTTGCACACGCTGGACAGCTGCCGGATCGAGAAGGCTTACCGGCACTGGGGCCATGACATCACCGATGAGGACCATGTGCTTGAGGCAGGTCTTGGCTTCACGGTCAGCCGCAAGAAACCGGCCTTCCTGGGGCGAGACGCCGTTTTGCGGCGCGAAGACGAAGGCCTGGGCCGCAAGCTGCTTCAGTTCCGCCTGAAGGACCCCGAGCCTTTGCTTTTCCACAACGAAGCCATTGTCCGGGATGGAAAAATCGTCGGGCCGGTGACCAGCGGCAACTACGGCCACTTCCTGGGCGGCGCCATTGGTCTGGGCTATGTCCCCGCCAAGGGGCAAAGCGACGCCGACATCCTCGGCTCTACCTACGCGATCGAGGTCGCGGGCCAGCGCCATGCGGCCATCGCCTCACTTGTCCCGATGCACGATCCGAACTCTGAAAGGGTAAAGGCATGACCGACCTCTCCGACCTTCCGGGCGAGACCTGCGAACCCGCCCGCGCCCGTCGATCGGGTGGGCGGCAGGCCCGCGTGGCCATGCGCGCCGCCCCGCTGACGGACGAAATGCGGCCCGTCCGCCCCGGCCTGCCCGGTGGCCAGTACAAGCCGCTGACCGAGGCCGGGGTCCAGCAGATTCACGCCGCGGCACTGGACGCGCTGGAAGAGATCGGCCTTAGCCAGGCCCCGCCGTCGGGCGTGAAGCTTCTGACCGAGGCGGGGGCGATCCTGGGTGATGACGGCCGCATCCGCTTTCCCCGCGCTCTGGTCGAGGACATGCTGGCCATCGCTGCCCGCAACATCACCCTGCACGCCCGCGACCCGAAGTACGACCTGCATCTTGGCGGCACCAACGTTCACTACGGCACCGCGGGCGCTGCGGTGCATATCGTCGATCCGGTGACCAACGAGTATCGCGAATCGACCGCTCAGGACCTGTATGACGCGGCGCGGCTGGTCGACAACCTGGACAACATCCACTTCTACCAGCGCACGATGGTCTGCCGGGATGTGATGGACAACAAGGAGATGGACCTCAACACGCTGTACGGCAGCCTTGCCGGGACGGTGAAGCACGTCGGAACCAGTTTCTCGGACCCCAGCCACGTGGCCGATTGTTTCGATCTGATCCACATGGTTGCGGGTGGCGAGGAGAAGTGGCTGGAACGGCCCTTCGTCAGCAATTCGAACTGCTTCGTCGTCCCCCCGATGAAATTCGCCGAGGAGTCCTGCATCACGATGGAGGATTGCATCCGGCGCGGGATGCCGATGCTGCTTCTGTCGGCCGGGCAGGCCGGGGCCACCGCGCCCGCGCCCATCGCGCTGACCATCGTACAGGCGGTGGCGGAATGTCTGGCGGGTGTGGTCTATGTGAACGCGATAAAGCCCGGGGCTCCGGCGATCTTCGGGACCTGGCCTTTTGTTTCCGATCTAAGAACGGGCGCGATGTCGGGCGGGTCGGCCGAACAGGCGCTTCTGACCGCCGGTTGCGCGCAGATGCACCGGTTCTACGACTTGCCGGGGGGCGCCGCCTCGGGGATCAGCGACTCCAAGTTGCCGGATATGCAGGCGGGCTGGGAGCAGGGGATCACCAACGCGCTCGCCGGTCTTGCGGGCCTGAACATGTGCTACGAGGCGGTGGGGATGCATGCCTCGCTGCTGGGCTTCTGCCTTGAATCGCTGGTCCTGGGCGACGACCTTCTGGGGCAGACCATGCGCCTGGTGCGCGGGATCGACGTCACGCCGGACAGCACCAGCATCGACGCGATGAAAGAGGTCTGCCTGGGCGGCCCGGGGCACTATCTCGGGTCGGATCAGACGCTGAAGCTGATGCAGACGGAATACATCTACCCCAACGTCGGCAACCGGATGTCGCCAAAGGAATGGAACGAGGCCGGCAAACCTCTGCTTCTGGACACCGCCATCGCCCGGAAGAACGCGATCCTTGCCAAGGCCGGCTGCCGGGTGGACCCCGAAATCGACGCGATGATCCGCAAGCGGTATAACATCTACTTCAAATAAGCCTGCCAAGCTGCGGGAAAGAGGGACAAATGCACTACGGATATATCGGCCTTGGCAACCTTGGTGCGGCCTGCGCGGGCTGTCTGGTTAAGGCTGGCTTCAAGGTCACGGTCTATGACCTTAACCCAAGCCTGGCCGATCCTCTGGTGGCACAAGGGGCGACGCTTGCGTCCAGTGCCGAAGCTGTGGCCGCATCGGTGGACCATGTCATCACCTGCCTGCCGTCCCCCGCCGTATCAGAGCGCGTGTTGCGCAACACCCTGCCGCACATGAAGCCGGGTGCGTCCTGGGTCGAGATGTCGACACTCGGCCGCGACGAAGTGCTGAAACTGGCCGCCGTGGCCGAAGCAGGCGGCGTCCGGATGATGGAGCTTCCCGTGACCGGCGGGGTGCATCTGGCCCATCAGGGCAAGATCACCATGCTGGCGGGTGGGGACCGCGACCTCTATGATCTGCACACCAAGGCCATGCAGGCGATGGGCGACCGGATCTTCCACATGGGGCCTTTGGGGTCGTCGTCGATCATCAAGGTGATCACCAACATGCTGGCCTTCATCCATCTGAAAGCCACCTCCGAGGCGCTGATGCTGGCCAAGCGTGGCGGGCTGGATCTGGGTCAGGCCTGGCATGCGATTGCAGCCAGTTCTGGAAACAGTTTCGTGCATGAGACGGAAGGCGCGCTGATCCTGAACGGCTCTTACGACATCGCGTTCAACATCGATCTGGCGTTGAAGGACCTGGGTTTTGCGCTTGGCTTCGGGAAAGAGTTCTGCGTGCCGCTGGATCTCGCGTCGATGACCAACCAGACCTACATCGCGGCCAAAGCGGCCTATGGCGGTGAAGCGCAGTCGCCGATGATCGCCAAGCTTTTGGAGGACCTCCTCGGCACGGACTTGCGCGCGCCTGGCTTCCCGGCCCGGCTGGAGTGAGGGGTTGAGGCGCGCGGGCCGACGCGCTAGCGTCTGGTGAAGTCCCGCCGCCAAGCCCTTGATTTCGCAGGAACCGCCATGACCGCCGAAACCGACGCCAGGATTGCTCGCCTCTTGCATCACCGGAAGGCGGGCCTCTCGTTGGGCGAGCCGGTCGTGCCCCCGATTTCGGTCGCGACCACTTTCCATCTGCCGCAGGCGCAGGGGGCCGCGCACTACTACGGTCGCTCTGGTCAGCCCACCTGGGACGCGGTCGAGGCGCAGCTTGCGATCCTGGAGGGGGCCGAGGTCGTGTCCTTCCCCTCCGGCATGGCCGCGATCACGGCGGCGCTGGTCTGCTGCCTGAAGGCCGGGGCCAAGGTGATGATCCCGTCGGATGGCTACTACGTGACCCGTCTTCTGGGGCGCGACCTGCTGCAGGTCTACGGGGTCGAGGTCGTCCAGATCCCGACGCTGGAGATGGAGGCTGCCGATTTCACGGGCTTTCAGGTGATCTATATCGAGACGCCCTCGAACCCCGGTCTCGACACGGTCGACATCGCCGCGCTGGCCCGCAAGGCGCATGCCGCCGGTGCGTTGCTGCTTGCCGACAACACGACGATGACGCCCCTGTTGCAGCGCCCGCTGGACCTGGGGGCCGACCTGGTGGTCGCCGCCGATACCAAGGCGCCGGCAGGTCATTCGGACGCGCTTTTCGGTCATGTGGCGGGGCGGGATGCGAACCTGATGGCCCGGATTCGCGAGTGGCGGCGGCAGTCGGGGTCGGTGCCCGGCCCGTTCGAGGCCTACCTCGTCCACCGCGGGCTGGAGACGCTTGAGGTGCGACTGTCGCGGATGTGCGCCTCGGCTGCGGTGATCGCCGAACGTCTGGCGGTGCATCCCAAAGTGCGGGGCGTGCGCTATCCGGGGCTGCCGGGCGACGCCTCGCACAAGGCGGTCGGCACGCAGATGACCAACGGGGGCTTCCTGATCGGGTTCGAAATGGCGGGGGAAGCTGAGGCCGAAGGGTTCCTCGCCCGTTGCCCGCTGATCGAGCAGGCCACCAGCTTTGGCGGCGTCCACACTGCGGCCGAGCGTCGGGCGCGTTGGGGGGACGCCGTGGCGGACGGGTTCATCCGGCTGTCGGTGGGGGTGGAGCAGGTCGAGGTGCTGTGGTCGGCCATCGACGCGGCGCTGGCGGGGTAGGTCCAAATTTCTTGAGCAAGAAATTTGACAAATTCCTTACGTAAGGAATTTGGGGTCCAAGATCACAGGTCGTCGAGAATCCGGGCCGCTTCGGCCGGGACGTCGGCCAGTTTCGTCCGGTCCTCGCCGGGGAAGAACCGCGCGCGGGTGGCGGTTGGCAGGCCCTTTGGTTCGGCGATGACCACGCGCGGGCCGTGCTTTGCCGTCTCGGCCAGCCAGCTACGGGCAAGGGCCATCTGCGTGGCCTTTGTGGCCCCGTAGGACCCGAAGAACGGCTGACCGGCGCGGGGGTCGTCAAGGAAAAGGGCCGTGCCCGCATGCGCTTTCAGCAGAGGCTCGACCATCGGGATCAGCATGCCCGTAGCGCGGGCGTTGGTAGCAAGCGACTTCTCCCAGTCCTTCTGGTCGATGTGACCGGCGGGCGAAAGCGGGGCTGCATGGATCGCGGCATGGACCCAGAGGCCAATGCCACCCCAGCGGTCATGGATGCTGCGGCAGAGGTGACGCATCGCATCATCGTTGGTCACGTCCATCGGGGCCAGCGTCAGCCCGCCCGCGCCCGGAAGGCCTGCGCGTTTGACGCGGTCGTCCAACTCCTCCAGCCCGCCCACAGTGCGAGCGACGGCCACCACATGCCAGCCGCGCAGCGCCAGCTGTTCGGCGATGGCAGACCCCAAGCCGCGCGAGGCGCCAGTGACAAGAGCGATCTTCTGGGTCATGGGTCAGTCCTTCTGGAAGCTGTCGGAGCCTCCGGCGGGGATATTTGGACCAGTATGAAAGGGCAAGGGGGGGCGCGGTCTAAGCCTTGCGACCATAGCCCGCAGCGATCTCGGCTTGGCGCGTTGCGAGGATTGCCTTGAGCAAGAAGTCGGGCAGCGGCTGGTCGGGAGTAAAGAGGACGCCGGATTTCGAGGTCTTGAACGGCGTGCAGTCGATCTGTGGGATCACGGTGCCGGAATGGGGATAGAGACCGAGGTGGCGCGCGAAGGCCGCGTAGCCGATGACCATCTTGCCCTTCGGCCCGGGCTGGCGGAAGCCGGGCATGGCGTAGGACATGACTTCCAGGTGGTCGGGGAGGAGGGACTGCAGGCGGGCGCGGAGGGCGGTCAGAGCCTCGCGCTGGTCCGGGGGCAGGGCGGCGAGGTAGGCGTCGACTTCGGGTGCCATCAGGGTTCTCCGAGATGCGGGCGGAGGTCTTGGCCAAAGGTCGCGTAGATGTCCAGAAGCTGATCGAAGCTGATCCTGTCCCGCTGCGCTGCGCTAAGGTCGGCAGGAGGCTGCACGGCGAACTGCGGCCGGTCGGAGCCGCCAGAAAACCGGATGGTCAGCGCCAGGCCGACGCTGCCCGGAAAGCCGGGCAAGGCGTTCGCAAGCCGGGCTTGCCGTGCACCAAGCGCGGCCTCGGCGTCGGTTCCGAAAGCTGCGCGATAGGCCTGGAACGTCTCGGCCGGCACTTCCGCCCAAGGGCCGAACGCAAAAGACACGTCAGTGTTCTGAATTGGCAGGGTGAGGAGGCCGCGCAGGTAAAGCCGGTCGCCCATTGAACAGAGGTCTTGTGTCAGCCTGTCTTGACCGACCGTCACTGTGCCCCCCGTCCGGCGGTAGGAGGCATGCGGCCAGGCGTCCGGGTGGTCGTAGCCCACATCCAGCACGCCCTGCACCGCTTTGCCGCAGCAGGGGCAGCGGTAATCCGTGTCCGTGAACCTTTGCCAGCGCCGGTCCGGGGCCAGCGACACGGATTACTCTGCCGCCTTCATCTCGAAGCCTTCCTCGATCTTGTCCGAGGGCGCGACCGGGTAGTCACCCGAGAAGCAGGCGTCGCAGTATTGCGGAGCGGCGGCGTTGCGGCCTTCGGCCTCACCGGCGGCGCGGTAGAGGCCGTCGAGCGAGATGAACTTCAGGCTGTCGACGCCGATCCAGTCGCGCATCTCGTCCTCGGACATCGTCGCGGCCAGGAGTTTCGACCGTTCGGGCGTATCCACACCGTAAAAGCAGGGCCAGGCGGTGGGGGGAGAGGCGATGCGGAAGTGGACCTCGGCCGCGCCCGCCTCAAGGATCATGTCCTTGATCTTGCGGCTGGTGGTGCCGCGCACCACGCTGTCATCCACCAGGATCACCCGCTTGCCCTTGATCAGCGCGCGGTTGACGTTCAGCTTTAGCCGCACGCCCATGTTGCGGATGCTGTCCGTGGGCTCGATGAAGGTGCGGCCCATGTACTGGTTGCGGATGATCCCCATCGCATAGGGTATGCCGGATTGCTGGCTGTAGCCGATGGCGGCCGGCGTGCCACTGTCGGGAACCGGGCAGACAAGGTCGGCATCGACCGGCGCTTCAATGGCCAGCTCGACGCCGATCTGCCGACGGGTTTCATAGACCGAGCGGCCGCCGATGATGCTGTCGGGGCGCGAGAAATACACGTTTTCGAAGATGCAGAAGCGCGACTTGGCCGGGGTGAAGGGGCGGGTCGATTCCACCTTGTTGCCCTCGATCACCACCATCTCGCCGGGTTCGATTTCGCGGACGAAGTCGGCGCCGATGATGTCCAGCGCGCAGGTTTCCGACGACAGGGCCCAGCCGTGATCCCCGATCCGGCCCAGGACCAGCGGTCGAACGCCCAGGGGGTCGCGGACGCCGATCAGTTTGGTGCGGGTCATCGCGACGACGCTGAAGGCGCCCTCGACCCGGCGAAGCGCGTCCTTGATCCGTTCCGCCAGCGACTTCTGGATCGATCGTGCCATCAGGTGGATGATGCACTCGCTGTCCGACGAGGACTGGAAGATCGACCCGCGCTCGATCAGTTCCCGCCGCAGGGCCGAGGCGTTGGTGAGGTTGCCGTTGTGTGCGATCGCGCAGCCACCCATCGAGAATTCGCCGAAAAACGGCTGCACGTCGCGGATCGCTGTGGCCCCTTTGGACCCGGCGGTGGAATAGCGGACATGGCCGATGGCAAGCTGCCCCGGCAGGGTGTCCATCACGTCGGCCTTGGTGAAGTTGTCGCGCACATAGCCAAAGCGGCGGGCCGAGTTGAAGCCGTGGTCGGGGTGGTAGCTGACGATCCCGCCCGCTTCTTGCCCGCGATGCTGGAGCGCGTGCAGGCCAAGGGCGACGAAGTTCGAGGCATCGGCGACGCCGACGACGCCGAATATCCCGCACTCCTCCTTCAGCTTGTCGTCATCGAAGGGGTGCGAGCGGAAGGGAGCCATGCGTCCGAATCCTACCTTGGGCTTAGGCCCGCTGTTTAAGGCAGCGGGTCGGGGCTGTCACGCCCCGAAACGCCCTTTGGGATCACGGATTGGTTGCAGGAGCCTCGGTCGCGGGCGCTTCGGTGGCGGGCGCTTCCGAGGCGGGCGGCGTCTGCAGGGTCGGTGCTCCGCCCGGGGCGCAGACGTTGGTCAGGTCGTTGTAGCGGTCGACGATCCAGCCCGGCGCGTCCGAGGGAATGTTCTGGTCGATCTGGGCCTGGAAGTTGGCGAAGACCAGTGCCGTGCGGGACTCGTCGATCATCGCGATCTGCTGTCCCGACAGGACCCGGTCATAGACGATGAAGGCGATGGCAATCAGCAGAATGCCGCGCGCCGCGCCGAACAGGAAGCCAAGCGCCTGGTCGATCCCGCCCAGGGCCGACCGCTGCACGGCACCGGCGAAGAGAGGGGTGAACAGGGCCGCGACGATCAGGCCGACGACGAAGACGCCGGCAAAGGCCGCGACCACGGAAAGTTCGCAGCTGTCGGACAGGAATTCGCCCACCACCGGCAGCTCTTTCACCAAGGGCTGGACGCCGGGCGCGAAGTAGTAGGCGGCGATGGCGGCCCCGATCCAGCCAAGGATCGCCATCAGTTCGCGGACCAGCCCGCGCGAGAAGGCGAGAATGGCCGAAATGATGATGATAAGCGCCGCACCACCATCGACTGCGGTCAGATTTTCCATCGCTTAAGTCCCCGTTCCCATTCTTTGCAAGGGCTTATCCCGCCCCGAACATTTCGCCCACAAACGCCGTCAGGTCGGGCATCTGCCGCACCGTCAGACCTGTGGCCCCCTCGATCTTCGAATGGGACGGCACAGTCGCCTGTGAGAAACCAAGTTTCGAGGCTTCTTTCAACCTGTTTTCCGTTTGGCCCACCGGACGCAAGGCCCCGGAAAGGCTGATCTCTCCGAAAAGCACCATGTCGGGCGGGATTGCCACATCCTCACGCGCGGACAAAAGCGCCCCCGCGACGGCAAGGTCGGCGGCAGGTTCGTTCACGCGCAGGCCGCCCGCGACATTCAGGAACACGTCCAGCCCGGCGAAGGGAATGCCGCAGCGGGCCTCGAGGACGGCAAGGATCGTGGACACCCGTCCGCTGTCCAGCCCCACGACCGTGCGGCGCGGGCTGGCAAGGGTCGACGGCGCGACAAGGGCCTGGATCTCGGTTAGGACCGGGCGGGTCCCTTCGATCCCGGAAAAGACGGCGGACCCCGGAGCGGGCTGGTCGCGGTTGGCCAGGAACAGCGCCGAGGGGTTGGGCACTTCGGCAAGACCACCGCCGGTCATCTCGAAGACGCCGATCTCGTCCGCGGGGCCGAAGCGGTTCTTCACCGCGCGCAGGATGCGGAACTGGTGGCCACGCTCGCCCTCGAAGTAAAGCACCGTGTCGACCATGTGCTCGACCACGCGCGGCCCGGCGATCTGGCCGTCCTTGGTGACGTGGCCGACCAGAATGATCGCCACGCCGCGCCGCTTGGCGAAGGTGACAAGCTCATGCGCCGAGGCGCGAACCTGAGAGACCGAGCCGGGAGCTGCCTCGATACTGTCCAGCCACATGGTCTGGATGGAATCGATGATGGCCAGCGCGGGGCGCTCGGCATCCAGCGTCGTCAGGATGTCGCGCAGGTTGGTCTCGGCCCCCAGTTGCACGGCGGCATCAGTCAGCCCCAGTCGCTGTGCGCGCATCCGAACCTGGGCGCTGGCTTCCTCGCCCGAGATATACAGGCATTTCAGCCCCTTGCGGGCGAAACTTGCTGCGGCTTGCAAAAGAAGCGTGGACTTCCCGATCCCCGGATCGCCGCCGACCAGGATGGCCGAGGCCGGGACCAGCCCGCCGCCCAGCACGCGGTCCAGCTCATCAATTCCCGATGAGGCGCGGGGTGGCGGGGCTTCCTCGGTCGCAAGGTCGGTCAGCGGGATCTGGCGGCCTTTGGCCCCCAGCGATTTCGGGCCGGCGGACAGCGGGGCCTCTTCGACGATGGTGTTCCACCCACCGCAGGCATCGCATTTGCCGGCCCATTTGCGATAGGCGGCTCCGCAGACAGTGCAGGTGAACGAGGCGGTCTGTTTCATGGTGCGGGACAGTGGCCGGACTTTTGGGCAGTATCAAGGCGTCGGGTCGACAACAGTTTTATGGAGAATTCTTCCGAAGTTCCTTGAGGAAGGAATTCGGGTTGCACTTCGGTCAGGCCGTTGGCTTCGATTTCCACGCGATCAGGACCTGCGCCAGAATGCAGCCGGTAAAGAGGTAAAGGCCCCACGCGGTTTCGATGGTCACATAGCCCGCGCCTTTCGCGATGACGATGTAAAGCGCGATCAGGAAGACATCGGCCATGGCCAGCTTGCCCAGGATGTCCAGCACTGGCAGCGTCTTCGGGCTGAGCAGGTTCCAGTGCAGAAGGGCCAACCCGATGGTCTTGGCATAGGGCGCAAAGACCGCAAGGAAGGTGACGACGAGGGCAAGGGCCGCATCGGACTCCCACAAGCTTTGCAGGCCGGTGATCACGCTGACCTCGTCCATCCCGAAGATCGGCAGAAGGGCGGCACGCAGAAGCGGGGCGAACCAGGCGATGGGGAAGAGGATCAGGAGGGCGAGGTTGAGGTATTTCATCGGCGGTGGCCCTTGGCTGGCATCGACCGGGGCGCGCGCCCTTCAAAGCGAAGGTCATCGCACGGATTCGATGGGCCCCTCGGCGCGGCCGTGGATGAATTGTTGCACGTAAGCGTCGGACGTTGCGTCCATTTCCGCGACGGTCCCTGACCAGCGGATGACACCGCCGTGCAGCATCGCCACATTGTCGGCAATCGCGCGGACCGAGGACATGTCGTGGGTGATGGTCATCGCGGTCGCGCCCATCTCGGTCACGATCTCGCGGATCAGGTCGTTGATCACGCCGGCCATGATCGGGTCCAGCCCGGTGGTGGGTTCGTCGAAGAAGATGATCTCGGGCTCGGCCGCGATGGCACGGGCAAGGCCCACGCGCTTTTGCATCCCGCCCGACAGTTCGGCGGGGAAAAGGTCGGCCACGGCGGGCTTCAACCCGACGCGGCGCAGCTTTTCGATGGCGATCTCGCGCGCCTGGACCTTGGGCAGGGCCTTGGGGCCACGGACCAGGCGGAAGGCGACGTTCTCCCAGACCTTGAGCGAGTCAAACAGCGCGCCGCCCTGAAACAGCATCCCGAACCGCGCAAGAAAGGCGTCGCGGTCGCCTTTGGTCACGTCCTGGCCGTCCAGCGTGATCGTGCCGCTGTCGTGATGCACCAGGCCCAGGATGCATTTCAACAGCACCGACTTGCCCGTCCCCGAGCCGCCGATGATCACCATCGAGGTTCCCGACGCAATGCTCAGGTTCACCCCTTGCAGCACCCGGTTCTCGCCAAACCGCTTATGCACCTGGGCAAGTTCGATCATGACGAGAAGAACACTTCGGTCAGGATGTAGTTGGCCGCCAGGATCAGCACGCTGGCCGAGACCACGGCGGCCTTGGTCGCCGCCCCCACGCCCTGCGCCCCGCGGGCCGAGTTCATGCCGTGATAGCAGCCCATCAGCGCCACGATGAAACCGAAGACCGCGCCTTTCACGAGGCCCGAGCCGATGTCCCAGCCTTCCAGGAAGTCCACCGTGTTCTTCAGATAGGCGGCCGAGTTGAAGTCCAGCCGGGTGATCCCGACCAGCCAGCCGCCCATGATCCCGATGGCGTCGCCCACGGCCACCAGCACGGGCATCGACAGGGTCGCAGCCAGCACCCGCGGAACGGCAAGGTATTTCAGGGGGTTGGTCGACAGGGTCACCAGCGCGTCGATCTGTTCGGTGACCTTCATCGTCCCGATCTCGGCAGCGATGGAACTTGCCACCCGGGCCGCGACCATCAGACCACCCAGGACCGGCCCAAGCTCGCGCGTCATGCCGATGGCGACAATCGAGGGTACGACGGATTCGGCGTTGAAGCGCGACCCGCCGGCATAGATCTGCAAGGCAAGCGCGCCGCCGGTGAAGATGGCGGTCAGGCCGACGACGGGCAGCGAATACCAGCCGATCTGCAACAGCGAAGACCCCAACTCGCGCAGGTAGAAGGGTGGGCGCAGGATGTGGCCGATGATCGCTGCGGCAAACAGTGTCACGCGCCCGACCGCGGCCACGGCCTGCAGCACAGGACGGCCCAGCGACCCCAGGGTCGCCTCGATCATAAGCTGCGCTCCTGGTAGCGGCGGGTGTAGCGCGGGCCAAGCGCGGTCAGAAGCTCATAGCCGATGGTCCCGGCCAGACCGGCCAATGCGTCGACCGGCTGGTTCGGCCCCAGAATGTCCAGGCTGCGCGGCACTTCGGGCAGGTGGGTGATGTCCACCGTGATCATGTCCATCGAGACGCGACCGACCAGCGGGCAGGGCGTGTCGCCGTCCCAAAGCTGCGCCGTGTTGGACAGCGTCCGGGGCAAGCCGTCGGCATACCCCGCCGCCACGGTGGCGATGATCGAGGGCCGGTCGGCGACCCAGGTGCAGCCGTAGCCCACCGCTTCGCCCACGGCGACTTCGCGGGTCTGGATCACCGGCAGTGACAGGGTCAGTGCGGGGATCGCGGCCTCATAGGGCTGGCCACCGTAAAGGCCGACGCCGGGGCGGGTCAGGTCGAAGTGATAGCGCGGACCCAGAAGGATGCCGCCGGTGGCCGCCAGGCTGCGGGGCAGGCCGGTGCCATCGGTCATCTCAAGGAAGGTCCGAAGCTGGGCCTCGTTCAGCGGATGGTCGGGCTCGTCAGCGCAGGCAAGGTGGCTCATCAAGAGTTCCGGCCCCGCATCGACCAGGATCGGCGCCACGGCCTGCCATTCCAGCATCTCGACGCCAAGCCGGTTCATGCCGGTGTCCAGCTGCACGCCGAAGGGATGTCCCGGGAGTGCTTCCAGATGACGGGTGATCTGCTCCAGGCTGTTCAGCATCGGCGTCAGATCCAGGTCATGGATCATCTCGGTGTCGCCTGCCATGTGCCCCGACAGGATCGCGATCTGCGGGCCGGGACCCAGGGCCTGACGCACCGCAGCCCCTTCCTCGGCCTGGGCGACGAAGAAGCGCCGGGCGCCCGCCGCGGCCAAGGCGCGGACAACCCGCGTCACGCCAAGCCCGTAGGCATCGGCTTTGACCACCGCGGCTGTCTGCACGCCTGCACCGGTCATCCGGTCCAGCGCGCGCCAGTTCGCGGCAATCGCATCAAGGTCAATCGTCAGGGTTCCAGTCGCCATGCGGCTGTTTCGACCGGGTCGGGGGCGGGGTCAAGGGAAAACCTTGGACCGGGCGGGCGCTTGCCCTTTCCGGCCGCCTGCGCGACGGTGGGTCCGGGAAAAGGGAGATCACCAGTGTCCCAGCACAGCACGGAACATGACGAGGATGCGGACCTTTATCTGACGCTTCTGTGCTGGATCGGCCTTGGCATCGCGACGCTGGACGCCTTCCTGCAGCCTTTGCCGTCGGGTCTGGTCTGGGGCGCGCTGGGGGTGTCGTTTCTGTCCGGTGGCCTGCCTCCGTTGCGCACGGCGCTGTCCGAGCTTTGGGACGACCACCGGCTGGACATCGACCTTCTGATGGTCGTCGCAGCCCTCGCGGCGGCGGCTGTGGGGGCGGCGCTGGAAGGTGCGGTGCTGCTGGCGCTGTTTTCCCTGTCGCAGACGCTGGAGCATCGGGCAATGGGCAAGGCCCGCCGCGCGGTCGAGGCGCTGATGCAGCTGCGCCCGGAAACCGCCCTGCGTCTGGGGCCGGAGGGCGTGGTCGAGGTCCCGGTGGCCGACCTTGCCCCGGGCGACCGTGTCATCCTGCGCCCCGGAGCGCGGGTGCCGGTGGATGGTCGGGTGGCCGAAGGCTCGGGGCATCTGGACGAAAGCACGGTGACGGGGGAATCTGCGCCGATGCGGAAGGTGCCGGGCGATCCGGTGCATGAGGCCACAGTGAACCTGGACGGCATCCTGACCGTCGAGGTGACGCGGACCCTGGCCACCAGCACGGTTGCCCAGATGATCAAGCTGGTGACCGAGGCGCAGGCGATGAAATCGCCGTCCGAGCGGTTCTCGGACTGGTTTGGCCAGCGCTACACCATCGCGGTGCTGGTGGGTTCGGTTCTGTCCTGGTTCGGGTTTCGCGCCGTGGGCTATGACGGGGGCGAGGCGCTTTATCGGTCCGCCACGCTTTTGGTCGCGGCCAGTCCTTGCGCCGTGGTGATCTCGGTCCCCGCCGCGATCCTGTCGGCGCTGTCGGCGGCGGCGCGGGGCGGGGTCCTTTTCAAGGGCGGCGCGGCGCTGGAGGGGCTGGCCGAGGTCAGGACCTTCGCCTTCGACAAGACCGGGACGCTGACCACCGGCTTGGCTGCGGTGACCAATATCCTGGTGCTGGAGGGGGAGGAGGACGCCTTCCTGGCCCTCACCGCGGGGCTTGAGGCGCAATCCGAGCACCCCATCGCTGCCGCCATCCGCCGCGAGGTGGCCGAACGCGGGCTGACCCCGACCCAGGTGCGGGATGTCCGCTCCTACCCCAGCGAGGGGATCACCGGAGCCGACGCCGAGGGTCCGGTCTGGGCCGGCAACGCGCGGATGCTGGCGCGGACGGGGGCCACCTTGCCGCCCGAGGTCGCGCGTCTGGCCGACGGGGCCGAAACGCTGATCCTGGTCGGGCGCGGTTCGCGCGTTCTTGGCGCTGTCACCGTGGCCGACGAACCCCGCGCCACCTCGGCCGAGGCTTTGGTGGCGCTGAAGGCCGGGGGCAAGACCGACATCCTGATGATGACCGGCGACCGCGCCCCGGTGGCGGCGCGGATCGGTGAACGGCTGGGCCTGGCCGCGGACGAGATCCATGCAGGTCTTCTGCCGGGCGACAAGGTCACGCTGGTCGATGCGGCGGCCAAACGCGGCAAGGTGGCCTTCATCGGCGACGGCGTGAATGACGCCGCCGCTCTGGCACGAGCCGATGTCGGCGTGGCGATGGGTGTGGCGGGCAGCGAGGTGGCCCTGCAAGCCGCCGATGTCGCCCTGATGGCCGATGATCTGAGGAAGCTGGCCGCCGCCCGCCGCCTGGCCCGCCGCACGATGCGGGTGATCCGGCAGAACCTGACGCTGGCCCTGGGCGCGATGGCCGTGCTGGTAACCGGGAGCCTCTTCTTCGAACTGCCGCTGCCGCTGGCTGTCCTCGGCCACGAAGGCGGGACGCTGCTGGTCGTGCTGAACGGTCTCAGGCTCTTGGCAGACCCGATCCGGGCGAAGGGTTAGAACCCCACGTCCGGCCCGCCCTGACCCTGCCAGGGCTTTGCCAGGTTGCCAAAGCGGGTGAAGCGGCCCTCGAACGACAGTTCCACCGTGCCGATGGGGCCGTGGCGTTGCTTGCCGATGATGAC
This sequence comes from Tabrizicola sp., assembly GCF_034366665.1. Taxonomy (GTDB): domain Bacteria; phylum Pseudomonadota; class Alphaproteobacteria; order Rhodobacterales; family Rhodobacteraceae; genus Tabrizicola. The sequence continues at coordinate 12,667 of NZ_JAXMMF010000059.1, read as the reverse complement.
CTCGGCCTTGCCATGCACCGATTCCATGATCGACTGCCACTGCGCCATCTTTTCCAGCTCGTGATCGCCGGGCTTTTCGCGTTCCTTGTAGTATTCGTCGCGGTAGACGAACATCACCACGTCCGCGTCCTGCTCGATCGAGCCCGATTCCCGCAGGTCGCTCAGTTGCGGCCGCTTGTCCTCGCGGCTTTCCACGGCGCGGGACAACTGGGACAAGGCGATGACCGGAATGTTCAGCTCTTTGGCGATGGCCTTCAACCCTTGGGTGATCTCGCTGACCTCCTGGACCCGGTTTTCCTTGGAGGTCCCCTTCAGAAGCTGCAGGTAGTCGATGATCAGCACATCCAGCCCATGCGTCCGCTTCAACCGTCGCGCCCGCGCCGCGACCTGGCTGATCGGCAGGGCAGGGGTGTCGTCGATGTACAGCGGACAGGCCTCCAGCGACTTTGCCGCCTCGACGAAGCGGCGGAACTCCTGTTCGGTCATGTCACCGCGGCGGATCTGTTCGGACGGGACTTCGGCCGCTTCGGACAGGATACGCGCGGCCAGCTGCTCGGCGCTCATTTCCAAGGAGAAGAACCCGACAACGCCGCCTTCGACCGACCCTTCGCCGCCATCCGGCAGCCGCCCGCGCTTGTGCGCCTTGGCGATGTTGAAGGCGATGTTCGTCGCAAGCGAGGTCTTGCCCATCGACGGACGCCCGGCAAGGATCAGAAGGTCGGAAGGGTGCAGCCCGCCCAGCTTCTTGTCCATGTCAATCAGGCCGGTGGAAATCCCCGCCAGGCCCCCGTCGCGCTGATAGGCTGCGTTGGCCACATTCACTGCGTCGGTTACGGCCTTGAGAAAGCTTTGAAACCCCCGCTCGGCAACGCCCTGTTCGCCCAGCTTGTAAAGCCGCTGTTCCGCCTCGATGATCTGGTCCTTGGGCTCGGACGCCACCTCGACCTTGGCCGCCTGCGCCGCGATGTCCCGGCCCAGCTGGATCAGCTCGCGCCGGACTGCCAGGTCATAGACCATCTGCGCATAGTCCCGCGCCGCATAGGCCGAGATCGCGGCCCCCGCCAGACGCACCAGATAAGACGGCCCGCCAAGTTCCTTGAGGCCCTGGTCATCCTCCAGAAACGCCTTCAGCGTCACGGGCGAGGCCAGGGCGTTCTTCAGGATTCGCGCCGCCGCGACCTCGAAAATGCGCTGGTGGACCGGGTCAAAGAAATGCTCGGCCTTCACCAAGGACGAGATGCGGTCGAAGATTTCGTTGTTGGTCAAGATCGCGCCCAGCAGCTGCTGCTCGGCCTCGATGTTGTGCGGCAGCACCTCTGATTCGGACGCAGCCGAAGACGCGCCGGCAACCATCGGGCCGGGCCCCATCGCCCGTAGTGCGGTGATCTCGGTCATGTCTGCCCCCTGCCGTCTTTTCTGGTTTTTGCTGCCCACCGCCTAGCATGTCCGGCGGTGGATTGGGTTGGGGGAAAGCTGTGCATAAGCCGCTTATCCACAAGTTTCAGCCTACCACATCTTGCCCCGGCGATGAAGCGGGAACCTAGGCCTTGCTATCCCGGCAGGCCGTAGTAGGCGGGTTTTCGACCGGCGCGAACGGGTCGGGCGGGAATCAGGCCTTGCGGGCGTCCTGCCAGGCGCGGGGGGCTTTCAGGAAGCTTTCCACCTCGGCCAGCGTGGCCGCGTCAAAGGACCCTTGCGCCCGCGCCTCGGCCAGCACGTCCCACCAGGTGCACAGGTGATGCAGCTTGACGCCATGCGCGCCCAGCTTGGCCTCGGTGTCGGGGAAGATGCCATAGTAGAAGATCACGGCAGTATGGCCGCAGGTCGCCCCCGTCTCGCGGATCGCATCGACGAAGGACAGCTTCGAGCCGCCGTCGGTGGTCAGGTCCTCGACCAGCAGGACGCGCTGGCCTTCGGTCATCGCCCCTTCGATCCGGGCGTTGCGGCCATAGCCCTTGGGCTTCTTCCGTACGTAAGTCATTGGCAAGGCGAGGCGTTCGGCCACAAGGGCGGCGAAGGGGATGCCTGCGGTTTCCCCGCCTGCGATGTTGTCAAAGGCCTCGAACCCCGCCTCGCGCAGCACGGTTACCGAGAGGAAGTCCATCAGCGCCGACCGGATGCGCGGGTAGCTGATAGCTTGCGACAGTCGATGTAAGTGGGGCTGGGCAGGCCCGAGGCCAGCGTGAAAGGCGTCTCGGCGTTGAAGTGGACCGCCTTGATCTCCAGAAGGGCGCGGGCGGTCAGCCGGGCGATTTCATCCTTGGGCGGGAAGGTCGAGGGGATCATGCGGTGTCCTTTCGGGCAGGCTCGTCGTGCGCCTTCGGCTTCTCCTCGCGCCAGCGACGAGTGACGAAGTCATCGAGGAGCGGTCAGGGCAGAACGTGCCAATGCACGGGAAAGCCGGGGTTGAAGACGGTGACGGGGCCGGGCTCGGCCTGGATCTTCTCGGGCCAGGTGCAGGCCTCGGCCCGCTTTTCCAAGGTGAGAGTGCCCTGGTTCACCGGCAGGCGGTAGAAGGCGGGACCGTGCAGCGAGGTGAAACCCTCCAGCCGGTCCAGCGCACCCTCTTGCTCGAAGACATGCGCCAGCAGGGACATCGTGTTGGTCGCGGTAAAGCATCCTGCGCAGCCGCAGGCATGTTCCTTCAGCGCATCGACATGCGGGGCCGAGTCGGTGCCCAGGAAATACCGCGGCGAGCCAGAGGTGGCCGCCTTCCGCAAAGCCAGTCGATGCTTTTCGCGCTTGGCCACCGGCAGGCAGTAGTAATGCGGCTTGATCCCGCCCGCGAGGATATGGTTGCGGTTGATGATCAGGTGATGCGTGGTGATCGTCGCGGCCAGCCCGTCGCCACCTTCGGCCGCATAGGCGACGCCCTCTTCGGTGGTGATATGCTCCATCACCACCCGCAGCTCGGGCAGGCGTCGGCGCAGGGGATCAAGGACGGTGTCGATGAAGACGGCCTCACGGTCGAAGATGTCGACATGGGCGTCCGTGACTTCGCCGTGGGTGCACAGCGGCAGGCCGATCGCGGCCATCTTCTCCAGCACCGGCATGACCTTGGTCAGGACCCGCACCCCGGAGTGCGAGTTCGTCGTGGCCCCCGCCGGGTAAAGCTTCACCGCCTTGACCAGCCCCGACGCCGCCGCGCGCTCGACATCCGCCGGGTCAGTGCCCTCGGTCAAATAAAGCGTCATCAGGGGCTCGAAGGTCATCCCATGGGGCAGGGCAGCGAGAATCCGGTCCCGGTAAGCCACGGCGTCGTCCAGCGTCACCACAGGCGGCACCAGGTTCGGCATGATGATGGCGCGGGCGAAATGGCGGGCGGTTTCGGGAAGCACGGCCTGCAGCATCGCGCCGTCGCGCAGATGCAGGTGCCAGTCGTCGGGGCGGCGAAGCGTGATCTGATGCATGCCCGGCAGGTAACGTAAACCCGACCCCGTTTCCAGTGGCATCGCGCGCCAACCTGCGCAAGGATCATCGCGAAACGAAGGAGTCATCCAATGATCCGTCCGCTGGTTGTGTTCGCCTGCCTTGCCTTGCCCGCCGCCGCTCAGGAAGTCGACTGCGCCAATGCGATGGCCCAGGTCGACCTGAACGCCTGCGCCTATGCCGATTGGGAGGCCGCCGATGCCGGTCTGAAAGCGGCCTATCAGCAGGCGATGGCTCTGCTTGAAGACTGGGACGCGAATCTTCCCGAAGAGGAGCAGGGCGGGGCCGAAACCCTGCGCGAGGCCCAGCGCGCCTGGATCACCTTCCGCGACAAGGCCTGCGAGGCCGAAGGCTATGCCATGAAGGGCGGCAGCGCCGAGCCCTTGCTGGTCTACGGCTGCATGCGTGTCCTGACCTTGGAACGCACCGGCCACCTCACCAGCATGGTCGAGGCCTATGCGGGTTAGCCCGAGTCTCCGGTCAGCTCTTCCAGCCGCCGCGCGAATCGCGGGGCGTTCAGCCGTGAGGTGACCGACCGGCAGATCTTGATCTCGCGCCGGGGGTGGCCCGACAGCCGCGCCGCCGCCAGCACCGCCCGCAAGTAGCTGCTGTTCGACCGCCGCCCGCGCCACAGCCACGAGAACCGCTCGGACGACATCTTGCCCTCCATCGCGGCTTCCAGGATGCGGTCCAGCACCTTCATCTCGCGCAAGGTGTCCTCGGTCCCCTCGCCGGTATAGCGGGCGTGCAAGGGGTGGACCCAGGGGCGCTGGAAAAGGGCCGCATGCATCGCGTCGGGCTGGTGCAGCGGGTCATGGATCAGCCAGACCTTCGAGGCACTTTCCGTCATGTCCGGCGCATAGCCGTAACGGCCGCGGAAGTTGATCCGTCGCGCGATCCGGTGGCGTTCGTCCCAGCCGGCAAGCGACGGGTCAAGCGTCGCACGGGGGGCGACCAGCACCAGCTCGGCCTGAGGCGCAGTGATCGAGTAGGCCGCCGCGGCATAGCCCGCAGGACCCGCGCCATAGAACACCACCCGGTCGAAATCCTCCAGGAACCCGTCATCGGCCAGCCGGTCGAAATACCGAAACACCGCCGGGTCGCGCCACCAGGTCTCGCCCTCGGCCAGGATTGTCAGGATCGACCAGCCCCGGTTCTGCGCCAGTGCGAAATGTTCGGGCAGATGGTCCTCCCGCTCACGCAGGGCGGCGGCATCCTCGAAGGTCACCAGAAGCTGCGGCCGTTCCTCGGCGAAGAAGGCAAAGTGCTTGTCCCCAAGCGGCAGAAAGTCGCCATCGCCCTCGGCGATCTCCAGCATGGGGCGCTGCCAGGCGGGCGGCTGGACTTCGGGGGTCATCGGGAAACTGTCGGAATGCTGCATGGGGTGAGGGGGTTTTGGCCTAAAGACTCTGGCGACAGATTGCGGCCACGACAAGGCCTAGCGGTGGAAACATTTGCCACGTCTACAGCCATGACGCGCATTCGGCGGCAACGATCCCCCTGCGGTACAACCCAAGATTGCAGGCCTGCCGGATTTCACGCTTCATGATTAGGTGCGGACCAGATGCGGCTTCCAGATTGCCTCGGCGCTCTCGCGGTCAAGAACCCGAGTCGGCCCCGCCATCAGCAGCTGCCCGTAGAAGCTGCGCCAGGCATCCTCTTGCATCAGTGCACGAAACCGCTGGTGCCGCCAGGCGACGGCATCCTGGTGCAGCGGTCCCAGCACCGGGTCCATGCGCAGCGTCTCGCGCAGGGCGCGGCTCTGCAGGGACAGAATGGACCGGTCCTCTGCATCGCTGAAGTTCCGCTCGACCCAGTAGCCCACATCCAGTCCGCCATCAGCATGCACCGCCCGGCCGCGGTCCCGCTTCAGAAGGAAGCTTTCCACCGCCCCCAAAGCATAGTGGTTCAACTGCACAAGGCCGTAGTGGTCGCGCCCGACGTCCGAGAAGATCCGCCCGCGGTGAAAGGCCGCAGGCAACTCCCGGCCCGAGCCATCGAACCACCGCTGCCCGGCCAGGCGCTCGGCCACGGGGGCACGCGGACGATGCACGCCAAGCTTGGCGTAACTGCCATCATTCCTGACCAGGGTCTTGAACAGCAGGCCGCGCCACGGCCAGTGCAGGATGGACGGAGCGGCGTGGGTGAACGTCTCGGTCAGCGGGGTATCCCTGAATTCGACCACACCCGCATTGCCGAAAAGCCGCCAGGTCAGCGTGATTGCCGTCGCTTCAGGCAAGGCGGCCAGCAGGGCAGGGATCGTCCGGTCGCCGGCATGGACATTGACGAACTCGTCGACATCCAGCGGCAGCACCCAGTCCGCCTCCGTCACCAGAGGATGCCGGTCGGCCTGCTTCAGCGCCGCCCACTGCGGCCCCTCGGCATGAGGACCCGGATTGCGGACATGGGCCAGCCAGCCCAAGGCCTCCAGCCGGTCCAGCATTGCATCCGTGCCATCATCGCAATCGTTGGAAAAGACCAGGACATCCGTGACCCCGCAAGCCCGGTGATGGGCCAGCCACTCCAGCAGGAACGCGCCCTCATTCCGAACGCAAAGGACGGCCGTGATCTTCAACGCCCGCCCTTTCATACTGGTCCAAATATCCCCGCCGGAGGCATCCGCCGTCTCCACCCCGCGCCACGCCCGACAGGCCTAGCACGGGGCCGGGATCAGAAGAAAGCCTGCACGCCCGTGATCGCCCGGCCCAGGATCAGCGCGTGGATATCATGCGTGCCTTCGTAGGTGTTCACCGTCTCCAGGTTGACCATGTGGCGCATCACCTGGAAATCCTCGGAGATCCCGTTGCCGCCATGCATGTCGCGCGCCCAGCGGGCCGCCTCCAGCGCCTTGCCGCAGTTGTTGCGCTTGACGATGCTGATCATCTCCGGTGCCGCATTGGCCTCATCGAGGAGCCGCCCCACGCGAAGCGACGCCTGCAGGCCCAGCGAAATCTCGGTCATCATGTTCGCCAGCTTCAGCTGGAACAGCTGCGTCCCCGCGATGGGCTTGCCGAACTGCTTCCTGTCCAGACCATACTGCCGCGCTGCATGCATGCAGAACTCGGCCGAGCCCATGACGCCCCAGCTGATCCCATAGCGCGCCCGGTTCAGGCAGCCGAACGGCCCCTTCAGCCCCTCGACGAACGGAAGCAGCGCGTCCTCGCCCACCTCCACGTCCTTCATCACGATCTCGCCGGTAATGCTGGCGCGCAAGCTCAGCTTGCCCCCGACTTTCGGCGCCGACAGGCCCTTCATGCCCTTTTCCAGCACGAAGCCCTTGATCTTGCCGCCATGCGCCTCGGACTTGGCCCAGACCACGAAGACATCGGCGATCGGGGCGTTGGAAATCCACATCTTCGCGCCGTTCAGCACATAGCCATTGGCGGTCTTCTTCGCCGTGGTCTTCATCCCCGCCGGGTCTGACCCTGCGTCCGGCTCGGTCAAGCCAAAGCAGCCGATGAACTCGCCCGAGGCAAGCTTCGGCAGATACTTCATCCGCTGCTCTTCGGTTCCGTAGGCATAGATCGGATACATCACCAGCGACGACTGCACCGACATCATGCTGCGGTAGCCCGAATCGACCCGCTCGACCTCGCGCGCGACCAGCCCATAGGCGACGTAGGACGCCCCAAGCCCACCGTATTCCTCGGGCACCGTCACGCCCAAAAGGCCCATTTCGCCCATCTTGCGGAAGATCGACGGGTCGGTCGTCTCTTCCCGGTAGGCCGCGATGACCCGGGGTTGCAGCTTTTCCTGCGCATAGGCCCGTGCCGCATCGCGCAGCATCCGTTCTTCCTCGGTCAGCTGGTCGTCCAGCCGGAACGGGTCCTCCCAATCGAACCGGCCCAGATCGGGTGCGTCCTTGGCTTTCAGCTTCGGCTGGCTGTGCAGGGTATCGGGCATGGGAACCTCCATCTTTGGGCGCATCATTGCAGAAAAAGGCAGGGCAGGCTATCGAAAGCCCTGCACGGGTTCATGAGGGAAACTCATAATGCTGCCCCGCCGCTACCTGCCACCGATCTCGACCCTGATGGCCTTCGAGGCCGTCGACCGCCTTGGCACCGCCTCCGGGGCGGCAAAGGAACTGAACCTCACCCAAGGCGCCATCAGCCGCGCCTTGCAAGGGCTTGAGGCGCAACTGGGCGTGCCGCTTCTGATCCGGGAACGCCAGCGCCTGCGCCTGACACCGGCCGGCCTCGACTATGTGGCCGAAGTCCGCCGTGCCCTTCACCTTCTCGCCTCGGCCTCGCTGACCCTGCGCGCCAATCCGACCGGAGGCTCCCTCAACCTGGCGATCCTTCCCGCCTTCGGGATGCACTGGCTGGCCCCGCGTCTTGCCCGCTTTGCCCAGACCCACCCCGAGGTCACGATCAATCTCTCCACCCGGCTGAAGCCCTTCGATTTCACCGGATCGACCTTCGACGCCGCGATCCATTACGGTCGGCAGGACTGGCCGGGGGTGGACAGCCTGAAACTCATGGACGAAGAGATCCTTGCCGTCGCCGCCCCCGGCTTTGCCACGCTGCAGACCGCGACCGACGTCCTGCGCCACCCGCTTCTGCACCTGGAATCCCGCACCGGTGACTGGGGCCGCTGGCTGGCCCACCACGGCCACCCCGGCCTTCGGCCTGCCGGCATGATGTTCGACCAGTTCGCGACCCTCACCCAAGGCGCGATCCACGGTATGGGGCTGGCTCTTGTCCCCACTTTCCTGATCCAGCGCGAGCTGTCCGAAGGCCGCCTCGTCCCGCTTTTCGGCCCCCCCGTCCGCGCCCTCGGCTCTTACTATCTTGTCTGGCCCAACAGCCTTCCCGAGCGCGCGCCGCTGCGCTCCCTACGACTATGGTTGCAGGCCGAGGCGACCGATCCCGCCTTGACCCCCTCCGAACCTCCCGCCACTCTTTCCTGAACGCCCGGAGGCCCCGTGACCCAGATCCCGTCCAGCATCGACGCCGTCGAAACCTTGCTTGCGGGGCAGGGCTATGTCGCCTCCCGCGCGCTTGCCACGGTCGTGTTCCTCTCGCTGAAACTCGGCCGCCCCCTCTTTCTGGAAGGCGAGGCCGGCACCGGAAAGACGGAAATCGCCAAGACCCTGGCCACCGCCCTGGGCCGGCGCCTGATCCGGCTGCAATGCTACGAAGGCCTCGACGCCGCTTCCGCCGTCGCCGAATGGAACTTCGCCGCCCAGATGATCGCCATCCGAACCGCGGAAGGCACCTCGGACCGCGACCAGCTGAAGACGGAACTTTTCACCGAAGACTACCTCATCGAACGCCCGCTTCTGGCCGCGATGCGCCCGCAACCGGGCGGCGCGCCGGTCCTTCTGATCGACGAGATCGACCGCACGGATGAGCCGTTCGAGGCCTTCCTCCTTGAAGCCCTCTCCGACTTCCAGGTCACCATCCCCGAACTTGGCACGATCAAGGCCCCCGAGCCCCCCATCGTCATCCTGACCTCGAACCGCACGCGCGAGGTGCATGACGCCCTCAAACGCCGCTGTCTCTATCACTGGGTCGACTACCCCAGCTTCGACCGCGAGCTTGCCATCCTGAACGCCCGCGCCCCCGAAGCGCAGTCCCAACTCAGCCGGGAGATCGTCGCTTTCGTCCAGAAGCTGCGGCGCGAGGATCTCTTCAAGCGACCCGGCGTGGCGGAAACCATCGACTGGGCCAAGTGCCTCCTGGCCCTCGACGTGATCGCCCTGTCGCCCGAGGTCATCTCCGACACCCTGGGTGCGATCCTGAAATACCAGGACGACATCCAGAAACTGCAAGGCTCCGAGGCCAAGCGCCTTCTCGACGAGGTCAGACGCGAACTGGCCCCGGCATGACCGTTCAAACTGGTCCAAGTATCCCACGGGGAGCGCGAGGGGTGTGAAACCCCTCGCTCCGACGATGGCAACATACGCCCCGCTGGACATCCCCGAAGACGGCAAGCTTGCCCACAACATCGCCCATTTCGCCCGCGCGCTGCGCAAGGCGGGCCTGCCCATCGGTCCCGGTCGCACCCTCGATGCCGTGAATGCCGTCGCCGCCGCAGGGTTCGACCGGCGCGAAGACTTCTACTTCACCCTGCAAGCGATCTTCGTTTCCCGCCCCGAGGAACGCCTCCTCTTCGATCAGGTCTTCCGCCTCTTCTGGCGCGACCCGCGCTACCTGGACCACATGATGTCGCTCATGCTGCCCCAGGTCCACGGCGTGCAGGAAGACCGCGCCGCCCAGGCTGCCGAAAAGCGCGCTGCCGAGGCGCTCCTGGACGGCCAGCTTCCCCCGGCCCCCAGGGACACCGCGGAAGGCGACCAGATCGAGATCGACGCCACCGCCACGATTTCAGCGGAAGAACGGCTCAAGACGCTCGACTTCGAGCAGATGTCGACCGAGGAAGTCGCCGCCGCGAAACGGATGCTGGCAAAGCTGTCGCTGCCCGTCCAGCCGCTGAAGACCCGCCGCATGGCGCCCTCCGCGCTGACCCTGCGCATCGACGCCCGCCGCACCCTGCGTGAGGCGCTGCGGCATGGCGGCGAAATCACCCGCCTGGCCCACAAGGCCCCCGTCACCCGCTGGCCGAACCTGGTCGTGCTCTGCGACATCTCCGGCTCGATGGCCGACTATTCCCGCATGGTGCTCCACTTCGTCCATGCCGTCGCGAACCGGAAGGGGCAGGGCTGGGCCAGGGTGCATGCCTTTACCTTCGGCACCCGGCTGACCAACATCAGCCGCCACCTGCGCGACCGTGACGTTGACGCGGCCCTGCGCGCGGCAGGTGCGCAGGCGCAGGACTGGTCGGGCGGCACCCGGATCGGACAGTCGCTGCACAGCTTCAACCGCGACTGGTCGCGCCGCGTGCTGGGGCAGGGGGCCGTGGTGCTGCTGATCACCGACGGCCTGGACCGCGACGACACCACCCTTCTGGCCCGCGAAACCGAACGCCTGCACCTGTCGTGCCGCCGCCTGATCTGGCTGAACCCGCTCCTCCGCTGGACCAGCTTTGCCCCCCGCGCCCAGGGCATCCGCGCGATCCTGCCGCATGTCGACAGCTTTCGCGCCGGCCATTCCATCGCCTCGCTGGAAGCGCTTGGCCGCGCGATCTCGGAACCCTCGGACCACGGCGAGCGGGACCGCTTGATGGCAATGATCCGCTCCTAGGCGGCTCCCCGCCGAAGGTTATGGCTTTGCAAGTCCGTGATATCGCATATCAGGACCCCATGCCCTTTGTTATGCGTATCAGGGCCATCGGGAACCGGATGAATTCATATCCGTTATTCCTGTGCCCATCAGAATGAGGACTGGTTCATGAGAAGACTTCTGGTATCCACCACGGCCCTTTCGGTGGCGATCAGCCCCCTGGGCACGATGCCTGGCTTTGCCCAGGTGCTGAACGAGGACGGCTCGGTCACCGGCAACGACGGCGCGGTGCTTTGCGTGCCGACGGCCGACGCGGCGTGCGACCTCGACGCGATCATCGCGCAGCTGGAGGCGGATGCCGCCGCTGCCGCCGCAGTGGCAGCCGAAGCCGCCGCCGCACAGGCCGCCGAAGCGGCTGCCGCTGCCGAGGCCGCTGCTCAGGCCGAGGCCGAAGCGACAGCGCAAGCCGACGCGGAAGCCGCAGCCGAGGCCGCCGCTGCCGCTGAAGCGGACGCGCAAGCCCAGGCTCAGGCCGATGCGGATGCCGCCGCAGCCGCCGCCGCCGCCCAGGCCGAAGCCGAAGCCCAGGCACAGGCAGAATCCGACGCCGCCGCCGCGCTTGCTGCTGAAGAGCAGGCCGCCGCCGAAGCGGCTGCAGAAGCTTCCGCCGAAGCAGAAGCCGCCGCCCGCGCTGCCGAGGAAGCGGCTGCTGCAGACGCTGCCGCCGCAGAAGCTGCCGCCGCAGAAGCCGCCGCTGCCGAGGAAGCTGCCGTCGAAGAGGTGCCTGCCGAAGAGCCCGTCGTCGAGGAAGCCCCCGCCGAAGAGCCTGTCGTCGAAGAGGCCGCTCCGGCGGACGAAGCTGTTGTCGAGGAGGCTCCTGCGGAAGAGCCGGTTGTGGAAGAACCCGCTGCCGAAGAACCCGCCGCAGAAGAGCCAGTTGCAGAAGAGCCAGTTGCAGAAGAGCCAGTTGCAGAAGAGCCAGTTGCAGAAGAGCCAGTTGCAGAAGAGCCTGTCGCAGAAGAACCCGTTGCCGAAGAACCAGCGGCTGAAGAACCCGCTGCCGAGGCAGCCGTCGAAGCCGACGCAACTGTCGACCCCAGCACCGGCGCGCCGGTCGATCCGGTGGCGGAAGCGGCAGCTCTGGAAGCGGCCGAGGCGGAACTTGCCATCACCGAAGGCGGCGAAATCGTCGATCCTGCCGCTGGCCTGATGGTTGCCGAGCCCGATCCGGCCGTCGAAGTCGAACCGGTCGAGGCTCCGCAAGTCACCGAGGCCGAGGTCGAAAGCCTGACCGAACTTCTGACCGCCGACCCGACGGTCATCGACCCGTCGACGCTTGCGGCCGCCGAACTGGTGACCGCCCCGACCGACGAGGCGACCGGAGAGGCGACCGGGATCGTCGCAGCGGACCCGGCCAATCTGGTGGCCGAGACGACCCAGACGATCACCGAGGAAACCGCCCGGACCTCTGCCGAGGAATTTTCGGCGGCGCCGAAGGTGCTTGGTGACGGCAAGAAGAGCGGTTTTTCGGATCTGGAGAAGGCCGGACTTCTGGTGCTTGGTGCTCTGGCCGTCGGCGCGATCATCAAGAACAACCGCGCGGCTGCAGCGACCGACACCACCGTCTCGACGATGGGGTCCGGCGACAGCCGCGTCGTGTCGAACACCGGCGACCGGGTCATCGTGCTGCAGCCCGACGGCACCTACCGGGTGCTGAAGGACGACGACACCGTGATCCGCCGCCCCGGCTCGACCGTGCGGACGGAAACCTTCCGCGACGGCTCGACCCGGACCATCGTCGAGCGCACTGACGGCACTCAGGTCGTCACCATCCGCGACGCGACGGGCCGTGTGCTGCGCCGGGCGACCTATGACGACCTTGGCCGCGAAGTCATCCTGTTCGATGACCTTGCCGAAGAGGAAGTCGTGGTCATCCGCGATCTGCCGAAGCCGAGCCGCCGGATCGTCATCTCGTCGAAGGACGACGACACCGCGCTGAAGCGCGAGCTTGCCGCGCTGGAAGCCGAAAGCGCCGGTCGGAAGTTCTCGCTTCGTCAGATCCGCGAAATCCCGGAAGTGCGGGCGCTGGCTGCCACCATCGACGTGGAACCGGT
>NZ_JAXMMF010000058.1:0-33054 GCF_034366665.1 Tabrizicola sp. | reverse complement strand
CAAGTGAAATGGCTTTGCACGCGCCAAAAGGGAAACGGGCGGGGAGCAGACCCCGCCCGTTCAGTTGGCAGCTTGCCTTAGCGTTTCCGCTTTCCGACAGCTTGTGCGAGGGCCGAAGCGATCGGCGCCCTCAGCTTCTTCGGCGTACTTGCGTCAGAAAGGGCTTTGGAAGCCTTCTTCGCAACCGCAGGACTTGTCACCTTTTGCCTGCTAGCCTTGCTCACTGGAATCACCTGCCTTTCGAGTTATCCCCAGTTTCCACAGGCGTGGAATTCTGGTGGACAGTTTCAGGCACTGTATTGCCGCTTTCCATGAACCGTGATCCTAAGGAGCATCGTCCCGCGAGGGGCGAGAAAGCTTCTCCGACGTTGTGCCATATACACGCCGGAAAGCTGGGGTGTTCCGCGCCAACGGAACACCCCAACCCAATCTCAGATCAGCTGCACCCCGTCGTAGCACCGCACGAGTTGCACTTCAGGCAGGACCCGTTCCTGACCATCGTGTAGTTCCCGCACTCCGAGCAGCTGTCGCCGGTGTAACCGGAGAGTTTGGCCTTGGTCCGGGCGTCGGTGGCGCCGAGGGCGAAGGTGCTGGTCGACTCGGCGAAGCCGGGGACCCGTGTTTCGGACAGGACTGCGGTCATCGGGGCGGCCATGTCGGTGCCGGTGGCGAGGCCGCCGAACGCGGTGGTCTGGCCGCCTTGCAGCACGGTGAACTCGTGCGGCAGGCGTTTGCGCATGTAGCCGGTCGAGGCGACCTGACGCAGGACCTCCAGCGACTTCGAGGCGGCGTTTTCGCTCGGCTCGGTGATGTTGCGCTTGCCTTCCTCATCTCCGCGACCGAGGTCGTCGAACGCAGCACCCTTGGGTGCAACGTGGGCAAGGTCGGTGCGGTCGAGGTAGGAAACCGCCAGTTCGCGGAAGATGTAGTCGAGGATCGAGGTCGCGTTCTTGATCGAGTCGTTGCCCTGCACCATGCCGGCCGGCTCAAAACGGGTGAAGGTGAAGGCCTCGACGAATTCCTCCAGCGGGACGCCGTACTGCAGGCCGACCGAGACCGCGATGGCGAAGTTGTTCATCATCGCGCGGAAGCCGGCCCCTTCCTTGTGCATGTCGATGAAGATCTCACCAAGCGAGCCGTCCTGGTATTCGCCGGTGCGCAAGTACACCTTGTGGCCGCCGACGATGGCCTTCTGGGTATAGCCCTTGCGACGCTCGGGCAGCTTTTCGCGGTTGGAGCGGACGATCTCCTTGATGATCACCTTCTCGACGATCTTCTCGGCGATGACGGTGGCCTTCTCCATCAGCGAGCCGTTGGTCAGGGTTTCCTCAGCTTCCTCGTCGTCCTCGATCAGGGCGGAGGCGAGGGGCTGGGAGAGTTTGGAGCCGTCACGATAGAGGGCGTTGGCCTTGATGCCGAGCGAGTGGGAAAGCTCATAGGCCGCCAGCGTTTCCGCGATGGTGGCGTTGTTCGGCATGTTGATCGTCTTGGAGATCGCGCCGGAGATGAAGCTTTGGGCGGCGGCCATCATGGTGATGTGGCTGTTGACCGAGAGGAACCGCTTGCCGGTCTTGCCGCAGGGGTTTGCGCAGTCGAACACCGAGTAGTGCTCGGGCTTCAGGTGCGGCGCGTTTTCCAGCGTCATCGTGCCGCAGACGTGGTCGTTGGCGGCGTCGATCTGGGCCTTGGTGAAGCCGAGGTGGCGCAGGAGGTCGAAGGTCGGGTCGTTCAGTTTCTCTTCGGGGATGCCGAGGGTTTTCTTGCAGAAATCCTCGCCCAGGGTCCACTGGTTGAAAACGAACTTGATGTCGAAGGCCGAGGGGAGAGCGGCCTCCAGCTTTTCGATCTCACGCGGGCCGAAGCCGTGGCCGATGAGGGACGTGTGGTTGATGCCGGGGGCCTGGCCGAGCGAGGCATGGCCGACGGCGTGGGCGACGATCTCGGCGGCTTGGGCGGTGGTGTAGCCGAGGGTCTCCAAGGCGGCGGGGACCGACTGGTTGATGATCTTGAAGTAGCCGCCTCCCGCCAGTTTCTTGAACTTGACGAGGGCGAAGTCGGGCTCGATGCCGGTGGTGTCGCAGTCCATGACGAGGCCGATGGTGCCGGTGGGGGCGATCACGGTGGTCTGGGCGTTGCGGTAGCCGTGGGCTTCGCCCAGGCGCAGGGCTTCGTCCCAGGCGGATTTGGCAAGCTGGACAAGGCTTTGGTCCGGGCAGTTCGCCTGGTCCAGGGCGACGGCGGGGACGTTCAGACCTTCGTAAGCCGTGCCGTGGGCGGCCGCGCGGTGGTTGCGGATGACGCGGAGCATGTGCTCACGGTTGCGGGCGTAGCCGGAGAAGGGCCCCAGTTCCTTGGCCATCTCGGCCGAGGTCGCGTAGGCGACGCCGGTCATGATCGCGGTCAGGGCACCGCAGAGGGCGCGGCCTTCGTCGCTGTCATAGCCAAGGCCCATGTTCATCAGAAGGCCGCCGATGTTGGCGTAGCCGAGGCCGAGGGTGCGGAAGTCGTAGCTGAGCTGGGCGATTTCCTTGGAGGGGAACTGCGCCATCATCACGCTGATTTCCAGGGTGATGGTCCAGAGCCGCGAGGCGTGGATGTAAGCCTCGGCGTCGAAATTGGCGTTCTTCTGGAACGTCAGCAGGTTCATCGATGCGAGGTTGCAGGCGGTGTCGTCGAGGAACATGTACTCCGAGCAGGGGTTCGAGCCACGGATCGCGCCGTCTTCGGGGCAGGTGTGCCAGGCGTTGACGGTGTCGTGGAACTGGATGCCGGGGTCGGCGCAGGCCCAGGCGGCGTGGCCGATCTGGTCCCAAAGCTCACGCGCGGAGACGGTCTTGGCGACCTTGCCGTCGGTGCGGCGGATCAGCTCCCACGGTTTGTCGTTCTTCACGGCCTGAAGGAAGGCGTCAGTTACGCGGACCGAGTTGTTGGAGTTCTGGCCGGAGACGGAGATATAGGCCTCGGAATCCCAGTCGGTGTCGTAGGTCGGGAATTCGATCGAGGTGAAGCCCTGCCGCGCGTATTGCAGGATGCGGTTGGTGTAGGTGTCGGGGATCATCGCCTTCTTGGCGGCCTTGATCGCGGCCTTGAGCGCCGGGTTCAGGGTCGGATCGGTCGCGCCGTCCATCGAGCCGTCGAAGGATTTGATCGCGGCGAAGATGTCGTTCAGGCGGGCGGAGTGGACCTTGGAACCGGCCACCAGCGAGGCGACCTTCTGTTCCTCGATGACCTTCCAGTTGATGAAGTCTTCGACATCCGGGTGGTCCATGTCGATGATGACCATCTTGGCCGCGCGGCGGGTGGTGCCGCCGGACTTGATGGCGCCAGCGGCGCGGTCACCGATCTTGAGGAACCCCATCAGACCCGAGGATTTGCCGCCGCCCGACAGCTTCTCCCCTTCCCCGCGCAGCGAGGAGAAGTTGGTGCCGGTGCCGGAGCCGTATTTGAAGAGACGCGCCTCGCGGACCCAGAGGTCCATGATGCCGCCGTCGCCCACCAGATCGTCCTTCACGGACTGGATGAAGCAGGCGTGGGGCTGGGGGTGTTCATAGGCCGAGGCCGACTTGGTCAGCTTGCCGGTCTGGTGGTCGACGTAGAAGTGGCCCTGCGACGGGCCGTCGATGCCGTAGGCCCAGTGCAGGCCGGTGTTGAACCACTGGGGCGAGTTCGGCGCGGCCATCTGGCGCGCGAGCATGAAGCGCATCTCGTCGTAGTAGGCCCGGGCGTCGGCTTCGGTGGTGAAATAGCCACCCTTCCAGCCCCAATAGGCCCAGGCCCCGGCAAGGCGGTCGAAGACCTGCTTGGCCGAAGTCTCACCCACTATACGTTGATCTTCGGGCAGCTGCGCGAGGGCAACCTCATCGGGGACGGAACGCCACAGGAATTCGGGAACGCCCTTTTCCTTGACCTTCTTCAGCACCGCCGGAACGCCTGCCTTGCGGAAATACTTCTGGGCGAGCACGTCGGACGCGACCTGGCTCCAGCCCTCGGGCACTTCGACGGCCTCGTTGCGGAAGACGACCTTGCCGTCCGGGTTGCGGATTTCCGAGGTGGTGATGGCAAACGCCATCGCGCCATACGCGCCGGTGGCCTCGGTGGTGAACTTCCGCTCGATCTTCATGCCCCTGAACTCCTGTTTTTTGCGGCCCGAAATCGGCCGCTTGATTGTTAAAATCGCAGGCCACCATCGCCTGCCGCAGTGCCTGGGCAAAACCCATCCGATCCTGACGGTATGCGCCGTCAAGAGGGTCGCATCCGATTTGGATGCCCTTTGTGTGGGTCGACTTGCCTGTTCACCGCGGCACTAGATTTAGTGGTGTCCCCTGCCGCTTTGTCAAAGTGTCGTAATCTTGGGGGCCGATCAACGGAAAAATTTCCAGTTGTAGCGAATTTTCCGGCTTGACGCTTTGCAGGTCACATCACGCGGGCGCGACCCGATGTGAGCGGGCGTTGTGGACAGTTCTGGGGACAGACTTCGCGCAGTTTGTGAAGAGTCGCGTTTTATGCTGCAATCCGGCCCGGTTGCTTGCCGGTCTTGAGATGCCCACAGGCCGGGCGATCGTGCCGTCGGGCGATTCCGGTGTCAGCCCCGACCGGGCGCAGATGTCGCAGGCCGGTTCATCAGCACGATCCCCGCGGCCACCAGAATGGCCGCAAGGAGAATCGGCAGGCCCAGAGTTTCGCCAAAGAGGAGCGCCCCCAGGAGAAGCGCAAGGATCGGCGTGAGGAAGGAAAACGACGCCACGGTGGACGAGGGATAGACCGACAGCAACCAGAGCCAGGCGATGAATCCCCCCGCCACGACCACCGAGGACTGAAACACCAGACCCACTATATGTAGGGGTTGCAGGTCCCGGATCAGCGGCCCGAACAAGGGGGCTGCCAGCAGCAGGATCGGCGCCGAGACAAGGACCATCCAGAACAGCTGCATCTCGGCCCCTTCGGCGCGCATCACCGGACGGCGCGCAACGAAAGCGGTCAGCGCCCAGCCCCAGGCCGCACCAAGCGCGCAGAGGTCCCCGGCCAGGCTGGCCTCGCCGGTGTCGGGCCGCGACAGGATCGCCACGGCGCAGCCCGCGAAGGCCAGCGCAAGGCCCGCGGCGCGGGGGCCGGTGATCCGCTCGCCCAACCCGAAATGCGCCAGGATCGCAAACCAGACCGGCATCGAGTACATGATAAGCGAAGCCCGGCCGACCGACGTCAGATCAAGCGCAAGGAAAAGGAACAGGAACTCGACCGCGAAAAGCGCGCCGATCAACAGGCCCGAGCCCCAGGCTTCGCGGCGCAGCCGCGGCGGGCGGCCCTTCCACACCAGCCAGGCCCAGACGAAACCGATGGCCAGAAGCGAGCGGAGCCCGGCAAAGAACACCGGCTGCAGGCCGACATTCACCAGCTTGATGATGATCTGGTTGACCGCAAGCAGGCCCTGCACCCCAAGGAGCATCGCCACCCCTGCCCCGTCCAGCTTTGCCTTGCGCATCTTTCCCCCCTGCCGGTCCACCCTTTTGCATTGACCGGCGCGCGGCGGCAAGGAAGGCTGTCATCCGGGTCCAGACAGTGGGGGGCATGATGGGTATCGGCAAGACCTTGTTGAAGGTGGCAATCGGGATGCTGGTTGCGAAGGGCGTCTCAAGCGTGACGAAGGGATTTACCGGTGGCTCCACCGGAACGACCAGCGCCGGGCGCAGCACGCGGATCGACTCGCGGTCGAAGGGCGGGCTGGAGGACATGATGGGCGACATCCTGGGCAGCGGGCGGTCCTCGGGCCGGACGACGCGCAAGACGGGGCAGTCGGTCGGGCAATCGGGGGGCGGGCTGGGCGACCTGCTGGACCAGCTGTCGGGGCAGAAGCGGTCCTCGCCCCGGGCAACGGCACCCAAAGGGGGGCTGGATGACATCCTGGGCCAGTTGACCGGGCGCGGCACCACTGGTGCACGCGACGGCTCGGTTCCGCGCAACTCGGGCGGGGTGGGAGACCTGCTGGATCAGGTGCTGGCAGACAAGCCGGGCCGTCAGGGCGGGCCGGTGCTGCTGCCCGAGCCCGAGCGCGAGGAGGAGCTGTCGGCAGCCTTGATGCTGCGGGCGGTGATCCAGGCGGTCATGTGTGACGGTGATCTGGACGATGCCGAACGCGACCGGTTGATGCAGGCGATGGGCGAGGCCGACCCGCGCGAAGTGAAGGCCGTCCAGGCCGAGCTGTCGCGTCCGGTGGATGTGCAGGGCCTGGCGCGCGCGGTCCCCGCGGGGCTGGAGCCGCAGGTCTACATGGTGTCGCTGATGGCCATCGACCTAGATGCGCGGGCCGAGGCGGATTACCTGCACCAGCTGGCCAGCGCGCTGGACCTGTCGCCGGATGACGTCAACGCGATGCACGACAAGGCGGGCGCGCCGCGGCTTTATCGCTGAGGTTTCCTTTCCCCGGGGGGCGGTGTAGCCCTGCGGGGTCCTGAAGGAGAATGCGCATGACCCCCGCGTCGCAGGCGGCTGACAACACACGCGCGGCGCTGCTGATGGTCGGCTCGATGGCGTTCTTCGCCGTCGAGGACCTGTTCCTGAAACGCTCGGCCGAGGCTTTGCCTCCCGGTCAGGTGCTGGCCTTGACCGGGGCGGCGGGGGCTTGCGTCTTCTGGGCGCTGGCGGCTGGGCAGCGGCAGCCCGTGCTGTCGGGTGAGGCTTTGCGGGGCGTGGCGTTGGTGCGGACGCTGGCCGAAGCCGGGGCGGCGATGCTGTATATCGTGGCGCTGGCGCTGGCACCGCTGACGATGACCTCGGCCCTGTTGCAGGCCTCGCCGCTGGTGGTGGTCGCGGGGGCGGCGATGTTTCTGGGGGAAAAGGTCGGATGGCGGCGCTGGGTGTCGATCTTGGTCGGATTCCTGGGGGTGCTGGTCATCCTGAAGCCCTGGGATGCAGAGTTTGATCCGACGGGGCTTCTGACCGTGGCCTGCGTGGTGCTGCTGGCTGCGCGGGATCTGGCGACCCGGGTGATGCCGGCGCGGATCGGGACGTTCCAGGTCGCGACCTGGGCCTATCTGGGGCTGGTCCCCGCAGGGGCTGCGCTGATGGCGGGGATGGGGCAAAGCTTTGTCCAGCCGACGCCCGGTCAATGGGCGGGGCTGGGGGGCGCGCTGGTCTCGGGGTTGTTCGGGTACTACGCGGTTGTCGCGGCCATGCGGCTGGGCGAGGTCTCGGTCGTCGCCCCCTTCCGCTATACGCGGCTGGTCTTTGCGATGGGGATCGCGATGGTTTTCCTGGGCGAACGGCCCGAGCCGTCCACCCTTCTGGGTGCGGCGCTGGTGGTGGGGTCGGGGCTTTACGCCTTTGCGCGGGAACGGGCGAGGAAACGCGCTTCCCCTGTGGCGTGAGGCGGGGTAAACGGGCCGATGAGAGCATTCATTCGGCCTTGAGGGAACCCCATGAGCACGATCATCGACATTCACGCCCGCGAAATCCTGGACAGCCGGGGCAACCCGACGGTCGAGGTGGACGTCACGCTGGAAGACGGCAGCATGGGCCGCGCGGCGGTGCCCTCGGGCGCGTCCACCGGCGCGCATGAGGCGAACGAGCGCCGCGATGGCGACGCCAAGCGCTACAAGGGCAAGGGCGTTCTGGAGGCTGTGGCGGCCGTCAACGGCGAGCTGGCCGAGGAACTGGTGGGGTTCGACGCGACCGAGCAGGTCGGCATCGACCGCACGATGATCGAGATGGACGGCACGCCGAACAAGTCCCGGCTGGGCGCGAACGCGATCCTGGGCGTGTCCCTGGCGGTGGCGAAAGCCGCGGCCGAGTTCACCGCGCAGCCGCTTTATCGTTACGTTGGAGGGACTTCCGCCCATATCTTGCCAGTGCCGATGATGAACATCATCAACGGCGGGGAACACGCGGACAACCCGATCGACATCCAGGAATTCATGATCATGCCGGTGGGCGCGTCCGATATCCGCGAGGCGGTTCGGATGGGGTCGGAAGTGTTCCACACTCTGAAGAAGGAGTTGTCGGCCGCCGGCCACAACACCAACGTCGGCGATGAGGGCGGCTTCGCACCCAACTTGAACTCTGCCCGAGACGCACTTGATTTCATTCTGAAATCCATCGAGAAGGCGGGCTACAAGCCGGGTGAGGATATCTATTTGGCGCTGGATTGCGCGGCCACCGAATACTTCAAGGGCGGCAAGTACGAGATGAAGGGCGAGGGCAAGTCCCTGTCCATCGAAGAGAACGTCGAGTTCCTGGCCGGCCTTGCGGCGGACTATCCGATCATCAGCATCGAGGACGGTTGCTCCGAGGATGACTGGGCGGGCTGGAAGCTTCTGACCGACAAGCTTGGGTCCAAGATCCAGTTGGTCGGCGACGATCTCTTCGTCACCAACCCGCGCCGTCTGGCCGAGGGCATCACGGCGGGCTGCGCGAACTCCATGCTCGTCAAGGTCAACCAGATTGGCACCCTGACCGAGACGCTGCAGGCCGTCGAGATGGCGCACCGCGCGCGCTATACCAACGTGATGAGCCATCGTTCGGGCGAGACCGAGGATGCGACGATCGCGGACCTCGCGGTGGCGACGAACTGCGGGCAGATCAAGACCGGATCGCTGTCGCGGTCGGACCGGTTGGCGAAGTACAACCAGCTGATCCGGATCGAGGAGCTGCTGGGCGAGACGGCGGAATATGCCGGGCGCAGCGTGCTGAAGGCCTGACGTCGGGACCGGAGTTTTCGAAAACTCCGGACTGATTTCTTTGAAGAAATCCGCGGGCGCCCGGATCGGAGCGCCCGTTTTTCTACTGGAAGCGGGTGGGGCGGAACTCTGCCAGAAGCGGGCTTTCGACGCCACCGATGATCTCGTCGACCAAGTGCTCGGCCACCACGGGGGCCAGCGTCGCACCGGAATGCATCACCGCCAGCCACAGACCCGGAACCGGCCCCTGCCCCACCACGGGCAATCCGTCACCGGGGACCGGGCGCAGGGCCATCGCCTGGCGGCCGAAGTGGATCTCCTGCCCGGGAAACAGGCCGCGCAGGCGCTGCAGGGTCGCGTTGATCACCACCGGGAATGACCCCAGGCTTTCGGCGTGATCGCCCTGGTGGCCAGCCGAGGCCGGTGCGTGAAGGTGGCCCATCGCGTCCTGGCGGACCTCCTGGTCGGGGGTGGCAAGAACCACGGGGCAGATCGGCGGCAGGGCGTTCGTCGTCAGCATCAGGCCGGGGCGTGTCAGCATCGGCAAGGCAAGGCCGAGGGGCTGAAGCAGCGCGGGCGTGCCGGTTCCCGTGGCCAGAATGACCCGGTCTGCGATCAGCGGGCCAAGGTCGGTCAGCGCGCCAATCACCTTGCCGTGGTCGCTGGTCAACGATTGGACGGTCGCGCGGATGACCTTTGCCCCCGAGGCAGCGATCAGGGCGCGGGCCAGGGTGGCGGGGTCGGCGACGCCCTCTTCGGGGAAGTGCAGCGCGGTTTCCGGGACGGGGCCAAGCGCGGGAAGTTTCGCGGCAATCTGGGCCTTGGTCAGGGCTTCGACGGTGTAGCCAAGCGCGCGCAGGTCGGCGGCGGTTTCGGCCTGCGCGTCGCCCGTTGCTTCATACCAGACGCAGCCGGGCCAGGTGGTCGGCAGCCCCGAAAGCTGGGCGGTCAGGCGGCGGTGGGCGGCAAGGCCCTGGTAGCGCAGGTGATAATGCGGGCGGCTAAGGAAGTACGAGGCGTTCAGCCAGCCGAAGCTGGCGGCCGAGGCGAGGCCGCCTTCGGCATGGGTCGAGACGATGGTGGCGGTCTGGCCGCGCCGGTAAAGCTGGTAGGCAAGCGCCGCGCCGGTGATCCCGGCGCCGATGATCAGGGTCTGGGACATGGGAAAAGGCTGGCATGGCGGGCCGGGCTTGGCAATCGCCTTTCCCACCCTCCTTGCGTCCTGTAGGTTCGGGTCATGACGCTGATCCTGCTGAACAAACCCTATGACGTGCTGTGCCAGTTCTCGCGCGAGGGGGAGCGGGCGGTCTTGGCGGATTTCGTGCCGGTGAAGAACGTCTACCCGGCCGGTCGGCTGGACCGGGACAGCGAGGGGCTGGTGGTCCTGACCGATGACGGCAAGCTGCAGGCGCGGATCGCGGACCCCCGGCACAAGCTGGAAAAGACCTATCTGGCGCAGGTCGAAGGGGTGGTTTCAGAGGCCGCGCTGGAACGGTTGCGGGCCGGAGTGGTGCTGAACGACGGCCCGACGCTGCGCGCGGGGGCAGATGCGGTGCCAGAGCCGGAGTGGCTGTGGCCGCGCGTGCCGCCGATCCGCGTGCGCAAGTCGGTGCCGGACGCCTGGGTCGAGATCACCCTGCGCGAAGGGCGGAACCGGCAGGTCCGGCGGATGTGTGCGGCGGTGGGCCTGCCCTGCCTGCGGCTGATCCGCTGGCGGGTCGGCGACTGGACGCTGGAGGGGTTGGCTCCGGGGGAGTGGAAGCGGGCATGAGCGCGGACGAGATCATTCGCAGGCTGGGCTTGCAGCCGCATCCTGAAGGGGGCTGGTACCGGCAGACCTGGGTCGGGCCTGTGGTCGAGGGTCGGGCGAGCGGGACGGCGATCCTGTTCCTGCTGAAGGCCGGAGAGCGGAGCCATTGGCACCGGGTGGACGCGGACGAGATCTGGCTGTGGCATGCGGGCGCGCCGCTGGTGCTGTCCTTGGGGCAGGATGCGGCGTCAGATGTCCGGCTGGGGCCGGATGTGCTGGGGGGCCAGGTGGTGCAGGCGGTGGTGCCCGCAGGCTGGTGGCAGGCGGCGCGGTCGCTGGGCGACTGGACGCTGGTCAGTTGCACGGTCAGCCCGGGGTTCCGCTTCGAGGGGTTCGAGCTTGCGCCTTCCGGCTGGGAGCTTCCCAAGGCATGAGGGATCACAGGGCGTTCCTGGCCTCGGTGCCCGTCGCGGTGCGCGAGGCAATGGTGGACCGTTCGGACGGGCCGGGTCTGCGGCATCTGGCCGGACATCTGGGGGCGATCCTTGCGGTGGGTGCGCTGATTGCCGTCGGCGTGCCGGGATGGTGGCTGCTGCTGCCGGTGCAGGGGGTACTGATCACCTTCCTCTTCACGCTGGAGCATGAAGCGACGCACCGGACTCCGTTCCGGACGGCCTGGCTGAACGACTGGGTCGGGCGGCTGTGCGGGCTGCTGCTGGTGCTGCCATTCGAGTGGTTCCGCGCCTTCCACATGGCGCATCACCGCTGGACGAACCTGCCGGGGAAGGACCCGGAGCTGGCGGGGCCGAAGCCTGCGACGCGGGGCGCCTGGGTCTGGCATGTGTCCGGCCTGCCTTACTGGTGGTCCGAGGTGAGCCTCTTGGCGGCGCTGGTCCGCGGCCGCGTGACGGACAGCTTCGTGGCCGAGGGCGCCAAGGGGCGGATCGTGGCCGAGGCGCGGGGAATGGCACTGGTCTACGCTCTGGCGGGGCTGTCGCTGGTCTGGACGGATGTCGTCCTGTGGGTCTGGGTGGTGCCGTCCCTGCTGGGCCAGCCTTTCCTGCGTCTCTATCTCTTGGCGGAACACGGCGACTGCCCCGAGGTCGCCAACATGTTCGAGAACACCCGGACAACCTTCACCACCCGCGCGGTTCGCTGGGTGGCCTGGAACATGCCCTACCATGTCGAGCATCACGTCTGGCCGATGGTCCCCTTCCACCGGCTGCCGGAGGTGCATGGATTGATGCGGGAGGAGCTGCGCGTGACGGCCGATGGCTATACCGGCTTCACGCGGGAGTATCTGGCGCGGCGTCCGGGGTGGACGGAAAGCGGGAAGGTTTGAAATCATCGGCTTGGGCGTGGACCTTCCTTAGGCTTAAACGGTGTCGTGCTGCGGGATGGGTGGCGGTCCGACGCCCAGGTGTCCCGCGTGATTGCCTGGCGGGACGTGCCGGCCATCGGTTTGGCGGCTCTGGTGGTCGCGGCTTTGGGCGCACTGGTGATCCTGCCGCAGGTCTATCCCAAGCGTGAATTGCTGGGGTATCTGGCGGGAACGGCGCAGTCCTACGAGTTCCGGGCCACGAAGCTGGGAAGTGGTGGCTATCTGGATGTGACCCTGGATCGGGGCGAGACAATCCGCCTGCAGTCGTCGGGGGAGATCGTGCCGGGGGATCGGGTCTGCGTCAGGGCGACCCGGCGGGGGAGCCTCATCGAGGGGTATCTGGTGGCGATGGAACGCTGCACCGGCGATGGTCAGCGCGAAAGCGGGACAGAGCCGGGCCGAGGCGCAGAGCCCTGAAGGCTGCCGATTGTGCGGGGCACAAGATCAGGGTGGCCGCTGGCGGGGGCTTTGGATAGGGATGGGGCATGAGCGAGACCCCTGCCCTGCCCCGCCACGACGCCGCTTCGGGTGCCACGACCGGCGACAGTCTGTCCGGCTTTCTTTACGCACTGACCGCCTATCTGCTGTGGGGTTTTCTGCCGCTGTACATGAAGGCGCTGGCGCATATTCCCCCGGTCGAGGTAATCGCGCATCGGGTGGTCTGGTCGGTGCCGATTGCGGTGGCGGTGATCGCCTGGCTTGGGCGGACGGCGGATCTGAAGGCGGCGTTGCGAAGCCCCCGGATGCTGGCGATGGGCGCGCTGACGGCGGCGCTGATCAGCGTCAACTGGGGGATCTACGTCTGGGCCATCGGGTCGGGACATGCTCTGGATGCGGCCCTTGGGTATTACATCAACCCGCTGTTTTCGATATTTCTTGGCGCGGTCCTTCTGGGTGAGCGGATGGGGCGGACGCAGGCTGTCGCGATTGCTTTGGCGGTGGTCGCAGTCGGCATCCTGACCTGGGAGGCGGGACGGTTGCCGGTGGTCGCCCTGGGCCTGACCCTGACCTGGGGATGCTACGCCTATCTGAAGCGGCGGCTGCCGATCGGGCCGAACCAGGGCTTCACGCTGGAGGTGCTGATCCTGCTGATCCCGGCTGTGGGGTATATCGGCTGGCTGCAGACGCAGGGGACCGGCCATTTCCTGGAGGGGGTGGCCTGGGACAACGCCCTTTTGCTGGGCTGCGGGATCGTCACGGCGGTGCCCTTGATGATCTACGCCAATGGGGCCAAGCGGCTGACGCTGTCGACCATCGCGATCATGCAGTACATCGCGCCGACGATGATCTTCCTGACCGCGGTCTTCGTCTTCGGCGAGCCGTTCAGCGGGGTGAAGCTGGTGGCCTTCGCATTGATCTGGACGGCGCTGGTGATCTATTCCCTGCCGCTTCTGGCGGGGCGGCTTCGCGCGCGGGGCCAGGCCCCGGAGGCCGGGGTCTAGGGTCCCGGGCGGCTGATCTGGCCGCCGCCAATCAGGGCCGGGGCGCCTGTCGTATCGGGGCCGGAGGTCGCCATCTTGCGCAGCACACGGACGGCAAGGAAGGCGAAAGCCTGCGCCTCCAGCATGTCGCCGTCCAGACCCACGGCCTCGACCGGGTCGATCTGGACCGGGATGCGGCGGCGGAGTTCAGCCATCAGCGTGGGGTTGTTGCGCCCCCCGCCGGTGACCAGGATGCGGGTCACTGGGGCCGGGAAATGGATCTGCGCGGCAGCAACGGCAGCGGCCGCCACGGCGGTCAGGGTGGCGGCGGCATCTGCGTCCGCCAGCATCTCCAGCCGATCGAGAAGGCCGTTGAAGTCGTTGCGGTCCAGCGATTTCGGCGGCAGGGCGTCAAACCAGGGGTCCTTCAGGACCGAGGCGACGAAGGCTTCGTCCACCTCGCCGCTGGCAGCCAGCGCACCGCCCGCGTCGTGGCTTTCGCCCAGGCGGTCCCGCATCAGGTCGTTGAGGGGCGCGTTGGCGGGGCCCGTGTCGAAGGCCAGAAGCGCGCCGGGGCTTTCGGGGCCAGGGGCGGTCGGGTCGATCCAGGTCAGGTTGCCGACGCCGCCGAGGTTGAGGAAAGCCAGCGGCTCGGTCGCGCCGATATGGCGGGCGAGCGCGTAGTGGTAGAAGGGGGCGAGGGGTGCACCCTGCCCACCAATGGTGACGTCGGACGACCGGAAATCCCAGACCGTCGGCACGCCCAGAAGCTGCGCCAGAAGCGCGCCGTTGCCGCACTGGTGGGTGCCGCGGCCCTTCGGGTCATGCGCCAGGGTCTGGCCGTGAAAACCCAGGACCTCGGCCCCCGAGAAGCGGGCCAGGACCTCGGCATGGGCGGTTTCCACCACTTCGGCGGCCACCTCGACATCCGGATCGCCCGGCCATTGGCCAAGGGCTGCCCGGAGTGTTTCCTGTTCCTCGGCCGTGTAGGGGCGATAGGCAGCGGGACCGAAGGCAAAGATCGCATGGCCATCCGTCTTGATCATCGCGGCATCGACGCCGTCCAGCGAAGTGCCGGACATCGTCCCAAGCGCCCACAAAGCCCCGTCCTTCCGCATCTTCCCTTGTGTCCCATGCGAAGATATACCGCCGCGACATCCTAGACCGAGGCGGCCATGAACTACCATCCAAAATCTGACTTCATGCGCGTGATGTTCGAGCGCGGCTTTGTTGCCGATTGCACGGATTATCAGGCGCTTGACGAGGCATTGGTGAAGAATGTGCTGCCCGGCTACATCGGTTTCGATGCGACAGCGACCAGCCTGCACGTCGGCAGCCTGATCCAGATCATGATGCTGCGCTGGCTGCAGAAATGCGGCGGCAAGCCCATCGTGCTGATGGGCGGCGGCACGACCAAGATCGGTGATCCGTCGTTCCGGGCCGACGAGCGGCCCTTGCTCACGGACGCGCAGATCAACGCGAATATCGAGGGGATCAAGCGGGCGTTCTCTCCTTACGTGACCTTTGGCGACGGGCCGACCGATGCTGTGATGGTCAACAACGCCGAATGGCTGGATGCGCTGAACTACATCGGCTTCCTGCGCGACATCGGACGGCATTTCAGCGTGAACCGGATGCTGAGTTTCGAGAGCGTGAAGTCGCGGCTGGACCGGGAGCAAAGCCTGAGCTTTCTGGAATTCAACTACATGATCCTACAGGCCTATGACTTCCTTGAATTGCACCGGCGTTACGGCTGCCTGTTGCAGATGGGCGGTAGCGACCAGTGGGGCAACATCGTGAACGGCGTCGACCTCACTCGGCGGGTGATTGATGGGGAAGTGTACGGGCTGACTTCTCCGCTTTTGACCACGAGCGACGGCAAGAAGATGGGGAAAAGCCAGTCGGGCGCGGTGTGGCTGAATGCAGACCTCTTCAGCCCCTACGAGTTCTGGCAGTTCTGGCGCAACACGACGGATGCCGATGTGGGGCGGTTCCTGAAGCTTTACACCGAGTTGCCGGTGGCGGACTGCGACCGGCTGGGTGCGCTTGGCGGGTCCGAGATCAACGGGGCGAAGATCGTGCTTGCGAACGCCGTGACCACTCTTCTGCACGGGGCCGAGGCCGCGGCGGCGGCTGAAGCCACGGCGCGGGAAGTGTTCGAAAAGGGCGGGATCGGCGACGACCTGCCGACCGTGACGCTGGAGCCAGGGGAACTGGCCGAGGGCGTGGGGATCGTGCAGTTGTTCGTGAAAGCGGGCCTGGCGGCCAGCGGCAAGGATGCCAAGCGGCTGATCATGGAAGGCGGGGCCAAGGTGAACGACGAGATCGTCACCGATACCGCGCTGCGCTATGGGGCCAGCCATCTTGCCGTACCGATGAAGCTGACCGCAGGCAAGAAGCGTCACGCGCTGGTCGTGCTGGGCTAAGGCGTAGGGTGGGCGATATCGCCCACCCTACCGATGTCAGTTCTGGACAGTGACCTTGGTCATCACGTCGGGCGTCGCTGGCGGCTCGCCGCGCTGGATCGCGTCGACGACCTCCATCCCCGAGACGACGTTGCCGACGATGGTGTATTGGCCATCAAGGAAGCTGCCGTCGCCGAACATGATGAAGAACTGGCTGTTCGCGCTGTTCGGGTCATTGGCGCGGGCCATTCCGACGACACCCCGCTGGAAGCTGAGGTCGTTGGTGAATTCGGCCGGCAGGTCGGGCTTGGACGACCCGCCCATACCGGCCATCGACAGGTCTCCACCCGCTTTCCCGTTCGACACATCGCCGGTCTGGGCCATGAAGCCGTCGATGACGCGGTGGAAGACCACGTTGTCATAGGCACCTTCGCTGGCCAGCGCGGTGATCTGCGCGACGTGCTGCGGGGCAACATCTGGCAGAAGGTCGATGACGACGGTGCCATTGGCCGCGCCTGCGATCTCGATCACCAGGTTCGGGCCGGGGCCGTCGGTGGCCTGGGCCTGCGCCGGGCTGGTCTGGCTGATGCCGTAGCCCACGACGACGGCGAGACCGGCGGCAAAGAGGCCGCCTGCGATGACGCGATCAAGCCTGGACATCGGCAGCCACCCTGACAGTGATCATGCGGTCGGGGTTGGCCGGAGGCTCGCCCTTCGCGATCTTGTCGACATGCTCCATGCCTGCGATGACGCGGCCATAGACCGTGTACTGGTTGTTCAGGAAATGGTTGTCGCGGAAGTTGATGAAGAACTGGCTGTTGGCCGAGTTCGGGTTCTGCGACCGCGCCGCGCCCAGGGTGCCCCGGTCATGCGGAAGTTTGGAGAATTCCGCCGGCAGGTCGGGATAGGAGGAGCCACCCGTCCCCGCGCGGCGCGGGTTGTAGTTGGGGCTTTCCATGTTGGCGTTTTCCACGTCGCCGGTCTGGGCCATGAAGCCATCGATCACGCGGTGGAAGGCCACGTTGTCATAGGCCTTGTCGCGCGCCAGCTGCTTCATGCGCTCGGTATGCTTCGGCGCCACGTCGGCGAGAAGTTCGATCACCACTTCGCCATCCTTCAGCGTCAGGATGATGGTGTTTTCGGGGTCCTTGATGTCGGCCATCGGTGCCTCTTACGGTTTCAATCGGGCGTGACCGTAATGGCGGCATCCGCCCAAGGGAAGCGCAAACAGCGCTAAGCGGTTGACGGCAGCGTGATCCCCGCGCCAAAAGCGGGCAGGCCCCTGCAGATGGAGAACGCGATGCCCTGGAAAACCCTGGACGACATGGACCTTGGCGGGAAGACGGTGCTGGTGCGGGTCGACATCAACGTGCCGATGGAAGCGGGCCGGGTCACCGACATGACCCGGATCGACAAGATCAGGCCGACGGTCGAGGCGATCATCGCCAAGGGCGGCAAGGTGGTGCTTCTGGCGCATTTCGACCGGCCCAAAGGCAAGGTCGTGCCGGAGATGAGCCTGTCCCATGTCGTGGATGCCGTGGCCGGGTCGCTGGGGCGGAAGGTCGTGTTTGGCTCGGACTGCGTGGGTGAGGCTGCGGTGGCGGCGATTGCCAAGGCGGGGGCTGGTGAGGTGGTTTTGCTGGAGAACACCCGCTTTCATCCGGGCGAGGAGAAGAACGATCCCGAGCTTGCGGCGCAGATGGCCAAGCTGGGCGATGTCTATGTGAACGATGCGTTTTCGGCGGCGCACCGGGCGCATGCCTCGACGGAAGGCTTGGCGCGGCTGTTGCCTGCGGCGGCGGGGCGGCTGATGGAGGCCGAGTTGAAGGCACTGGAAGCGGCTTTGGGCAATCCGCAGCGGCCGGTGGTGGCGGTTGTGGGCGGGGCGAAGGTTTCGACCAAGATCGAGCTTCTGGCGAACCTGGTGACCAAGGTCGACCATCTGGTGATCGGCGGGGGGATGGCGAACACGTTCCTTGTGGCCGAGGGGATCGAGGTTGGCCGGTCGCTGGCAGAACGCGAGATGGCGGAAACCGCGCGGGAAATCCGGCATCGGGCTCAGAAGGCGGGGTGCCAAATCCACCTGCCGGTCGATATCGTCGTCGCGCGCGAGTTCAAGGCGGGGGCCGAGAGCCAGACCGTCGACGTGCAGAAATGCCCGCCCGACGCGATGATCCTGGATGCGGGCCCAAAGACGGTGGTGGCGCTGGAGGCGGTGTTCGCCGCGTCCAGGACCTTGATCTGGAACGGACCTTTGGGGGCCTTCGAGATCGAGCCATTCAACGCGGCGACCAATGCGGCGGCACTGGCGGCGGCGCGGTTGACCCGCGCGGGGGGCCTGATTTCGGTGGCGGGCGGCGGAGATACCGTGGCCGCGCTGAACGCGGCGGGGGCGGCGGATGATTTCACCTTCATTTCCACGGCGGGCGGGGCCTTCCTGGAGTGGATGGAAGGCAAGGACCTGCCGGGCGTTCAGGCGCTGATGGGTTGAGTGGACGGGCCTTCGGGGCTATGCCTGCACTGAAATCTGGGAGACGGACATGACCAACGCGAAGATGACCGAACAGGTGCGCAGCGGGCGCGGCTTTATCGCGGCGCTTGACCAGTCGGGCGGCTCGACCCCCAAGGCCTTGAAGTTGTATGGGGTTTCCGAGAGTGAATACTCCGGCGAAGAGCAGATGTTCGACCTGATCCATGCGATGCGGGCACGGATCATCAAGTCGCCCGCCTTTACCGGCGACAAGGTGGTGGGCGCGATCCTGTTTGAACAGACGATGGACCGGACCATCGACGGCATCCCGACCGCGACCTACCTGTGGGACAAGCGCGGCGTGGTGCCTTTTCTGAAGATTGACAAGGGGTTGGAGGCCGAGGCGGATGGCGTCCAGCTGATGAAGCCGATTCCGGGGCTGGATGCGCTGCTGGCGCGGGCGGCGAAGGCGGGGATCTACGGGACCAAGGAGCGGTCGGTCATCAATGCGGCGAACCGCAAGGGGATTGCAGCCATCGTGGCGCAGCAGTTCGAGCTGGGTCGGCAGGTGGCGGCACATGGGCTGATGCCGATCCTGGAGCCGGAAGTGACCATTTCCATTGCCGACAAGGCCGAGGCCGAGGCGATCCTGCAGGAGGAAATTCTGAAGGCGCTGGAAGGGCTTGAGGGCCAGGTGATGCTGAAGCTATCGCTGCCGACCATCCCGGATTTCTACCAGCCGCTGGTCAAGCATCCGAAAGTGCTGAAGGTCGTGGCGCTGTCGGGCGGGCATTCCCGCGACAAGGCGAACGAGATCCTGGCGCAGAACCACGGGATCATCGCCAGCTTCAGCCGGGCGCTGTCGGAAGGCCTGTCGGCGCAGCAGTCAGATGCCGAGTTCGATGCCGTGCTGCAAGGCGCGGTGGACGGGATCTACGTGGCCTCGATTACCTGAGGTTGTGGCGGGGGCGCCCTGCCCCCGATTTCCGCTCAAGTCTTTGAGCGGGATGCATTTTCAGGATTCACAAGCGATTCGTGATGTGGCATGGTACTTGCAGGCCCCCGCCAGAGGGGCCGGAGAAGGGCGCATGTCGGCAGTTCACACGCAAAGAGGGTTCGGCGGGCTGGTCTATCTGGCTTTCGTCGGCACGCTGGGGGTCTACTTCACCTTTGCCGCCGTGCAGGGCGACTATGGCATGTTCGCCCGCGTGGCGATCAAGGCCGAGGCCGCGACGCTGACAGCCGAGCGTGACCGCCTGCAGGCGGACCTGGCCGAAATGCAGAACCTCACGCACCGGCTGTCGGACGACTTCCTCGACCTCGACCTTCTGGATCAACAGACCCGGGATGTCCTGGGCTATATGCGCAGCGACGAGATCGCCATCCGCTAAGCTCTTGCGTCCTTTGCGTTAATCCACGGACCCTGCCCCTGTTTCGTGATCTGGTTTCGGTATGGATCGCGTATGGCTTTCATACAGACGCGCGTATGGGTCATCTGGTGTTAACCTTGGATCTTCGAATCGGCATCGGCAGACCCTCGCCTGACGCATAGGTGCCATGTCGCCCGGCGGGTCCCGGACAACGAGAATCCTTTTGACCCAATAAATGCCGATGCTGTATAGATGGTTTAACACTAAACCATTTTGCAGATGCAAAACCCAAGCTCTGGGAGGGGCCCGATGGCGAAGAAGCCTGATGCGAGACCGAATGTCTCGAAGGACGACCTGCTGAAATACTACCGCGAGATGCTGCTGATCCGGCGGTTCGAGGAAAAGGCGGGCCAGCTTTACGGCATGGGTCTGATCGGCGGGTTCTGCCACCTGTACATCGGGCAGGAAGCAGTGGTCGTGGGCCTGGAAGCCGCGACCAAGGAAGGCGACAAGCGGGTCACCAGTTACCGTGACCACGGGCACATGCTGGCCTGCGGGATGGACCCCAAGGGCGTGATGGCCGAACTGACCGGGCGGATTGGGGGCTACTCCAAGGGCAAGGGCGGCTCGATGCACATGTTCTCGAAAGAGAAACATTTCTATGGTGGGCACGGGATTGTTGGCGCTCAGGTGCCGCTGGGGGCGGGTTTGGCCTTTGCGGACAAGTATCTGGGCAATGACAACGTGACCTTCACCTACTTTGGCGATGGGGCTGCGAACCAGGGCCAGGTCTATGAGACCTACAATATGGCCGAGCTTTGGCAGCTGCCGGTGATTTTCGTCATCGAAAACAACGGCTACGCGATGGGGACCAGCGTGAAGCGGTCGACCAAGTCCACCACCTATTTCGGGCGTGGCCTTGCCTACGGTATTCCGGGCGAGCAGGTCGACGGGATGGACGTGCTGGCGGTCAAGGCGGCGGGCGAGAAGGCGATTGCGCACTGCCGGGCCGGGAACGGGCCGTATATCCTGGAGATGATGACTTATCGGTATCGGGGACATTCGATGTCGGACCCGGCGAAATATCGCACGCGGGAAGAGGTCGAGAAGATCAAGACCGAGAAGGACTGCATCGAGCATGTGCGCGATTTGCTGACGCAAGGTGGTCTTGCCTCCGACGAGGAGTTGAAGGCCATCGACAAGGAGATCAAGGCGATCGTGAACGAGAGCGCCGAGTTCGCCAAGGAAAGCCCGGAGCCGGACCTGTCCGAGCTTTGGACGGATATCACGGTCTAAGGGGGAATAGACATGGCAACCGAAATTCTGATGCCCGCGCTGTCCCCCACGATGGAGGAAGGCACGCTGGCCAAATGGCTGGTGAAGGAAGGCGATACGGTCAAGTCGGGGCAGATTCTGGCCGAGATCGAGACCGACAAGGCGACGATGGAGTTCGAGGCGGTCGATGAAGGTGTCGTCGGCAAGATCCTGGTCGCGGAAGGCACGGCGGGGGTGAAGGTGAATACGCCCATCGCGGTGCTGGTTGAGGAGGGCGAGACGGTGTCGGACGCCCCGAAGGCTGCCGCAGAGGTGGTTCCGGTGGCGACGGTGGAGAGCCGGTCTGAAGCCCGGCCTACGGTTGCGGCGATGGCTGCGGCCCCTGCCCCGGTAGCGGCGGCGTCTGGTTGGCCGCATACCGACCTGCCTGAGGGACCGACGAAGACGATGACGGTCCGCGAGGCGTTGCGCGAAGCGATGGCCGAAGAGATGCGGGCCGATCCGACGGTCTTCCTGATGGGGGAAGAGGTCGGGGAGTATCAGGGGGCCTACAAGATCAGCCAGGGCCTGCTGGATGAATTCGGGCCGCGCCGGGTGGTGGATACGCCAATCACCGAGATGGGCTTTGCCGGGATCGGGGTTGGTGCCTCGTGGGGTGGGCTGAAGCCGATCGTCGAGTTCATGACCTTCAACTTCTCGATGCAGGCGATGGACCACATCATCAACTCGGCGGCCAAGACGCTGTACATGTCGGGGGGCCAGATGGGCAGCCCGATGGTGTTCCGCGGCCCGAACGGGGCGGCGGCACGGGTCGGCGCGCAGCACAGCCAGGACTATGCGGCCTGGTATGCGGCGATCCCGGGGATGCGGGTCTGCATGCCCTATTCGGCGGCGGATGCGAAAGGTCTTCTGAAGACGGCCATTCGCGATCCAAACCCGGTGGTCTTCCTGGAAAACGAGATCCTGTACGGGCGGTCCTTCGAGGTGCCGACGGACCCCGATTTCGTGGTGCCGTTCGGGAAAGCGTCGATCATGCGCGCAGGTTCGGACGTTACCATCGTGTCGTTCGGCATCGGGGTTGCTCATGCGCTGGCTGCGGCAGAGACGCTGGCAGGCGAAGGGATCAGCGCCGAGGTGATCAACCTGCGCACCCTGCGGCCCATCGACTATGACACGGTGCTGGCTTCGGTGATGAAGACCAACCGCTGTGTGACGGTCGAGGAAGGTTTCCCGGTGGGCTCCATCGGCGACCATATCGCCAGCACGGTGATGCAGCGGGCGTTCGATTATCTGGACGCCCCGGTCATCACCTGCACGGGCAAGGACGTGCCGATGCCCTATGCGGCCAACCTGGAGAAGTTCGCCCTGATTACTCCGGCGGAGGTTGTTACCGCCGTCAAATCCGTCTGCTACCGGTGAGGTGAAGCCATGGCTACCGAAATTCTGATGCCTGCGCTGTCTCCGACGATGGAGGAAGGGACGCTGGCGAAGTGGCTGGTCAAGGAGGGGGACGCGGTCAAGTCGGGCCAGATCCTGGCCGAGATCGAGACCGACAAGGCGACGATGGAGTTCGAGGCGGTCGATGAGGGGGTCGTCGGCAAGATCCTTGTGGCCGAGGGGACTGCGGGGGTGAAGGTGAACACTCCGATTGCGGTGTTGTTGGACGAAGGGGAGGATGCTTCGGCGGTTGTTGCGAAGCCTGCGGCGGTTGCCTCCTCGTCCGCCTCCTCGGCTGTCGCCTCGTCGGGCGGCTCGTCGGCGCCGGTCCCTGCCCCGGCGGCTGCGCCTGTGGCGGCTCCGGTTGCGGGGGGTGCGCGGGTGTTTGCCTCGCCGCTGGCGCGGCGGATTGCCAAGGAGAAGGGCCTCGATCTGGGGGCCGTGAAGGGCTCGGGCCCGCATGGGCGGATCGTGCGGGCGGATGTCGAAGGGATTACGGCGGTGAGCCGGTCTGAAGCCCGGCCTACGGTCGCGGTCGAGGCTGCAAATGCGGCCCCTGCCCCGGCGAAACCGGCGGGCGGGATGCCCACGGGCATGGCGGCGGAGACGGTGCTGAAGATGTATGCCGACCGGCCCTTCGAAGAAGTGGCGCTGGACGGGATGCGGCGCACGGTGGCGGCGCGGCTGACCGAGGCCAAGCAGACCATTCCGCACTTCTACTTGCGTCGCGAGGTGCGGCTGGATGCGCTGATGGCGTTCCGCGAGACGCTGAACAAGCAGCTTGAGGGGCGTGGGGTGAAGCTGTCGGTGAACGACTTCATCATCAAGGCCTGCGCGATGGCGCTGCAGGCGGTGCCGGCGGCGAACACCGTCTGGGCGGGGGACCGGATGCTGCGGCTGAAGCCGTCGGATGTGGCGGTGGCTGTTGCTGTTGAGGGGGGTCTGTTTACCCCGGTCCTGCGCGATGCGGACAAGAAGTCGCTGAGCGCCCTGTCGGCGGAGATGAAGGACCTTGCGGGCCGGGCGAAGACCAAGAAGCTTGCGCCGCATGAGTACCAGGGCGGGTCGTTTGCGATCTCGAACCTGGGAATGATGGGGATCGAGAACTTCGACGCCGTCATAAACCCGCCGCATGGGTCGATCCTGGCCGTTGGGGCTGGCATCAAGAAGCCGGTGGTCATGGGCGACGGGACGATTGGGGTCGCGACGGTGATGTCGATGACGCTGTCGGTGGATCACCGGGTGATCGACGGGGCCTTGGGGGCGGAATTCCTGAAGGCGATCATCGAGGCGCTGGAAAATCCGATGGTGATGCTGGCTTGATCTGTCGGAGCGGGGGGCTTCGCGCCCCCCGCACCCCCCGCGGGATATTTGGACCAGTATGAAATAGGGGGCTTCGGTCCCCCTTTTCTATTTGGTTTTGAGCTTTTCGATCAGGGTCCATGACCGGCGGAGGATCGTGGCGGCTGTGCCGGCGACGATGATCCAGAGCGTGACGGTCAGGGTCCATTCGGTCGCGTAGAGTGCGGCGAGGGTGGTGCCTGCGGTCAGGACGGCCATGCGCTGCGGCTTGGCGAGGGGGCCGGAGAAGTCGGGGGGGAAGCCCTCGGCCCGGCCAAGTTCGCGGATGTAGGCGGTGGCGATGGCGAGGGCGGCGGCGAGGAGGCCGAGGTCGGGTTGGCCTGCGGCGAGGCCTGCGCCGGTGAAGAACAGGAAGTCGGAGGCGCGGTCTGGCGCCTCGTTCCAGAAGGGGCCGTCCTTGGCGCCCTTGCCGCCTTCGATCGCGACCATGCCGTCGATCAGGTTGCAGACGAGGCGGGCCTGGAGGGTGGCGGCGGCGAGGAGGAGGCAGAGGGACTGAAGGATGCCGGGGCCTTGGGGGGAGAGCCAATAGAGCAGGAACCCGAGGGCTGCGAAACCCATCGAGGCCTGGCTGATCTGGTTGGGCGTGAGGCCTTTGGCCACCGCCCAGGAGGCGAGGCGCGCAGCCCATCGGGAGTTGCGCGAGGTGAGGGGCCGGCGGTTTTCCGAAGTATACTGGCGGCTCATGTCGTCGACCAGACCCAGCGGGTGACGTGGAAGAAGATCGGGGCGGCGAAGATCACGCTGTCGAGCCGGTCAAGGAAGCCGCCGTGTCCGGCGATGAGGTGGCCCCAGTCCTTGATCCCCCGGTCGCGCTTGATGGCCGACATGACGAGGCCGCCGAAAAAGCCCATCAGGGTGATCAGAAGGCACATGCCCGCCGCTTCAAGCGGAGAGAACGGGGTCATCCAGTACAGGGCCGTGCCGACGCCAGTGGCGGTCAGGGTGCCGCCAACCAGCCCCTCCCAGGTCTTGGAGGGCGAGAGGGTGGGCGCGACCTTGGTCCGGCCGATCAGCTTGCCCCAGACATATTGCATGACGTCCGACAGTTGCACGACGAAGATCAGATAGGCGATGAGGATGACGTTGCGGCCCTCGAACCCCGGGATCTGGAGGTAGAGGAGTGCAGGCACGTGGCTTGCGCAATAGACGCAAATCATCAGCGCCCATTGGGTTTCAGAAACGCGGATCAGGAAGTCCTTGGTGGAGCCGCGGAGGGAGGAGATGACGGGCAGAAGGAGGAAGGCGTAGACAGGGATGAAGATCGAATACATCCCGTACCAGTCCGTCGCGAGGAACGCATATTGCAGCGGCAGGATCAGGAAGAAGCAGGCGACCAAGGACCAATGGTCGGCGCGGTTGTGGGTCGTCAGGGTCAGGAATTCGCGGAGTGCGGCAAAGGAGCAGAGCGCGAAGAGGAGGACGACGCCCGGCTTGCCCGCGATGAAGGCGAGCGCCAGGCAGATCACCATCACCCACCAGGCATTTATGCGGGCGTTCAGGTTCTCGATCACCGGGTTCTGGCCGGCGGGCGACAGGCGGGCGCGGAGGATTTCGCCCACGATGGAGGCCAGAACCAGGATGGTTCCGACGCCGGCGAGCAGCCAGAGGAGATGCGGCGATGTCATGCGGGGGCCTTCAGCGCAAGCAGCGCCTCGGTGGCGCGGGCGAGGAAGGCCTCTTTCGTCTCGTCGGGCGCAACGTGAAGCGGCGCGCCGAAAGTGAGGGTGCAGATCAGCGGGACGGGAATGACTTCACCCTTCGGCATCACACGGTTGAGGTTGGCGATCCAGACGGGGACAAGGTCGACGTCGGGGCGGGCCTTGGCAAGGTGGTAAAGCCCGGACTTGAAGGGCAGCAGCGGCGCGTCCGAGCTGTTGCGCTGGCCTTCGGGGAAGAGAATGAGCGACGACCCCTGGTCAAGTGCTGCGACCATCTGGGCCACCGGGTCCTCGGTCCGCGCTTCAGGGCGACGGTCGATGAGGACGGCGTTGAAGACCTCGCGGCCGATGAAGGCGCGTAGCGGCGAGGTCAGCCAGTAGTCCAGTGCGGCGACCGGGCGGGTCTGGCGACGCAGGGGGCTGGGGAGCGTGGTCCACAGCAGAACGAAGTCGCCGTTCGAAGAGTGGTTGGCGAAGTAGACGCGCTGATGCGGCACCGGCTCGATCCCCTGCCAGATGGCACGGGGGGCGGTCATGAAACGGGCGAAGGTCGAGATGGCCTGCCCAGTCACGCGGGCGGCGAACACACGAAGGGCGGGGATCATGCTGAGTTGGTCATTCCGCCTTGAGGATCTGGTCCATCGTCAAGGCAGGCTGGGCACAACCCGCCTTGCCCACCACGCGCGCGGGAACCCCGGCGACGGTTGTGTTGGGGGGAACATCCTCAAGCACCACGGAGCCTGCGGCAATGCGCGAGCAGCGGCCGACATGTATGTTGCCGAGGACCTTCGCCCCGGCCCCGATCAACACTCCGTCCCCGATCTTGGGATGCCGGTCGCCGTCTTCCTTGCCGGTCCCACCAAGAGTGACAGAGTGCAGCATCGACACGTTGTCGCCGACCACCGCCGTCTCGCCGATGACAATGGAATGGGCATGGTCGATCATGATCCCCTTGCCGACGCGGGCTGCGGGATGAATGTCGACGCCGAAGACTTCGGAGACCCGCATCTGGACGAAATAGGCAAGATCTATGCGACCTGCCTGCCACAGCCAGTGACCGATGCGGTAGGCCTGGACGGCCTGGTAGCCCTTGAAGAACAGAAGCGGCTGCATGAAGCGATGGCAAGCCGGGTCACGTTCGTAGACCGCCATGAGGTCCGAGCGGGCAGCGGTGCCGATTTCCGGGGCGCTGTCATAGGCCTGATCAGCAATCTCTCTCAGGATCTGCTCGCTCATTTCGCCGGAAGCGAGCTTGAGCGAAAAGCGGTACGCAAGTGCCCGCTCCAGCGTGGAATGGTGCAGAAGACCCGAGTGGATCAGCCCGCCAAGCAACGGCTCGTCACGAATTGCATCGACGGCTTCTTCGCAAACCCGACGCCAAACCGGGTCGACGGCGCTAAGCTTGGATCTGGTTTCAAACATGGGCGAAGCCTCCGGTTGTGGGACCTAGATACCACAACCGGATTGTCACGCGACATGCAATTCTGTGCGTTCCTTCATCAATTCTTGAAATGGGTTGGCATGGATGAAGCCCCTTACGTCTTCCAATCAGGCCGCAATAGTGATCTGGCGGAACGGATCTGTCTATGGTGGGACGCCCGCCGATGCCTCTGTCATCGAAGCCATCCGCGCCATTCGGGCGGCTGGCCCCGTCGACCTTCGGCACTTCCAATGCGGCAGCCCGAGCAATCCCGCCGGCACGCCACGGCATTCCAACACCGTCCAACAGAGTCTGCTCGACTTTCGGCCGAACAGTGCAGATCGTCTCCGAACCACGACACAACAAGCGACACCGCCCCGGCGTTTGGCAGTTCCTGCGTCAGCTGTTCCAGACTTGTCGCAAAGTCGGTTTTTCCGGACGGATAGTGAACATTGGCCGACCTGTTCCGTCCAAGCGCCTCCGCATAGTGCACCGGTGTCGTGGCCAGGCCGTACTCTCCAATCCCCGGGATCAGGGCTACCCCTCGGACGGCGCCGCCAAGCATCAAAGACCACCCTGACCATCCCCCGCTCGGGATCGTCGGCAACGAAGTTCCCTTGCCCGCCAGTCGCGGCCGGTGCAGGTCCTTGATCAGCCGGTAAGCCGTGGCCGGAGCAACCACTTCCGCCCCACCTGCATCGACAAGGGTCAGGCTGACGAAACACCGGCGACACCGGAAGCGCCTGCTCGGCATCCCGCCAACAGTCCAGTACCAACAGGAAGCGGCGTTGGAACAGCATCTTGCCGATCCGTCCTTCGATCGCCGCCATCGCGGCGCGAAGATAGGTTTCGATCAACACGTCCTGCAGCCCGTCATCGGCAAATCCGGACCCCATCCGCAGATGGTCCTTCATCTCCTCTACCGGCAGGGCCACCGAGGGC
The DNA here is from genome assembly GCF_034366665.1 of Tabrizicola sp. Classification (GTDB taxonomy): domain Bacteria; phylum Pseudomonadota; class Alphaproteobacteria; order Rhodobacterales; family Rhodobacteraceae; genus Tabrizicola. The sequence goes on along the minus strand of NZ_JAXMMF010000058.1, from coordinate 5,491 downwards.
ACCGGGGTCTCTTCGGTCAACATCATGATCAGATCTCCGCCCGCGGCCGGGCCTTCAGGTGTTGCAAGGCACGGGAATGGCCCGACCCCCGCCGTGGGGGCCGGGCCGGGTCATCAGGACACCGCGACGCGAAGCAGCTTGATCGCCGCAAAGTCGGTAATGTCGCCGCCGACGCGCTTGTTGGCGTAGAACAGGACGTTGGGCTTGGCCGAGAACGGGTCGCGCAGGATCCGCAGGTCCGGGCGTTCCGCGATGGTGTAGGCCGCACGGAAGTCGCCGAAGGCAATGGCGAAGGCGTTGGCCGCGATGTCGGGCATGTCCTCCGACACCAGCACCGGATAGCCCATCAGACGCGCAGGCTCGTTTGCCGCCAGACCGTCCGACCACAGGAAGCGGCCGTCGGCATCCTTCATCTTGCGCACCGCGCCCACGGTCTTCGAGTTCATCACGAAGGCCGCGTTGGCCCGGTAGTCCGAGCCAAGAGCGTAGACCAGGTTGACGATGCAGTCGGCCGGGTTGACCGCGGCGAAATCCGCCGCAGCACCGGTCGGCACATAGCCGATGTTGCCCCAGGTCCACGAAGCGTTGGCGACCTTGGTCGGCAGCAGGATGCCCTTGGGCTTGTCCACGCCGTCGCCGTTGATGAAGGCCGCAGCCTCGGCGCGGATGAACCGGGTCGCGATCTTCTCGGCCAGCCAGCCCTCGACGTCGAAGGCGCTGTCATCCAGCAGGCGCTGGCTGGCCTTCGGCATCGCCGCCAATTCGTGCAGCTTGATCGAGATGCGCTCGATGATCGGGGTCGCGGTCTCGGTTGTGGCTGCGGTTTCGGTCGCCCAGCCCGAACCAACCTCGGACCGGTCGACGATCACGTCGAACGAGGTCGCCTCGACCTGCACCACGTTCGCAATCGACCGCAGCGACGAGGTCGACAGCAGAAGCGACTGGACGCGCTCTGCGGTCTGCGGGTCAACAAGATAGCCACCATCGGCGGCCACTGCGGTCGACATCGCCTTGCCTTCCAGGGTCAGGCCGCGCAGCCGTCATCGTCGCCCGACCGCAGATAGGCGTTGAACGCCTTCTGATGCGGCGCCTCAACCTCCGCGCGGGCCGAAAGCGCCGGACGGCCATAGGACATCGTCTTTGCGTTCAGCATGTTCAAGCCAGGCGGCGCCCGATTTCAGCTCGGGCCTCGTCAAGGTCGAGCGCCCCTCCGGCTCCGACGTGGCCGGCAATCTGCTTGCGGAGTTGGTCAACTTTTCCCCTTTCCTGCAACACTGCCAGGGCCGTCGCGCGTAGCTCGCGGATTGCCGTCTGTGCCGCCTTCACTTCATTGAATTCCCCGGCCTTCAGGGCGTTCATCGTGCGCTCAAGCTCGATGACCGCCTCTTCGTAAAGCCGTTCCGTGACCCCCAGGACATCTGCCTGCGTGGGCACGTCCCCCGTGAACCTCACTGTCATCTAGTCCCGTCACCCCTCATGCTGCCCCCGCACGAAGGAAATGAAAAAGCGGCCAACGGGGAGGCACCCCGGGCCGCTTCGACACTTCTTCTAGCATGCCGGAAGGTCTACATCAGACCGCGCGGCAAGTCAAGCAAAAACGACGCAAATTCAAATGGTTGGCCGACCGCAAGCTTCACGGATCGTTAACCTTCAATCGCCCTGGACGCCGCTCTCCTCGGCCGCGCCCTGCTCGGCTTCGATCCGGCGCCAGCGGGCAACGTTCTCGTTGTGCTCGTCCAGCGTCTGGGCAAAGGCATGCCCGCCCGTGCCGTCCGCGACGAAGAACAGGTAATCCGTCGTGTCCGGGTTCATCGCCGCCTTGATCGACGCTTCCCCCGGGTTGGCGATGGGGGTCGGAGGCAATCCGTCGATCACATAGGTGTTGTAGGGCGTCTCACGCCGCAACTCGCTTTGACGCAGGCCGCGCCCCAGCACCCCCTCGCCGTTGGTGATGCCGTAGATCACCGTCGGGTCGGTCTGCAGCCGCATCCCCTGCTGCATGCGGTTGACGAAGACGCTGGCCACCCGGCCGCGCTCTTCCGGTACCGCGGTTTCCTTTTCGATGATCGAGGCCATGATCAGCGCCTCTTCCGGCGTGTCGTAGGGCAGCCCCTCGGCCCGGCTCGCCCAAGCCTCAGCCAGGACCGCCGCCTGCTTTTCCGTCATCTCGGCAATGATGGTGCCACGCTCGGTTCCGCGCTCGACCTCATAGCCACCCGGCGCAAGCGAGCCCTCCGGCGGCACCGTTTCCAGCGCGCCTTGCAGGAAATCCGCCTTCTTCAGCGCATCCACCACCTGCCAGCTTGTCACGCCTTCGGCGACCGTGATCCGGAAGACCAGCGCCGGGTCGTCCGAGACTTCCAGGTATTCGGGCGGCAGCGGATCGACGCCCGCATCGAACCGCGCAACCTCGGTGTAGGCGTTCGAAGTCAGGTCAAGCTCGCTGAGCACGACATCCGACCGCGTCACGCCGATCCGGAAGTTCAGGTCGCGCCCGCAGGTCGACCGGCCCGTCGCGGTGATCGCTTCCAGCACTTGGGCCATGCTGGCACTGGCCGGGACCATGTAGCTGCCGAACTTCAGGTCAGCCGCCCGGTCGGAATACTCTGCACCCATCCGGAAGATGCGGGCGTCGGTGATGGCACCCCGCTCCTCCAGGTTCCGGCTGACGGCCGACAGGCTGGACCCCCGCTCCACTTCCAGGCAGATCGCCTCGGCCAGCGGTCCGGGTGCCACGAACTCGTTGCGTCCCCAGGCGACCAGCGCCGCCATCCCGACCAGGATCACGATGAACAGCGTCAGCGCATTCGAGGCAACGGACCGCCACATCCCTAGCGCACCTTGCCCAGGACAAGACTTGCGTTGGTGCCACCGAAACCAAAGCTGTTCGACAGCGCCACATCAATCTTGCGGCGCACCGCCTTGTTCGGGGCGAGGTCCAGCCTCGGCTGCACCGCCGGGTTGTCCAGGTTGATCGTCGGCGGCGCCACCTGATCCCGGATCGCCAGCACGCAGAAGATCGCCTCTACCGCGCCCGCAGCCCCCAGCAAGTGCCCGATCGACGACTTGGTCGAGGACATGGTGGCGTTCGGCGCATGGTCGCCCAAAAGCCGCTCCACCGCGCCCAGTTCGATGGTGTCGGCCATCGTGCTGGTCCCGTGGGCGTTGATATAGTCGATGTCCTTGGCCTCCAGCCCAGCCCGCTTCAGCGCAGCGGCCATGCTGCGATACCCGCCGTCGCCGTCCTCGCTGGGCGCGGTGATGTGGTAGGCGTCGCCCGAAAGCCCATAGCCCAGCACTTCGCAATAGATCTTCGCACCCCTGGCCTTGGCGTGCTCGTACTCCTCCAGCACGACGATCCCGGCGCCCTCGCCCATGACGAACCCGTCGCGGTCGGCGTCATAGGGCCGGCTGGCCTTCTGCGGCGCATCGGCCCGCTTCGTCGACAGCGCCTTGCAGGCGTTGAACCCGGCGATCCCGATCTCGCTGATCGGGCTTTCCGCCCCGCCCGCGACCATGACGTCGGCATCCCCCCACATGATCAGCCGCGCCGCATCGCCAATGGCATGCGCCCCGGTCGAGCAGGCCGTCACCACCGCATGGTTCGGCCCCTTGAAGCCGAAGCGGATGCTCACCTGCCCCGAGACGAGGTTGATCAGCGCGCCGGGAATGAAGAACGGCGAGACGCGCTTCGGCCCCTTCTCCTTGATCAGCACCGCCGTCTCGGCGATCGAGTTCAGCCCGCCGATCCCCGACCCGATCATCACACCGGTCCGCAGCTTCTCTTCCTCCGGGATGTCGTCCCACCCGGCATCGCGCACGGCCTGCACGGCGGCGGCCATTCCGTAGATGATGAAGTCATCGACCTTGCGCTGCTCTTTCGGCTCCATCCAGTCGTCGGGGTTGAAGGTCCCGTCCGAACCGTCCCCCATCGGGATCTCGCAGGCGTACTGGGTCACGACGGACGACGCGTCGAACTTGGTGATCGTCCCTGCCCCCGACTGGCCCGCGATCAGGCGGCTCCAGGTCTCCTCGACCCCGCAGGCAAGGGGGGTGACCATTCCAAGACCGGTGACCACGACGCGACGCATGCTCTCTTCTCCCACGGATCAGGCTTTTCCGGGTGATACACGGCCCCCCCGACCCGCGCAACCGTGGGGCAAGCGGATCGGCGGGGGCAAGGAGTGTCCACGCAGGACAGCTTGACCCGAGTCAGAGAAATCAACCGCTTGATCGTGGGCGTTCACAAAGCGTCAACCCTCATCCCTGCCGCGCCACGATGCCCATCACGGCGGCCAGAAGCTGGGCTGCCACCGCCGCCCCCTGGCCGTCGATGTCGCGGGCGGGCATGAATTCCACCATGTCGAAACCCACGATCCGCGCTTTTTCGGCCACGCCCGCGACCAGCTCCAGCACCTGCCAGTAGCCCAGACCCCCGGCGGTTCGCCCGATCACAGCGGGCATGATGGCAGGGTCCAGCGCGTCAAGGTCAAGGCAAACGATGACCTCCGCCCCTTCGGCGATCAGGTCAAGCGCGCGGGCGATGCCATAGCGTGCCACCTCTCCCGACGGAACGAACCCCACGCCCCAGGCTTCCGCATCCGCAACATCCTGCAGCCGGGCCGAGCCGATGCCACGCTGACCAACCTGGATGATCGCGTCGATGTGGTCCATCTCGGAGGCCCGCCGCATGGTCGAGGACAGCCCAAGCCGTTCGCCATGCACCTCGTCCCGCCAGTCGATATGCGCGTCGATCTGCAGGATCGTGTAGCCCCGGCCCCGCGCGCCGTAGGCCTCCAGCATGGGGATCGGCAAGCTGTCGTCGCCCCCGATCAACATGGGCACCCCGCCCCGGTCCAGGATCTGGCTGACCGCGCCAAAGATGCGCGCCCGGTTCCCCGCCGCGTCCGCAATATCCTGCGGCAGGTCACCCGCATCCACCGCCGAGACGCCACCCGGAAACACCGGCCCGCCGAGGTCAAAGTTCATGTGGGCGAGGTTCGCCGCATAGGCCGCCCCCGCCGCCCGGATCGCCGCAGGGCCGCCCGCACAGTAGAAGCCGACGGAAGGATAGGGCGTGCACCCATCCGCCCCGATCAGCGCCATCTTCGCCGTCAGACGCGAAAGGTCTCGGGTTCGCGGGATACCCATGAAAGTCTCGACATTGGCCGCGCCGAACATGGTGCCAAGGGCGGTGTTGCCGGTCATGAAGGCCTCCTCTTTCGGGGACCAGACTGGCGGTCGGGCAACGGGCTGGCAAGGCCGGGCGTGGACACCACGGCGGGGACTTGCCGCAAGCGTAGGGTGGGCAATATTGCCCACCCTACCTGCCGGGTCGTCGGACCCACCCGCAAACGCAAAAGGCACCCCGAAGGGTGCCCTGCTGTCCGGTAAAGGACGACTGTTGTCAGGCGGCTTCCGAGATGAACTTCACCGCGTCGCCGAAGGTCTGGATGGTCTCGGCGGCGTCATCGGGGATCTCGATCCCGAA
>NZ_JAXMMF010000057.1:0-48181 GCF_034366665.1 Tabrizicola sp. | reverse complement strand
CACGCGCTACGACATCGACATGACCAAGTGCATCTACTGCGGCTTCTGCCAGGAGGCTTGCCCCGTGGACGCCATCGTCGAAGGCCCGAACTTCGAATTCTCGACCGAGACGCGGGAAGAGCTGTTCTACAACAAGGACCGGCTTCTGGAGAACGGCGCCCGCTGGGAAGCCGAGATCGCCCGTAACCTTGAAATCGACGCTCCGTACCGGTGACCCCATGAGTGACGAATTCGCCAAGATGTTCGCCGCGATGATGGAGCAGGGCCAGAAGATGGCCCAATCATTCATGCCCGGCATGGAAAACGTCGACGCGAAGGCGTTTGAGAAGTTCTTTCCGGCGATGCCCAAGGAACTCTTGGAGATGTGGTTCGGCAAGACCTTCAACCCCGAAGGTCTGGACGCACGCACCCGGTTTCTGGTGACCATCGCGGCGCTGACGGTCCTTGGTCCGGTGGGTGAGCCGCAACTGCGGATGACGATCAAGAACGGATTGGCCGCCGGGGCCACCAAGCGCGAGGTCGCGGAAGTGATCTGGCAGATGTCGATGTTCGGCGGTGTGCCCGCCATGCAGAAGGCGCTGGAAATCGCCCAGTCCGTCTTCCAAGAGACCGAGGAGAAAGACGCATGACCGTCTTCAGTTTCGCCTTCTACATGTTCGCCGTAAGTACGGTCGCCTCGGGCCTGATGGTCACCCTCAGCCGCAACCCGGTCCATTCGGTGCTGTGGCTGATCCTGGCGTTCCTGTCGACCTCGGGCCTTTTCGTGATGCTTGGGGCCGAGTTCGTGGCGATGCTGCTGGTCATCGTCTACGTCGGCGCAGTGGCGGTGCTGTTCCTCTTCGTGGTGATGATGCTCGACATCGACTTCGCCGCGCTGAAGGGGGAACTGGCACGCTACATGCCGCTGGGCCTTCTGATTGGCGTGGTCCTTCTGATGCAGGTCGGCATCGGCGTCGGCGTCTGGACGGCGGCTGACGGGGCCGAGGGCCTGCGTCAGGCCGTGGCACCCGCTCCGACCGAGATGGAGAACACCCGCGCGCTGGGGATGATCCTCTACGACCGTTACTTCCTGCTGTTCCAGCTGTCGGGCCTGATCCTTCTGGTCGCGATGATCGGGGCGATCCTGCTGACCTTGCGGCACCGCAAGGACGTAAAGCGCCAGAACGTGCTGCAACAGATGTGGCGCGATCCGGCCAAGGCGATGGAGCTGAAGGACGTCAAGCCGGGGCAGGGGCTCTGATCCGATGATCCGCGGGGTGATCCTTCTTTCCATGCTGACCGCACCGGCGGCGCAGGCGCTGACGCCCCTGCCGCCCTGCGTCGGCATGGAAGCGGGGATGAACACCTATGAGCTTTCCCCCCTGGACCCGGACACCAACACCAGCGGCGTGACCGTCGAATTCTATCAGGTCGACTCGCAGCCCGACGACAGCCCGGAGGGTGTCTACCGTGACCAGCCTGCCCCCGTTGCGGCGCTGAACGGCTTCTACGGCGTCCGCGTCACGCATTGCGCCAGTGGTGCGTTTCACGCCATCGCTACGCGGAATGGCCCCAGCGAAGTTGCGGCCGCCCTTGGCGCAACCGAGTTTCTGCGGTCCAAGGTCAAGGTCGGAAAGCCGGTCAGCCGCGGTGATCTTGCCGCCGCCATGCGCGCCGTCTACGGCAAGCAGCTTCAGCTGCGAGAGACGGAAGAGACCTGCGGTTGCAGCGTCTATTTCCCGGACCTGAAACCCAAGGGCATGACGCCTTTCGAAAACCGGACCGATACGGTCGCAAGCTACTGAATACGGGCCACAAGAGCCCTTGAGGGAACGAGAAGATGGTGGGACTTGAACATTACCTGACGGTGGCGGCGGCGCTGTTCGTCATCGGGATCTTCGGGATCTTCCTGAACCGGAAGAACGTGATCGTCATCCTGATGTCGATCGAACTGATGCTTCTGGCCGTCAACATCAACCTCGTCGCCTTCTCCAGCTTCTCGGGCGACCTCGTGGGGCAGGTCTTCACCATGTTCGTCCTGACCGTCGCTGCCGCCGAGGCTGCCATTGGTCTGGCCATCCTTGTCGTCTTCTTCCGCAACCGCGGCACCATCGAGGTGGAAGACGTCAACGTGATGAAGGGCTGATCCGATGCAGATCGGAGAGAAGAACGTGTTCGGGATGCGGATCACCGCCCTCAAGGGCCGGATGGTCGACCTGATCTGCGAGACATGCCACACCGCTGGGGTTGCCCCAGTCACAGAATTCCCATCGACCCGCTGCGGATCAGACCGTTGCGGCGCCACCCAAGGCAGGACCGAGTAAATGGCAACGATCATCCTCTTCGCTCCCCTGATCGGGGCCCTGATCTGCGGCTTTGGCTGGCGCTTGATTGGTGAGAAGGCGGGGCAGGTCATCGCCACCGCGCTGATCTTCCTTGCCGCGGCCCTGTCCTGGCAGATCTTCCTGACCTTCGACGGCGAGACGCAGCGCATCGTCCTGATGCGCTGGATCGAATCCGGCACGATGGGGTCGGAATGGGCGATCCGGCTGGACCGGCTGACCGCGATCATGCTGGTCGTGGTGAACTCGGTCTCGGCGCTCGTCCACCTCTATTCCTTCGGCTACATGGCGCATGATGACAACTGGCACGAGGGCGAGCATTACAAGGCCCGCTTCTTCGCCTACCTGTCGTTCTTCACCTTCTCGATGCTGATGCTGGTGACCAGTGACAACCTGGTCCAGATGTTCTTCGGCTGGGAAGGCGTGGGCGTCGCGTCCTATCTCCTGATCGGGTTCTACTACCGCAAGGCATCGGCCAACGCGGCCGCGATGAAGGCCTTCATCGTCAACCGTGTCGGCGACTTCGGCTTTGCGCTGGGGATCTTCGCGCTGTTCTACCTGACGGATTCCATCCGCTTCGACGACGTCTTTGCTGCCGCCCCGGCGCTGGCCGAGACGAACCTGACCTTCCTCTGGGGGGAATGGAACGCGGCGAACCTGATCGGCGTCCTTCTCTTCATCGGCGCGATGGGGAAATCGGCGCAGCTTTTCCTGCACACATGGCTCCCCGACGCGATGGAGGGGCCGACGCCCGTCTCCGCCCTGATCCATGCCGCAACGATGGTGACGGCGGGGGTGTTCCTCGTCTGCCGGATGTCGCCGGTCTATGAATACGCGCCGCAAGCGCTGGCCTTCATCACCATCCTTGGGGCCTGCACGGCCTTCGTCGCGGCAACCATTGGCCTGGTGCAGAACGACATCAAGCGCGTGATCGCCTATTCGACGATGTCGCAGCTGGGATACATGTTCGTGGCCGCAGGCGTGGGCGTCTATTCGGTGGCGATGTTCCACCTTTTCACCCACGCCTTCTTCAAGGCGATGCTGTTCCTGGGCGCTGGGTCCGTGATCCACGCCACGCACCACGAACAGGACATGCGGAACTATGGCGGCCTGAGGAAGAAGATCCCCTACACCTTTGCCGCCATGCTGATCGGCACGCTAGCGATCACCGGCGTGGGCATTCCGCTGACGCATTACGGCTTTGCCGGCTTCCTGTCGAAGGACGCGGTGATTGAGAGCGCCTGGGTCGGGTCGGGCTTTGCCTTCTGGCTGCTCGTGGTCGCCGCCTGCTTCACAGCTTCTATTCCTGGCGGCTGATGTTCCTGACCTTCTTCGGGGAAAGCCGGGCGCATGGGGCGGCGCATGGCCATGATGACCACCACGGCGCGGTGCATGCGGCTGACGACCAAGGCCACGGCCACCACGAGCCGCATGAAAGCCCGCTGGTCATGCTGATCCCGCTGGGGGTCCTCGCCCTGGGCGCGATCTTCTCGGGCATGCTGTGGTACAAGGTCTTCTTCGGCGAAGAGACCGCCGTCCGCGACTGGTTCGGGATGGAACAGGTCGCCCACGGCGAGGCGCATGGCGACACCGCCGCGGCCGAGCATGGGACCGAGGCTGCGGCCCCCGAGACTGCGGCGACCGAGACAGCTGCGGCCGAGGCCACCCCGGCAACGACCGAAGCCGAACCGACCGCGACCGAGGCCGCTCCGGCCGAAGGCACTGTCGTCGCCACCGAAGCCACACTGGCGGAACCCGAAGCCAGCCCCGGCGATGCCGAAGGTCATGCCGTTGGCGTGGCCCCCAAGGGTGCGCTCGTGATGCTGCCCTTCACGCCTGAAGAGCAGGCCGTGGTCGACACCCGCCTTGATGCCGACAAGGCCGCCAAGTCGGAACATGCCCCGACCACGATCATCAACGCCGCGCACCTGGTGCCGACCTGGGTCAAGGTCTCGCCCTTCGTGGCCATGCTGATCGGTTTCGCGATGGCCTGGCTTTTCTACATCAAGGACCCGAGCCTGCCGCGCCGTCTGGCGGCCCAGCAGCGCCCGCTTTACCTGTTCCTTCTGAACAAGTGGTACTTCGACGAGCTTTACGACGTCATCTTCGTCCGCCTCGCCAAGTGGCTGGGGGGCTTCCTTTGGAAGCGCGGCGATGGTGACGTGATCGACGGCTCGCTGAACGGGGTGGCGCTGGGGATCATCCCCTTCTTCACCCGCCTCGCAGGCCGCGCGCAGTCCGGCTACCTGTTTCACTACGCCTTCGCGATGGTGCTGGGGATTGTTGCCCTTGTCACCTGGATGACGCTTTTCGGCGGCGCGAAGTAAGGGGCGCGCAGAATGGAAAACCAGCTTCTCTCGATCATCACCTTCCTGCCGCTGGTCGCGGCGGTCATCCTTGCCTTGTTCATGCGGGGGGACGACGCGGCGGCGCGGCAGGGGGCGAAGTGGCTTGCGCTCTTCACCACCTCGGCGACCTTCGTCATCTCGCTTTTCATCCTGTTCCGGTTCGATCCGTCGGACGTGGGCTTCCAGTTCGTGGAAGAACGGACCTGGATCCTGGGCCTCACCTACAAGATGGGCGTCGACGGGATCTCGATCCTGTTCGTGATGCTGACCACCGCGCTCATGCCGATCACCATCTGGTCGTGCTGGGGCGTCGAAACCCGCGTCAAGGAATACATGATCGCCTTCCTGGTGCTGGAAACGCTGATGCTTGGCGTCTTCTGCGCGCTGGATCTGGTCCTGTTCTACCTCTTCTTCGAGGCCGGGCTGATCCCGATGTTCCTGATCATCGGCATCTGGGGCGGCAAGGACCGCATCTATGCCGCGTTCAAGTTCTTCCTGTATACCTTCCTCGGGTCGGTCCTGATGCTGGTCGCGATGATCGCGATGTATCTCGATGCCGGGACCACGGACATCGTCAAGCTGCTGGCGCATGACTTCGGGCATGAGACGTTCACCCTTCTGGGGTTCCAGGTCGTCGGTGGCCTTCAGACGATGCTGTTCCTGGCCTTCTTCGCGTCTTTCGCGGTGAAGATGCCGATGTGGCCGGTCCACACCTGGCTGCCCGACGCCCACGTGCAGGCACCGACCGCGGGGTCCGTCGTGCTGGCCGCGATCCTGCTGAAGATGGGCGGCTACGGCTTCCTGCGCTTCAGTCTGCCGATGTTTCCGGTCGGCTCGGACGTGATGGCGCCCCTGGTCCTGTGGATGTCGGCGATTGCCATCGTCTACACCAGCCTTGTTGCTCTGGCGCAGACCGACATGAAGAAACTGATCGCCTATTCGTCCGTCGCCCACATGGGCTTTGTGACGATGGGGATCTTCGCCGCGAACCAGCAGGGCGTCGACGGGGCGATCTTCCAGATGATCAGCCACGGCTTCATCTCGGGCGCCTTGTTCCTGTGCGTCGGCGTGATCTACGACCGGATACACACGCGCGAGATCGACGCCTATGGCGGCCTCGTGAACCGGATGCCCGCCTATGCGCTGGTCTTCATGTTCTTCACCATGGCCAACGTCGGCCTGCCCGGCACCAGCGGCTTCGTGGGCGAGTTCCTGACGCTGATGGGGGTCTTCCAGGTCAACACCTGGGTCGCCGCCGTCGCCGCGACGGGCGTGATCCTGTCCGCCGCCTATGCGCTCTGGCTCTACCGACGGGTTGTCTTTGGCGATCTGATCAAGGAAGCGCTTCGCTCGATCACCGACATGGACCGCCGGGAAAAGGCGATCTTCGCGCCGCTGATCGCGATGACCCTGATCCTGGGCGTCTACCCCAGCCTTGTGACCGACATCATCGGGCCCTCTGTCACGGCCCTTGTCACCGACTACCAGGCTGCGCTGCCCACCGAGGCCGCGGACCTGGCCCTGAACGAAGGACATTCGGAATGACTTCCGCCGATTTCCAGACCCTCCTGCCCGAGATCGTGCTTGCCGGCTACGCCATGCTGGCGCTGATGGTCGCGGTTTACACCACCAAGGACAAGCTGGCCGCGACGCTGGTCTGGGCGACGGCGGGCCTTTTCGTGGCGCTGGCGCTTTACATCGGCGCGGGCGGGGCGGGGGAGCGTCTGGTCTTCAACGGCCTTTTCGTCGACGACCCCTTCGCGCGCTTTGCCAAGGTGACGATCCTCTTGTCCGCCGCCGCCGTCCTGGTGATGAGCCAGGACTACATGACCCGCCGCGACTTGCTACGGTTCGAATACCCGATCCTGATCACGCTGTCCGTGGTGGGGATGATGGTCATGGTGTCCTCTGCCGACCTGATCACCCTCTACATGGGCCTCGAACTGCAATCGCTGGCGCTTTACGTGATCGCCTCTATCCGCCGGGACAGTGCCAAATCCTCGGAAGCGGGCCTGAAATACTTCGTCCTTGGCGCGCTGTCCTCGGGTCTTCTCCTTTACGGCGCGTCGCTGGTCTATGGCTACGCCGGGACGACCCAGTTCGCGGGGATCCTGTCGACGGTGCAGGACGGCGTGCCGCTGGGGCTTTTGTTCGGCCTGGTGTTCATGCTGGCGGGCCTGGCTTTCAAAGTCAGCGCCGCGCCCTTCCACATGTGGACGCCGGACGTCTACGAAGGCTCGCCCACGCCCGTGACGGCGTTCTTCGCCACGGCCCCCAAGGTCGCCGCGATGGCCCTGATCGCGCGCCTGGTGCATGACGCGTTCGGCGGCATCCCTGGCCAGTGGGGCCAGGTGCTGGCGGCGCTTGCCGTGGCCTCGATGTTCCTTGGTGCCGTGGCTGCGATCGGTCAGCGCGACATCAAACGCCTGATGGCCTATTCCTCGATCGCCCACATGGGCTATGCGCTGATCGGCCTTTGCGTCGGCACGGCGTATGGCGTGCAGGCGACGATGGTCTATATGGCGATCTACGTCACGATGAACGTCGGCACCTTCGCCTTCATCCTGTCGATGGAGCGGGACGGGCGCCCCGTTTCGGACATCGCGGGTCTGAACCAGTTCGCGAAGAAGGAACCCCTGAAGGCGCTGGCGATGCTGGTCCTCCTCTTCTCCCTCGCCGGTGTCCCGCCGATGGTCGGGTTCTTCGGCAAGTTCTACGTCCTGAAAGCCGCCGTCGACGCGGGCTGGGTCTGGCTGGCCGTAGCCGGGGCTGTCGCAAGCGTGATCGGGGCCTTCTACTACCTGCGCCTCGTCTACTTCATGTACTTCGGCGCCGAGCAAGAGCCCGTGGATAGCCGCATGGCCCCGGTGCAATGGGGGATGCTGGTGGCTGTTGCCGCGATCATGCTGCTGGGAATCGTCAATCTCTTCGGGATTGAAGCCCCCGCGGCGCTGGCCGCCGAAGCGCTTGTCCGTTAAGGGCGAAGGGGCAGGGCGCATCACCCTGCCCGAGATCGACAGCACCAACGCCGAGGGCTTCCGGCGGGCCTCCACCTTGTCCGGTCCCACCTGGATCGTCGCCGGGGTCCAGACCGCGGGCCGGGGCCGCCGCGCAAGGCCGTGGTCGAGCCCGGAAGGCAACTTCCACGGCACCCTCGTCCTGAAACCGCAGGAACCGGCCGAGACGGTGGCGCTGCGCTCCTTCGCCGCCGCCCTCGCCCTGCGCGATGCCTTCGTCCAACTGACCAACCTCCCGCAAAGCTTCGCGCTGAAATGGCCGAACGACGTCCTTTGCAACGGCGGCAAGATCGCGGGGATCCTTCTGGAATCCCAGGGCCTGAACACCCCCGACGCAACGCTTTGCATCGGCATCGGCGTCAACCTGATCGCCGCGCCCGACCCCTCCCAGGTCGAGGCCGGAGCCGTCCCGCCCGTGTCCCTTCTCCAGGAAACCGGCCTCAAGATCACGCCCAACACCTTCCTCGACGCCCTCGCCCCGGCCTATGACCACTGGGAAGCGACCTTCCAAACCGAAGGCTTCGCGCCCCTGCGCGCCGCCTGGCTGTCGCACGCCGCCCGCCTGGGTGAGACGATCCGCGCCCGCACCGGGATTGAGACACGCGAGGGCACGTTCCAGACCATCGACGCCACCGGCAACCTGATCCTCCGCACCCAAGCCGGAACCCTTGCCATCCCGGCCGCCGAGGTGTTCTTCTGACGCTCCAGGCTTTCATGCTGGCCCAAGTATCCCACGGGGGTCCGGGGGTGTGAAACCCCCGGTCCGCCCTTGAACCCCGAGACACCCGCCCATGCTTCTCGCCATCGACTGCGGCAATACCAACACCGTCTTCTCGATCTGGGACGGGTCGCGCTTCATCGCCACCTGGCGCATCGCCACGGACCACAAGCGGACGGCGGATGAATACTTCGTCTGGCTCTCCAGCCTGATGACCCTGACCAGCACCACCGCAACAGTGACCGAGGCGATCATCTCCTCGACCGTTCCCCGCGTGGTCTTCAACCTCCGCGTCCTTTGCGACCGCTACTTCGGCTGCCGCCCGCTGGTCGTGGGCAAGCCCGACTGCAAGCTCCCCGTGGCCCCAAGGGTCGACCAGGGCACCACGGTCGGCCCCGACCGCCTGGTCAACACGGTGGCGGGGTTTGACCGGCATGGCGGCGACCTGATCGTCGTCGACTTCGGCACCGCCACCACCTTCGACGTCGTCGACAGCGACGGCGCCTATATCGGCGGGGTCATCGCGCCCGGCGTGAACCTCAGCCTCGAAGCACTCCACATGGCCGCCGCCGCCCTGCCTCACGTCGATGTGGCCAAGCCCCTGAAAGCCATCGGCACGAATACGGTGGCCTGCATGCAGTCCGGCGTGTATTGGGGCTACATCGGCCTGGTCGAGGTCATCGTGCGCGAAGTGCGGCGCGAGCGGGACCGACCGATGAAAGTCATCGCGACGGGCGGCCTTGCCTCCCTTTTCGCGCAAGGAACCGAGCTATTTCATGCGATCGAGGACGATCTGACCATGCACGGCCTCGTCCTGATCCACGACCTGAACAAGGAACACCCATGAGCGCGAACCGCCTGATCTATCTTCCCCTCGGCGGTGCCGGCGAAATCGGCATGAACTGTTACGTCTACGGCTACGGGCCGAAGGGCAAGGAACGGCTGATCCTGGTCGATGTCGGGGTGACCTTCCCCGACATGGACGGCTCGCCCGGCGTCGACCTGATCCTGCCCGACGTCAGCTGGCTGCACGACAAGCTGGACCGGCTGGAGGCGATCTTCATCACCCACGCGCATGAGGACCACATCGGTGCCCTCGCACCCCTGTGGCCCGAGCTGGGCAAGAAGGTCTACGCCCGCCGCTTCACCGCGACGATCGGGCGGCTGAAATTCGAGGAAGCGGGCCTGCCCGTCGACCAGATCATCACGGTCGAGCCGCGTCCCGCCACGGTGGAAGTCGGCCCCTTCAAGGTGCAGTTCGTTCCCGTCTCGCATTCGATCCCGGAAAGCTCGGCCCTGGTGATCGACACGCCAGCCGGCCGGATCTTCCATTCCGCCGACTTCAAGATCGACCACACGCCGGTGGTGGGCGAGGGTTGGGATGATGCCCGCTTCACCGACATCGTCGCCGAACGTCCGGTCAAGGTGATGACCTGCGATTCGACCAACGTCTTCTCGACCCATCAGGGCCGGTCCGAGGCGACGCTGGCCGAACCCCTGACCGAACTGATCCGCAGTTGCACGGGCATGGTCGTCGCGACCACCTTCGGGTCCAACGTCGCGCGTCTGAAGACCCTGGCCGAGGCCGCCCGCGCCGCCGACCGGACGATCTGCGTCCTGGGCCGGTCGATGAAACGGATGCTGGCGGCATCCGAGGAGGCCGGGGTCCTGTCGGGTTTCCCCAAGACCGTCACGCCCGAAGAGGCGCTGGACGTGCCGCGCCGCAACCTGATGCTGCTGGTCACTGGCAGCCAGGGCGAACGCCGCGCCGCCAGCGCCCAGCTGAGCCGGGGCAAGTATCTGGGGCTGGAGATGAAAGAGGGCGATACCTTCCTTTTCTCGTCCCGCACCATCCCCGGCAACGAACGCGACGTGATCCGGGTGTGGAACGCCTTCTCGGAACAGGGCGTCAACGTGCTGGATGACCATAATGGCAAGTACCACGTCTCGGGCCACGCGAACCGCCCCGATCTGGAACATGTCCACCGGCTGATCCTGCCCGACATGCTGATCCCAATGCACGGTGAACACCGGCATCTGGCTGAGCACGTCCGCATTGCCACCGAAAGCGGCATCGCGGCGGCGGTGGCGGTGAACGGCACGATGGTGGACCTGTCCGGCGATGTCCCCGAAGTGGCGGAATATGTCGAAACCGGCCGCATCTACCTGGACGGCACCGCGATGGTCGGCGCGATGGACGGCGTGATCCGCGACCGTATCCGCATGGCGCTGAACGGCCATGTCACCGTGACGCTGATCCTGGACGAGACAAACAGCCCGATGGGCGAGCCTTGGGTCGAGCTGATGGGCGTCCCCAAGACCGGACGCGGCGACCGCCCGCTGGCCGAGACGATGGAGGCCGACCTGGACCAGGTGATGGGGCGCCTTGGCCGCAAGGTGCTGGCCGACGACGTCAAGCTGGAGGAAGAGATCCGCCGCGTCGTGCGTCAGGTTTCGATGGAAGAAATCGGCAAGAAGCCCGAGGTCAACGTGGTGATCAGCCGCCTCGTCGCCGAGTAGGGCTTGCTTTCAATGGAAAAAGGCCCCGTCCTGGACGGGGCCTTTTTCAATGTCCGGCGGCTGGATCAGCCCTCGGAGCCTGTGGCATCTTCCAGTTCTTCCGTCTTCGACGGTTTCAGCGCGAAGCTGCGCAGGATGAAGTCCGGCACATGGTCGCCCATGCCGATGACCGACGGCCCAAGGTCGCGGTCGCGGCGATAGTCGCGACGGTCATCCCGACGCTCTTCGCGCGGTTCGCGGCGGTCGTCACGCCGTTCGCTGCGGCCCTCGGGCCGGCTGTCGCTGCGGCCTTCAGCCCTGGCTTCGCCCCGACCTTCGCCCCGGCTTTCACCCCGGTTTTCACCGCGCGTCTCGACACGCTCGTCCCGACGTTCGCCACGGTCTTCGCGGCGACGCTCGACGCGTGGCTCGCGTCGGTCCTCGCGGCGCGGTTCTTCGCGCGGGGCGGCTTCGACGGGTTCGGGCTTCGGGGTCGCAACCAGCGGCTCCATCGCCGCAGTCTCGTCATGGGCTTTCACCGGGCGATCGCGCTCACGGCTGCGGCCACCCCGTTCGCGGCCCTTGCGCTCTTCGCGCGGGCGGTCGGGCTTGCCTTCGCGGGTGTCCGGTTCGAACCCTTCCGGCAGCTCGCCGCGCGGGATTTCGGTCTTGATCAGGCTTTCGATGGCCTTGAGGTACTTTTCGTCCGACGGCACCGAGATGGTCAGCGCCTTGCCCAGACGCCCGGCGCGGCCCGTGCGGCCGATGCGGTGGACGTAATCTTCGGGGTGCGAGGGCACGTCGAAGTTGAACACGTGGCTGACGGCCGGAATGTCCAGACCACGCGCCGCGACGTCCGAGGCGACGAGGAGGTGCAGGGACCCATCGCGGAAGGCGTCCAGCGTCTTCATCCGCATCGACTGTTCCAGGTCGCCGTGGATCGGAGAGGCATTGAACCCGTGCGATTTCAAGGACTTGGCCACCACGTCCACGTCCATCTTCCGGTTGCAGAAGATGATCGCGTTGGTGCAGGCCTCACCCTCGGCACGGATCAGTGCGCGCAGGATGGCGCGCTTGTCGCCGAAGCTGCGGTCCTTGCGGACGGGCTTCACTTCGATCAAGGACTGCGTGATCGTCAGCGAGGCCGTGGCCTGACGGGCCACCTCGATCTTGGCGGGGTCCTTCAGGAAGGTCTTGGTGATCCGCTCGATCTCCGGCGCCATCGTAGCGCTGTAGAACATCGTCTGGCGCTTCGGCGGGGTCAGTTGGAAGATCCGCTCGATATCCGGGATGAAGCCCATGTCGAGCATCCGGTCGGCCTCGTCGACCACCATGATCTGCACGCCGGTCAACAGAAGCTTGCCGCGTTCGAAATGGTCGAGCAACCGGCCAGGCGTCGCGATCAGCACGTCGACGCCCCGGTCGATCAGCTTGTCCTGTTCGCCGAACGCCACGCCGCCGATCAGAAGGGCCTTCGTCAGCTTGGTGTGCTTGGCGTAGATGTCGAAGTTCTCGGCCACCTGGGCGGCCAGTTCGCGCGTCGGCGCCAGCACCAGGCTGCGCGGCATCCGGGCGCGGGCGCGGCCCTGACCCAGAAGCGTGATCATCGGCAGCGTGAAGCTGGCCGTCTTGCCGGTGCCGGTCTGAGCAATGCCCAGCACGTCGCGGCCTTTCAGCGCTTCCGGGATGGCCTGGGCCTGGATCGGAGTGGGGGTCTCATAGCCGGCTTCAGTGACGGCCTGCAGCACGCGCGGGTCCAGCGCGAGGTCGGAAAATTTGGTCATTAGCGTCCTATGGATGCGGTATCGGACCGCATGAATGATGGGACGCTAGTTTCCGGGCGCCCCGGCGTCTCGGCCCGATTGGCCGCGTGTCCCGCGCATAAAGGAAATTGTCCCTCGGGTCAAGTCGGCCCCCATGAGGGGCTAGACTGGCGTGCCGTCGGGGTCGTCCGGTGCAGCAGTCTGGGCAGCAGTCTGGGCAGCCGTTTGGGCAGCCGTTTGGGCGGCCTCTGCGGCTTCTGCCGCCTCGGCCTCGGCCCGCGCGCGGGCTTCCAGCTTTTCAAGATAGGCGCGGCGCCCGTCGCGCATCCGCTGCAGGCGACGAAAAAGGGTGGAGTCGTCGGCGTTCAGCCGGTCCAATAGCAGACAGGCCAGCGGGCCGACCACCAGGTCGTCCAGTGCGGCCTGCCAGATGGGGGCTAGAAGATTGTAATCCAGCCCGCCGCCGTCCAGCCCGAAGTCCAGCATCCCAAGCGGCAGGCGGCTGCCTCGCTTGCGCTTCTGCCGGAAAAGCTCATCCGGGCCAAGGCCGGACCCCATCCGCTCGAATTCATAAAGCTTCATCAGCGAGAACAGCACATTCAGCGACAGACCGATTCGGCGCTGCGCCTCGGTCTCGCCGAAGTCGCCGAAGGTGATGACGGAAGAGATCAGCCAGCGCGTCGACAGTTCCTGCATCAGCACATTGCCCTGTTCGGCCCAGAGCCGCCGAAACAGGGCCGGGGCGTGGTCAGGAAACGTGGCGCGCCGCAAATGCACGATCAGGTTGGCATTCAGGACGGCAAGTTCGGACTTCCCCTCCAGCTCGCGGCGCAACTGCCAAAGCTTGCGCTTGTAATGCGAGATCGGGCCGTCGGCCTGGACTTCGCCTTCGGGGACAATCCGGTGGGCCAGCGCCTGCAGATCGACATCCAGCGGTGGCAGTGCTTCGCCCTTGCCGTATTCGACCGGGCCACGGCGTCCGTTCCACCGGTCGATGACGCCATCCGGGGCATCAGGATAGGTCAGCACGGGCAGGGCGGCGTCGGGGTCGTCCTCTGGCGCGGGGGAGGAGCTGTCGGCCGGTGTCACTGTCGTATCCTTTGACGTTGTCTCGCGGTCGTCCTGCCGGGCGAAAGGCTAGGGCGCGGGCCGCAAAGGGTCAAGCCGACCTCAGACCATCATTTCCTTGGTCGCGGTCAGCTTGACGCCCGGATAGTCGCGGACCACGCGGTCGATGTCCCATTGCAGGCGGGTCAGGAACACAAGGTCGCCGTCGCTGTCATGCGCGATGTGGCCCTTGTTGACGTTGACCAGCTTCTCCATCTCGGCCTTGTCGCCGGAAATCCAGCGGGCGCTTTGGAAGTTCGACCCCTCGAACCGGACGGGCAGGCTGTATTCCTGCTCGATCCGGCTTGCCAGCACGTCGAACTGCAAGGCCCCCACGACGCCCACGATGTAGCCAGAGCCGATCATCGGCTTGAAGACCTTGGCGGCGCCTTCTTCGGCGAACTGGGTCAGGGCCTTTTCCAGGTGCTTGGCCTTCATCGGGTCCATCGCGCGGATGGACTGCAAAAGCTCGGGCGCGAAGCTGGGGATGCCGGTGAACCGCAGGCTCTCGCCTTCGGTCAATGCGTCACCGATCCGCAGTTGCCCGTGGTTCGGGATGCCGATGATATCGCCGGCCCAGGCTTCCTCGGCCAGTTCGCGGTCGGCGGCAAGGAACAGCACGGGGTTGGTGATCGACATCGGCTTTTTCGTGCGCACGTGGTGCAGCTTCATCCCGCGCTCGAAATGGCCCGAGGCAAGGCGGACGAAGGCCACCCGGTCGCGGTGCTTGGGGTCCATATTGGCCTGGACCTTGAAGACAAAGCCGGTGACGGCGGGTTCCGACGGGTCGACCTGACGCTCGGCGGCCTTTTGCGGCTCGGGCTCGGGCCCGTATTCGCCGATGCCGTCCATCAGTTCCTTCACCCCGAACGAGTTGATCGCCGAGCCGAACCAGATCGGCGTCATCGAGCCGTTGAGGAATGCCGCGCGGTCAAAAGCGGGCAGCAGTTCCCGCGCCATCTCAAGCTCTTCATGGAACTTGGCCAAAAGGTCCGCCGGGATGTGTTCGGCCAGTTTCGGGTCATCGACGCCTGAAATCTTGATCGATTCCGCCACCTTGTTGCGGTCGGCGCGGTCCATGATCTCAAGCTTGTCGTGCAGAAGGTCATAGGCGCCGACGAAATCGCGCCCGACGCCGATGGGCCAGGAGGCGGGCGTCACGTCGATGGCCAGGTTTTCCTGGATCTCGTCGATGATCTCGAACACGTCGCGGGATTCGCGGTCCATCTTGTTGCAGAAGGTCAGGATCGGCAGGTCGCGCAGGCGGCAGACCTCGAACAGTTTCCGCGTCTGGCTTTCCACGCCCTTCGCCCCGTCGATCACCATGATCGCGGCATCGACGGCGGTCAGGGTGCGGTAAGTGTCTTCGGAAAAGTCGCTGTGGCCGGGGGTATCCACCAGGTTGAAGCGATACTGCCGGAAATCGAAGGACATGGCCGAGGCGGAAACGGAAATCCCGCGTTCCTGCTCCAGCTTCATGAAGTCCGACCGCGTGCGCCTGGCATCGCCCTTTGCGCGGACCTGGCCTGCCATCTGGATCGCGCCGCCGAACAGCAGGAACTTTTCGGTCAGCGTGGTTTTCCCGGCGTCGGGGTGCGAGATGATCGCAAAGGTCCGGCGGCGGGCGATTTCGGGCGGAAGGGGGGCGCGGTTCGACATGACGCCCCCCATAGCGCGCAGAAGGGTTCGCCGCAACAGACGGGGTGTCTTGCCCTTGCGGGTGTGGCTGCTAGGCTTTGCCGCAAAGCAGGAGGGGTTGCACATGGATCTGGGGATTGCGGGAAAGCGGGCGCTGGTCTGTGCCTCGTCCAAGGGCTTGGGCCGGGGCTGCGCCGAGGCGCTGGCGGACGCGGGCGTCGATCTGGTGATGAATGCCCGCGGTGCCGAGGCGCTGGAGGCCGCAGCGCATGACCTGCGCGCCCGGTATCAGGTCAACGTGACGACCGTCGCCGCCGACATCACCACCGAAGCGGGGCGTGCCGCCGTGCTGGCGCAGGGGCCGTTCGACATCCTGGTGACGAACGCGGGCGGCCCGCCCCCCGGCATGTGGTCCGACTGGGCGCGCGAGGATTTCATCAAGGCGCTGGACGCCAACATGCTGACCCCCATCGCGCTGATGCAGGCGGTGCTGCCGGGAATGATGGCCAAGGGCTGGGGCCGGGTGGTCAACATCACCAGCGTTTCGGTCAAATCACCCGTGGCGGTCCTGGGGCTGTCGAACTCGGCCCGCGCGGGATTGACCGGGTTCGTGGCTGGCACCTCGCGGCAGGTGGCGAGCAAGGGAGTCACGATCAACAACCTTCTGCCCGGCATCCATGCGACCGACCGGGCCATCGCGCTGGATGGGGCGGTGGTCAAGGCCAAGGGGATCAGCATGGAAGAGGCGATCAGCGAGCGCGCCGCCACCATCCCGGCAGGCCGCTACGGTACACCGTCGGAATTCGGTGCGGCCTGTGCGTTCCTGTGTTCGCAGCACGCGGGCTTTATCGTCGGACAGAACGTCCTGCTGGACGGCGGTGCTACCAACGCGACGCTGTAGCGGGGCGAGGCTTGGCCCGACCGGGGTCGAAGACGCCCAGAAGCAGCAGCAGCGCCCCGCCGCCAACCCAGGCCCAGCCGCCCGTGCCCAGCACGTCATTTGCCAGAAGGAACAGGCGGTTGGCCTCCTCCATCGTCCATTGCGGCGGGACCAGCCCCAGCGCCTCACGCGATTGCCAGACGGTAAGCCCGGCAAGGCCCACGACGCAGACGCCAGTCAGGAAAGCCAGCCAGCGTTTCTCCAGCCCAACAAGCGCCACCAGCACGAACAGCGCGGCCAGGACGAAGGACAGAAGGAACAGACGCACTTCGTTCGGGGCCTGGGTCAGGTACGTCTCGATCGTGGCGCGGTCGAAGGCGGGAAGCGCGTCCCAGGGGGCGAGGTTGGCACCGAGCGGAGTGGCAACCCAGGGCAGGAACAGCCCGGCAAGGATCGCGATGGCGCACAAAAGCGCAAGCGGACGAAACAGCATGGCCGGACCTTCCTGTCCAGGAATACGAACAGTTTCGCCATAGCGCCGCATTCTGTGCAAAACGTGGACAGTTTGCGCCAATTTTGCGGTCATCCGTCGCGGGGCAGGCGGTTGTGGCGACGGCAGGGCGCTGCTAGAGAAAACCTGAGCAAATCTCTTGGACAGCATGCCCGACAGCACTCCCCCACGGCTTGAGGTTCGCCACCTGGTCCGCTCTTTCGGGGGGCGGCGGGTGGTGGATGACGTGTCGCTGGCTGTGGCGGCGGGGCAGGTGACGTGCCTTCTGGGGCCCTCGGGCTGCGGCAAGTCGACGACGCTGCGGATGATCGCGGGGGTGGAACGCGCCGACGCGGGCGAGGTGGTGCTGGACGGCCAGGTCGTGGCCGGACCCGGCGTGCATGTCCCGCCCGAGCGGCGGTCGGTCGGGTTGATGTTCCAGGATTTCGCGCTGTTTCCGCATCTCACGGTGGCCGAGAACGTCGGTTTCGGCCTGCGGGTCGACCGGACGGAAAAGGCGCGGCGGGTTGGCGAACTTCTGGAAAAGGTGGATCTCTCCGGCTTTGGCCCCAAGCACCCGCATGAGCTTTCGGGCGGCGAGCAGCAACGCGTGGCCCTGGCGCGGGCACTGGCGCCAAAGCCCAAGGTCATGCTGATGGACGAGCCGTTCTCGGGTCTCGACAACCGGTTGCGCGACGGCATCCGCGACCGCACGCTGGAGCTTCTGAAGGAAGAGGGCGCGGCGGTCCTGCTGGTCACGCACGAGCCTGACGAGGCGATGCGCATGGCCGACGAGATCGCCCTGATGCGGGCGGGCCGCGTGGTGCAGAAGGGCGCGCCCTACAACGTCTACAACGCCCCCGTCGACAAGGCGGCTGCGGCCTTCTTCAGCGATATCAACGTGATCCGCGGCGTGTCTCGGGGCGCCTTGACCGACACGCCTTTCGGCGCCTTCCTGACGCCCGGCCATGCCGATGGCGGTGAGGTTGACATCGTGATCCGCCCGCAGCACCTGCGCATCGACTTTGACCGGGGTGGGCGCGGCCCGAACCCGACGCCCGAGGACGGGGTCCCGGCGCGTGGCACGGTCCTGCGCAGCCGCTATCTTGGCCGCGAAAGCCTGGTCGACTTTGCGATGGACTTTGAGGGCGCCAAGCTGACGGCAAGCGTCCCGGGGGTGTTCCTGCCCAAGCCCGGGACAGTCCTGTGGCTGATGATCCGGCGCGACCGGTGTTTCGTGTTCGGCGTCTAGCCCGAAGCAAGTCGCCGCCAGTCGGCGACGGTGCGGCCCGGTTCTTCCGGGAACGTCTCGCCGGTTGGCATCATTCTGTCGATCCGGTCGACGCGGAAGCTGCGGAAATCGTCCCGCGTCTCGCACCAGGCGGCAAGGGTCCAGACCCGGCCCCAAAACTCCAGCACCAACGGCCGCACCGGCCGGTCCGAGGCAGCGCCCTCACCGTCGACATAGCTGATGACCATCCGCTCCCGCAGCCTGATCGCCCGGCGCAGGGCGGGCAGGTGTCGGGCGGCAGCCAGGGCTTCGGCCCCGGGGAAGACCCAGGTTTCCTCGCCCATCCCCTGCAAAAGTCGCGCCGGCAGGACGGCGCTGACCTTCCCAAGCAGGCTGTCCGCCGCCCGGGTCAGCGACGGGTCGGCCCCCCGCGTCACCAGTTGGAGGCCCAGCGTCAGGGCCTGCACTTCGTCGGGTGTCAGTGTCAGGGGCGGCAGGGTCACAGGTTCCCGCAGGATGTAGCCCACCCCGCGCTCGCCCTCGACCGGCAGGCCGGACGCGATCAGCGTCGCCATATCGCGCAAGAGCGTGCGGGTCGACACCTCCAGCCGCGCCGCCATGTCGCGGGCGGTGTGGAGCCGCCCGTCACGCAGGATCTGGATCAGCTCGAACAGGCGGTCGGTGCGGCGCATGGGGGCAGGGTGAGCCAGGGATCAGTCCAGCGTCAAGGCAAGCCGCTCGTGCCGCAACCGGGCCGACGGCCCATCGATCAAGGCCATGAAGGGCGCGAAGACGGGGTCGGCCATCACGGCCTGAGCGGCGGCCTCGGCCTGAGCCAGCGTCTCCCAGGTCACCGCGTCGGTCCAGTGGCCGTCCGGCCCCCATGACAGACGACGCGAGACAAAGCCGGGCTGGTGACGGATCAGCGCTGCGGTGCCGTGGGCGGCGGCCAGAAAGGCAGCTTCGGTCGTGCCGGGAACAAGGGTGAAGGTCACATATTCGATCACACGCATCGGGAACTCCTTGGGTTGCGATGCGAGGGGAATGGCAGGGGGCAACTGACAAGGGTCTGTCAGCAACAGTCGGGCCGGGCTAAATTTCTTGAGTAAGAAATTTGTCAAAATCCTTCCTTAAGGATTTTGGGTCCCCAGCTTACCCCTCTGTCTCGATCCCCGATTGCGGCAGGAGGGTCGCCACCTTGTAGAGCAGGCTCCGCGCCGCCTTGGCCCGCGGGTTCCCCTCCTGGCCCACGTGACGCAGCCCCTCGACCAGCGCCTCCAGCTCTTCGGGCGTCAGCATTGTCGGCGGCAGCATCAGGGGCGAGCGCAGGATGTAGCCCAGCCCCCGTTCGCCCTCGACCGGCAGCCCGGTCGCGGCCAGCATCTCCATGTCGCGCCAGATCGTGCGGGTCGAGACCCCGAGTCGCGCGGCCAGTTCCGAGGCCGTGTGCAGCCGCCCGTCGCGCAGGGATTGGACGATGTCGTACAGCCGGGCATCGCGTTTCATGGGGTTTCCAGGCGTAGGGTGGGCAATATTGCCCACCTTACTGACAAAATACTGTCAGTTGACTGCTTTGCGCAAGCCGCTTGGGTCTTGGAAGCGACGGCGCGAGGGGCGTAATCAGGGTCCAGAGACAAGACATGGTCCCGACCGGGGGCCGCAAACGGAGGTTTTTTCCATGTTCAACAACATCGGTCTGCCGGGACTTCTGCTGATCGCGGTCGTGGTTCTTGTGCTGTTCGGCAAGGGCAAGGTGTCCAGCCTGATGGGCGAAGTCGGCAAGGGCATCACCGCCTTCAAGAAGGGCGTCGGCGACGGCAATGCCGAGATCGAGGCCCAGAAGGCCGCCGAAGCCAAGGACGTCACCCCGGCCGACAAGGAAAAGGTCTGATCCTCGGGATCGGTCAAGGTAACGCAAGATGGAACTCAGCTGGTCCGAGCTACTGATCGTGGGCCTTGTCGCGCTGATCGTGATCGGCCCCAAGGATCTGCCCGGCATGTTCCGCGAGCTGGGACGCTTTACCGCGAAGATCCGCTCGATGGGACGCGAATTCAGCCGCGCGATGGAGCAGGCCGCGAAGGACTCGGGCGTCAAGGACGTGGCGGAAGAGCTGAGGAAGGTGACCTCGCCCAAGGCGATGGGGCTTGAGGCGGTGAAATCCGCTGCCGACAAGTTCGAAAAATGGGACCCGATGAAGAACCCCGCGGTGCCCACCAAGCCTCTGACCCCGCCGCCGATGCCCGCCGCGGTCACTCCGGCTGTTGCGGCAGCGCCAACCGCTGAAGCGGCGGCTGCGCCCGCACCTGCGGCAATGACGGCCGCGCCAGTCGGCCCTGCCACAGCGGCGCTTTACGAACAGAAGGCGGCGCGCAAGGCGGTGCTGGACGAAGCCTCAGCCAAGCTGCGGTCGCTGTCCCAGCCCGAGGCCGCCATGGCGACGCCTCGGGCACCGGGCCGCCGCCGCAAGAAGCCGGACAGCCCGGCCGGGGACGCAGAATGACCGCCAAGGATGACATCGAGGACAGCTCGGCCCCCCTGGTCGAGCACCTGATCGAGCTGCGCAACCGGATCATATGGGCTGTTGGAGCCTTCCTCGTCGGCATGATCCTGTGCTTCGTCGTGGCCGAGCCGATTCTGGACTTCATGTTGAAGCCGATCGAGAAGGCGATGCGCGACCTTGGCAATCCGAACCCGGTGATGCAATACACCGCGCCGCAGGAATACTTCTTCACCCTCGTCCATATCTCGGTCGTGGCCGGTCTGATGGTCAGCTTCCCGGTCATCGCCTACCAGCTGTGGCGCTTTGTGGCGCCGGGCCTTTACCGCAGCGAAAAGCAGGCCTTCCTGCCGTTCCTGATCGCCTCGCCGGTCCTGTTCTTCATCGGAGCGGCCTTTGCGCATTACGTGGTCACGCCCATTGCGATGACCTTCTTCCTGGGGTTCGCAGATGCCTTTTCGGTCGTGACCGCGCTTCTGCCGGGCATTTCCTCGGGCACAGGGGCCGAGGCCATCGTGCCCGCTGCACCAAGCGAGGGGATCGAGATCGTCTTCCAGGGCAAGGTGAACGAGACTCTGGACATCAGTCTCAAGCTGATCATGGCGTTCGGGCTGTGCTTCCAGCTGCCGGTCCTGCTGACGCTGATGGGCAAGGCGGGATTGGCGACGTCGGCCGGGCTGGCCAACATGCGGCGCTATGCGATCGTGATCATCCTGCTGGTCGCGGCGGTGGTGACCCCGCCCGACGTGATGAGCCAGATGATCCTCTTCTTCGCAGTCTACCCGCTTTACGAACTGTCGATCTTCCTGATCCGCCGGATCGAGAAGCGTCGCGAGGCAGAACTGCGGGCCGAGGGCCTTTGGGACGATGAAACCGAAGATAAAGCCGAGGACCTGCCGGAGCCCAAGGCGTGACCGATCCTCTTGACCGGATCGCGGCGGCGCTGGAGCGACTTGCCCCGGCGCCGATGCCCGCCCCGGATTTCACCGCCGAGGCGTTCGTCTGGCACACCGCGCCCGACCGGCTTGAACCGGTGGCCCATGTCAGCCGGGTGGACCTGTCGCTGCTGGTCGGGGTGAACCGCTCCCGCGACACGCTTCTGGAGAACACCCGACACTTTGCGGCCGGGCTGCCTGCAAACAACGCTCTTTTGTGGGGCGCACGGGGGATGGGGAAATCAAGCCTTGTGAAGGCGGTCCACGCCCAGGTCCGGGCCGAAGGCCATGACCTGAAGATCGTGGAACTTTCCCGCGAGGACCTGCCATCGGTCCAGCGCCTGCTGTCGCATCTGCGCGCGGCACCCTATCAGTTCCTGCTTTTCTGCGACGACCTGTCGTTCAGCCATGACGACCAGCACTACAAGTCGCTGAAAGCGGTTCTGGATGGCGGGATCGAAGGACGGCCCGAGAATGTGCTGTTCTACGCCACCTCCAACCGCCGCCACCTGATGCCCCGCGACATGATCGAGAACGAACGCTCGACCGCGATCAACCCGGGCGAGGCTGTGGAGGAGAAGGTCTCGCTTTCGGACCGCTTCGGGCTTTGGCTTGGCTTCCATCCCTGCAGCCAGGACGATTACCTGGAGATGATCCGCGGCTATTGCGCGGCGCATGGGGTGCAGGTGCCGGAAGACCGCCTGCATGCCGAGGCCATCGAATGGCAGGCGACGCGGGGTGGGCGGTCGGGCCGGGTGGCCTGGCAGTTCTTCTGCGACCTTGCGGCGCGCGAAGGGGTGCGCCTCCGCCTGTGATCTGCCTTGGTCCTTGCTTAAGGCGGCGTCCGGCCTTACCCCGATAGGACCATGCTTACAGAACTTCTGGTCATTCTGGCCCTCATCATTCTGAACGGCGTCCTTGCGATGTCGGAACTTGCCATAGTCAGCGCGCGGCCAGGGCGGCTGAAGACGCTGGAAGCGAAAAGCCGCGGTGCGCGGATGGCGCTGCGTCTGGCCGAGCATCCCGGGCGGTTCCTGTCGACGGTGCAGATCGGCATCACCGCGGTCGGCGTCCTGTCAGGGGCCTTGTCCGGGGCGACGCTGGGCCTGCGGCTGCAGGTCTGGTTGGTGGCGCAGGGTGTGCCGGCCGACTGGGCCGCGACGCTGGGTGTCGGCGGCGTGGTCGTGGCGATCACCTATGTCAGCCTGATCGTGGGCGAACTGGTGCCCAAGCAGATCGCGCTGCGCGACCCCGAGGCGGTCGCCATCCGCATGGCCCCGGCGATGACCTTCCTGTCGGTGATCGGCGCGCCGCTGGTCTGGTTTCTGGACAAGTCGGGCAAGCTTCTGCTCTGGCTGCTGGGTCAGCGCGGGACCAGCGAAAACCGGGTGACCGAGGAAGAGGTCCACGTCCTTCTGGCCGAAGCCCATGAAGGCGGCGTGCTGGAAACCGAAGAGCGCGAGATGATCACCGGCGTCATGCGCCTGTCGGACCGAACCGCCCGCGCGCTGATGACCCCGCGGCACGAGGTCGAGATGCTGCCGCTGGACGCCACCGGTTCCGAGGCCGTGGCCGCGATCCGCAAGATCGCTCGCCCCCGTATGCCCGTCGCCAATGCCGAGGGTGAGGTCGTGGGCATCGTCCTTTTGACCGAGGCGTTCCAGGTCGTCTCCCGCCGCGAGACCGTGTCGATCAAGGCGCTGGTGCATGAGGTCCCGGTCGTCTCGGACCGGACCGAGGCACTGGATGTGCTGGAAATCCTGCAAAAGACGGAACACCACTTCGCGCTGGTCTACGACGAATACGGCCACTTCGAGGGCATCCTGACCACCGGCGACGTGCTTGAGGCCATCACCGGTGCCGTTGCCTCGTCCGAAGCGGATGAGCCCGCGATGGTCGAACGCGCCGACGGCAGCTTCCTGGTTGCGGGCTGGATGCCGGTCGACGAGTTTTGCGACCGCCTTGGCCTGCCGCGCGACCTTGCGGGGGAATATGATACCGTGGCGGGGCTGGTCCTGCACCAGATGGGCCAGATCCCCGACCTTGGCGCCACGGTCACCGCCGAAGGCTACCGGTTCGAGGTGATCGACCTTGACGGCCGGCGCATCGACAAGGTGCTGGTGGGTCGGATCAACGACTGACACCGGCCCCTCGTCGTTTGCCTTCGTCTCCTCCTCGGCGGGTGACCGTGCCCGAGAACGGCGTTCAATCGATCGACGAGACGCCCGCTACTGCAGGTATCCCATCGGATCAAAGCTTTGCTTCGAGGTGTTGCGCACCTCGAAGTGCACGAAGGCCGGATCGCCGGGCGCGACCTTGCCGATCTCCTGGCCCCGCTTTACCTTGTCGCCCTTCTTCACCACCATCCCGTTCACGCCGACATAGACCGTCAACAGGTCCCCGGCATGGCGAATGATGACGATGCCCTTGCCGGTGGTGTCCGCGGAAATCACCGTCACT
The DNA here is from genome assembly GCF_034366665.1 of Tabrizicola sp. Lineage (GTDB taxonomy): Bacteria > Pseudomonadota > Alphaproteobacteria > Rhodobacterales > Rhodobacteraceae > Tabrizicola. The sequence goes on along the minus strand of NZ_JAXMMF010000057.1, from coordinate 24,276 downwards.
GTGCCCGCATCCGCCGCCTTCACCGAACTGCCCGCTGCGGCAGCAATGTCGATGCCCTGGTTCTTCTTGGCGTCATAGCCGCGGATGATCTTGCCCGAAACCGGCATCGTCATCTTGGACGACGTGGTCTTTTCCGCCCCAAGGTCGGGCGAGGGCGGCGTGGCCTTCGGCTTTGTGGCGGCAGCCTCCGTCGCCTCGTCCGGCAGCGGCTTCTTGGCCGAGGGCGGCTCGGGCGTCGGCGATCCGGCCCCAGGCGGGGTCGGCACGGGTTCGGGGTTCGGCGCCGCGGCAGTGGCGATCGGGATGATCAGCGTCTGACCCTCGCGCACGGCCATGTCCGCGCCCAGCTGGTTCCAGTCAGCCAGGGCCTTGGCCGAGACGTTGTAGGTCCGCGCGATGGTGAACGCCGTCTCGCCCCGGGCGACGCGGTGGGTCAGGGGCTGGCCCGACACCGGCTTCGACGCGGCGGGAGAGCTGGCAACCGGCGTCGGCCCGGCCTCGTCCAGCGCGGTGGTGGCATTCGAGGTGATGTCCACACCCCCGCCCGACGGCAGGGCCGATCCGCCGATGACCGCCGGCTGCGGCGCGGCTGCGACCCGCTTCGGCAGCAAAAGCATCTCGCCCTCACGCAGGGGGTCGGTCGGGCGCAGGGCGTTGCTGCGCGCCAGCTCTTCCGGGTTCATGCCCAGGCGGCCGGCCATGCTGGCAACAGTTTCGCCGCGCCGGGCGGTGGCCATCTGGTAGTCGGGGTAAGAGATGATTCCGTTGCCATCCGGCAAGGGGGCCGCCGCTGTCGCGGCGCGCGCCGCTTCCGAAGTGTCGCCACGCCCGGACCGCAGGTCCCAGTCAAGGTTCCCGGTGTCCATGCATCCCGCCAGCGCCAGCGCGCTTGCGCCCATGACCAGGGTTGCGCGAAGTCTGCCCGTCTTTGCCATGTGGTCCCGCCTGATGATCGCCTGTCCGGGTTGACCCGGTTTCTGGGGCCGCAGTCTACTCGGACCCGAGCCCTTCGACCAGTGGGACAAAGCGCACTGGGCGAAGTTCTTCGTAATCAAAACCGCTTTGGGTCCGCGTGACCTTGATCAGCGCCTGCACGGCGTCGGATTGGCCCACCGGAACAACCATGATCCCGCCCGGTTTCAGCTGCTGCAGAAGCGGGCCGGGAGGGTCCTCTGCCGCCGCCGTCACGATGATCCGGTCGAAGGGGGCCTGGTCTGGCAGCCCGTGCGACCCGTCGGCCGTGATCGGTGTGATGTTCACCAGATCAAGCTGGCGGAACAGCTCGCCCGCTTCCCGGACAAGGCGTCGGTAGCGGTCGACCGTGTAGACCCGCCGCGCCAGCTGCGACAGGATCGCGGCCTGGTAGCCCGATCCGGTGCCCACCTCCAGCACCGTGTCGCGCGGGCTGACCTGCAGCGCCTGGGTCATCAGGCCCACCACGGAGGGCTGGCTGATCGTCTGGCCGCAGGCGATGGGCAGGGGCATGTCCTCATAGGCGCGGTCGGCAAAGACGTTGCGGACAAAAAGTCCGCGGTCGATCTTCTCCATCGCGGTCAGGACGCGGGCATCGGTCACACCGCGCGAGCGGAGGGCAAAGAGAAAGCGCATCTTGCGTTCGGCAAGCTCGGAGGCGGGAATGTCCTCCGGTCCTTCGGTCATGCCAGGCTCGTCTGCAGATCGGCCAGAAGGTCATGCGCCGTCAGGTCGGCCCGCATGGGCGTGATCGAGATGTAGCCGTCCAGGTTCACCGCCGCGTCGCTGCCGGGCAGGGTGGGCGTGTGCTGGTGCCCGCCCTTGATCCACAGGAACTTCCGGCCCGAGGGCGACATATGCGGCTCGACGCTGAACGCGGTGTCGCGGCGAAAGCCCTGGGCGGCCACCATCATGCCCTTCGTGGTGGCGGCGGGCAGGGGCGGGAAGTTGACGTTGTAGAAGCTGCGGTAATCGCCCGTGGTCCAGATGCCCTTGTCCAGAAGCGCGCGGACGACGCCCGCGCCATGCACCCGCGCGCTTTCGAACGGATCGACCAGCTTGGCATTGTCCGGGCCAAAGAACTGCGACAGCGCGATGGCCGGGACGCCCTGCAGTGCGGCTTCCATCGCGCCGCCGATGGTGCCGGAATAAAGCACGTTCTCGGCCGCGTTGTTGCCCCGGTTGACGCCCGACAGCACCAGGTCGGGCTTGGCGCCATCCAGCACGTCGTAAATCGCCGCCAGCACGCAGTCGGCAGGCGAGCCTTCGGCGGCGAAGCGGCGTTGCCCCAGTTCCGCGATCATCATCGGGTGGGTGTAGCTGATGCAATGCCCGACACCCGATTGTTCGAAGGCCGGGGCGACGGTCCAGACCTCGCCCTTCGGCCCGGCGATCTCGGTGGCGATCTGGGTCAGAACCTCAAGCCCCGGCGCGTTGATGCCGTCGTCGTTGGTGATCAGGATGCGCATGTTCGGAGGTTCCTTCGGGCTTTCCCCTGATTAGACGAGGCGGGGGGGCGCTTCAAGGCAAAGGCTGCGGAAAGCCGGGCCGCTCGTCGATGACTTCGTCACTCCTCGCTGGTCGGGCCGCCCGCGAGGAGGAGACGAAGTCGAACGAGGAGCAGCCCCGGACTCAGTCCCCGAAGCTTGAGTAGACCTCTTTCAGCCGCCCGTCCTCGGCCACCGCCTGCGGGGTGACCAGCGGCTCGTCCCGGATCAGGGCAAGGCAGGCGTCTGCGTCTTCCGCCTGACCGTCCGCGCAGGCGGGATGGGTCTGCCAGCGCTCCTCGATCAGCACGCGCACTGCGGCGCTGTCCAGGTTCAACGCGCCCAGGGTCTGAACCCGGCCAAGCTCTGCGCCGATGCCGTCGCGGAAGGCAATGTGGACCAGTTCGCTGCAATAGAGCGTCTCTTCCGAGCGGTAGAAGTAGGGGTCATAGCCCTTGCCGAAATGGCTGCGGGCGGCCTTGGTCACGGCCTGCGCCTGATCGTCGGTAAGGTCCTGCATCCGGTAGATCGCCACGTCGCCGCCTTCGCCCTGGTCCACCCAGTCCTGCAGAGGCGTGGCGCGGGTGGTTCGCACGGCCTCCAGCACCACCGGGTTGCCGTCGTCGTCGAAGTCCACGATGCCAACATGGGTAAAGGGGCTGTCCGTGGCCAGCAGGATCGCCAGCGACTGGGCGGAACGCGAGTTCTGGAAGATCACATCGCTGCGCTTCAACGGGGGCAGGTCCTCGGCCCCGGCGGAGAGGGCGAGGGCAAGTGCCGGCAGGAGAGTCGAAGAAAACCAAAGTCTCGTCATGGCACACCCCCGCACCGTTACCCGTTCAGGCTAGCGCGGCACCGGGCGGCGGCCAAGGTCTTGTATGCGGAACAGGCTTAAGCCTTCCTGACCAGCCACAACCAACCCTTTGAAAGACTGTGCCCCGCTTCGCTGTCCAAGCGGGGGGCAGTTCAAGCGTCGCGCCTGGCGATCCAGTCGTGGTCGGGATCGTTCTTGAACCGCCACTTCCGGATCGGCCCGGCCATCACGTTCAGATAATACATCTCATACCCGTAGGGCGCCCCGCAGGGGTGGTGGCCTTTGGGGACCAGAACGACATCGTGGGACTTCACCGCCATCGTCTCGTCCAGCGTCCCATCCTCGGTATAGACCCGCTGGATGCCGAAGCCCTGGCCGGGGTTCAGCCGGTGATAGTAGGTCTCTTCCAGGTAGGTCATGTTCGGGAAGTCGTCCTCGTCATGCCGGTGGCTGGGGTAGGACGACCAATGCCCGGCCGGGGTGAAGACCTCGGTCACGAGCAGGCTGTCGGCCACGTCCAGCGCCTCCATAGCGATGTTGTTGACGTGGCGGGTGTTGGTCCCCTTCCCGCGCGGGGTCAGAGTGATCCCCTCCGGCCCCAGACGGCGGGCCGGGTGGTTCCCCTTGCCGGGGGCCTTGCAGACCCCGATGGTGCAGGCGGTGGTGGCGGTGGCTTTCCACTGGCTCCTGTTCGGGACGTACAGGCAATGCGGCGGCGTCTTCTCGAAGACATCCATCCGCGCGCCCATCTCGCCCCAGTCCTGGCCCGCGGCCTGAACCATCGCCTTGCCTTCGACGATCACCAGGATCACCTCGGTCGCGCCGGTCATCTCCTCGGCCACGTCGCCCGGTTCCAGCCGGTAGAGCGTGAAGCCGACATAGCCCCAGCCCGCGGTTTCCGGGGTGATGTCATGCACCTTGCCGCGGGTGCCGGTCGGGTGGCGGAGGAGGACGGGCATGGGGTTACCTCAGGGGCGCGAGTTGTCGATGGTCAGGCCCGCCTTGGCGCAGACCTGCAGGATGTGTTCGTAGCCGAGCTTCGAATACTCATACGGAGGCGCCTTGGCCGGGTCCTGCTCGGCCTCGACCACGATCCAGCCATTGTAGTCCATCGCCTTCAGCTTGTCGGCCACGGCCTGGAAATCGATGCAGCCGTCGCCCGGCACGGTGAAGGCCCCGGCGATCACGGCGTCCAGGAAGCTGCGGTTGTTCGCGCGCACATCCGCCACGACGTCGGGCCGGATGTCCTTGAAATGGACATGGTGGACGCGATCCGCCCAGGTGTTCAGGACCCGCATCACGTCCGCCCCGCCGAACAACAGATGCCCGGTGTCGAACAGCAGCTTCACATCGGGGGTGGAGCCCTCCATCAGCGCGTTCACGTCGTCCTCGGATTCGATGAACGATCCCATGTGGTGATGATAGGCCAAGGTCACGCCCTGGTCCGCCATCCACTTCGCCAGCTCTGACAGCTTCGCGCCATAGGCCCGCACGTCGGCGGCGGAGAACTTGGGTCGGTTGTTCACCGGCACCGCAATGTTGCCCTGCACGGTGTTGGAACATTCCGCATAGACGATGCAAGGGGCCTTCAGGGCGGCAAACTGTTCGACCTGCTGGCGCACGGCCTCGATTTCGGTCTTCACGTCATTTGTGAGGAGATTGCCGGAACACCAACCACCACAAAGGAAAAGTCCGCTTGCGGTCAGGTAGCGGCCCAGGCCATCGGTGTCCGACGGCATCCGGCGGCCGCGTTCCACGCCGGTATAGCCGATCTCGCGCGCCTCGCTTAACGCCTGCTCCATCGTGTAGGCGGCGGTCAGGTCCGGCAGGTCGTCGTTCTGCCAGCTGATGGGGGAAATCCCGATCTTCACGCTCATTCTTCGTTCCTCAGTTGAGAAGCCATTGGGCCTTGGTGCCCGCTTCGTATGCCTTGCGCGCCTCGGTCACTTCGGCGCGGTCCGAGACCTCGGGGACAGCGACGTCCCACCAGGTGCCACCCGCGCCGGTGCCGGGCATCGGATCGGTGTCGATCACGATCACCGTGGGGATGGTCGCGGTCTTCGCCTTCTGCATCTCGGCTTCGAGGTCCTCAATGCTGGCCACCTTGACCGCGTTCGCCCCCATGGCCCGCGCATGGGCGACGAAATCAAGGTTCGCCTCGTTCACATGATAGCTGTCGCGGAGAAGGTTATTGAACGGCGCGCCCCCCGTAGCCACCTGCAGCCGGTTGATGCAGCCGTAGCCGCGGTTGTCGGTCAGGACCACGGTGAAGGGGATGCCCATCATCACAGCGGTCGCGAGTTCGCTGTTCGCCATCATGTAGCTGCCGTCACCGATCATGCAGATCACGTCTCGCTGGGGGAGGGCCATCTTGATCCCCATCGCCCCCGCGATCTCATACCCCATGCAGGAGAAACCGTACTCCATGTGATAGCCGCCCTGCGCCGCCCGCCAGAGGACATGCAGCGCGCCGGGCATGGTGCCAGCGGCGCACATGATGAGGCTTTGCTTACCCGCGTTCCTGTCCACGGCGCCGATCACCTGCGCGTCGGTCGGGAGTTCGTTCGTCTTGGGGGCGGCGAAAAGGGCGTCGGTGGTCTGGAACCACTTGGTCCGGGCAGAGAAGTCGGGATCGGCGAAACGGTGTTTGCCAAGGGCGGCGCTGATCTTTTCCAGCGCGACCTTCGCATCTGAGACAAGCGGCTGTGCCGCGCGTTTGTGGGCGTCGTAGCCGTGGATGTTGATCGACAGCAGCTTGCGGCCGGGGGCGGAGAACACCGTCCACGACCCGGTGGTAAAGTCCTGGAACCTAGTGCCCACGCCAATGACGAGGTCGGCCCTCGCGGCCAGTTCATTGCCGCAGCCGGTGCCGGTGACGCCGGGCGAGCCGAAGTGGAGGGGTTCCTCCCAATCCACCGCACCTTTCCCGGCCTGTGTTTCGACCAGCGGGATACTGTGGGTCTTGGCGAAGTTCAGAAGCACCTGTTCCGCGCCGGAATAAAGCACGCCGCCCCCCGCAACGATCAGCGGGGTCTTCGCGGCGCGGATGCAAGCGACGGCGGCCTCCAACTCGCGCTGGTCGGGTTCGGGGCGGCGGATGTACCAGGTGCGCGGTTCGAAGAACTCCACCGGGTAGTCGTAGGCCTCGGCCTGGGTGTCCTGGCAGAAGGCCAGACAGACCGGGCCGCAGTTCGCGGGGTCGGTCATCACGCGAAGGGCGCGGGGCAGGGCGGTCAGGATATGCTCGGGGCGGCTGATCCGGTCGAAGTAGCGGACGACGGGGCGGAAGCAGTCGTTGGCGCTGACCGTGGCGTCGTCGAAATCCTCGATCTGTTGCAGCACCGGGTCGGGCGCGCGGTTGGCGAAGACGTCGCCTGGGATGAACAACACCGGCAGGCGGTTCACATGCGCCAGCGCTGCCGCCGTCACCATGTTCGTAGCCCCGGGGCCGATGGAGGAGGTCACGGCCATCGCCTTCCGGCGGTGGTTCGCCTTGGCATAGGCGATGGCGGCATGGGCCATCGTCTGTTCGTTTTGGCCGCGCCAGGTGGGCAGGGTGTCCTTGTGGGCATGCAGCGCCTCACCCAGGCCAGCGACGTTGCCGTGGCCGAAGATCGCCCAGACGCCTTCGATGAAACGACCACCGTCCTCGGAGGATTGCAGGGACAGCCAGCGGATCATGGCTTGTGCGGCAGTCAGGCGAATCGTGGTCATGCTTTTGCTCCTTCGCGCACCTTGTCCCATAGTGTGGCAAGGCGGGCATAGCGGTCGGACATCTGGGCGACGGCTTCGGCGTCGGTCATCTGGCCTTGCAGCCAGCCACGCGCGGCATCGCCAAAGATCGTGCGACCGATGGCAAAGCCTTTCACCAAGGGCTGCTTTGCCGCAAGGGCCAGCGAGGCCGCAAGGTCGGCTTCCGAGGCGTCCAGGCCCAGGACGACGACACCGCGCACATGGGGGTCATTCGCCGTGATCGCAGCGCAGGCATTGGCCCAGGCAGCGTCGGTGGTGAAGGGTTCCAGCTTCCACCAATCGGGGTAGACGCCAAGGTCATAGAACCGCTGGATGATCTGTGCGCTGGTGTCGTCGGTGACGGGGCCGACCTTCGACGGGATGATCTCCAACAGCATCTCGAGCCGGTTGCGGCGGCAGGCATGGAACAGGCGGCGGACGGTGTCCTCTTGCGCGGCCTTGGTCGCAGCGTCGTCGTCGGGGTGGGTGAAGCACAGGACCTTGACCACGTGTTCCAGCGGCCATTCCTGCAACCCGCCGAAGTCCGGGCCAAGCTCGGGCTCAAGCGTCAGTGGGCGCGAGCCGGGCCATTCGACGGGGCGCCCGATCCAGAGGCCGGTGCCGGCCGCCTGGAACAGCGCATCCCGGCCAAGGCGGCTGTCGCACAGGATGCCATAGCCGGGCTGGCCATTGGCAACCTGCAGCGCGGCCTGCAAACACAACTCCTTGAACGCGCCGATCTTTGCGGGCGTGGCACCCTCCATCTGTTCCAGCTGCATCCGGTGGTCGAAGGCAAAGACGCGCATCGTCGACCAGTCCTTGTGGCGGTTGGTCGCCCAGTGGACCTGCTCCAGCGCCGGGTCCTTGCGCAGCGCCTTTTCAACGACCCCACGGTTCAGGAAGAACTGCAGCTCCTCCCAGGATGGATAGGCCGGGGTGCAGCCGTGGCGGCTCACGGCGAAGGCCCCGCAGGCATTGGCGTATTTCAGTGCGATGGGCCAGGGCTCGCCGTCCAGCCAACCTTTCAGGAGGCCCGACATGAACCCGTCGCCCGCGCCAAGGACGTTGAAGACCTCGATCGGGAAGCCGGGGCCGGATTCCCCGTCGTCCAACGAATCCGGGACCGCGCCGGTGAAGGCGACCGCCCCCATCGGCCCGCGCTTGCAGACGAGGGTGGCCTTCGACACGGCCCGCACGGCGCGCAAGGCGGCGATGGTGTCGGTGGTGCCGCCGGCGATGTGGAACTCTTCCTCGGTGCCGACGATCAGATCGAAGAAATGCAGCGTCGATTGCAGCTTGGCGGTGACATTGGCGGATTCGATGAACCGGCTTTCGCCGTCACCATGCCCCGCAAGGCCCCAGAGGTTCGGGCGGTAGTCGATGTCCAGCGCGGTCTGCAGCCCGTGCTTGCGGGCAAAGCGCAGCGCCTTGAGCACGGCCGCCTCGGTCCGCGGGTGGGACAGGTGGGTGCCGGTCGCGACGACGGACCGGGCCGCAGCGATGAAGTCCTCGTCGATATCGTCTTCGCACAGCGCCATGTCGGCGCAGTTTTCGCGGTAGAAGATCAGCGGGAACTGCTTGTCGTCGCGGATGCCCAGAAGGACGAGTGCCGTCAGACGCTCCGGGTCTGTCTTGACCCCGCGCACGTCGACGCCTTCCTTGGCCAGCTCCTCGCGGATGAAGCGGCCCATGTGTTCGTTGCCGACCCGGGTGATCAATGCGGACTTCAGCCCCAGCCGCGCCGTCCCGGCGGCCATGTTGGTGGGGGAACCCCCGATGTATTTCTGGAACGAGCCCATGTCCTCCAGCCGCCCGCCGACCTGCGCGCCGTACAGGTCGACCGACGAGCGGCCGATGGTGATCACGTCAAGGGGCTTGGGGGACATCGCAAGGCTCCGGTCTGCGCGGGCGACTCATGGTGCCAGCGATGGAACGGATATTCCATTTATCCGAGTCGGGGAAGAGCTAAGTTTCACGCCGGGCCGCAACGGCGACGGCCAGCGCAAGCGCCAGGGCAATCACTGCCGACAGCGAGCGAAACGCGCCAAAGTCGATTTCTGTGACGGTCAGGATCGTGTCGGCGACCCCGGCCAGCTGGCTTGCGGGCGGGTCGGTCAGCGCCACGACCGGCAACCCGCGATCCCGCGCCTGCGAGACGAGGGCGAGCGTCTCCTCGGAATAGGGCGCAAAGGTGATCGCCAGCAGGGCGTCGCCCGGCTGCAGGGTGGACCGGTGCCCAAGCCCCGCAACCCCGTCGTGCAGGACGGCCGGCACCCCCAGCTTGTCGAAGACATAGGCAAGATAGGACGCGACTGGAAACGACCGCCGGAAGCCCGCAAGATGGATCGTTCGTGCCTGGGATAGGGTCGCAACAGCCTGATTTAATGCGGTTTCGTTCAGATCGCGCGCCAAGGCCTCGATCGACTGGCGCCCCGCTTCCACGAATTCGGCGACCAGCGTCGCGGGCTGGCCGGCCCCGCCCGCCTTCAGGTTCGCCAGCCGCGTTGCGTAGTCAGGGGTCGCAACGGACAGGGCCTGGCGGAACAGGCGCTGCATTTCGGCATATCCGGTGAAACCCATGATCTGGCAAAAGCGCATCACCGCCGAGGGTGGCACGCCCGCCCCCTGGGCCACCTGCGCGACCGTGGACAGCGCGATGCGGTCCAGGTGCGTCGCTACATGGTCGGCACATTGCTGCAAGCGGCGCGGCAACTGGCCATTCAGCGCATGAAGCCGGTCGCGGAACTCCTCGACCGTCTGGGGCGGGACCCGGGGTTCGGGCGGGGCTTCACCTCTGGGCATGGTCGCTTCACCGGCTGCTCATGGCCGCAGCATAGCATACGGAACGGATGTTCCAAGCCTTGAATGACTGCACAAGCGAAAGCCCCGCGCCGGGGGCGGCGCGGGGCTTTCTGCAAGCGATGCGTCAGTGGGGGTTACTGCTGCTTCAGCTTGTTATGCTCGTCCAGGCCCGTGGCCACGATGTCGTACCATTCGCCGGATTCCCGCATCTCGGTGATGCCGCGGTTCAGCATGGCGATGTAGACCCGGCCGCGCGGATTGCTCTTCGAGGTCAGGAAGTGGTACGAGATGAAGGTCGCCAGCGCCGGATTGGTCGCGACTTTGTCGGTCACCCCCAGCTCGGTGAAGTTCGCGACCGAGGTCTCGGTCTCGATCGAGTAAATGTCGACCTCACCCTTCATCAGAAGGTCGGCGCAATCGAGCGGGTTCTTCGGCTGGACGAACTCGACCACGGGCGGCACGAGGCCCTGGACTTCCAGGTCGCCCAGCGGCCAGGCTTCGGGCCGGCAGATGCGCGCGCCGGAATATTCTTCGAAGGACCGGGCGTTGGCATATTTGCTGTCGGGCAGGGTGTTGAAGGTATAGGCCGCTTCGTAGATCGGCAGCGAGAAGTCGAACTCGGTACACATCCGGGCCGAGAATTCGCCCAGCATGTCCAGCTTCGAGCAGTCCGGCGCCTCCCAGGCGATCGAGACGTCGAAGGCGCCCGACGGCAGCAGGACATCGATGTGCGACATCCAGTCGTCGACATAGGACACCTCGTAGCCGCGGTCGTTGCCGCCGCGCTGCATGGCGGTGGTGGCCATCCGGGTGAAGATCCCGCCGCCGGTCAGCGATTCATCGGTGAACGGCATCCAGTTGTTCGAGGTGACGAACTTCAGCGGCGGCTCGTAGACGTTCGACCGCACGCGATTGGCTTCCTGCTCTTGCGTCTCGGTCTCGATGACGCTGCTGAGTTCCTGATCGGGGGAAAGGCGGCCATCCTCGCAAGGCAGGATCAGCTGCAAACCGGCGGGCAGGTTGGCCGGGTTCGCCGCCAGGGCGTCGCGGTTGGCGTTGAAGATCATCTGGTAGTCGAAGGTGCCATAGGCGGTCTGGGCGATGGAGCCCAATGTGTCGCCATCCTTGACAGTGTAGGTGGTGCAAGCTTCCTGGGCCGAGGCGATGACGGGCAATGCGATCATGGTCGCCGTCAGGACGGTCAGCCTCTGTACGTGCTTTGCGGTTCTCATGGGGCGAGTATCCTTCTGAAGGCCATATACGCTGCAAGAAACCAGCAGATACCGAAACAATACCAAAGGTCTCGCACCATATGGTTGTAGTGATGGCACGAATGTGGCGAAGCCGTGGTCAATGAATTTCCGGGCCGGCGACGCCGCCAGATCCCGGGACAGCACCGCCGAACCGGCTGCAAAGCGGTTGAGGCACCTGGAAATCACGGCACGGAATGCGCCCGGCAGCGCAGAGGGTCGCTGCGGCTTTGTTGCCAGCATGGAAACCCTACTCCTGCGGGCGATCATGCTGGGCAAGGGACGTCGAGACGATCTCGTACCATTCGCCGGACTGGTACATCTCGATCAGGCCGGTATCGAGCTGTCCGATCATGTCCACCGCGCGGGCGTTCGACTTGTGGGCGATCACATGCAGGCTGAGCAGCGTCGCCAGGTGCGGGTTCTGCTCGACCCGGGCGGTCAGCCCCAGCCGGGCCGCGGCCGCATCGCCCACTTCGGCGTCGATCGAGACAAGGTCAACCTCGCCCGCCGCCAGCGCCTTGAAGCAGTCAGCGGCCAGCGGCAGACGGACCAGCGTCACGGTCGAGGCGGTCAGCCCGGTCGCGTCCAGCACGCCCGTGGTATATCCCTCGGGGCGGCAGATCCGCTTGCCTTCGTAGTCGGCATAGCTGGTGACGGCCCCAAGACCGCTGTCGCGCAGGGCGAAAAAGCCATCGACGATCTCGTAGAACGGGCCAGAGAAGACAAAGTCGGCGCAGCGCGTCTGGTCGCCGGGCGAAAGCGTTTCGGGCGCTTCGCAATCGGGGCGGATCCAGGGAAAGCTCAGATCATAGGCACCCGAGGGCAGCAGCGCATCGATATGGGCCTGCCAGTCGTTGATGAAGGTCAGCGTGTAGGGGATGTTCGGATCGGCGCGGAACACCGCCATCTCGGCCAGCTGCGTCATCATCCCGCCGCCGGGCAACGTCTCGTCGGCAAAGGGAGCGTAGCCGTTGCCGGTGACGAACGAGATCGGCTTGGCGGCAGGTGCCGGGTCGGGCGTGGCGGCGACGGGGGTGATCTCGGCCTCGGGCGTCGCGGAGGCTGCGGAGGCTGCGGAGGCTGCGGGGGTGGCGGTGGCTGGCTCGGCCACGGCTGACTCGGCGGCGGACGCCAAGGGAGCCGTCGGATCGTTGGGATCGCAGGGGATGACCAGCTTGGTGCCGATCTCGATCAGGTCCGCCTTTTCGCCGATGGTGGAGACATTCGCCTGGTAGATCACGCGGTAAAGGTCCGCGTCACCATAGGCCGCCCGGGCAATGAAGCGAAGGTTGTCCCCGGTGTTGACCGTGTAGGTCGAGCAGGCTTCCTGCGCCAGAGCGGCCGCGCTGGTCAGCAGGACCGCCGTGCAGCCGAAGGTGAAGGTCCGCGCAAATGCCATCTCTCTCTCTCTGCTCCTTTGGCCGGTCAGTGCGGATGGGCGGGGTGCCGCCCGGGCACAGGGACCGGGGTCGATTTCTGTTCAGCTTCATTCACCGGTCCCAGGTCGGGCCCCCGGGGCAGGAAAGGTCAGTCCGTGGTGTCCGGCTTTTGGTCGGGCGGCTTTGCCGGGCCGGACCGCCTGGCCGCCTGCGACAGCGCGGCGATCAGGGGATCAAGCGGCCTGACGGCAGCCGCATGCGGTGTCACGATCTGCCCGGAGAGATGCGGCGCCGGCACGACTGGGTCCTGCAGAGCGGCCCGCGACCCCATCACTGGCCCCCGTCCTGGGCCAGCTGCATCGTCGCCGAGGCGACCTTGCCGTCGCGGATGATCGAGAATTCGGTCGCCGTCACGCCTTGGTCAACCAGCGCGCCAAGGATCTTTTCCAGCGACGTCGCCTCATCCAGCGGTGTCGTGGTGGTCTTGTCGCGGAAGATCGTGTCACCAGGTTTCAGCGTATTCGTCTCGGGCCGGGCCACGGCGGTGACCTCGGTCGTCCAGGCGCCATCCACCACCGAGGTGCGCGCGCTGACGCCGTTTGCCAGGGTCACGATCCGGACGGCGTCGACGGTCAGAAGGTCAATCTTGCGCTGCAGGTCGGACCCGGCGTATTCGACCACGACACGGGCCTTGCCATCGGGGTCGACCTGCATGGCGTTCAGGATGGCCGTGGTCAGGACTTTGGCGGTGGGCGTGGGCTTGCCGTTGACCGAATAGATCAGCAGGCCCTGCTGCAACCAGGCGCCGGCCGAAGCGCGGTCCAGGCCCGGCGAGAGCCGCTGGACGATGGTCAGGGGCTGCCCGCCGATCACGCGGTCATCCGCGGTGAAGGGCAGCTCGACATCCCAGACCGCGAACGCGACCTGAGCCGCGGCGGGGGTCGGTCCGGCGGCGTCGGCAGGTGCGGCCTGGGTCTCTGCGGCGGCGACCGGCTCGGCCGCAGGCGAGGCGCTGGCCTCGACCACCGGCTCGACAGGATCGGCTGCGGGATCGGCTGCGCTTGCGGTTTCGCTTGCAGGTACCGTCGGCTCGGCAGCTTCCACGACCTCGGTCGCCGTCGTTTCCGGGGGTGTTGCGGCGGGCGTTTCGGAGGGCGTTTCGGGCGCGGCTGCGGGGGCAGAGTCGGATTCGGCCAGATCGGCGGGTTGCGCCTCGGCGGCAGGCTCGCTTGTGACCGTGGCAGTGGCGGTCTCTGCCGAAACGGGTTCAGAGTCAGTGGCCGCTGGCCCAGACGTACCGGGGGCGACCAGCGCGGCTGCAGTTGTCTCGGGCAGGGCAGGCTTGGGGGTGGCAGCTTCGGGCGTCTGGGCCGATCCCGCAGCCGCCGCCGTGTCGCCTTTGGGAGCGTCGGACTTGCCCAACATCACATAGCCGCCTGCGACGACGACAAGCGCCACCGCGATACCGGCCACCAGTTGCACCGGGCTGCGCCCGCGCGCGGCCGGGGAGTGGGCTGTGGAGGGGGCTGGGGCCGCTTCCACGGGCCGCGACATCGCCTTGGCGGGCAAGGCTGCATCCTCGACCTCACCGCTTTGGAATTCGCGGACCAGCTGTTGCACCGCATCATCGACCGAGGCGGCAGCACCCGGCGCACCGGGCACCTTGTGATACATCGCCAACCAGTTCGCCGCCGTCTGCACCCGCTGCTTCGGCAGTGCGCTCATCGCGCTGTCGATCGCTTCCAGATAGCCCGCCGGATAGCCCGCAAAGCGGCCGGTCAGCGGAATGTAGGGGTCGGGCCGTTCCTCGGCCAGCGCCGCAAGCCGCGCCTGTCCGTTCACCGGAGCCTCGCCCGAGATCAGGTGATATATCGTGGCACCCAGCGCATAAAGGTCGCTCCACGGGCCCTGCTCGGACCCCGCGATGTAGAATTCCTGCGGCGAGTAGCCGTCCTTGACCACGCGCAGCGCCGACATGGCGCGGGTGGTCTTGGACGCATGTTCCCGCGCCGCGCCAAAGTCGATCAGGATCGGCTCACCGGCCTTGTTGATCAGCACGTTGTCCGGCGAGATATCGCGGTGCAGCATGTCGTTGTCATGGATGAACCCGACCGCCGCCAGCAGCTTGTCGGTGATCCGCACGATATGGTCCGGCTGCAGCATCTCGCCTTCGCCGTCGATGATCTGCTGCAGGTCCAGCCCGTCGATGAAGTCGATCGCCATGTAGGCGGTGCCATTGTCCTCGAAGACCTGGTGGACGGCGACGATGTTCGGATGGACGATCTTCGCCAGGTTCCGCGCCTCACGCACGAAAAGCTGCACGATGGACCGCAGTTCCGCACTGTGCGCCCGCGATCGGGCGGCGACGACGACTTTCGACCGCCGGCAGACCGAAGAAGGGAAGCATTCCTTGATCACGACATCGCGGTCCAGGCTGTCCTTGGCCAGATAGGTGATGCCAAAGCCGCCCGAGTTCAGGTAGCGCGTGATCGTGTACTGGCCCTTGAGAAGCTTTGCGCCGGGCTGCAGTTCGTCGATGAGGTCGTCCGCCTCTTCCACGGGATCGGCCACCTTCTGCTGCGCCATGTCGTTCACCTTTCCCAAACTGGTGCGACGTCAATTCGGCTTTTGCCAACGCCTGTCAGCACGCTCGGGCGGCCGGTCCTGCGGGGCAGGGGGCATCGTCCACACAAGCGCACCAATCGTCTGGTTCCGTGATGGTTGTGGAACGGGGCGAAAATGGGGCGATCAAGAGGAGATTTGAAGGATGGCCTGCCACAACCCCTGCGGGAGGGGGCTTCCTGCCCGCCGCCACAGCGCCTCCGCCCGATCCTGCGGCACATTGGAAAATCCCGGTCGAAATGGCGGGATTGGCGCTGGTGGCGCGACGATTCGGGCAGAGGTCAGGCTTTTGGCGGCAGCCTGCGGCGGACACTGTCGGGGCGGCCTGCCAGGGCAAGCCGTGCATCATTGCGCTGGCGCCGGGCCACGACCTTGCCTTTCGACACAACCGCAAGGCGGTCCGGCCGCAGGCGCAGCGCCTCGATCGGGTTGCCCGCGTCCAGCACGACCAGGCTGGCAAGGCAACCGGGGCGCAGACCATAGTCCGACAGCCCCAGGATCTGGGCATTGGTTTCCGTGACCATCGTGAAACAGCGTGTCATTTCCGCAGGATGCGTCATCTGGGCGACATGCAGACCCATGAAGGCCACATCCAGCATGTCGGCCGTCCCCAGCGAATACCAAGGGTCCAGGACACAGTCCTGCCCCCAGCCCACCGGGATGCCCAGGGCCTGCATCTCCTTGACGCGCGTCAGGCCGCGCCGCTTGGGGTAGGTGTCGTGGCGGCCCTGAAGCGTGATGTTTATCAGGGGGTTGGGGATGGCGGTCATGCCGCTTTCGGCGATCAGCGGCAGCAGTTTCGAGACATAGTAGTTGTCCATCGAATGCATGCTGGTCAGGTGACTGCCCGCCGCGCGCCCGCCGAGACCGTGCCGCGTCACCTCGCGCGCCATTGTTTCCACATGGCGACTAAGCGGATCGTCGGTCTCGTCGCAATGGACGTCCCACATCAACCCGCGCTCGGCGGCCATGCGGGCCAGATCACGCAGGGACTCGGCGCCTTCCTCCATCGTGCGTTCGAAATGCGGGATGCCGCCGACGACGTCGACGCCCATGTCCAGCGCCCGCAGCACATTCTGGCGGCCCGTCTTGGTCCGGTAAAGCCCGTCCTGCGGGAAGGCCACCAGCTGCAGGTCCAGGTAGGGTGCCACCCGCCGCTTGACCTCCAGCATCGCCTCGACGGTACGCAGGTGGTCGGGCGTGGTGTCGACATGGGTGCGGATTGCCAGAAGCCCCATGCTGACCGCCCAGTCGCAATAGGTCACCGCGCGGTCGACCATTTCCTCGACCGTCGCAAGATCACGCAGTTCGCCCCAAAGGCTGATCCCTTCCAGCAGCGTGCCGCTCGCGTTCACGCGTGGCAGGCCGTAGCTGAGCGTTGCGTCCATGTGGAAATGCGGGTCGACGAAGGGGGGCGAGACAAGGTCCCCGGTCGCGTCAATGACGCGGGCAGCCCCGGTCTCCAGCCTGCCGAGGGCGGCAATCCGGTCGCCGGTGATGCCGATATCGGCCACCGTTCCGTCAGGCAGCGTGCCGCCCTTGACCAGAAGATCGAACATCAGCGTTCCCCCTTGTTGTAGGGCACCATCAGCGCCGCTGGCACCTCGGCCCGGCGCGACATCAGGATAAGGGCCAGGATCGACAACAGGAAGGGCAGGGCAAGGAACAGCTGATAGGGCAGGACCGCCCCCAGTTCCGTCTGCTGCAACCGGATCTGCAACGCGTCGAAGGCGGCAAACAGGATCGCGCCCAGGACGGCCTTGCCCGGCCTCCAGGCCCCGAAAACGACCAGCGCCACACAGATCCAGCCACGCCCGTTCACCATCTCGAAGAAGAAGCTGGAGAAGGCCGACAGCGTCAGGAACGCGCCCCCTACGGCCATCAGCCCTGATCCCACGATCACCGCGCCCATCCGCAGGCCCGTGACCGACATCCCCTGCGCCTCGACCGCCGCCGGGTTTTCGCCCACCGCGCGGACCGCCAGGCCCAGAGGCGTGCGATACAGTGTCCAGGCCACCAGACCCACAACGGCAAAGGCCGCCCAGGTCAGCGCGGTTTGCTGGAAGATCGCCTCGCCCAGCCAGGGCAGGTCGCTCAGGACCGGGATATCCAGCGGCTGGAAAGGGTCGATCTTGGGCGGGCTGGTGACCTCGGGCAGCATCAGTCGATAGGCGAACGAGGCCGATGCGGTGGCGAAGAGGGTCACCCCAAGCCCCACGACGTGCTGCGACAGCCCGAAGGGCACCGTCAGCGTGGAATGGAGAAGCCCGAACAGCATCCCCGCCGCCATCGCCACCGCGACCCCGCCCCACAAGGGCATCCCCTGATAGACCGCCATCCAGCCGGTGAAGGCGCCGATGACCATGATCCCCTCGATCCCCAGGTTCAGCACCCCGGCGCGTTCGCAGATGAGTTCCCCCATCGTCGCCAGGATCAAGGGCGAGGCGATGCGGATCACCGCGGCCCAGAAGCTGGCCGACAGCAGGATATCGACGATCTCGTTCATCCCCGCACCACCCGCACCTTGGTCAGAAGGATCGCCAGCACCATGAACAGAAGGGCGGTCGCCAGAAGCATGTCGGCGATGTAGGTCGGCACCCCCGCCGCCCGGCTCATCGCGTCGGACCCGACGAAGATGCCCGCCACGAAGATCGCCGTGACGACGACTCCCAAAGGATGCAAAAGCGCCAGCATCGCCACGATGATGCCCGTGTAGCCGAAGCCGGGCGACAGGTCCGACGACAGGTGGCCCTTCAGCCCCGCCACCTCGGACCACCCCGCCAGCGCGGCCAGCCCCCCGGACAAGAGCGCGGTCTTCACAAGCACCGAATTCACCGGCATCCCGGCAAAGCGCGCGGCCTCGCGGTTCTGGCCGACGGCCCGGATTTCGAAGCCCAGCGTCGTCCGGGTCTGGATCACCCAGACGATGACCGCGGCGATGATCGCCAGGGCAAAGCCCCAGTGGAGCCGCAAGCCTTCGACGATGCGGGGCAGGCGGGCCTCGGGGGTCAGGGGGGTGGATTTCGGCCAACCCATGCCCATCGGGTCTTTCATCGGGCCTTCCAGAAGGTAGCTGACGAACAGCAGCATGATGAAGTTCAGAAGGAGCGTGGTGACCACCTCGTCTACCCCGAGCCGCGTTTTCAGAAGCACCGGCCCCAGCAGCAGCGCCGCCCCTGCCAGCATTGCGGCCAAAGCCGAGACGGGCAGGACCAGCGGGCTTGCCAAGGCCCCCGTCCCCAGCACCACGGCCATGATGGCCCCGGCATAAAGCTGCGCTTCGGCCCCGATGTTCCACAGCTTTGCCCGGAAGGCGACGGCGACGGCCAGCCCGGTGAAGATCAGCGGCGTGGCGCGGTTCAGCGTCTCGAGGATCGCAAGCTTTGATCCCAGCGCGCCCGTGGCAATCTGGCCCAGCACGGCGAACGGGTTCGCCCCGGCGACCAGTGCCAGCAACATCGCCACGCCCAAGGTCGCGACCAGCGCCAGCGCGGGCAGGCCCAGACGGCGCGCGGGCGAGGGGTTGGCAATGGGTTCAAGCCGCATCCGCGTCCTCGAACTTCTGGCCGGCCATCCAGAGGCCAAGGTCCGCTGCCGTCATCGTCCCCCGTGCAAAGCCGGGCGAGAGGCGACCTTGAGACATCACATGAATGACGTCCGACAAGCCCATGATTTCGTCAAGGTCCTCGGAAATCAGCAGCACCGCCGCCCCCCGATCGCGCGCCGCGATCAGCTGGCTTTGCACATAGGCAATCGCGCCCACGTCCAAACCCCGCACGGGTTGGTTCGCAAGTATGATCTGGGGGCCAGAAGCCATCGCCCGCCCCAGGATCAGCTTCTGCATGTTGCCCCCGGACAGAAGCCGGATGCGCGTGTCGGGCCCCGGGCAGCGCACGTCGTAGCCCTTGATGATGCCTTCTGCAAAGGTCCGCGCCGCGCGCCAGTTCATCCAGCCGCGCCTGGAAAACCGCGTTCGATAGCCCTCCAGCACGGCATTCTCGGTCAGGCTGAAATCGGCGATACTGCCCTGATGGTGCCGGTCCTCGGGGATGCGCGCCACCCCTTGCGCCAGCGCCTCGCCCGGCGACCAGCGGGCGACGGCCGTGTCCTTCAGGATGACCCGCCCCGCGACCGGCAAAGCCAGCCCGCCGACAATCTCGGCCAGCGCGGCTTGTCCGTTGCCGGATACGCCCGCAAGTCCAGTGATCTGCCCCGCCCGCAAGTCCAGCGTGACCGATTTCAGACCCGGCATCGCGCCCCGGTCCGGCGTGCCGACCGCATCCAGCCGCATCAGCACCGCGCCCGGAGCCCGTGCCTCGGCCCGGGGCAGCGAGAGTTCCCCCCCGACCATCAGCGCCGCAAGCGCGCCCTTGTCGGTCGTATGCGTGTCGACTTCGCCCACCACGCGGCCGTGCCGCAGGACGACGCAACGGTCGGCGATGGCCATCACCTCGTGCAGCTTGTGGCTGATGAAGATCACCGACAGCCCCAGCGCCGTGGCCTTTCGCAAGGTGGCGAACAGCGCCTCGGCTTCCTGTGGGGTCAGCACCGCCGTCGGCTCGTCCAGGATCAGGATGCGGGCGTCACGGTAAAGCGCCTTCAGGATCTCGACCCGCTGCCGTTCGCCCACGGACAGGCGGCCCACCTTGGCATCGGGATGCACCGCAAGCCCGAAGTCGCGCGACAGCCGTTCGACCTTTTCCCGCGCTCCGGTATGAGAGCGGGACCAAAGCGCCTCAGTCCCGAGGCGGATGTTGTCCAGCACCGTCAGGTTGCCCGCAAGGGTGAAATGCTGGTGAACCATGCCGACACCAGCGGCCAAGGCCGCGCGCGGATTGCCGGGGGGAAGTGGCGTTCCGAAGACCTCGACCGACCCGTCATCGGCCACGTAGTGACCGAAGAGGATGTTCATCAGCGTGGTCTTGCCCGCGCCGTTTTCCCCAAGCAGGGCCACGACTTCGCCGCGCCGCAGGGTC
This sequence comes from Tabrizicola sp., assembly GCF_034366665.1. GTDB lineage: Bacteria > Pseudomonadota > Alphaproteobacteria > Rhodobacterales > Rhodobacteraceae > Tabrizicola. Next base: position 4,239 of record NZ_JAXMMF010000057.1, on the reverse strand, counting down.
AGCGACACCGCGTCGTTCGCCGTCAGCGCCCCGAAGCGCTTGGTGATGCCATCGAGGCGGAGAACAACCTCCGCCTCGGCCTTCCCGAGGGTCACGACGACGCGGGCTCGGTGTCGTCGATGGTTACGGTAAAGCTGCCGTCCATGATCGCTGCCTGCTTTTCGGCCACCAGCGCCATGACCTCGGCTGGAACCTTGCCCTCGAAGGTGCCCAACGGGGCCAGCGAGCAGCCGCCGACGTTCATGTAGGAGTAGATGCCGTAGTTGTCGGCCTTGAAGGTGCCGACCTGGATCGCCGCGACGGCTGCGTTCAGCGTGGGTTCAAAGTGCCACAGCGCCGAAGTGACCACGGTTTCGGGATAGTCCGCCTGCGTGTCGATCACGTTGCCGATGGCCAGCACACCCCGTTCCTTCGCGGCATCGCTGACCCCGAAGCGTTCGGCGTAAAGCAGATCCGCGCCGCCATCGATCATCGCAAAGGCGGTTTCCTTGGCCTTGGGCGGGTCAAACCAGGACCCGATGAAGCTGACCTGGAACTTGGCCTCCGGCTTCACCTCGCGCACGCCGGCCATGAAGGCATGCATCAGCCGGTTGACCTCGGGGATCGGGAAGCCGCCGACCATGCCGATATTGCCCTGGGTCATGCCGCCCGCGACGATGCCGGACAGATAGGCTGCGTCCTGGATGTAGTTGTCGAAGACCGCAAGGTTCGGGTTCGCCGCCGCATCGGGCATGAAGCTGGAGCCCATCAGGAAGGCCACGTCCGGGTATTCGGCGCAGACCTCGCGCGCCTCGGCTTCGGCCCCGAAGATCTCGCCCACGATCAGCTTGACGCCCGCCTCGCAGTATTCGCGCATCACGCGGGGATAGTCGGTGTTCGCGACGTTCTCGGTGTAGGTGTAGTCCACCGTTCCGGCGGCCTTCAGCGCTTCGGCGGCGATGTGGATGCGGCTGACCCACTGCTGTTCGACCGGCACCGTGTAGATGCCCGCCATCTTGATCGGCTCTTGCGCCCAGGCCGCGCGCGGCAGGTTCGCCGCAACCAGTGCCGCAGCCCCGCCCAGAAGCAGCCCGCGCCGCGATACCGTGAAGGTTCCCGTGGTCATTCCTTGTCCTATCCCGTTGGTGATGGTGATTTTTACCAAGAGGTAAAACTCATTCCCGATTCGGCACAAGCAGTACCCGCCCCGGCAAGGCCATCGGGTCGGTCAGATGCACAAGCTTTCGGCAGTCCGGATCGCGACCCACCCTCCTCGTTCGACTTCGTCTCCTCGTCGGTGCATCCCGCGAGGAGTGACGAAGTCAATCGACGAGCTCACCGACGGGGATTTGCAGCCGCCGCAAGCCACGGATAGGCTTGGGCGATGCTCGACACTCTCTCTGCCATTCTTGCCGAGGCCGGAGCCCAAGCCCTGGGTTTCTTCGACAGCCTCGATCAGCGCGCCGTGCAGGCGAAGGCCCCCGGCGACCTTGTCTCGGACGCCGACCGTGCGGTCGAGACGACGCTCCGCAAGCTTCTGGCGCAGCATTTCCCAGGCGACGGCATCCTTGGAGAGGAGCTGGGCGGAACCGCCACGGGCCGCTTTTGGGCAGTCGATCCCATCGACGGGACCGCGAACTTTCTGTCGGGACTGCCGTTCTGGACGATATCGCTGGGGCTGATGGACGAGGGCCAGCCGGTCGCAGGCGGCATCCTTGCCCCGGCGCTGCGCCTGATGGCCGTGGGCACGGCGACCGGCCCGCTGGTGGAGACCGGCCTTGCCCCCGGCTCACGCGCGACGGATCCGCCCTGCATCGGCATCGGCCGCAATCCGCGCTGGCCCGCCGCCGACCGCCACGTCGTCGAGGCTGCCATCGAGGCTGCAGATTTCGCCCCCCGCCTCTTCGGGTCCTGCGCGCTGTCGCTGATGCTGGTCGCCACGGGCAGGCTGAAGGGCTATGTCGAGCCGCGTGTCGGCGGGCTTTGGGACTGTGCGGGGGGGGTGGCGCTGTGCCGGGCCGCCGGGCTGCGGACGGCGTTCACGGTCCATCCCGACGGCACGGTCGATGTCCTTGCGGGCGAGGTTTTCGAGCTGATGTCCAAGGTCGACTGGGCATCGAGGATGATCAGCCGTCCGTCGCGCTGACCCTTGTACCCTTGCGATTGTTCAAGCTTGAAACAACTTGAGGCAGGGTGGGAATTCCCCTATCGTGCCTCTGCCCCAGCGGCGGGAAGGGACGGGATCACTTGGTCAGCAACAGCACGACGGGGGGATATTTCCTCTATCATTCCATCGGCATCTATCCCGGCAAGGAAGAGGACATGGCCCGCGCAATGGCCGAGTTTTCGGAAGTCTGGGCTGCCCCGAACGACAAGCAGTGGGGCTATGTCCTGCGCAAGCGGCAGGATTTCATCGACCGCTGGCGTCGCCTGATCAACGTGCCGAAGGGCAGCCTGACCACGGTCGACAACGTGACCGAGGGGCTGCAGAAGATCCTTCGCGCGTTGCCCGAGGGGATGCTGAAGGGCAAGCGCGTGCTGGTCGCCGCCGATTGCTTCCCATCGCTGCATTTCCTGCTTGCGGGTCTGGCGCCGAAGCTGGGGTTCACCCTGACCACGGTGCCCCTCAGCGAAGGCCGCGCCTGGGTGGAAACGCAGGATTACCTGGCCCACTGGGGTCCGGATGTGGGCCTTGCCCTTTTGACCTGGGTCACCTCAATCGGCTCGTCCAAGATGGACTACCCGGCCCTTGTCGCCCACGGCCGTGCGATGGGCAGCCTGATGGTTGCCGACATCACGCAAGGTGCGGGCCTCATGCCCTTTGACGCGACGAACCCGCGCGTCGATTTCGTCGTCTCGACCAGCCTGAAGTGGCTGTGCGGGACGCCGGGCGCGGGCATCCTCTATGCCGACAAGGACCTGATCCCGACCCTGACGCCCGAAGGCCGGGGCTGGTTCAGCCAGAACAACCCCTTCTCCTGGGATCTTGACCGTTTTGAATACGCCCCCGATGTCCGCCGCTTTGACACCGGTACGCCTGGCTCGGTGGCGGCCATTGCGTCCCTTCCGGCGATGGAGTGGTTTGCCAAGCAGGACCTCCGCGACGTCGCCGCCCACAACCGCCGCCTTGTCGACCGGGTGATCCAGCGCGCAGACCGGCTGAACCTGGCCCTGCATTCCCCCCGCGATCCCGACAGGCGGGGCGGGGCCGTGATGATCCGGATGCCCGACAAGGCCGAGGCTGCGGCCTGCGTCGGTGCGCTGGGGGTCGAGGGCTATTCGGTCGACGCCCGCGGCCCGATCCTGCGCATGTCCCCCGGCTTCGTGACCGAAGAGCGCGCGGTGGACGCCGTCTTTGACATGGTGGAAGAGGTGCTGACCCGCCGCCGCCGCCGCTTTGCAGGGCAGGGCGAGGCCGACGCCGGCGCGGGCGAGGTGCTGGGTGCGCTGGCCTCGGGTCTTGCCGGGGGCGGGGTCAGGGTCGTCGACCTGACCGCGCAACTTGGCCCCGAGACGCCGATCCTGCGCCTGCCCGAGGACCTGGCCCGCAACACCCCCAAGGTCGCCATCCACCGGATCAGCGAATACGACAAGGACGGACCGTTCTGGGCCTGGAACTGGCTGGAGCTTGGCGAACACTCCGGCACGCATTTCGACGCGCCGCACCATTGGCTGTCGGGCAAGGACCATGCCGACGGCTTTACCGATACCCTGTCCGTCCAGCGCCTGATCGCGCCCGCCAACGTCATCGACTGTTCCGCCGAGGCCGCTGCCGACCCCGATTTCCTGCTGACCGCCGCCCATGTGAAGGCTTGGGAAGCACAGCATGGGGCTATCGGTCCAGGCGAATGGGTCCTGATGCGCACCGACTGGGACCAGCGATCCCACGACGAAGCGCTGTTTCTGAACGAAGACCCCGATCCTTATGAAGACGGCGCGCATTCGCCCGGGCCCTCGACCGATTGCATCGACTACCTTCTGGGCAAGGGGATCGTCGGCTGGGGCACCCAGTGCATCGGCACCGATGCCGGGATGGCCGGCAAGTTCAGCCCGCCTTTCCCGGCGCACAACTTCCTGCACCGGGACAACTGCTTTGGCCTCGCCAGCCTGTGCAACCTGGACCAGTTGCCACCCAGGGGGGCAATCCTGATTGCCACGCCGCTGAAGATCAAGGCCGGGACCGGCTCACCAATCCGGGCGCTGGCGCTGGTTCCCGGCTAAACCTCGTCGTGGGGGGGGGGGGGGGGGGGGGGGGGGGGG
>NZ_JAXMMF010000056.1:0-5811 GCF_034366665.1 Tabrizicola sp. | reverse complement strand
AACGATCTATGTGATCACTGCCTTCCGGGAGAGCCTCGATACGCTTAGCCCCATGGGCCCCTGGTTCCTTCGCTACGCCTGGGCCGACCTCGCCGCGCGGCCTTCGGTCCTGCAGGGCGCGCTGATCATCACTGGCGCCGTCACCGTCGCCCTGACGCTCGTCGGATTAGCCGGGGTACATCGCGGCCGCCTCAACCAGTATGACGACGCGCATTTCCAGTCGCGCCGTGAGTTGAAGCGCAACCGCATGGTCGGAACCCTCGATCAGTACGGCTTCATCTTCGGCAAGCTCGGCCTCCCGAAATCCGATGCGCCATTCGTGATGGCGCCGCCCGACCGCTTCCCGCATGCGATGATGATCGCGCCCACGGGCCGGGGGAAAGGCGTGGGCTTCGTCATCCCAAACCTCCTCCACTTCTCAGGCTCGGCGATCATCCTCGACGTGAAGGGTGAAAACTTCGTCAAGACTTCTATCCACCGCGAGCATGGGCTGAAGAACGGCATCTGGTACTTTTCGCCCTTCGATGAGGACCGTGGTTCGCACCGCTTCAACCCGCTTGCCCGGATCGCCGCCCTGCCCTCTGCCGAGCGTCAGTATACCGCGCTGAACTCGATGGCCGATCTCTTCCTCATCCCGGAAGGCGAAAGTGCGCAGAGCTTCTTCAACGCCGGTAAGCGGCTCTTCATCGCCTCTTGCCTTTACGCCATCGAACAGCGCCGCCCAACCTTGGGCTTTACCGGTGAGATCATGGCTGGGGGCGGCGATAAGAAGAAGAGCTACACCGCCATTGCCGAGACCACGAACATCCCGATCGTCTCACGCACCTTCCTCGAGATGGCTGACGTCCCGGAAAAGACCCTCGGCGCCTATGTGTCCGTCATCCAGGGGTCCGGTCTCGAGCTTTGGAACGACCCTGCGGTCGACCGTGTGACCTCCGCCAGCGACTTCGACTTCTCGACCTTCCGCCGCGAACCCCAAAGCCTCTACATTGTCGTCCAGCCCGAGCACCTGAAAACCCTTGCGCCGCTCGTCCGGCTTCTCTTCGCGGATGCCATCGCCTCCCTCCAGCGCCGTGAGCCTGGTCCGGACGAACCCCATGCGGTCATGTTCCTGATGGACGAGTTTGACCAGCTCGGCCGCCAGCCACTTGTCCTCTCTTCCATCAAGACCATCCGCAGTTTCGGCGGCCGGTTCTTCATCATCTCTCAGACCATTCCCGGTCTCGATGACATCTATGGGGAGACCGGGCGGCGCTCTCTGCAAGGCGGCGCTGGTGTGCAGATCTACATGACACCCCAGGATGACCGGACCGCCGAGGTGCTGTCGAACGCCTTGGGGCGGTCTACCATCACTGCCGTGACCGAGAGCCAGTCGCGGGTTCGGGCCTTGGAGGACAGTGCTAATGTCAGCAGGCGTTCCGAGGAGCGTCCGTTGATTTCGGCGAACGAGGTGCTGCGGTTTCCGCTGGACGAGGTGCTGGTGCTGCCCGAGGGGCAGTATCCGATCCGGGCGCGGCACATCCGGTACTACGAGGATCGGCACTTTGCGCCGATTGATCGGGCGCGGAAGGGGAAGGCATTGCCAACTATTCAGGGGAGCGGGGCGGATAGCAGGCTAGCGCCTGTCGGGAAGCTGTCAGGGTTGGCTGCGTCCGCTGGACCTGCGGGCGCCGAGGTCTTCGGAGAAGCGGCACGGGTGTTTCAGGAAATTACGGAGAGCGCCAAACGCACACGGAAAGTGCCGATTCGGGTCTAACCGATGCTTAGTCGCTGAACTTCACCGTATGCTCCTACAGGCAAATTCTGGCCCTCAGCGGTCATTCAGCGCTAAAGTGGCGCTGCGGTGCAAAATCCCATTGGCCGCCGTTAGTGATTACCACTAGCTGTGTCATAATGATCTGCAAAGTGACCACTCCACACTCGGGCCTCCCTTTAGTTCCACACCCGTAGGTCTGGCTTCGGCCAAGCCTCTCGTCAGAATCGTGCTTTCGCCTCTGCCAGAAGGGACTGGAGCCGCTCTGTCCAGGCACCAAAGTTCGCTCCGGTCCGAGCGGAAACCTCGATGATTTCGGCCTTCGGGTTCACAGTCGCGATATTGGCGCGACAGGCGGCCTCGTCAAACCCGACATGAGGGGCAAGGTCCATTTTGTTGATGATCACGATGCCAACGGCGCGGAACATGTGGGGGTATTTCAGCGGCTTGTCTTCGCCCTCGGTCGTCGAGATCACCGCGATCTTCATTGCCTCGCCCAGATCAAACATCGCCGGGCACACGAGGTTGCCGACGTTTTCGATCAACAGGAGCGAGCCCGGTGTGGGGTTTAACGCCCGCGCGGCTTCGGCCACCATGTCGGCCTCGAGATGGCAGCCTGCACCCGTGTTGACCTGAATGGCTGGCGCACCAGCAGCGCGGATGCGGTCGGCGTCGTTGGTGGTCATCTGGTCGCCTTCTATGACGGAAATCGCGACCTGACCTTTCAGCGCCTTGATTGTCGCCTCCAGCAGGGCGGTCTTGCCCGAACCTGGGGAGGAAACGAAGTTCAGCGCCAGCACGCCGCGCCCTTCGAACCAGCCCCGGTTGCGGGCGGCGATGGCATCGTTCTTGCCCAGAATTGCAGCTTCGAGTGCCACATGGTTTCCGGCCGGGCGCTGTTGCAGCACATGATCATGCGGATGATCGTGGCTATGGCCGTGATGCGAGTGATCATGCGCATGATGATGATCATGACCATGCTCGTGATCGTGGTCATGCAAATGGTCATGCGGCAGGCCATGGGCATGCGCAAAGGCATGGGCCTCGGCCAGAGTTTGACCGGCTGCGCGCGAAAGCTGCGTAGCCCCAGTATCTACGTTGGTCATCGAGACTTCGCTCTTTGGATCGGCACAGCCGCAGACACCACACATCACGCTTCCTCCCTGATTTCGAAATCCCGCACGGTGAAAGTGTCGCCCTCGGCGTCGATGAAGCCCAAGGTCGCCCCCGCCAGCACGGTCTTGTCCGTCACGATGTCCCAGCAGAAGGCCAGGGCACCCCGTTCGATGCAGGCGCGCGGCCCGATGGCGACCCGCACGCCTTTTATCGGGCGGCCGCGCGCGTGTTCCTCAACGATGGCAGCGATGCTGCGCGCCATGCCAAGCTCATGCATGGGTCCAGTCCTTCTGATGGGTTGGCGGGGATGGCCCCGCCAACAGCGGTCAGCCCATCAGGATCGCGGCACCGGCGACGGCACCCGCCGCACCCACCAGTCGGCGCGAGTTGAGCGCAAGCCCGCCGCCCAGGCGTTCCAGCGTCCGGCCAAGCACGACCCCAGCCGCATGCAGAAGCGCGGTCGCCACCACAAAACCCGCAGCGTAGCCAAGGAACGACCCGGCAGCGCTTCCTTCAGCGCCATGTGCATGGCCGTGGAAGACCGCGAACACGGCGACCAGCGCCATTGCGGGGCCAACCGGCAGTTTCGCCCCGAAAGCCACGGCAAGGCCCATGACGATGACCGAAAGCGCAATCCCCTGCTCGACCATCGGGAGCGGTGTTCCGAAGTACCCAAGCGCACCGCCCGCCACCATCGCCAGCACAAAGGCCGCTGGCACAGCCCAAAGCGACCGCCCACCAAGCTGCGCCGCAAAGACCCCTACGGCGACCATCGCAAGCACATGGTCCAGCCCGGTCAGCGGGTGCAGAAAGCCGTGCATCGCGTCGATATGTGCGCCGGTTCCGGTATGGGCCATCGCCGCCGCGGGCAGCAAGGCCAGAATGGCGGCAAGGCCGCTGGTCAACTTTTTCATGATCGTCCCTCTCCTGTGTTTTCCATTTGGTCAGCAAATTCTGGGCAGTTGTTCGCCCACCAGCATGTCGACGATACGTCCGCCGCCGAAAACGGTTTTCATGACGACAGTGCGCGGATGGGCGGTGGTGGCGCGTCCGATGATGCAGGCCCCGCGCCCAGCCTTGGTCGCCCGCATGGCGACAAGTGCGGCCTCGGCCTGTTCGGGCGGGGTGAAGAGGACCAGCGTGCCTTCGTTGGCAAGGTACAGAGGATCAAGGCCCAGGATCTCGCAGACCCCTTTCACCTCGGCGCGCAAGGGCAGGTCTGCCTCCATGATCTCGATCCCGACGCCCGCCGCATCGGCGATCTCGTTCAGGGCCGAGGCGAGGCCGCCGCGCGTGGCATCGCGGGCGCAGCGCACGGCGGGGGCTGCGGCCAGAACGGCCTCCATCAGGTGGTTCAGCGGCTGGCAGTCGGACTGGATATCCGTGGTCAGGGCCATGTCGCCGCGCGCGGCAAGGATCGCCGCGCCATGGTCGCCCAGCACACCGTTCACGATAGCCACATCGCCGGGCTGCACCGAGGACGCGATCAGGGTCCGCCCCGGCGGGATCACCCCTACGCCTGAGGTCGTCACAAACACCCCGTCGCCCGAGCCCTTGCCGACCACCTTGGTATCGCCAGTCACGATCCTGACCCCTGCCGCCTCTGCCGCCCTTTGCATGGAGGCCGCAATCCGGCGCAGGGTGGTGATCGGCACGCCTTCCTCGATGATGAAGGCCGCCGACAGCCAAAGGGGCCGCGCGCCGCCCACGGCCAGATCGTTGACCGTGCCGCAGACCGCAATCGTGCCGATGTCGCCGCCCGGAAACTCCATGGGTGAGACGACGAAACTGTCGGTGGTAAAGGCCAGCTGCGCGCCGGGTTCCAGGACCGAGGGGTGCATCAGCCGCGCCTGATCTTCCATTCCGGGGGGTGCGAAGACGGAGGTGAAGACATCCTCGATCAGATCGCGCATCGCCTTGCCGCCGCCGCCATGCGCCAGCGTGACCCGGTCGGACACCACGCGGCGAGCAGGGCGAAGGCCGGCGTTCATACCGCCTCCTCCAGCCTGAGGCCGCCGTACTGGTAATAGGCGGCGCAGGCCCCTTCAGAGCTGACCATCAGCGCGCCAAGCGGCATTTCCGGGGTGCAGCCCTTGCCGAATTGCGGGCAGGCGTGGGGCTTGATCCGGCCGGTCATGACGTCACCGCAGCGGCAGCCTTCGGGTTCGGCCACGGCGCGGGGGCCCTTGCCATAGCCGATGCCGAACTTCACTTCGGCATCGAATGCCGCGTATTTCGGACGAATGCGCAGGCCACTCGCGTCAATCTCACCCAGTCCCCGCCATTCGAAGCTGGGGCGCGGCTCGTAAACCTCGGCGCAGGCGGCGATGCTGACGGGGTTGCCGTCATCGGGCACCACGCGGGCATACTGGTTCTGCACCTCCGCCCGCCCGTCGCGGATCTGTTCCAGCACCATCAGCACCGATTGCAGCAGGTCCAGCGGCTCGAACCCCGCAACCACGATGGGCTTGCCGTAGTCGCGCGCGATGAAGTCATAGGGATGGATGCCGATGACCATCGACACATGGCCGGGGCCGACAAAGCCATCCAGCACCATGTGCGGGTCATCCAGCAGCGCCTTGATCGGCGGCGGCACGGTGATGTGGTTGCAGAAGATCGAGAAATTCGTCTGGTTGTCCGCCGCCGCATCGAAAAGCCGCCCGCAAGAGGTGGAGAGCGGCGTGTTCTGGCCCTTGGCGATCATCGCGTCCAGCGTGGCGCGGGGGATGTCGGAAAGGCGCTGGTGAATCTCCAAACCTTCGAAGTTCAGCGAGAACTCCGCCCAGCCCATCTGTGCCATGAGGTGGGCATAGGCATTCCGCCACGGTTCGCGCACCGCCGCCGCACCGCCCGGCAGGGCCACCGGCTTCAGGCTGCCCGCGCGGCTGTATCCGCGATAGTCGCAGACCAGAAACTCACCGCCCCAGATCGTGCCGTCATCA
>NZ_JAXMMF010000055.1:0-92059 GCF_034366665.1 Tabrizicola sp. | reverse complement strand
GGACCAGCGCAAGCCATTGCGATTGATGAAGATAATGCCACTCAGAACGCGACGATCATCGACGCGCGGCTTACCATGGCTCTTGGGAAAGAAGGGCCGCAGCCGCGCCATCTGTGCCTCCGTCAGCCAGAAAAGGTTGCTCATCGTTCAGTCTCCTTGCGGAGGCTGAATCACGCTGCCAGCGCAAGATCAATGGGTCCTGACCCTAGGCCCCGCGATGCCGCCGCCAGCCGATTCTGTCGAAGAGCGGTCCATAGACGCCCGCAAGCGCCCGCAATCCCGCGCCATCGGTGCGGCCTGCAGGCTCCCACCCCTTGGTTGCGATCCCCAGGATGCGCGGGGCGATCATGCCCTCGGCCTGCCGGTCATCGGTCGTGAACTCGCCCCAGAAACAGGCCTCGACGCCCGCGATGCGGGGCGTGATGTCTTCGGCCCCCGTCGGCACCGGGTCCCAGGCCACGGTCTTTGCCAGCGGCACGAAGCCCGCCCAGGCCGCGCCCCAGTCGTCGGGATCGTCACTGTGCGCGAGATCGAAATAGGCGTGCTGCGCGGGGCACATCACCACGTCATGCCCGCGCCGCGCGGCCTCGATCCCCGGACCCTGGCCGGTCCAGCTGAAGAGAAGCGCGCCGTTTCCAACCCCGCCCTGACAGCCCTTCGCCGCCTCCTCCCAGGCCGCGACGCGCACGCCCACAGCGCCCAGCCCCGAGGCCAGCTTCGCCAGCATCCAACCCTGCACGTCGTCCGAGGTCTGAAGCCCCTCGCGCGCCTTCAACGCCGCCACGGCGGGCGAGCCGCCCCAGGCCCCATGCGGTGCCTCGTCCGCGCCAAGGTGCAGGATGCCCAGCGGGAAAAGGCTTGCGACCTCCTTCGCCAAAGGCAGGAGCAGGTCCCAGGTCGCGGGCACCGCCGGGTTCACGATGTTGTCGAGATACCCCTGAACCGAGACCTCTTCGCCATTGTCGCCGGGGTCGCGCAGGCCGGGCACGGCCTTGACCATCGCGTGAGAATGGGCCGGGACCTCGATCTCTGGCAGGACCTCGATCTGCAGCGCCTTGGCATGGGCGACAATCCGCGCCACATCCGCCTTGGAGTAGCTGCCCCCCGCCCGGATGCCGCCGCCAAAGACGCCCGGCACCAGTTCCCCCTCGCCCCGGAAGGCCGTGCGCTGCCAGAGAAGTGGCTGGGTGTCGACCTCCAGCCGGAAGGCCTCATCATCGGCGAAATGCCAGTGGAACCGGTTCAGCTTCAAAAGCGCCATCAGGTCCAGAAGCCGCAGGATGAAGTCGACCCCAAAGAAATGCCGCGCACAATCAAGGTGTTGGCCGCGCCAGCCAAAGCGGGGCTGGTCGGTGATCGTGCCGCAGGGAAGCGCGCCGCCCAGGGTTTCACGCAGGGTGAGCAGAGTGATCCCCGCGTAATGCAGGCCCGCAGCCCCCCCTACCGCGACCGCCAGGCCAGTCGAGGCGATGGTCAGCCGATAGCCTTCGGGCCCCAGGGTGGCATCTTCCGTGACGTCAAGCGGAAGACCGTCCGAAGTGACAAAGGCGGCAAGGCCAAGCCGTGTCGCAAGGTCCGCCACCCCCTCCAGCCCCCGAACCGGGGCCACTGCCATCAGCGCCACCACCCCGCCCGATGGTGTCCAGTCAGTCGGCTGGGGCACGAGCGGCAGGCATCCGTGGTCCAACGCAGGGGCCGGCGGACCGTCCCCCTTCCGCAACCCAAGGTCGTTCCCGGGCGGCAGGGGCAGGCAGTCCTTCCCGATCCGCAGATAGGCCCCCAAAGGAAGCCAGGCCCGGTTGCGCGGCCCGAATTCCTTCACCGCGTGCTCCAGCACCACCTCGTGCTCTGCGCCGGCAGCAAGGTCCGGTAGCGCCACCTCGGCATAGCCCGCCACGCGGCGCACCATCGTCCCACCCGAAATCACCTTCGGCGCGGCCATCAGCGAAAAGCAGAGGATCGGCGCGGCCAAAGGACGATCCGTTCCGATCAAGCAACGGATCTGGTTGCCGTCGATCCGTGTGGCAAAGGTCAGGGTCATGGAGCGTCCAGCCTCAGTTCGGCAATGAAATCATAGATATCACTGCGGTAAAGCCCGCGGGTGAACTCGATCGGGCGGCCCGTGGGCAGGTAGGCCGTCCGGTCGATCCGCAGGACCGCAGCCCCTTCGGGCAGCAAAAGCAGCTTGGCGTCGGCCGCCGTCAGGTTGACCGCCGTGATCCGCTGCACCGCCCGCGTCGGCGCCTTTCCCAAGGACCGCAGCACGTCGTAAAGCGAGGTTTCGACCGCGTCTGGGTCGGGCAGCACGTCGGTGGGCAAGGACGACCACTCCAGCGCCAAAGGCGTGTCATCGGCAAAGCGCAGCCGTTCCACCCGCGCAACCCGTTCGCCTGCCGACAGGCCCAGCGACATCGTCTCGTCCGGTGTCGGCAGGAACAGCCCCCGACGCAGGATGCGGCTGGACGAGGTCTTGCCGCGCTGGCGCATGTAGTCGGTGAAGGACAGAAGCGCGGACAGAGACTGTTCGATCTTCGACCGTGCGGGCTTGACGAAGGTCCCCGCGCCTCGCCGCTGCTCCAGCACACCGTCCGCGACCAGCTGGCTGACCGCCTTGCGCACCGTGACGCGGCTGACATCGGCGATCAGCGCAAGCTCCCGTTCGGGCGGAAGTTGCGTCTCGGGCGGCAGTTCCCCGGCGGCAATCGCTGCCGAGAGGTGGCGATACAGCTGTTCATACCTGGGCCCGCGCGCGGCGCGGAACCAGGCGTCGGGGCGGTACAGCGCCTGATCGTCTTCCATTGGAAGCCCCCGAATTGGTATTATTCTGATGGGACCAAGTCCCTTCACTCGGCGCAGAATTGACCAAGAACCCGCACGAAAACAAGAGGAATCCGCAGATGGTCCGGTTTTTCTGTGCGTTTGGTATTATGCTGGTAGCGTTGCGTCTGTTTTTTGGTATCGTCACCCCAACGACATGATTCGAGCCGCACCGCCCCTGCCAGGGCGGCCCAAGGTCCGAACGCCAACCGATTTGGGGGAACCGCATGACGCTTGTCGCCGAAGGGGCAGCACCAGACCGGATGCAGCGGCGCGAGCTTAGCGAACGCGCCTTCGCCTGGCTGCTGATCTCTCCCGCCCTGCTGTTCATCCTGGTCATCGTCGTCTGGCCCCTGGCCGAGACGATCCGCCTCTCGTTCACCGACGCCACCCTGGGCGGCGAGAACTTCGTCGGCATCGCCAATTACGCTGCCCTCTTTGCCGACCCGAAGTTCTGGCAGACCGTGGGCCGCACCTTCTACTGGATGGCGCTGGCCGTCAGCCTGAAGCTGATCGTCGGCCTGATCGGCGCCAGCCTTCTGAACGCCGCGATCCCCGGCAAGGCGCTCTTCCGCGTCCTCGTCATGCCGCCCTGGGTCATCCCGGTCGCCATCGGCGTCATCGGCTGGAAGTGGATGTACAACGGCTATTTCGGCCTGATTTCGGGGCTGTTGCAGGAGTTCGGCCTGGTCGAGGACCGCGTGGCGCTTCTTGCCACCAAGACCTCGGCCTTCTACTCCGCCATTGTCACCGACGTCTGGGTCGGCACCCCGATGGTGACGCTGTTCTTCCTGGCCGCGATGCAGGGCGTGTCGAAAGACCTGTATGAAGCCGCCTGGGTCGACGGCGCGAGCCGCTGGTATCGTTTCCGTCGGATCACCATTCCGCAGATCATGCCGGTGATCGTTTCGATGGCGCTCCTCTCCGCGATCTGGACCTTCAACAGCTTCGAGATCATCTGGATCCTTACCGAAGGCGGCCCGCGCGGGGCCACGACGACCCTCATCATCGACACCTACAAGGTCGCCATCTCCTCCCAGCGCTTCGGCGAGGGTGCGGCGCGGGCCGTCGTGATCGTGGTCCTGCTCGCCGCCTTCTCGCTTTTCTACCTGTGGTTCCTGAACCGCGTGAACCGGCATTACGGGGCGAAATGAGATGATCGACCGTCTGACGCTCCTCCAGAAGATCGGCGTCTACATCGCCACCTTCTTCTTCCTTCTCTTCATCCTGATGCCCTTCATCGAGATGATCCGAGTCAGCCTCCGGCCCATGAGCCACCTGATGACCGCCGACTTCACCTGGTGGTCCGAGGATTTCAGCCTGCAGGCCTACCGCGACATGTGGGTCACGGTGCCGCTTCTGGGGCGCTACATCTTCAACTCGATCTTCGTGGCATCGTCGGTCACGCTGATCACGATGATCGTCGTCATCCCCGCCGCCTACGCCTATGCCCGGCTGGAGTTCCCGTTCAAATCCCTGTCGCTGGGCGGGTTCCTGGCCGTCAACATGTTCACCGGCGCGGTCCTTCTGATCCCGCTCTACCGGGTCCTCCGCACGCTTTCGATGCTGAACACCTACTGGGCGATGATCATCCCCGGCGTGGCCTTCCTGATCCCGACGGGCATCTGGCTCCTCCGCTCCTACCTCGAAAAGATCCCGCGCGAATTGGAGGAAGCCGCCTATGTCGACGGCGCCTCGCGCCTTTACACGCTGCGCCGTGTGGTCCTGCCCCTGGCGGCCCCCGGCCTGATCGTCGTCGGCACCGCGGTCTTCATCGGCGCCTACGCCCAGCAGTTCCTGTTTGCCATCACCTTCAACAACGTCCGCGAGATCCAGCCACTGCCCGCCGGCCTTTACGAATTCATCGGCTACCAGGACGTCACCTGGAACGAGATGATGGCCGCCGCCCTGACCGGCATCACCCCGGTGATGATCGTGTTCCTTTTCCTGCAGAAATACCTCGTCGCGGGTCTGACCGCAGGCGCGGTGAAAGAATGACCAACCACAACAGACGTCCAACCAAGGGAGACTACGCATGACCCACTTCAAGACCCTTACGGTCGCCGCGGGCCTGATGGCCGGCACGGCCCTTTCGGCCCAGGCGCAAGAGCTGCACTTCATCATGTGCGGCGGCGAAGTGCGCCCGGCCGACCAGGTCGTGATCGACAAGTTCCAGGCCGACAATCCCGGTGTCACCGTCAAGATGGAAGCGGTGGAATGGGGCACCTGCCAGGACAAGTCGATGCAGCTTGCCGCCGCCGGTGACCCGCCGGACGTGGCCTACATGGGCAGCCGCACGCTGCGCCAGCTGGCCAACAACGACCTGATCGTCCCCGTCACCTTCACGCCCGAGGAAGAGGCCGCCTATCAGCCCGGCGTCCTGAAAACCGTGACCAACGGCGGCCAGTACTGGGGCATCCCACACGCCTTCTCGACCAAGGCCCTCTACATCAACTGCGCCGTGGTCACGGCTGCCGGGGCCGAGTGCAAGGCCCCTGCCACCTGGGCTGATCTTGTGACGCTGGCGAAGACCGTGACCGACAACACCGACGCCGCAGGCATCGGCATCGCCGGCAAGGACTTCGACAACACGATGCACATGTTCCTCGACTTCCTCTATTCGAACGGCGGCAAGGTCTACAACGACGACGGCACCCCGGCGCTGGACAGCCCGCAAACGCGCGAGACGCTGCAGCTTTACGCGGACCTTCTGCCCTACATGCAATCCGGCCCGACCGAATGGGAACGCGACCAGATGCGCGACCTCTTCAACGACGGCCAGATCGCGATGTATGTCTCGGGTCCCTGGGGCGAAGGCCAGCACGCAGAGCAGGTCCCGACCCAGATCGTCGCACCGATCCCGGCTGGTCCGTCTGGTCCCTCGGGCACCATCCTGATCACCGACTCGCTGGCCGTCTTCAAGGGCACCGGGAATGAGGAAATGGCGATCAAGCTGGCCAAGGCGCTGACTTCGGGCGATGCGCAGTATGACCTCGACTCGAGCTGGGGCCTGACCCCGATCCTCGACTATGAAAAGATGGGCAAGACCGACGTCTACTACACCAAGGGCAACTGGCCGATCTTCGTCGCCGGCATCTCGACCGGTGGGCCAGAGCCGATGGTCGAAGACTTCAAGGCGCTGCAGGCCGTCTTCACCAACATGATCCAGGGGATCATGCTGGAAGAAGGCACCGTGGATGAACTCGTGACCCAGGCCGGCGTCGAACTGGCCGCCGTTCGCTGATCCAATCGGGGGCGCGGGTTCCTCGCGCCCCCTCCCTTCCCCGCAAAGGACTGCCCGCATGGCCACGCTTGACCTGCAAAGCATCACGAAATCCTTCGGCACGGCCCAGGTGCTGCACGGCATCGACCTTGCGATCCGTGATCGTGAGTTCGTCGTCTTTGTCGGTCCCTCCGGCTGCGGCAAGTCCACCCTCCTGCGCATCATCGCGGGGTTGGAGGCCTCGACCTCCGGCCGCATCGTGATCGACGGCGTCGATGTCTCTGCGGCCGCCCCGGTCGACCGTGGCATCGCGATGGTCTTCCAGAGTTACGCCCTTTACCCCCACCTCTCGGTCTTCGAAAACATCGCCTTCCCCCTGCGCGTCGCCCGCTTGCCGGAACCCGAAGTTCGCCAGAAAGTCGGTCGCGCCGCCGAGATCCTGCAGCTGACCGAAAAACTCCCACTAAAACCCGGCCAACTCTCCGGCGGCCAGCGCCAGCGCGTCGCCATCGGGCGCAGCATCGTGCGCAACCCCAAGGTCTTCCTCTTCGATGAACCATTGTCGAACCTCGACGCCGCCCTGCGCGGTGAGATGCGCGTCGAACTCAGCGCCCTGCAACGCGACCTTGACGCCACGATGGTCTACGTCACCCACGACCAGGTGGAAGCCATGACGATGGCCCACCGCATCGTCGTCCTGAACAAGGGACGCATCGAGCAGTTCGGCACGCCCATGGAGCTGTACCACCACCCCGCGACCCGCTTCGTCGCCACCTTCATCGGCCAGCCCAACATGAACCTCCTGCCCGCCACCGTGATCGGCACCGGAACTGAGGGTCTGACGGTCGAGCTTCACGGCGGTACCCGCATGACCCTGCCCGTTGACACCGCCACCGCCAAAACCGGCGACCAGGTCGAGGTCGGCATCCGCCCCGAAAGCCTGCAGCTTGGCACCGGCGTGACCATGCGCCTGCGAGTCCTCGAACGCCTCGGCGGCACCGCCATCGCCTATGGCCAGATGGCCGACGGCTTGAAGCTCTGCGCCGCCCTCTCCGGCGACACCACCGTCCACGAAGGCGAAGAGGTCGGCCTGACCTTCGCCCCCGCCGACGCCCATGTTTTCGACACCCAAGGCCGCGTGATGCGGCGGCGGCAGGCGCCAGCCCTCGCCGCCTGAAGAAGGAGACCGTTATGCGCATCGTAACCTCAGGCATCGGCCTGCGGGCTGGTCACGTCTTGACCACGCTCAAAGAGGAAATGCCCGAAGCCCAGATCGTCGGCTACTACGACCCCCAGCCGACCCACCTTGAGATGATCGGCACCGACACCCCCCGCTACCCCTCGGTCGAGGCGATGCTCTCGGACGCCAGACCCGACCTCTACTGCGTCTTCTCCCCCAACGTCTTCCATCTCGACCAGATCCGCCTCGGGCTGGAGGCCGGGGTTCAGGTCTTCACCGAAAAACCCGTCGTCGTCTCGATTGACGAAACCCTCGAACTCGCCCGCCTGCTGGCGAAACACGGCGGGGTGAACCGCGCGATGGTCGGCCTCGTCCTGCGCTATTCGCAGCACATGGTAGACCTCCGTTCCGCCATGTCGCAAGGCTGGCTCGGCGACGTCACCAGCCTTGAGGCCAACGAACACATCGGCCCCTACCACGGCGCCTTCTTCATGCGCGACTGGCGCCGCCGCACCGACCTTGCGGGTGGCTTCATGCTGGAAAAATGCTGCCACGACCTCGACATCTACAACATGGTCACCGGCTCACGCCCCCAACGCGTCGCCAGTTTCGGCGGCAGGAAATCCTTCGTCCCCGCCAATGCGCCAACGTCAAACGCCGAAGCCGAGATCTTCCACGTCAAGAAATCCGTCTGGGAAGCCACCGACGATCCCTTCAACTCCGACGGCGACATCATCGACTACCAGACCGCGATCCTGCAGTACGAAACCGGCGCGAGCCTCGCCTTCCACACCAACCTGAACGTCCCCGACGAACACCGCCGCTTCTGCGTGATCGGCACCCACGGCATGGCCGAAGGCGACTTCGTGCGCGGCTTCCTGAAGATCACCGCACGCGATGGCCGCCGCCTTGCAGACCACGACTACACCCAGGGCGCCGCGATGAAGGGCGCGCACTACGGTGCCGACACGCTCATGTGCCGCGACATGACCGCCTACATGCGCGGCCAGTCGGACAGCCTGCCCGTCTCGATCCTCGACGCGATGGAAGCCGGCATCGCCGCCATCGCCCTCGACCAGGCCCGCACTACCGGCCAGGTCGTCGACCTCACCGACACCTGGAGCCAACTCGACACACACGGCCTCCGCCAATGACCCTCCCCACCTTTCATACTGGCCAAAACATCCCCGCCAGAGGCCGAGACGCCGCTCCCAGTGCTGCAGCCCCGATTTCACGCGTCCCTTGCGCCAAGACACCCTTTCATACTGGCCAAAATATCCCCGCCGGCGGCTGGGCACTCCCCACCCGCGCCGCCACACCCCGACCGCGCACCGCCAGCCCCACGCGCCTCCCCTCCCGCTCCGTGGGAAGGGGCCGGGGGTGGGGGGCCACTGGACGACGCAAATGACCGACCTCTCCCCCACCGCAGGCCAGCACATGCAGCGCGAAATCGCCGAGGCCCCCCAGGTCTTCGCCGCCGCCATCGCGCAACCCGTCACCCTTCCCGACCTCACCCACCTCCGCGCGATCTACACCGTCGCCCGCGGCTCCTCCGACGCCGCCGCCAACATTCTGTCCTATGAACTGATGCGCGAGACTAGCCTCCCCGTGACCTCGCTCCCCCCCTCGATCTTCTCCCTCGGCCATGGCGTCCGCCTTGACGACTCTGCCGTCCTCGTCGTCTCCCAGTCCGGTGCCTCCGACGACCTCGTCCGCTCCGCCCGTGGCGCGCGTCAGGCCAAAGCCACCGTCCTCGCCCTGACCAACGCCCCAAACAGCCCCGTCGAAGCCGAGGCCCACACGACCCTGACAATCGCCGCGGGTCCCGAGCTTGCCGTCCCCGCCACCAAATCCGTCGTCGGTGCCATCGCCGCAGGCATGGCCCTCCTATCGGCCCTCGCCCCCGCCTACGCCCCCCGCGCCAAGGTCGACGCCCACACCATCGCCGCCCTTCAAGGCAAGGCCCTGCCCCAGCAGAAGGCCCTCCTCGCCGCACTCCTCCGCGCCTCGCACGTCTATGTCATCGGCCGCGACACGGGCTTCGGTGCCGCCCAGGAACTGGCCCTCAAACTCAAGGAATGCTGCGCCCTCCACGCCGAGGCCTATTCCTCCTCCGAGGTCCTCCACGGCCCCCTGCAACTGGTCACCAACCCGCTCCTGATCCTGATCCTCGACACCGAACAGCCCGACGTGCAACCCAGCCTCGACACCGCCGAACAACGTTTCCGCGCCGCCGGAGGAACCACCTTCCGCCTCCGCCCGTCCGACGCCGGAGCCACCAACCTCACCCCCGCCGCCGCCGCCGCGGCACTCCTCATCCTCACCTACCCCCTCACCCTGCAAACCGCCCTCGCCCTCGGGCACGACCCCGATCGCCCCGCCACCCTCTCCAAGGTGACGCAGACCCGATGATCCGCAGCGCCCGGCCATTCACATTGGTTCAAATATCCCCGCCAGAGGCACGCCCGAGCCGGTTGCGCGCCCTTCGCGCGCAGAGGCGAGACAAAAGGCTTGCGCCGCAGGCGCTCATTTTCATCACCGCCGCAACCAGCCAACCCGACCGTCGACCGTCCGTCGCAGCGCCCGATCCATAGAAGCCCGATCCATAGAAGCATGAGCATGACCTACCTGACCCGCCACGCCACCTTCCGCGAAATCCTCGCCCAGCCCGACATCTGGCGCGACTGGGGCGCGCGGCTGCCCGTGGCCGTCCTCCGCCAATGGATCGCCGCCACCGGCACCGACGACGTCTGGTTCTGCGGCGCAGGCACCTCCGCCTATATCGGCGACATCCTCGCCGCAGGCCTTGAAGGTCAACCCGGCCCCCGCTTCCACTCCGTCCCTACCACCGACATCGTTGCCCGCCCCCACGCCTACCTCAAGGGCGCGCCGAAACTGATCGTCAGCTTCGGCCGCTCCGGCAACTCGACCGAATCCATCGGCCTCCTCGACGCCCTCGACGCCCTCGCTCCAGACTGGCCCCGCCTCAACATCACCTGCAACGCGACCTCAGCCCTGGCGACAAGGGCAGGAGCAAAAGTCATCACACTGCCCGAAGCCACCCACGACCAGGGCTTCGCGATGACCTCCAGCTTCTCCACCATGCTGCTCACCGCCGCAGCACTCTTCGACACCACTCTCCCGGCCGCACTGACCGCCCAGCGCTTCGCAACCCTCGCCGACACCCTGCAAACCCTCTTGCCCCATTTCACCGCCCAGGCCGCAACCGCCCGCCGCCCCCAACGCGCCGTCTTCATCGGCTCCGGCCCCCTCGCCTTCGCCGCCCGTGAGGCCGCCCTCAAGGTCATGGAGCTTGCCGCTGGCCAGATTCCCGCCCTCTGGGACTCGACCCTCGGCTTCCGCCACGGCCCCAAAAGCTTCACCACCCCCGGGACCGATCTCTGGCTCTTCCGCTCGCTCGATCCCCACACCCGCGCCTACGACGACGACCTCCTCGCCGAACTGCACACCCAATTCCCGCACAGCATCATTTCTGCCCCTGAGATCCTGCTGCCCTACACCGACCTCTGGTCCGCCCCCCTCTACGTCGCCCTCGCCCAACTCCTCGCGGTCCATTGGTCCGACGCTTTGGGCCTCAACGTCGACGACCCCTTCGCCGGCCAGGGCACCTTGACCCGCGTCGTCTCGGGCGTGAAACTCCACCCGGTGCACCCATGATAGCAGCCGGCATCGACCTCGGCGGCACCAAGATCGAGGCGCAGGTCTTCGCCGCCGACTGGTCGCTTGCCAACCGCCACCGCTGGCCCACGCCCAAGGATTACCCCGCCCTCGTCACCGCCATGGCCGCCGCCATCCGCTGGTGCGAAACCCAAGGGAACTTCCCCATCGGCATCTCCGCTGCGGGCCTCATCAACCCCGCCTCCGGCCTCGCCCTCACCTCGAACCTCCCCGCCACCGGCAAACCCTTCCCCGCCGACATCGCCACCGCCGCAGGCCGCCCTATCGCCTGGATCAACGACTGCCGCGCCCTTACCCTGTCCGAAGCGACCCTTGGAGCCGCCAAAGGTGCCGACCCCGCCGTCGGCCTGATCCTTGGTACCGGAGTCGCGGGCGGCGTCGTCACTGGCGGCAAACTCCTCCACTCCCCAGCCCAGACCGGCGGCGAATTCGGCCACTTCCCCCTCGCCGCCGCCCCCATTGTCTCCCACGGCCTTCCCATCCTCACCTGCGGCTGCGGCCGCCAGGGATGCGTCGAGACCTACCTCTCCGCCCCCGGCCTGTCCCGCATCGCCGCCCACCTGACCGGCACGCAGCACAGCCCCGAAACAATCGTCGCCGACCGCGCTACGAACCCGCACTTCGCCAAGGCCTGGGACATCTGGCTCGACCTCGCGACCGAGTTCCTGATCACCCTCGGCCTGACTATCGACCCCCAGGTCATCGTGATCGGCGGCGGCCTCTCCCGCGCCCCCGGCTTGACCGACGACCTCACCCAACGCCTCCAGAAGGCCACCCTGAACGGCTTCCCGATCCCCGTCCTCCGCCTGGCCGAAGGCGGCGATGCCAGCGGCGCGCGCGGTGCCGCCCTCCACGCCCTGAACGAGGCCACTCATGCCTGACCTCCGCGACATCATCGCCCGCAACCGCGCCGGGGAGGCCATCGCCATCCCCTCGGTGTGCACCGCCCACCCCGACGCGCTGGAGGCCTCGCTCACCCTGGCTGAAACTCTCGACCAGCCCATCTTGGTCGAGGCGACCTCGAACCAGGTCAACCAGGACGGCGGCTATACCGGCCTGCGACCTGCCGATTTCATCCAATTCGTCAGAGATATAGCAGAAAAATCTCATGTAACACATGAACGCATCCTCTTCGGCGGTGACCACCTTGGTCCCCAGGCCTGGCGCAAGCTCCCCGCCGACGAAGCCATGCAAAAAGCCCACCGCATGATCGCCGACTACGCCGCCGCGGGCTTCACTAAGATCCACCTCGACTGCTCCGAAGGCTGCGCCGGTGAACCCGCCCAGCTTCCCGACGAAATCACCGCCACCCGCTCCGCCGCGCTCGCCGCCACCGCGCTGAAACACGCCTCCGACCCCGGCCAGCTCCTCTTCGTCATCGGCACCGAGGTCCCGCCCCCCGGCGGTGCCCGCACCGACGACCACGGCGACATCCCGCCCACCACGCCGGAAGCCGCCAAGGCCACCCTCGCCGCCCACCGCGACGCCTTCACCGCCGCCCAGATCCCCCTCGACCTGATCGGCGGCCTCGTCGTCCAACCGGGCGTCGAGTTCTCGCCGATGGAGGTCCACCACCTCCCCCTCCAACGCGACCCCCACCTCCTCGACGCGCTGATCGACTGGCCAAACCTCTGCCTTGAGGCCCACTCCACCGACTACCAGCACCCCAAGGCCTACCCCCGCCTCGCGCAGCTTGGCTTTGCCTTCCAGAAGGTCGGCCCCGCCCTCACCTTCGCCTGGCGCGAGGCGCTCTACGCCCTCGACACCATCCGCGCCCAAAATGGCTGGGTGACCGGCCCAAGCCTCCCCGACACGATGGAGGCGGTGATGCTGGCAAACCCCGCCCACTGGCAGGCCCATATCCACGGGTCCGACCAGCGCCTGCAGCGCCACTTCGGCCTCGCCGACCGCATCCGCTACTACTGGCCGCAGCCCGACGCGCACGACGCCGTGCAGCGCCTCATCGCCGACCTCGCCGACAAACGGCTCCCCGACCCGCTTCTTTCCGCCCATTTTGCCGCGTCCGAGATTGCAATCGCCCGCGAAAGCCGCCATCCCCTGCCCCGCGCGCTGGCGCTCGCCCGGGTGCAAACCGCGCTGCGCCCCTATTTCTTCACGGGACCAAGGCCATGACCGCGAAACCCGACCTCTGGCTGATTCCCGACGCGATCTTCGACGGCCACAGCCTGCGAAAAGGCGCAGCCCTGGGCATCGCGGGCAACCGCAGCCTCATCCTCGCCGACGCCCCACCCAAGGACGCCCCCACCCGCCGCCTGAAGGGCACCCTCACCCCCGGCTTCCTCGACCTCCAGGTCAACGGCGGCGGCGATGCGCTTTTGAACAACGACCAGTCACCGCAGGCGCTGCACCGCATGGCCGCCGCCCACCGGCGTTTCGGCACCGTCGGCATCCTGCCCACCGTGATCACCGACGCCCCCGAAGTCCTTTCCCGCGCTGTCGACGCCACCCTCGCCGCCCATGCCGAACCGCAGCCCGACCGCAGCCTCCTTGGCCTGCACATCGAGGGCCCACACCTTTCGATCCCCCGCCGTGGCACCCATGCCGCCGACTACATCCGCCCCTTCGACGCCAGCACCCTCGCCCATGTCCAACGCCTCCGCGCCGCCGGGATTTTCGTCAAGATCACCGTCGCCCCCGAAAGCACCACGCCGCAGGATGTTGCCCGCCTCGTCGGGACCGGGGCAACAGTCTCCATCGGCCATTCCGACGCCACCGCCGAGGCAACCCGCGCCCTTCTCGACGCCGGAGCCACCGCGTTCACCCATCTCTTCAACGCCATGTCGCCGATGCTGAACCGCGCCCCCGGCGTGACCGGCGCCTGCATCAACTCCACCGCCTATGCCGGCATCATCTGCGACGGCATCCATGTCGCCGACGAAATGGTCGGCCTCGCCATCCGCGCAAGACCTGTCCCGGGCCGGATGTTCCTCGTCTCCGACGCGATGTGCACCGTCGGCGGCTCAGACCACTTCCGCCTCTACGGCCAGGACATCTGGCTGCGTGACGGGCGTCTGGTGAACGCCGAAGGCTCGCTTGCGGGCGCGCATGTCACGATGGCCGAGGGCCTGCGCCGCCTCATCACCGTCGTCGGCACTAGCCCGGAAACCGCCCTCGACATGGCCGTTGCCGCCCCCGCCCGCCTGCTTGACCGCCCCGACCTCGCCACGCCCGAACACCGCGACCTCGCCGACCTTCTGCTTCTGGCGCAGGACTGGACCGTTACGGCCACGGTCGCCGACCTCCTGCAGGCCCAACCCGCCTGACCCCACCTTTCATCTTTGCCCGAATATCCCCGCCGGAGGCTCCCTACGCCGCCCCCAGACCGGCTCTTTTCATACTGGAACAAATATCCTCTGGGGGTTTGGGGGGCGAAGCGCCCCCAACAACCAAGGAGGAGGGCAAAGCCCCGACGACGAGACAAAAGCCGCGCGCGTCAGCGCTCGATTCTTAACCCACCCAGGAGTCGAAACCCGGCCCTTCGCGTCAGGGACCGTAGACTGTCACCTGCGGCAGTTCCGTCAGCGACAACCCCAACGCCTGGAACGCCGCCAGGGACAACAGCGCCCCGCCGGTTCCGGGCCGCAACTCCACCGCCAGGGTCTTGCCAGCGGCCGTCGCGATCCGCCCCTGCGCCTTCGCCGTCACCAAGGGTGACGACAGCCAGATCCCCTGCTCGGCCGGCGGGCCCAAAGCCACGACGACGCGACCCAACTCCCGCTCGCCGCCCGATGCCGTGGCCGCCAGCGCCGCCGCCTTTTCGTCGGCGGTGGTCTTGTCCAGCGCTTCCGCGCTTGCCGCCCGCGTCGTCCCCAACACGCTTGTCGAGACCGCTGGTGCAAACTCGGTCGCGGGCTGGGCCTCGGAAGGTCCGGTCACGCCGGACCGCGGCCCGTCGGGCTGGAAGAGGGCGCAGCCCGACAGGGTCAGGGCGACGGCGGAAATCATGGCAAGCTGTCTCATGGTCGTAGCCTATCCTGCCGCTTCCCACCCCGCAATTGCCGCTCTCGCACTTGTGCGCCCCCCCGCGCAGGCCTACCTTTGCCCCATGACGCCCCTCATAGACCCCTTCGCCCGCGCGATCAGCTACCTGCGCGTCTCGGTCACCGACCGCTGCGACTTCCGCTGCACCTACTGCATGTCGGAACACATGACCTTCCTGCCCAAGGCCGACCTTTTGTCGCTGGAGGAACTCGACCGCCTCTGCTCCACCTTCGTCCGGATGGGCGTCCAGAAGCTGCGCATCACCGGGGGCGAGCCCTTGGTCCGCAAGGGCATCCTGACCTTCTTCGAGGCGATGTCCCGCCACCTGCAGACCGGTGCGCTTAAGGAACTGACGCTGACCACCAACGGCAGCCAGCTGGCGAAATTCGCCCAACCCCTGGCCGACCTTGGCGTGAAACGGGTCAACGTTTCTCTCGACACCCTCGACCCGAAGAAGTTCGCCGAGATCACCCGCTGGGGCCGCCTTCCCCAGGTTCTCGACGGGATCGCGGCCGCCAAGGCCGCGGGTCTCAAGGTCAAGATCAACGCAGTGGCCCTGAAAGGCTTCAATGAGGACGAACTTTTCTCCCTCCTCGACTGGTGCGCGCGCGAGGACCACGACATGACCTTCATCGAGGTCATGCCGATGGGCGAGGATATGTCCCCCCTTCGCCTTGACCAGTACTGGCCCCTGAAGGACCTCCGCGCCCGCCTTGCGGACCGCTTCACCCTGACCGACCTCACCGAACGCACTGGCGGCCCGGCCCGGTACGTCCGCATCGAGGAGACCGGCCAGAAGGTCGGCTTCATCACGCCCCTGACCCACAATTTCTGCGAAAGCTGCAACCGCGTGCGGCTGACCTGCACGGGCGAGCTTTACATGTGCCTCGGCCAGGAAGACATGGCCGACCTCCGGGCCCCCTTACGCGCCAGCCCCGACGACGCGCCCCTGGAACAGGCGATCCGCGCCGCCATCGCGAGGAAGCCCAAGGGCCACGACTTCGACTACAGCCGCCAGAAGGTCGCAGGCCAGATCACCCGACACATGAGCCACACGGGCGGCTGAACGGGCGGCTGTCCCTCCTCGTTCGACTTCGTCTCCTCGTCGGCATCACCCCGGGCACCGCCAGCGAGGAGTGACGAAGTCATCGACGAGCGTCTCACACGACCGCCTTCTGCTCGCCCACATGCAACAGCGCTTCCAGCAGCGCCAGCTCGACGGCGCGCCCGGTCCCAAGGCCGATGACCTCCACTTCGTCGCTGCCCCGCGTCTCGCGCAAGGAGCAGCGCCAATGTCCGTCCAGCTCTTGCGCCTTGCCAGTCAGCTGGATCGTCCAGCCCGGCAGGGACAGGTCAATCATGTGCAGAAGCTGGCCGACCAGATCCGCCCCAGCCGTCGGCTCGGGCATCTGCGGAAACACCCGCCGCAGCAGAACCGTCGCCCGATCCATAAACTCGGGTGAGACCGCAGGCGCGCTTTTGATCTCGCCGATCAGGCTCAGGATTTCGCTTTTGCTCATCTTGCGTCTCCCTTGGTTCCGTCGCCCCAGACTATCCGGTGCCCTCGCCCCTCCGCCTTGATCCGCATCAAGACCCCGGACGCCAGAAAGGCGCATCATCCAGCCCGAAGCGACTTAACCCCGGGAGGGTCCGAGATGCCGCAGAAATCCGCCAACACCCTCTGGTTCGAAACCCTGTCGCGCGGCGACGTCGCGCTGGTCGGGGGCAAGAACAGCTCGCTCGGCGAAATGGTCCAGCAGCTTGGCAAGCAGGGGATCAAGGTCCCCGGCGGCTTTGCCACCACCGCCGACGCCTACCGCGCCTATCTTGCCGCCAACGCGCTGCCCGACCGCATCGCCCGGACGCTGCAGCGCTGGCAGGACCACCGGATCACGCTGCCCGAAGCGGGGGCCCAGATCCGCGCCATGATCCTGGACGGCACCTGGCCCACGGATATCGCAGCCGACATCCTTGCCTCCTACCGCGAGCTTTGCCACCGCGCCGGGACCAGTGACCTTCCCGTCGCCGTCCGCTCCTCCGCCACCGCCGAAGACCTGCCTGACGCCAGCTTCGCGGGCCAGCAGGAAACCTACCTCAACGTCCGCGGCGAAACGGCCCTGCTTGCCGCCTGTCGCCGCTGCTATGCCTCGCTGTTCACCGACCGGGCGATCACCTACCGCACCCTCAAGGGCTTCGACCATGCCAAGGTCGCCCTCTCCATCGGCGTGCAGCGCATGGTGCGGTCGGACACTGGCGGCTCGGGAGTGATGTTCTCGATCGACACGGAAAGCGGTTTCGACAAGGTCGCGCTCATCACTGCCGCCTGGGGCCTGGGCGAAAACGTCGTGCAGGGCGCGGTCAACCCCGACGAATATGTCGTCTTCAAACCCTTCCTTGCGAAGACCTCGCTCACCCCCATCGTCAAGAAGTCGCTCGGCGCGAAAGAGATCAAGATGATCTACGCCGGTGCAAAGGGTGGCGAGACGAAGAACGTCCCGACCTCCAGGGCCGAACGCGCCACCTTCGTCCTGTCGGACGCCGAAATCCTGGCGCTGGCCCGCATGGCCGTCACCATCGAACAGCACTATGGCGCACCCATGGACATGGAATGGGCCCGCGACGGCGACACGGGCGAGCTTTTCATCGTCCAGGCCCGCCCCGAAACCGTGCAGTCGCGCGCCAAGGCCGGGCTGATCCGGTCCTACACAGTGCAAAAGGCCGGAAAACCTTTGATCAAGGGCCTGTCTGTCGGCTCGGCCGTGGCGACGGGCCGCGTCTCGATCCTGGAAAGTGCAAAGGACATTGCCCAGTTCGTCGAGGGTTCGATCCTCGTGACCTCGACCACCGACCCCGACTGGGTCCCGATCATGAAGCGCGCATCGGCCATCGTCACCGACCACGGCGGCCGCACCAGCCACGCCGCCATCGTCAGCCGCGAACTTGGCCTGCCCGCCATCGTCGGCACCGGCCATGCCACCCACGTCCTGCACGATGAGCAAGAGGTCACCGTCAACTGCACCGGCGGCGACGAGGGCGTGATCCACGAAGGCATCGCCGAATTCACCACCGAGGACCTCCGCCTCGACGACCTGCCTGCGACAAGGACCCGCGTCATGCTCAACATGGCCAACCCCTCCGCCGCCTTCCGCTGGTGGCGCCTGCCCTCCGACGGCGTCGGGCTTGCCCGGATGGAGTTCGTGATCAACAACGCGCTCAAGGTCCACCCGATGGCGCTGGTCCATTTCGACAGCCTGAAGGACCAGGAGGCCAAGGCGAAGATCGCCGAGCTGACAAAGGCCTTCCCCGACAAGACCGAATACTTCGTC
This sequence comes from Tabrizicola sp., assembly GCF_034366665.1. GTDB lineage: Bacteria > Pseudomonadota > Alphaproteobacteria > Rhodobacterales > Rhodobacteraceae > Tabrizicola. The sequence goes on along the minus strand of NZ_JAXMMF010000055.1, from coordinate 73,812 downwards.
GACGGTCTGGCCCGTGGCCTGTCACAGATCGCCGCCGTCGCGTATCCGAACCCGGTCATCGTCCGGATGAGCGATTTCAAGACCAACGAATACGCCGACCTCCTTGGCGGCCGCGAATTCGAGCCGCATGAGGAAAACCCGATGATCGGCTTCCGCGGCGCCTCGCGCTACTACTCCCCGCGGTATGAGGCCGGGTTCGCACTGGAATGCCGTGCGATCCAGCGCCTGCGCGGTGACATGGGCTTTGACAACGTCGTCGTCATGATCCCCTTCTGTCGCAGCCCCGCCGAGGCCGACCGCGTCCTCGCCACGATGGCCCGCCACGGGTTGACCCGCGGCAAGGACGGCCTGCAAGTCTATGTGATGGGCGAAATCCCCGCCAACGTCATCCTGGCCGAGGACTTTGCCCGGCGCTTCGACGGCTTCTCCATCGGCTCGAACGACCTCACGCAGCTGACGCTTGGCGTCGACCGGGATGCCGAGGATCTGGCCGCGCTCTTCGACGAATCCGACCCGGCGGTGCTGTGGATGATCGAAAGCCTCATCACCCGCGCCCACTCAGCCGGTGCCAAAGTCGGCCTTTGCGGCCAGGCGCCGTCGAACAACCCGGGCTTCGCAAGGCTCCTGGTGCAAGCCGGGATCGACTCGATCTCTGTCACCCCCGACAGCTTCCTCGCGGTCAAACGCAACGTGGCCGAGGCCGAAAGTTCAAGCGAGACGCCAAAGACCCGAGAAGGATCGTGACCGCGCGCCTTTAGTTTTCGCCCCCGAAACATCCCGCCCGGTGACGATCGGCCATGCTTTCGACAAGGCCGACCGTCCGTCCTTTGGATGATCGAAAGGCTGCTCACCCGCGCCCATGCAGCCGGAATCAAGGTCGTCCCTGCGACCAGGCCTCGTCGAACAACCCGGCCCTCGCAAGGCTTGCACGCCAGGATCGACTCGAACTCGGCCCCCCCCAACCGCTTCATCGCCGTCAAACGCAGTATTGCCGCCGCCGAAGGTGAGCGCGGGACGAAAAGACCTGAAACCGGTCATGACCTGATTCTGGGAAATCCAGTCCACAAACACCCCGCGCAGGGTCCGCAATGTGCTGATCGAACGACCTCGCCGCAACTGACGTGCCGTCGACCGCGACACCAAGGATTTCGTCGCCCTCGTCGACGAAACTGACCGGGCGGTCGTGTGGATGAGCGAAAGCCTCATCACCTGCGCCCACAACGCCAGAGCCAAGGTCGGCCTCCGCGGCCAGGCCCCGTCTAACCACCCGGCCTTCGCCAGGCTCCTGGGGCAGGCCGGGCCGCCAAATGCAGCGGGCCGATGCCGCAAGGCCGAGGGCAGCAAGCCGCGAACTTGCATCCCGCCCTTTCCTGTCTGCGCAAGTATCCCGCCGTAGGCAGCGTTCCGAGCCGGTTGGCGCGTCCCGCGCGCAGAGGCGAGACAGAAGGCGTGCGCCGCAGGCGCTCATTTTTCCGACCGCCGCAATCTGTCGACCCGGCCCGTTCGTCACGCCCCCACCCTTCGCGGCGAGGGGATGGGGAGGTCCGTCCTCGCAGGGTTTGGCTGACCGCCCGTAGGGTGGGCAATCTGCCCACCATCCCGATTCGCCAGTCGCGGTCAACACCCCATCAGGCCCCGTGTGCAAAGCCGCATGAAAGACGGAAAGTAGACGCCTTTCAATCCCGAAATTCCGGGATTAACCTAAGGTTTCCCTGGGCTTGCTCGAAGCGCTCCCCCAATTTTCCACCTCATGCCGCACGCCGCCCTCACCCGGCATTCACCGCGCGCGGGCGACCCTTCACTTCGTCAGGATCAGCTTGCCCGCCCGGGTGATCCGCAGCGAATAGATCTGCCCGTCCAGCACGATCCGCGCCAGGCTCCCCCCCTCGGTCAGGGTCCGCGCGTCGTGCACCGGCGTCGCATCCGTCGTCAGCCAGGTATCGACCAAAGCGTTCATCTCCCCGCCTCCAGCCGCGCAATCAGCGCCTCAAGGGCCGGGCCGGGGAAAAGCCCCGCCGTGCTGAACAACAGTTCCAGGATCTCGCCCCTCAGGGCGTTGCGTTCGGGCATGATGACCTCCAGATGATCGACGCACCGGGCGGACCCGAACCGGGTTGGCTAGGCATTGCCGATATCCTTACTAAAACACTCAGGGATGTCAACGCACATTCCACTGGCCCCCCGCGCGCCAACCGTTATCCTGCCGACCCGATGACCCAGGACCCCGCAGGAACCCTCCTCTCCCTCCCCCCGCCGCAGGTGCCCGGCCCGGCGCTGGCCGACCTTGTTGCAACGCATTGGGGTCTGACCGGCACGCTGCACCCGCTCACCTCCGAGCGTGACCAGAACCACCGCCTCGACACGGCCCAGGGCAGCTTCACCCTGAAACTTGCCAACCCGGCCGAGCCCGCCGCCCTGACCCGCTTTCAGACCCAGGCGCTCCTCCACACCGCCCATCACGCCCGCGCGCTTCCCATCCCCCGCATCGTCCCGACCAGCTATGGGCGCACGATCCTGCCCACGCCCGAGGGGGCCCTTCGTCTGCTCACCTGGCTTCCCGGCACGCCGCTGGCCCACCTGCCCCGCACGCCGGCGCTGGCCGGCGCGATCGGTACCGCGCTGGGCCGCCTTGACGCCACGCTCGCCAGCTTCCACCACCCTGCCGCCGACCACCACCTTCTCTGGGACATCCGCAACGCCCGCGACCTTGCCCCACTCACCGACGCCCTGCCCAAGGATCTGAGGCCCCGCATCACCGCCTTCCTCGCCCATTTTGCCACCCGCACCGCCCCGGCTTTGGCCCAACTTCCGCGCCAGGTGATCCACGGCGATTTCAACCCCCACAACCTCCTTGCCCACCCTGCCGAGCCCGCAAGGCTTTCCGGGATTCTCGACTTCGGAGACATGACGCTTTCGCACCGGATCTGCGACCTCGCCGTCGCCGCGTCCTACCTGATCGACCCGTCGGACCCGCCCGCCCTTCTGGTCCCCCTCACCCGGGCCTATCACCAGGCCAACCCCCTGACGGACAACGAGCTTTGCCTTCTCCCGGACCTCATCACCGCCCGACTGGTGACCACACTCACGATCTCGGCCTGGCGGGCTGCCCGCTACCGGGAAAACGCGCCCTACATCCTGCGCAATGCCCCCACGTCGCGCCTGGGCCTTGACGCCCTAAGCGACACCAGTGCCCTTGCCGCGCAGCTTCTCCACGCCTGCGAAAGCCCCCCGCAATGACCCGCCAGACCACCATGCTGAACGCTTACACCCCCGGCGCCGGGCACCTTTCGCCGCAAGACGAGGCCTTGGCGCAGCGCCGGACCCAGGCCCTTGGCCCGGCCTACCGCCTCTTCTACGAAACCCCGGTCCACCTTGTTCGCGGCCAGGGCGTCCACCTTTACGATCCTGACGGCACCGCCTACCTCGACTGCTACAACAACGTCGCCTCCGTCGGCCATTGCCATCCCCGGGTGGTTCAGGCGATGTCCCGGCAAGCCGCCACCCTGGCCACCCACACCCGCTACCTGCACGACGGCATCCTTGCCTATGCCGAGCGTCTGCTGACGCTCTTCCCGGCCGAACTTTCCCACGTGATGTTCACCTGTACGGGGTCCGAGGCGAACGACCTCGCCCTGCGCATCGCCCGCGCCGCGACCGGGGGCACCGGGGTCATCGTCACCGACAACGCCTATCACGGCGTCACGCTGGCCACTGCCGAGATGTCGATGTCCATCGGCCCCGCCGTCGCCCCGGGCCCGGCGGTGTTCCCGATCCCCGCGCCCTCGGCGCAGAACTACCCGCAGGGCATCGCCGCAGGCTTCGCCGCTGCCGTCACCGCCGCCTGCGACCGCATGGAGGCGCAGGGGATCGCCCCCGCCCTTCTGATCGTCGACACGATCTTCTCCTCGGATGGCGTCTACCCCGACCCCGAGGGCTTCCTTGCCCCCGCCGCCGCCGCGATCCGCGCCCGTGGAGGCCTGTTTCTCGCCGACGAAGTCCAACCCGGCTTTGGCCGCACCGGCAGCCACTTCTGGGGCTTCCAGCGTCACGGGGTTGTCCCCGACATGGTCAGCATGGGCAAGCCGATGGGCAATGGCTACCCGCTGGCCGGGCTGGTCCTGCAGCCGAAGACCATCGCGGAATTCGGCGCCAAGGCGCGCTACTTCAACACCTTCGGCGGCAATGCCGTCGCCGCTGCCGTGGGCCTTGCGGTCCTTGACGTGATCCGGGACGAAGGCCTGCAAGCGAACGCCGCCACTGTGGGGCAGGCATTCACGCAAGGTCTCAGGTCCCTCGCGCAACGCCATGAAAGTCTTGGTGAAACCCGTGCTGCGGGTCTTTTCGTGGGCCAGACCATTCTGACCGACGGCCAACCCGACCCCGTCCGCACCGCGCGTCTGGTAAACGCCTTGCGGGACAACCGCATCCTGATCAGTTCGACCGGCCCGAAAGGCGACAGCCTGAAAATCCGCCCGCCGCTGCCCTTCAGCCTCGGCAATGTCGACCAGGTCCTGACGACCCTCGATCGCCTTCTGCCGACCGTCTAGACCCAACCGCCCCTTCCCAACCGGCAGCGCCCATCCCACATCGACGGGGTGGGCCTTGGTCACCATCATGGCCCGGACTGCCCCCCGCGCAAATATCCCCGCCGGAGTCACCTCCGCGAACCGCCTTTCATACTGGTGAAAATATCCAGGGAGCTCGAGGGGCAGCGCCCCTCGTCAGCGAGGAGGAGGGGCGCCAAGCCCCGACGACGAGAGAAAAGGTCTTCGCGCGTCAGCGCTCCGCATCATAACCGGCCCGACACAGGACAGGACGGTCAACAACAGCAAGCACGCAACCGACTTCAAACAGAAATCCGAAATCGACCGGCTCAGCCCAAAGCGTAGCCTGCGCCCCGCACCGTGCGCACGGGATCGGCCCCGCCGTGCTGCATCAACGACTTGCGAAGCCGTCCCACATGCACGTCCACCGTCCGGGTGTCGACATAGATGTCGCGGCCCCAGACCATGTCCAGAAGCTGCTCGCGGGAAAAGACCCGCCCCGGCCGCTCCATCAGCGTGACCAGAAGCTTGAATTCGGTCGGCCCCAGCTTCAGCACCTTCTCGCCCCGGTAGACCCGGTGGCTTTCGGGGTCGAGCCGGATATCCTCGTGCTCCAGCACCACCCCGGCGGTCGAGGGTCGCACGCGGCGCAGCTGCGCGCGCGCACGCGCCATCAGCTCCAGCACCGAATAGGGCTTGACCACATAATCGTCCGCGCCCGTTTCCAAACCCCGGATGCGGTCCACTTCCTCGGCCCGGGCCGACAGCATGATGATCGGGATGCCCCGCGTTTCGGGCCGCATCTTCAGCCGGCGACAGACCTCGATCCCGGACACTTTCGGCATCATCCAGTCCAGGATGATGATGTCGGGCTCTTCCTCGTCGACCAGGACCATCGCGTCCTCGCCGTTGTCGGCCTGGGTCACCGCAAAGCCCTCGGCTTCCAGATTGTAGGCCAGCACCGTCCGCTGTGCCGGTTCATCCTCGACCAGCAGGACCCGCGGCTGTCCGCCCTTGCCCATCGTCAGGCCCCCGCCCCGGTGCTGTCGACCTTCGGCCGCTCATCCTCGGGCAGCGAGCCGGTCACCAGGTAGATCACCTGCTCGGCCACCGCCGTCGCATGGTCGCCGACCCGTTCGATGTTCTTGGCAATGAAATGCAGGTGCATGCAGGGCCCGATGGTGCGCGGGTCCTCCATCATATGGGTCAGGAACTCGCGGAAGATCGAGTTGTACATCTGGTCGATGTCGTGGTCGCGCCGCCGGACGTCCTCGGCCAGCTTCAGGTCGCGCCGGATATAGGCGTCCAGCGCGTCGGTCAGCATCTGCACGACCGCTTTAGCCAGTCTGCGGATCGCCCCCGAGGCGCCCGGGACATGGATCATCTGCGCCAGGACCGAGGTCCGCTTGGCCAGATTCTTCGCGTAATCCCCCGACCGCTCCAGCGCCGCGGCAATCCGCATCAGCGTCAAGACCGTGCGCAGGTCGCCGGCCGTGGGACCCCGCAAAGCCAGAAGAAGGGCGCAGCGAGTGTGGATCTCTTCCTCGATCCCGTCGATGGCAGCATCGCCGGCCCTGACCCGGGCCGCCATGTCTTCGTCGCGGGTGTCCAGCGCCTCGGCTGCATCCAGAAGGGCGGCCTCGACCAGCCCGCCCATGCGCATGACAAGCGCCTGGGCCGCTTCAAGATCGCGGTCGAAGGCCGTGAGGATATGTGCGGTGTTCATCGCCTGCTCCTTATCCGATCCGGCCGGTGATATAGGCCTCGGTGCGGGGGTCCTTCGGGTTGGTGAAGATCTGCGTCGTGTCGGCGTATTCGACCAGGTTCCCCAGATGGAAGAACGCCGTCTTCTGGCTGACCCGCGCCGCCTGCTGCATCGAGTGGGTCACGATCACCACCGAAAACTGGCTGCGCAGTTCGCTGATCAGCTCCTCGACCTGGGCCGTCGCAATCGGGTCCAGCGCCGAGCAGGGTTCGTCCATCAGAAGAACCTCGGGCCCTGTCGCCACGGCACGCGCGATGCACAGGCGCTGCTGCTGGCCGCCCGAAAGCCCGGTACCCGCAGCGTCAAGCCGGTCCTTGACCTCATTCCACAGCGCGGCCTTGCGCAGCGAGGATTCGACGATCTCGTCCAGTTCGGCCTTGTTGCGGGTCAGGCCGTGGATTTTGGGGCCATAGGCCACGTTGTCATAGATCGACTTCGGGAAGGGGTTCGGCTTCTGGAACACCATGCCCACCTTGGCGCGCAACTGCACGGGGTCGACGCGGGCATCGTAGATGTCCTCACCGTCCAAAAGGATCTTCCCCGTCACGCGCGCCGAAGCCACGGTGTCGTTCATCCGGTTCAGGCAGCGCAGGAAGGTCGACTTGCCGCAGCCCGACGGGCCGATGAAGGCCGTCACCGCGCGGTCCAGGATATCGACCGACACATCCTTCAGCGCGTGGTTCTGCCCGTAGTGGACCTGCACATCCGAGGCGCTGATCTTCATGGTCGTCGACGCGATGTCCCTGACCGTTCCGCGCATGTCGTCCATCGCTTGCTCCATGACCGCCGCTACCTGCCGTCCACCCTGCCGCTCTAGGACGGCATGATGAAGCCTATGCGACGGAATTGTAACAGTCCAATGACAGTCTGCGCCGCAGGCCGGCATGCGCTGCCGCGCGCGCGGGTGGGCCACGGCGGCCCTTGCCGCGATCCCTGGCACAGCGCACTCTGCCGACATCATGGCAGGAGCCCGACGTGACCGACCGACCGCCCTATCGCTGGCCCGACCCCGACCGCGACTACGCCAACGGAGCCTTCATCCCGGGGGCCGCCGACTATCCCCCCCGCTGGACCGAGGCTGCGGCAGGCTTCCGGCAATCACTTGGGAAACGGGCGGACCTGGACCTGGCTTATGGTCCCTCGCCCCGTGAAAAGCTGGACCTCTTCCTGCCCGAGGGTCCGGCGAAGGGGGCGGTTGTTTTCGTGCATGGCGGCTACTGGCACCTGTTCTCCAAGGCGCACTGGTCGCATCTGGCGGCGGGACCACTGGCACGGGGGTATGCAGTGGCGATGCCAAGCTACACCCTGGCCCCTGCGGCACGCATCAACGAGATGACGGCCGAGATCGCGCGCGCCTGCTGGTTCGTCGGCACCCGCGTCGCGGGGCCGATGGTGGTCACGGGGCACTCCGCCGGGGGGCATCTGTCGGCCCGGATGGGATGCGACGACATGCCGGTGCCGGTGGCGCGGGTGGTACCGATCTCTCCCCTGGCCGAGCTGGGTCCGCTGATCGCGACCGGGATGAATGCGACCCTGAAGATCGACGCGGCCGAGGCGGCAGCGGAAAGCCCGGCGCGGCACGGTTTGCGGGACGGGGTGACGGCCCACGTCTGGGTCGGGGCCGAAGAGCGGCCGGCCTTCCTGATGCAGGCACGGCTGCTGGCCGAGGAATGGGGTTGCCCCTGGACCGCCGATCCGGGGCACCACCATTTCAGCGTCATCGAGGGTCTGCAGGACCCCGAGTCCCCGCTTTGCCAGGTGCTGCTGGCGGAGCTTTAGGCGGTCCAGGTTATCACAACCCGTCTCAACCGCCGCTCGTCGTGCGACTTCGTCTTCTCCTCGCACGACCGCAGCGAGGAGTGACGAAGTCATCGACGAGCGGGCCGTCAGAGCAGCATCGCCTCTTCTGCGCGACGCGCCTCGGCCTCGCGCTCGGCCTCGATCCGGGCGCGGCGGCGGCGGTTGATCTCGTAAATCAGGGCCAGAACCAGGGTCACGCAGATCAATAGGAACGCCAGTGCGTTGATCGTCGGCGTGATGCCGGACCGGACCTGGCTGAAGACATAGACCGTCAGCGTATCGGCCCCGCCCCGGGTGAACTGGGTGACGTTGAAGTTCTCGATCGACTGGAAGAAGGCCACCGCCGCGCCCGCGCCGATGGCCGGGTAAAGATGCGGCAGAAGGATGCGGCGCATGACCTGGGTATGGGACGCCCCAAGATCCAGCGCCGCCTCTTCCAGACCGGAATCAAAGCTTTGCAGCCGCGCCAGGACCAGCAGCATCACCATCGCCGCGATGTAGCTGACCTGACCCAGAACCGACAGATGCAGGCCCGGATTGAACAGGAAGAACTCGGTCTCAAGCGCATTGCCCATCTTGGTCCAGAAGATCATCGTCGAAATGCCGATCACCACGCCGGGGATCAGGATGGTCGAGATCATCAGCCCGTAAAGCACGGTCCGCACCTTGCCCGAGATCGAGTTGATCAGGATGGCCGAGGCCGTGCCCACGACCACCGACACAAGCGCCACCGCGACCGCCACCCAAAGCGTGTTCACGAAGGCCAGCATCATGCGCTGGTCCTGCACCATCTCGGAGAACCACATCGTGGTGAACCCGCGCCAGGGCACGATCGACGGCAGCTTGGAGTCATTGAAGGCCGCCCCGGACATCACCACCAGCGGCGCCAGAAGGAAGACCAGAAACAGCACCATGTAGAGATGCGCGAGGTTCTGACGGAAACGATGCATGATCCCTGCCCCCTACTTCGCGATATCGGACAGCTTCACCCGGAACACCCACATCGCCAGGCTGACGAAAAGGGTGCAGAGGAGAAGCAGCAGGAAGGCATAGGCCGAGGCCGTGTTCCAGTCGAGCGCGTCATTGAACCACTGGTTGATCGTCTGGGTGAACCACTGCGAGGTGGTGGAGCCCAGGATCGACGGCACCAGAAGCGAACCGGCCGACAGCATGAACACCATCACCGACCCCGAGGCGATGCCGGGCTTGGAGTGGGGCAGCACGATGCGCCAGTGGATCTTCCACCAGGGGGCGCCCAGGTCCTCGGCCGCTTCGATCTGGTTGGTGTCCAGCGACTGGATCGCGTTGTAGATCGGGAACAGCATGAACAGGACATAGGTGTAGACCAGCCCGATCACGACGCCGGTGTAGCCCATGTTGGTCCAGCGGATCGGGTCTTCGATCAGACCAAGGTTCAGCAACAGCCAGTTCAGCGGACCGCGGAACGCCAGGATGATCCACCAGGCAAAGGCGCGCAGAACCTCGGACACCCAAAGCGGGATGAACAAGAGCAGGATCAGTGTCGGCAGCGACCGCGGGTTGACGATCTTGGCCATGTAATAGGCCAGCGGATAGGCCAGAAGGAAGCACAGGGCCGTCACGACCATCGAATACCAGATGGTCAGCCAGAAGGTCAGCACATGGACCGGGATCATGAAGGTGAAGCCCAGGAAGCTGCGCTCGATGCTGCCGTCGAAGACCTTGAGGTAGTTGTTCAGGCTGTAGGTGTCCTTCGGGCCGCCGACGTCGACGACCGGCAGGTAGGGCCGGAAGCTTTGCTCGAACAGCGTCATGTTCGGGATGATGACCAGCATCAACAGCCAGAAGGCGACCATCAGCACCATGATCAGGGTAAGGCCGGGGCCGTAGCGGCGGAGGAGGTCCTGCATCACTACCCCCTGACGTTGGCGTCGGGCAGGATTGCCGCCCGGGCGGCGTCGAAGGACATGAAGGCCTTCGAACCCTTGTCCGGCACCGTGGCCGAGCCGTCATTGCGGATCTCGGCCGTCAGGTGGGCACCGCTGTCGCTGGTCGCGTGGACGGTGATGAAGTTGCCCTCGAACGACACATCGGTGATCGTGACGGGGACCGAGTTTTCGGCCGCCGCCGTGGCCGAGATCAGCGTGTGTTCAGGGCGGACGTACAGCTTGCCGTCGCGGCCGCCAAGGTCGCCCAGCCGGGCGCGGAACTGGCCGTGCGGCGTGGTGAAGCTGGCCATGCCGCCCGAGGCCTGCTGCACCTCGCCCTTGAAGATGTTGTTTTCGCCGACGAAACTGGCGACGAAGCCGTTGACCGGGTTGTTGTAGATCTCGCGCGGGTCGGCGATCTGCTGGATGCGGCCCTGGCTCATCACGCCGACGCGGTCCGACATCGCCAGCGCCTCGCCCTGGTCATGGGTGATGTAGATGAAGGTGACGCCGGTGCGCTGCTGAATGGCGCGCAGTTCAGCCCGCATGTGCTGGCGAAGTTTCAGGTCAAGCGCCGACAGGGGTTCGTCCAGCAGCATGACCTGCGGTTCCACCGCCAGCGCGCGGGCAATGGCGACGCGCTGCTTCTGGCCACCCGACAGCTGGCTGACCATCTTGTCGGCGGCACCGGGAAGGTCGACCAGCTGCAACAGCTCTTCTGCCTTCTTGCGGCGGGTGGCCTTGTCAACACCGCGCACTTCCAGGCCGAAACTGATGTTCTCCCAGATCGGCATCAGCGGAAACAGCGCGAGGTTCTGGAAGATCAGCGCGGTCGGGCGCTGGTTGGGGCGCTTGCCCCGCACGTCCTCGCCCCCGATGCGGATTACGCCCTCGGTCGGCTCGATGAAGCCCGAGACCATGCGCAGGATCGTGGTCTTGCCGCAGCCCGACGGCCCCAGGAACGAGAAGAACTCGCCCGGCTTTATTGATACGTTCGCATTGTCGACGGCCCGGAAGGTGCCGAAATCGCAGCAGACGTTTTCCAGATCAATTCCCGCGCTCATGGTGTGCGAGGTCCCCCTGAAGTTCATTATTTTCGTTGCAGGCTAGCAGGCAGCCCGGCCCCCGCAATGGGTATCGCCAGATTTCATCCGACATTCGGTCCAGACCGACGCCGCACTGCCCAAAAAAGTCACGCCGAGCCCTTTCGGACCCGGCGTGTCTGTCACGTGGTCAAAGGCCCGCGATCAGGCCGCCTTGTACTTGTCGGCGTATTCGGCGCGCTTGGCCAGGAACTCGGCCGACTGGTCGGGCCACCACCACAGCTTGGACAGCGCCTCGTCGTTGAAGGTGCCGCTGTAATAGGCGGCGACTTCCGGGTCGAGGAGATCGGCCGCACCCTTGCCCACCGGGTTCGACGAGAAGGCCGAAGCCCAGCCCGCAGCGCCTTCGGCGGTGGAGACGTACTTCACGAACTCATGCGCCTGTTCGACGTTGGCGGCGTTCTTCATCAGCACGAAGCCCTGGTGCCAGGCGAAGGCGCCCTCGGCCGGGGACAGGTAGGCATAGCCGTCATTGCGCAGGTTGTAGCCGGTCGAATCCCAGCACAGGCCCACGGTCGCGCCGTTCGCGGTGAAGCCGGCGTTGGCCTCGTTCTCGCCCGACCACCACTGGACAACGTTGCCCTTGGCCTTGATCGCCTCGGCCAGCGCGATGTCCCACAGCTCGGTCATGGCGGCCATGTCGGAGTAGCCGTCCATCCACGGACGCGGCAGCTTGCCCGTCGCATCCAGCCAGCGGCCCATCGCCGCCAGGGTCGAGTGCGGACGCAGCACGGACGAGTTTTCCGGGCTGAAAAGATCGCCCAGCGACGGCGGCGAGGACAGCTTGGCCTCGGCCTCGTTCACGACCAGCGCTTCGGTGCCCCAGTTCGAGGGCACATACATCAGCGCGTCGCCGGCACGCGAACGCTCACCGGCCGATCCGTCGGCCAGACCGGGCAGGTAGTTGTCCATCGCCAGCTTTGCCGGGTCCCATGCACCAAGCAGGCCGTTCGAGTTCCAGCCGCCCCAACGGTCGATGGTCGGTTCCAGAACGTCGACGCCACCGGCTTCCAGCGCGACCTTGCCTTCGGCAAACATCGTGTCCTGGTCGGGCAGTTCCTTGAAGTTCACCTTGATCCCGGTCGCGGCTTCGAACGCCGGGAACACCTTTTCGGCCAGCGCCGGATAACCGGCCCAGCCGATGAAGTTGACTTCGCCCGACGAGGCCAAGGCCTTGGACGAGATGATCGCCGGAGCGGCGAGAATGCCAGCGCCTGCGGCGGAACCCTGCAGGAACCGGCGGCGGCTGAAGGCGGAGGTGGAGTGTTTCACGGATAGTCTCCCTGGTTGATGGCAGAGGCGCGGGCTGTCCCCGAGTTTTCTGGTTCTTGCGGACGCGCGCTGCCAGCCTGAATGCAGCCCCGATGTAACAGGACCTTGTCAGACTGGAAGGAACGCCCCCGGCGGGCGAAGCTTACTCTGCCAGCCGGTGGGCCTGTCAACGATGCAATGCGTGCATACAACCGAAGGTGAGCGTGAAGCCGCATCCTGCCGCCTTTTCCGGCGCCCAACAGCTGCGCGGCCCGCGGTCAGGCCGAATCAGCTGCGGTCTGGCCGCCCACATCGGCCTGCGCGACGGCCACAGATTTCAGGACCGCATGGATCGCCAGCCCCGGCTTCAGGTCCAGCGCCACGGCCGAGCGGCGCGTGACCCGGGCCAAGAGATACTCGCCGCCAAGGTCCAGCCGCACCAGCACCCCCGGCCCCTGCCCGTCGTGCAACGCCGCGACAGTGGCGGGCAGGATGTTCAGCGCCGACAGTCCCTCGGGCCGGGTCCGTGACAGGATCACATCCTGCGCCGCGATCCGCACCCGCAGCGAACGGCCGACCGCGCCCGCGACAAGCGGCAGCCAAAGTGGCCCGGCCACCGTCTGCAACCGGGTCAGCCCGTCGCCTTCCTGCGCGGCGATCCGGGCGGTCAGCACCGCACCTGCGTCGCGCAGACCCAGAAGCGTGGCCGTGCCGGGGTCCCACAGGATCTGGGCCGCCGGCCCAGCCGCCGCAATCCGCCCGGCCTCGACCAGAACGATGGTGGTGGCAAGCCGCGCCACCTCGGGGACCGAGTGGCTGACATACAGGATCGGCAGGCCGGTCTCGTCCCGCAGCGCCTCGATATAGGGCAGGATCTCGGCCTTTCGCGCCTCGTCCAGCGCGGCCAGAGGTTCGTCCATCAGCAACAGCCGGGGGCGGGACAGCAGCGCCCGCCCGATCGCGACGCGCTGCCGCTCGCCCCCCGACAGGGTGCCGGGGCGACGGTCCAGAAGGCCGCCGATGTCCAGAAGGGCCACGATCCGGTCCAGCCCCTCGGGCTTTTGCCGCCGGACGCGGGGGCCGTAGGTCAAGTTCTCCATGACCGTCAGGTGCGGGAAAAGTCGTGCGTCCTGAAAGACATAGCCGAACTGCCGCTGGTGCGGGGCCAGATCGTGCAGCGCCACCCCATCCAGCACGATCCGCGCGTGATCGGGCCGCAGAAGGCCCGCCACAGCATTGACAATGCTGGTCTTGCCCGACCCCGACCGCCCGAAAAGGCAGGTCAGCCCCCCCGGCAGGGTCAGGTCGACCTCCAGCCGGAAGTCGGGAAAGCCATGCGCAAGGCGGATCTCCAGCGTCATCGCCCGGCGATCCTGCGGGCCACCCGGCGCGAGAGCCACTCGGACAGCGCCAGCGCCAGCATCGCGACGGCGACCGAGATCAGGACCAGTTGCAGCGCCGCACTGTCGCCGCCCGGCACCTGCAGGAAGCTGTAGATCGCCGTGGGCAGGGTCTGCGTCTCGCCCGGGATATTGGCGACGAAGGTGATCGTCGCGCCGAATTCGCCCATCGCCTTGGCGAAAGCCAGCACCGCCCCCGCAATGACGCCGGGCAGGATCAGTGGCAGCGTCACGGTGGCAAAGACCACGGGGCGCGAGGCACCAAGGGTCGCCGCAGCCTCTTCCAGTTTGGGGTCCACCGCCTCGATCGCCAGCCGGATCGCCCGGACCAGAAGCGGGAAGGCCATCACTCCGGCGGCCAGAGCGGCCCCGGTCCAGCGAAAGGCGAAGGTGACGCCGAACCAGTCCCACAAAGCCGCGCCTACCCAGCCCTGCCGCCCGAAGGTCAGAAGAAGCAGGTATCCGGTCACCACCGGCGGCAGGATCAGTGGCAAGTGAACCAGCCCGTTCAACAGCCCATGCCCCGGAAAGCGCCAGCGGGCCAGCGCATAGGCAACCAGCACGCCCAGGGGGAGGCTGACCAGCACCGCCACCAGCGATACGCGCATGGACAGGGCCAGCGCCGTCGCCGCCTCTGGGGGAAGCCAGTCAGTCATGTGTCGAGGCTGCCATGCCGGGCGGCCTTACGGCAAGGCCAGGAAGCCGTTGGCCTGGAAGACCTCTTGCGCGGCGGGGCCGGAAAGGTGGTCAAGAAAGGCCATGGCATCAGGTCCCGCCTCGACCGTCAGCGCCGCGGGAAAGACGATGGGCTGGTGGCTGTCCTCGGGGAAGGTGCCGATCACGGTCACGCCCGGCTCGGCCACCGCGTCCGAGGCGTAAACGATCCCGAGCGGTGCCTCACCCAAGGCAACCAGGTGCAGGGCGGTGCGGACGTTTTCGGACTGCACGACGCTGGGTTCCACAGCGGCCCAAAGGCCCAGGGTCGTCAGCGCCTCCTTGCCGTATTGCCCAGCCGGAACGGCATCGACCAGCGCCATCGCCAGCTTGCCGCCTTGCAACAGGCCCGGAAGGTCGAGACTGGCATCAACGGTCACAGGGGGCGCGTCGCCATGTGCCACCAGGACCAGTCTGTTGCCCAGCAGGTCGCGGCGCGTCTCGGGCCGGATCAGCGTCTTGTCCTGCAGATCGTCCATCCAGGCCTTCGAGGCGGACAGAAAGATGTCGGCCGGTGCGCCCTCGGCGATCTGGCGGGCCAGCGCGGGGGTGCCGCCGTAGGACAGGGTGACCCTGGTGCCGGTCTGCGCGCTCCAGTCCTGCGCGATCTGGTCCAGCGCCGTCTTCAGGCTGGCGGCGGCAAAGACAGTGACGTCTGCCAGCGCGGTCTGGGCCGACAGGACCAGGGCCAGGATGGGAAGGGCAAGGCGCATGGGTCCTCCGATATGTCTGGCGGAACATATGGACGGGTCCGAATCCGGGCAAGCGTTATTTCCCGTCGGACATATCCAGAAGGGCGACGAGGCGCGTGACTTGCGGCGCAGCAGCGGCCTCGACTGCATCCAGCATCGCCCGATAGGCGGCAAGGACCTCCTGCCCCTCCGCGGTCAGGGTTGCCCCGCCACCCCCTGCCCCGCCCCGCGCCGAAACCACCAGCGGCGCGCGGAAGGCGGCGTTCATCTCCTCGACCAGGGCCCAGGCGCGCTTGTAGCTCATCCCCATCGCGCGGCCGGCAGCGGCGATGGACCCGGTTTCGGCGATCCGCGCCAAAAGTTCGCCCTTCCCCGGCCCGAAGACCAACCGGTCGCCGAAGAGAAGCCGCAGACGCAAGGTGACAGGGTCGGACATGGATGCAGCATCGCGGCGCGAGGCGGTCGTGGCAAGCTGTCGCGCAAGATTCCGATTGATTTTCCGTTCCGAAATGTTTCGGATACGCCCCAAAGGGGTTTGACCAATGGCGACGCTGAAAGACATCGCGCGTGCGCTGGATCTGTCCATCACCCAGGTCAGCCGGGCACTGAACGACCATTCCGACGTGAACGAGGAGACGCGCCTGCGCGTCAAGGCCACGGCGCGGGCGATGAACTATCACCCCAACGCCTCGGCCCGGAAGCTGGTGTCGGGGCGGTCGGGGATGGTGGGGCTGGTGGTCCCGCAGTACCGCAACATCGGCCAGGACCGCATCTTCATGGAGGTGGTGGCGGGCCTGTCCACCCAGTTTTCCGGGCGCGGCATGCAGTTCGTGCTGCACATGATGGCCGAGCAGGAGAACGCGCTGCCAGTCTACCAGAAGCTGATCGGCACTGCGATGCTGGACGGGTTTGTGCTGATCGACCCGATGGAGCAGGACCCCCGCATCGACTTTCTGCGCAAGGCCGGCATCTGTTTCGTGGTGCATGGTCGCAGCGGAAAGGTGATCGACTATCCCTATTTTGACATTGAAAATGAACAGCTTGCCTATGACCTGACCGCCCACCTTGTCCGGCGCGGCCACCGACGGATCGCGTTTCTGAACGGGATTGCCGACCGATCCTATGTCACCGTGCGCGAACAGGGCTACATCCGGGCGTTGCGCGACGGGGGGGCCGAGATCCTGCCGCACCTGCACCTGCATGGCGTCATGGACGAAGCGCACGGGCTGACCGACACGATCCGCCTCTTTTCGGGCGACGCGCCACGCCCCACCGCCATCGTCTGCGGCAACGTCCGTCTGGCGCGCGGAGTCTACCAGGGTTTGGAGGCGCTGGGGCTGTCGGTGCCCGGTGATGTCTCGTCGTGGCGCATGATGACGAGCTTCCGGCGCTGCGGGCCTCGGCCTTCTTCCCGTCGCTGACGGTGACGAAATCCCCGCTGCGCGACAGCTGGGAACCCTTGGCCGACTGCCTTGCAGGGGCCATCGAGGGCAAGCCACTTGGAACGCTCCAACGGCTGGGCAGCTACAGCTTCATCGAGCGCAACTCGGTCGCCACCGTCTGACACCCGGGACGCATACACGAATCGTTGACCGAAAGCGCTTTGGAGACTATGTTTTCCGAAACGTTTCGGGAGGACCGGGCGTTTTGCTATGAGAAAATGGCACGCCACACCGGCGGCCTTCTGGGAGGAAACCAAATGACCATCATGAAAGGCCGCGCACTTCGCGCGACCGCTACCGCCGCCATGCTTGCGGTCTTCGGCGCTCCGCTTGCGGCGGAAGAGCTGTTCTACGTCTCGGGCGCGGTCGGCAATGCCGTGGAAAACTTCAAGACCCTGGTCAAGCCGTGGGAAGAAGCGACCGGCAACACCGTGACCCTGGTGCCGATGCCCGCCTCGACCACCGACCAGTTCGGCCAGTACCGCCTGTGGCTTGCCGCCGGTGCCGCCGACATCGACCTGTACCAGACCGACGTGATCTGGGCCCCACAGCTGGCCGACCACTTCGTCGACCTGACCGAGGCGGCGAAGGACCTGGCGCCCACCCACTTCCCGTCCATCATCCAGTCGCAGACCGTGAACGGCAAGCTCGTGGCCCTGCCGATCTTCACCGACGCGCCGGCGCTGTATTACCGCAAGGACCTCTTGGACAAGTACGGCAAGTCCCCGCCGAAGACCTGGGCCGAACTGGCCGAGACCGCCAAGATGATCCAGGACGCCGAGCGTGCCGAAGGCAAGGCCGACCTCTGGGGCTTCGTCTGGCAGGGCAACGCCTATGAAGGCCTGACCTGCAACGCGCTGGAGTGGGTGAAGTCCTTCGGCGGCGGCCAGATCGTCGAGCCGGATGGCACGATCAGCGTCAACAACGAAAACGCCGTGGCGGCGCTGGAGGCTGCGAAGTCCTGGGTCGGCACGATCTCTCCGGATGGCGTCCTGGCCTATCAGGAAGAGGAAGCCCGTGGCGTCTGGCAGACCGGCAACGCCGTCTTCATGCGCAACTGGCCCTATGCCTACGGCCTGGGCAACGGTGACGACTCGGCGGTCAAGGGCCTCTTCGGCGTGACCACCCTGCCCGTGGGCAAGGAAGGCGACACCTCGGCGGCAACGCTGGGTGGCTGGAACGTTGCTGTCTCCAAGTACTCGACCAAGCAGGAAGCGGCGATCAGCCTCGCGCTCTACCTTGCTGGCCCCGAGGCGCAGAAGCAGCGTGCCATCGCGGAATCGAACCTGCCGACGATCGTCGCCCTGTATGACGACGCCGACATCGCCGCCGCGCAGCCGATCATCCCGCAGTGGAAGGACGTGTTCCTGAACGCCGTTCCGCGCCCGTCGGCCCCGACGCTGGGCAAGTACAACGAGGTTTCGGCCAAGTTCTGGTCGGCCGTCCACAGCACCCTCTCGGGTGAAGGCACGGCGGCCGAGAACCTGGAACTTCTCGAAGTCGACCTGACGGACCTCAAGGGGTCGGGCTGGTAAGTCCTCCCGGACCTGACTGACCCCAGGGCGGGCGGCTTTCCACGGCAAGCCGCCCGCCTTTTGCGAACCGGGTCTCGGAGGGGGACACGGACAAGGGGAGGGAAATCATGGCAACACATGACGGGGGGCTCAGCCTCTCGCAGCAACGGCAACGCGCGGCCTTCTGGTTTCTGGCGCCGATGCTTGCGGCACTGTTCTTCGTGGCCGCCTGGCCGCTTTTGCGCACGATCTGGTTTTCGCTGACCAACACGCTTCTGTCCGACCTGTACGGCGGTGAGTTCATCGGGTTCGACAACTACCTGTCGGTCCGCGTGCTGGAGTCGGGCCGCTGGATCTGGCGCGGCACCCTGGTCGATCCGGCCTGGTGGAACGCGGTCTGGAACACAGTGCGCTTCGCCTTCGTCTCGGTGTTCTTTGAGACCGTGCTGGGCCTGATCGTCGCCCTTGTCCTGAACGCCGAATTCAAGGGCCGCGGCTTTGTGCGCGCGGCCATCCTGATCCCCTGGGCCATCCCCACCATCGTCAGCGCAAAGATGTGGGCCTGGATGCTGAATGACCAGTTCGGGATCATCAACGACATCCTCTTGAACCTCGGGCTTATCGACCAGAAGATCGCCTGGACCGCCTCGGTCGACACCGCGATGTATGCCGTCCTCATGGTCGACATCTGGAAGACCACGCCCTTCATGGCGCTGCTGATCCTTGCGGGCCTGCAGATGGTCCCGCGTGATATCTATGAGGCGGCAAAGCTGGACGGCGTCAACCCGGTCAAGGTGTTCTTCAAGATCACCCTGCCGCTGATCCGCCCGGCCCTGGCCGTCGCGATCATCTTCCGGATGCTCGACGCGCTGCGGATCTTCGACCTCGTCTATGTGCTGACGCCCAATTCGGCGGCCACCAAGACAATGTCGGTCATCAGCCGCGAGAACATGATCGACTTCGACAAGTTCGCCTATGGCGCGGCGCAGTCGACACTTCTCTTCGCGATCATCGCCATCTTCGTCAGCCTCTACATCTGGCTGGGCAAGGTCGACCTGTCCGGGGAGGGCCAGAAATGACCGCGCAGAAAATCCTGACCAACATCGCCTTCTACGCGCTTGTCGTGGTGATCGTCGTCTTCTCGGTCTTCCCGTTCTACTACGCGATCGTGACGTCCTTCTCGACGGGAACTGAGCTGTTCAAGGTCAACTACTGGCCGAAGGCGTTCGACTGGGGCAACTACGAATCCGTGCTGGGGGGCCGCAACTTCGTGCGATCCATCTGGAACTCGGTCTTCATCGCGACCACGACCGTCGTCTTCGCGTTGTTCCTGGCCGTCACCGCCTCTTACGCCCTGGCGCGGGTGCGGTTCCGGGGCCGCGGCCTTCTCCTGATGATGATCCTCGCGGTGTCGATGTTCCCGCAGATCGCCGTCCTTGCCGGCCTGTTCGAGCTTGTCCGCTTCCTAGGCATCTTCAACACGCCCTACGCGATGATCATGTCCTACGTGATCTTCACCCTGCCCTTCACGGTCTGGGTCCTTACGACTTTCATGCGTGACCTGCCGGTCGAGATCGAGGAGGCCGCCATCGTCGACGGCGCAACCCCCTGGATCATCATCACCAAGGTATTCCTGCCGCTTCTCTGGCCCGCTTTGGTGACGACCGGCCTTCTGGCCTTCATCGGCGCCTGGAACGAATTCCTGTTCGCCCTGACCTTCACTTCGTCCGAAACCACCCGGACGGTGCCAGTGGCGATCGGCCTTCTCTCCGGCGCAAGCCAGCAGGAAATCCCCTGGGGTCCGATCATGGCGGCAAGTGTCATCGTGACCGTCCCGCTGATCATCCTCGTCCTCATTTTCCAACGCAAGATCGTCGCGGGGCTTACCGCGGGCGGCGTGAAGGGCTGACATCATGGCAAAGATCGAACTGAAGAACGTCACCAAGTCCTACGGCGCCGTGCAGGTGATCAAGGGCATCGACCTGACCATCGAGAAGGGCGAATTCATGGTCTTCGTCGGGCCTTCGGGCTGCGGCAAGTCCACGCTTTTGCGCCTGATCTCGGGGCTGGAGGAGATCACCACGGGCGACATGCTGTTTGACGGCGAAAAGGTGAACAACCTGATCCCGTCCAAGCGCGGCATCGCGATGGTGTTCCAAAGCTACGCGCTTTATCCGCACATGAAGGTCTACGACAACATGGCCTTCGGGATGAAGCTGGACAAGACGACCGACGCCGAGATCCGGAAGCGGGTGGAGTCGGCGGCCAAGCTTCTGCAGATCGACCACCTTCTCGACCGCCTGCCAAAGCAGCTTTCGGGCGGTCAGCGCCAGCGCGTCGCCATCGGCCGCGCCATCGTCCGCGACCCGCGCGTGTTCCTGTTCGACGAACCCCTGTCGAACCTCGACGCCGCCCTGCGCGTCCAGACCCGGCTTGAGATCGCGAAGCTCCACCACTCCATGTCCAACGTCACGATGATCTACGTGACCCACGACCAGGTGGAAGCGATGACCCTGGCCGACCGGATCGCCGTGTTGCGGGACGGCAAGCTGGAACAGGCGGGCTCCCCGGCGGAACTGTATGAACACCCGAACTCGCTGTTCGTGGCTGGCTTCATCGGCAGCCCGAAGATGAACTTCCTGACCGGCAAGTTCGCCGAGGCCGAGGGCTGCACCACCCTTGGCGCGCGGTCCGAACACATCGACGTAGTGGACAATGGCCCCTGGAAGGGCGAGGTTCTGCACGTCGAAGACCTCGGCTCCGACCACTTCCTCTTTGTCGAGATCGGCAGCGACGAACCCGTCATCGTCCGCCGCCCCGGCAAGGCCGACATCGCGGTCGGCGCGAAAGTGTCGCTCGCGCCCAAGGCCGCCCACCTTTACCGCTTCGACGCCGACGGCAAGCCCGTCCGCTGACCCCTATCCCGCGCGCCTGGGGCCGCCTCGGGCGCGCATCAATGCAAGGAGACTACCCATGACCATCCGCGTCACCGTGTGGGGCGAGAACGTCCATGAACAGAAAAACAAGGTCGTGGCCGAGGTCTACCCCAAGACCATGCACGGCACGATTGCCGAGTTCCTGAACAAGGAAGACGGGATCACCGCCTCGACCGTCACGCTGCAGGACAAAGAGCATGGCATGACCGAAGCCAGGCTCAAGGAAACCGACGTCCTGATCTGGTGGGGCCATGCCGCCCACGGCGACGTGGATGACAAGATCGTCGAACGCGTGGCCGAGGCCGTCTGGTCCGGCATGGGCGTGATCTTCCTGCACTCCGCCCATTTCTCGAAACCCTTCAAACGCCTGATGGGCGCGCCCTGCAACCTCTCGTGGCGTGAGGCCGGTGAGCGTGAGCGCCTCTGGGTCACCTCCCGCCAGCACCCCATCGCACGCGGCATCCCGGACCATTTCGAGATCGAATACGAAGAGATGTATGGCGAGCCCTTCGGCGTGCCGGAACCTCTGGAAACCGTCTTCGTCAGCTGGTTCCAGGGCGGCGAGGTGTTCCGCTCGGGCCTCACTTACCGGCGCGGCGCGGGGAACATCTTCTACTTCCGCCCGGGGCATGAAACCTACCCGACCTACCACCAGCCGATGGTGCAGAAGGTGATCTGCAACGGCGTCCGTTGGGCCTTCAACCCCGAAGCACGGATCGCGAAGCCCACCGATGCCCCGAACACCCCTGTCGGCAAGACGCTGGAACCGCTGGAGGAACGCGGCCCCCGCCTCCACCACGACGGCGAAGAGGGCTACCGCTGATGCAACCCGTCCGCATCCTGATCCTTGGCACCGGCGGCATGGCGCGGAACCATGCCGAGGCCTTTGCTGCCATCCCCGGCGTCACCCTTGTCGCCGGGATCGACACCCGTGCCGAACAGCTCGCCGCCTTCCAGAAGGCACACAACATCCCGCACGGCTTTGCCTCGGTCCAAGAGGCCATCGCCTGGGGCGAATTCGATGCCGTGACCAACGTCACCCCCGACGCGGCCCACTACGCGACCACCCTGCCCTTCCTCGCGGCAGGCAAGCATGTCCTTTGCGAAAAGCCCCTGGCCACCAACGCCAAGGACGCCCAGGAGATGACTGCCGCCGCCGCACAGGCGGGCGTGGTGAACATGGTCAACCTCAGTTACCGCAACGTGCCCGCCCTGCAGCACGCAGCGCAAATGGTCCGTGACGGCGCCATCGGCACGATCCGGCATTTCGAGGCCTCGTACCTGCAAAGCTGGCTGACCCAGCCCGCCTGGGGCCATTGGGACAAGGAGCCGCAATGGCTGTGGCGCTTGTCCACGAAGCATGGGTCCAAGGGCGTCCTGGGCGATGTCGGCATCCACATCCTGGACTTCGCGACCTTCATCGCCGGGATGGACGCGACACAGGTGTCGTGCCTCCTCCAGACTTTCGACAAGGCACCTGGCGGCCAGATCGGCGAGTATGTACTGGACGCCAACGACAGCGCCACGATGCAGGTGCGGCTGGCCAACGGCGCGCTTGGCACAGTGGCCGCGACGCGCTTTGCCACCGGCCACCTGAACGACCTGCGGCTGCGGCTTTACGGCCAGACCGGGGGGCTTGAGGTGACGTTCGAGAAAGCCGTCAGCCACCTGCGCGCCTGCCTCGGCGAGGACATCCACACCGGCACCTGGCGCGATGTGGAGTGCCCCGCGGTTCCGACGATCTACCAGCGTTTCATTGCAGCCATCCGCGGCGAAAGCCCCGCCGACCCCGATTTTGCCCGCGGGGCCGCGCTGCAACGGCTGCTGGACCGCGCGGTGGACTCGGCCGATCAGGACGGCAAACTGCTGGCGGTCTGACCGCCCGCTCTTCGATGCCCTTCGGGCACTCATCGCTGAGGTCCCCCTCCGAGGAGTGTCCGAAGGACATCGACGAGGTGTTCCCTAGCGGATGTAACGGCGGTACTGCAGGTCGCCATTCGCGCTGAAGGTGTATTCGGTCATGTTGCGTCCGTCGGGCATCCGCTCCACCTCGACCGAGACTGCCTTCGTCACACCGATCCGTGGGCTGGGACCTCCGGCACAGGTCGTCCGGAACTTCTGAAACGTGTTGCCACGGCGCTTGTAGGGCTTGCCGACATAGCTCAGCGCTCCGACCTGGCCCGAGGCGCAATCTTCCCGCAGGAACGACACCAGTTCATCCGGCGTATAGCCGTCAACAAGCATCACGCCCTCGACGGTCTCGGTCTTCGCCTCGATGACATAGCCCGCGAACTTCTTGTCCTGCGCTGCGGCCTGCCCGGCAAGGAAAAGAAACGCTGCGGTTGCGGCAAGGGTCGTGGAATTCATCGGTGGCCTCCGGTGATCGCGTTGAAGCGACCGGTTGCCCGATCGGTTTGGCCGAATTGTGGCTGCCGCCGCGCCTACCCCGCGATCAGCGCCTTGACCCGAGCCGTGAAATCCTCGCCGCGCTTCTCGAAGTTCGGATACTGGTCGAAACTTGCCGCCGCGGGGGCAAGGAGCACGACGTCTCCCGCCTGAGCTTCCTCGGCCGCCCGCGCCACCGCGCGCTCCATCGTCTCGCAGATCTCGTGCGGGGTGTCGCCAATCTGCAGCGCGAAGTCGCGGGCGGAATGGCCGATCAGGTAGGCCTTCACCACCGACCCCAGCACCGGTTTCAGCGCCACGATCCCGCCGTCCTTGCCCATCCCCCCGGCGATCCAGCGGATCTTCGGGAAGGCCTGCAGCGCCTTGGCCGCCGAATCCACGTTGGTCGCCTTGCTGTCGTTCACGAACCGCACTCCGCCCCGCTCGCCCACCAACTGACTGCGGTGCGGCAGCCCGGCAAACGACTGCAGCGCCCCCTCGATCAGCTTCGGCGCCAGACCCAGCGACCGGCAGGCCGCATAGGCCGCGCAGGCGTTCTGGTGGTTGTGGGCGCCCGGCAACCCCTTCACCTCGCGCAGGTCGATCGAGGCAACCTGCCGCCCCTTGCGCCATTCCGCCAGAAACCCCTTGCGGGCAAAGACCGACCAGCCGAAGGCGTCCAGCTTCTGCCCCGAGGACACCCGGATCACCCGGTCATCCTGCGGCCCTTGCGCCAGCACATTGGCCAGAAACTGCCCTTCGACCTCATCCACGCCCACGACGGCCCGGTCCGGCCCACCCAGCGTGAAGAGCCGCGCCTTGGCCGCGAAATAGCCGCCCATCCCGCCATGCCGGTCCAGGTGGTCGGGCGAGAGGTTGGTGAAAACCGCCACATCCGGCGTCAGGGCGCGGGCAAGTTCGGTCTGGTAGGACGACAGCTCCAGCACCACCACCTCGCCATCGACGGGCGGGTCGATGGACAGGACCCCCTTGCCGATATTTCCCGCCATCTGCGTCGGCTTGCCTGCCACTTCCAGGATATGGTGGATCAGCGCCGTCGTCGTGGACTTGCCGTTCGACCCGGTCACCGCCACGATCTTTGGCGGGGTCTCCATCTCGGCCCACTCGTCTCCGGCAGCGCTTTGGAAGAAGAGGCCGATGTCGTTGTCGACCGGAATGCCCAGCTCCAGCGCGCGGGCGATGATCGGATTGGGCGTGGTGAACAGATGCGGGATGCCGGGGCTGGTCACCAGGCAGGTCACGCCCTCCAGCGCCATGTGACGGGTAAGGTCGCTCAAGGCGAACCCCTCGGCCTCGGCCTTGGCCCGCGCCTCCGGGCTGTCGTCCCACAAGAGCGGCTCCGCCCCCCCGGCGACCAGGGCCACTGCTGTCGCCAGCCCCGACCGACCCAGCCCCAGCACCGCCACCTTCTGCCCATTGTAACCCTTGACCGGGATCATGTGCCTGCCCTCCACTTCCCGGACAGGGATAGGGGAGGAACGCGCAAAGGGAAAGAGGACCCGCTTCAACTTGGCCCGACACCTGCTAGTCTGCACCCAGAAGAAGGAGCCGCCCCGTGCAGAACATGCCGGTCTTTCCCCAGGTCGAGACCCGCTTCGGCCGGATGTTCACCCTGCAGGGCAATACCGTCATTGGCCGGTCCCTGCGGGTCTATGGCGAGTTTGCGGGGAATGAGGTCGACAGCATCCTTGCCCTGACACGGCCCGGGGATCACGTGCTGGATCTTGGCGCGAACATCGGCTTTCACACCCTGGCCCTGGCCCGGACCGTCGGCCCGCAAGGCCACGTGACGGCGGTCGAGCCGCAGCGCTACTGCTTTCAGCTTCTGTGCGCCAATGTCACGCTGAACCAGATGGCGCAGGTCCATTGCCTGCGCGCCGCGGTGGGTGACCAGACGGGCACCTGCGCCGTGCCGGTGAACGACCCCGCCACGCTTCACAACGCCGGCGCGACCGAGGTCTCGCTGACCCCCGGCCCCGGCCAGACGGACGCAGTGCCTCTGATCACCGTGGACAGCCTGGACCTGCCGCGCTGCGACCTGATCAAGGTCGACACCGAGGGGTTCGAGGACCGCGTGGTCGAGGGCGGCCTTGGCACCCTGGCCTGGTTCCGGCCGGTGCTTTACATCGAGGTCCATGACCGTGCGAAGCTGCAGCGTCTGGTGGGACGGTTGAAACCTCTCGGCTACGGCCTGACACTGCACCACACCCGGTTTTTCCGTGCGACGAACCCGCAGGGCGAAAGCGTGCAGATCTTCTCGGCCGGCGCTGGCGGAAGTGCCCTGATCGCCCTGCCGCCGGGCCGGACCCTGCCTGAAGGCCTGCCGGGAGAGCTGCACTCCATCAGCTGAAGCGCGAGCGTAGGGTGGGCGATATCGCCCACCCTACCCCCTTACCGCACTTTCAGCGTGGCAAGACCGATCATCGCCAGGATCAGGCTGATGATCCAGAACCGGATCACGATCTGCGGCTCGGCCCAGCCCTTCTTTTCAAAGTGGTGGTGGATCGGCGCCATGAGGAAGATCCGCTTCTTGGTGCGCTTGTAGTACAGCACCTGGATGATGACGGACAAAGCCTCGACGACGAACAACCCGCCGACGATGGCCAGCACGATCTCGTGCTTGGTGCAGACTGCGATGGCCCCCAACGCGCCGCCCAGGGCCAGCGACCCGGTATCGCCCATGAACACCGCCGCCGGGGGCGCGTTGTACCACAGGAACCCCAGGCCCCCGCCGAACAGGGCCGCCGAGAAGATCAGAAGTTCCGAGGTGCCCGGCACATAGTGGACGTCGAGATACTGGGTAAAGTCGACCCGGCCCACGGCATAGGCGATGATCCCCAGCGTGCCGCCCGCGATCATCACCGGCATGATCGCCAGCCCGTCCAGCCCGTCGGTCAGGTTCACCGCATTGGCCGCGCCCACGATCACGATCATCCCGAAGGGCACGAAGAAGATGCCCAGGTTCAGCAGCGCATCCTTGAAGAAGGGGAAGGCCAGCTCGTTCGTCAGTTCCGGCGGGTGAAACATTGACGCCGAATAGGCCGCCAGCGCCGCGATCAACAGGCCCAAGCCCATCCGCACCTTGCCAGAGACGCCCTTGGTGTTCTGCTTCGTCACCTTCGCATAGTCGTCGGCAAAGCCGATCAGCCCGAAGGCCAGCGTCACCAGGATCACGATCCAGACAAAGGGATTGTCCAGCCGCGCCCACAGGAGCGTGGAGACCATCAGCGCCGACAGGATCAGCAGGCCCCCCATCGTCGGGGTCCCGGCCTTTGACAGATGCGACTGCGGGCCGTCGTCGCGGATCGGCTGGCCCTTGCCCTGCTTGCGGCGCAGAAGGTCGATCAGCGGACGCCCGAACAGGAACCCGAAGAGAAGCGCCGTGACAAAAGCGCCCCCTGCGCGGACGGTGATATAGCGGAAAAGGTTCAGCACCCCGCCGCCATCGGAAAACTCGGCAAGCCAGTAAAACATCTAGACGGTCCCTTCTTTCGGGCTCGCGGCCTGCCCCATTTTCCGCAGAACGTCAACGACGAGGCTGACCTTTATCCCTTTCGAGCCCTTGACCAGAAGGATGTCTCCCGCGTCGATCAGGCTGCGCACGCGCGGGGCCAGTTCGGCCGCCGTCTCGACCCATTCGCCGCGCTGCTGGCGCGGGAGGGCCGCATGCAGCGCCTTCATCCGGGGTCCAACACAGTGGATCACATGAACCGCCGCCAGGCCCGGATGCCCAGCGATGGCCGCGTGCAACGCGCCTTCGGTCGGTCCCAGCTCCAGCATATCGCCCAGGATGGCAATGCGGCGGCCACCTCCGACGCGGCCAATCCCGTCGGTCGGCTTGGCCGCAATCAGCATGTCCAGGCTTGCCGCCATCGAGGCGGGGTTCGCGTTGAAGGCGTCGTCGATCAGGTCGAAGAAGGTCTCCTCGACCAGATCCAGCATGATCCGCTCGCGCTGGCCACGGCCCGCAGGCGGCATCCAGCGGCCCAGGTCATGCGCGGCGATCATCGGGTCCGCCCCCAATGCCTCGGCCACCGCAAGCGCCCCCAGCGCGTTCAGTGCAAAATGGCGGCCGGGGGACGAGACCTTGAACAGCATCGGCACACCCCGGCGGCTGGCCTGGCAGACTGTCGCCTCGTCGCAGATCTGCGCCGAAAGCAGGCGGTAGTCCGCGCCCTCGGCCGTGCCAAAGGCAACGGGCGTCGCACCCACGGCCCTGGCCTTTGCCCGCAGTACCGGGGTCCATTCGATGTCGGCGTTCAAGACCGCCACCCCGCCCGGCCTCAGCCCGTCGAAGATCGAGGCCTTCTCATGCGCGATCCCCTCGACGCTGTCGAAGGCCTCCAGATGCGCCGGGGCGACCGTCGTGACCATCGCCACATCCAGCCGCGCCAGCCGCGCCAGAGGGGCGATCTCGCCGGGGTGGTTCATCCCGATCTCGATCACCGCGAAATCCGCGTCCTGCGGCATCCGCGCCAGCGTCAGGGGCACGCCCCAATGGTTGTTGTAGCTGGCCTCGGCCGCATGGGTCTTGCCCTGCCCCGCCAGAATCGCCCGCAGCATCTCCTTGGTCGAGGTCTTGCCGACCGAGCCGGTGACGCCCACCACCTTCGCCTGCGTCCGGGCACGCGCAAAGGCCCCCAGCGCCTCCAGCGCCTTCAGGACATCCGGCACGATCAGAAGCGGAGCATCCTTGGCCACGCCGTCCGGCACCCGGCTGACCAGGGCCGCCGCAGCACCCTTCTCCAGCGCCTGGGCCACGAAGTCATGCCCGTCCCGCACGTCCTTCAGCGCCACGAACAGCTCGCCCGGCTGCAGGGTCCGCGTGTCGATGGACACGCCCGAGGCCGCCCAGGCCTTGGTCACCTGCCCGCCCGTCGCCTTGACCGCGTCCTCCGAGGTCCACAGCATCAGATCACCCCATCCAGCGCGGCCACCGCGACGCTGGCCTGTTCCACGTCGTCGAACGGGTAGACGTCGGTCCCGATCACCTGCCCGCTCTCATGCCCCTTGCCGGCGATCAGCAAAGCGTCCCCCGGAAGCAGTGCATCCACCGCGCGCAGGATCGCCTCGGCCCGGTCGCCGACCTCGTTCGCCTCGGGGCAGGCCGCCAGGATCGCCGCGCGGATCGTGGCGGGGTCCTCGGTCCGCGGGTTGTCGTCGGTCACGTAAAGGACATCGGCATGGGCCTGCGCCGCCGCCCCCATCAGGGGACGCTTGGTGCGGTCCCGGTCGCCACCCGCGCCGAAGACCACCACGATCCGCCCCATCACATGCGGCCGCAGCGCCCGCAAAGCGGTCTCCAGCGCATCCGGCGTATGGGCGTAGTCCACATAGACCGCCGCCCCGTTCTTCCGCGTCGCCGCCAGCTGCATCCGGCCCCGCACACCCGTCAAGCGCGGCAGCACCGCCAGCACCGCCTCGGGAGCATCCCCGGCCGCAATGCAAAGCCCCGCCGCCACCGCCACATTCTCGGCCTGAAACGCCCCGATCAGCGCAAGCCGGGTCTGGAACGCGCGGCCCTGCCACAGATAGCGCACCTCTTGTCCCGTCGGATCGGGCCGGGTCGCGGCGATCTGCAGGTCCGCCCCCTGCCCCTTGCCCACCGTCAGCACCCGCAAGCCCCGTCCCAGCGCAAGTTCGGCCATCTCGGACCCCTTGGCACCATCCAGGTTCACCACCGCCACCCCGTCCTCGGGAAGCAAACGGGTAAACAACTGCGCCTTGGCCTCGAAATATGCCTCCATCGTCTTGTGATAGTCCAGGTGATCCTGCGTCAGGTTGGTGAAACCGCCCGCGCAAAGCCGCACAGCGTCCAGCCGCCGCTGGTCGATCCCGTGGGATGAGGCCTCCATCGCCGCATGGGTCACGCCGCCTTGCGCCGCCGCCGCCAGCAGCTTCTGCAAGGTCACCGGGTCGGGCGTCGTATGCCCAGAGGGAGCCGTCCAGGCGCCCTCGATCCCCGTCGTGCCGATGTTGATCGCCTCGTGCCCCAGCGCAGCCCAGATCTGCCGGGTAAAGGTCGCGACCGAGGTCTTGCCGTTGGTGCCTGTGACCGCGACGATCACCTCGGGCTGCGCGCCAAACCACAGTGCCGCGGCACAGGCCAAAGCGGCCCGAGGGTCCTCGGCCACCACCAGCGCCACGTCCGTGTCGGCCAGGGCGTCAGCGGCCAGCCGGGCGCCCTCGGCATCGGTCAGCACCGCCGCCGCGCCCTGCTCCAGCGCCATGCCGATGAACTTGGCGCCATGAACCGCCGTGCCCGGTAGGGCCGCGAACAGCATCCCCGCCCGCACCGCCCGACTGTCGGCCGTCACCCCCGACAGCGCCGGATCGCGCCCAGCCCGGGCCGTCAGCCCAAGGTCGGAAAGCCGTATCGCGCGCGCTGTCATCAGATGTCCCCGTCAGTTGCTGGCGGCAGTTACCGCATCCAAGGCGACAGGTTCAAGCTTGGGGCGCAGTCCCATCAAAGGGGCGACGCGGCGGATGATCTCGGCCGCGACGGGAACCGCCGTCCAGCCTGCGGTGCGCCGAGTTTCGGACAGGGTGTCGTCCTGCGGCTCGTCCAGCGTTACGATCAGCACATACTGGGGATTGGAGGCCGGGAACATCGACGCAAAAGTGTTCACCACCTTGTCATCGTAGTAACCCCCGGTCTTCTTCGGCTTGTCCGCCGTGCCGGTCTTGCCCGCGACCTCATAGCCCGGCACCTCACCAAGCGAGGCCGTACCCTCGGTCACCACGCGGCGCAGCATCGCGACCGAATCGAACGCGGTCTTCTCGCTCATCACGCGGACGCCGGTCGTCGGCCCCTCGCGCTTCAGAAGCGTCGGCTTGATCGCCACCCCGCCATTGGCAATCGCCGCATAGGCCGCAGCCAGGTGCAGGGGCGAGGCCGACATGCCGTGGCCGTAGGACGTGGTGATCGTCACGATCTCGGGCCATTTCTTGGGGATCAGCGGACGCGCGCCAGGGGCTTCGATCAGTTCGACCGGAGTCGGCTCGAAGAAGCCCAGCGATTTCAGGAAGGCCTGCTGCCGCAAGGGTCCGATCATCAGCGCGATATGCGCGGTGCCGACGTTCGAGGATTTGGCGATGACGTCCGTGACCGACAGAAGCGGGCCATAGTTCTTGCCCTCGAACTCCTTGATCTTGTGGCGGCCCCATTGCATCGGGGCATTCGCATCCACCATCGTCTCGGGCGTGACCAGCCCCAGCTCCATCGCCTGCGCCGTGGCAAAGATCTTGAAGGTCGAGCCAAGCTCGTAGACCCCCTGGACCGCGCGGTTGAACAAGGGGCTGTCGCCGGGTTCGGCATTCTTGTCGACCAGGGGATTGGGCCGGTCGTTCGGATCAAAGGTCGGCAAGGACGCCATCGCCAGAATCTCGCCCGTGCGCGCATCCATCAGGATGGCCGCCGCGCCCTTGGCGTTCAGCATCTTCATGCCCGACGCCAGCACTTCCTCGATCGTGGATTGCAGCGTCAGGTCGATCGACAGCGTCAGGGGCTTGCCGCCCTGTGCGGGATCGCGCAGCCGCGCATCCATCGCCTTTTCGATCCCCGCCACGCCGATCACCTCGGCGGAATGGACGCCTTCCGCCCCGAAAGAGCTGCCGCCAAGGATATGCGCGGCCAGCATGCCATTCGGGTAAAGCCGCATCTCGCGCGGGCCGAACAAGAGGCCCGGATCACCGATCTCGTGGACCTTCTGCATCTGTTCGGGGCTGAGGACCTTCCTGATCCAGACAAAGCTGCGCCCGTCGGTAAAACGCCGCTCCAGCGCCTTGGCGTCCAGCTCGGGGAACAGCTCGGCCAGCTTCAGCGCCGTGCCCTTGGGGTCCACCATGACCTTGGGATGCGCGTAAAGCGCGTGGGTCGTCATGTTCGTCGCCAGCACCCGGCCGTTGCGGTCGGTGATGTCGGCGCGCTGCGCGATGATCTCGGCCCCAGGCGCGCTGGCCCGAGGCTCCATCGGTTCGGTCGCCGCCATCAGCCCCATCCGCGCGCCGATGGCCCCGAAGGCCATGACAAAGCTTGCGCACAGGATCAGCATCCGGAACTGCGCCCGGCCCCGCGACTTTTCGCGCAAAGCTTCATGGCGAAGCTTCAGGTTTTCCCGTTCGATGGTGTCGGGGTTCAGCCCGTCCTGCCGGGCTTGCAGGATACGGGCGAGGGGACGAAGTGGAGTGCGCATCTACAATCCCTCCGCGCCGGTTGGTTCGGTGATCTCGCCCTGCACATCCTGGCTGAAGCTGATGTCGGGCAGTTTCGGAGCCGGATAGGCGACCTGCGCCGCCGTGCCGAACTGCGACGGCTCCATCGGCAAAAGACCCAGCCGGTCGAAATTGACCGTGGCCAGGTCGCGCAGCCGGTCGGGACGGTTCAGATAGGCCCATTCCGCCTTCTGCACCGTCAAGGCCTCGTGCAGGCCGACGATCTGGCGTTGCAGCGCCTCGACCTCTTTCAGAGCGGCCTGGGTGGCATAATTCTCGCGGTAGGCCCAGAAGCCCAGCGCGATCAGGGCCAGGAAGGAAAGCACATACAACACGGGGCGCATCTAGCGGCGTCCTTTCTTCTGGATTTCCGGCAGGCCTAGCTCTGCCGGTGCAAGCGTTAGTGCCGGAGCCTCGGTCCGCCGCCCGACCCGCAGCTTGGCCGACCGCGCGCGGGGGTTGCGCGCCACTTCGGCGTCGTCCGGGGCCACGGCCTTGCGGGTGACCATCTCGAAGCGCGCCGTGGTGTCGGCTTTGGCGGGGGCGTAGCGGTTGGCGTTGGATTCCTGCCCGCTGGCCAGCTGGAAGAACCGCTTCACGATCCGGTCCTCAAGGCTGTGGAACGTCACAACGGCCAAAAGGCCCCCCGGCTTCAGCGCGCGTTCGGCGGCGTTCAAACCGTCGGCCAGTTCCTGGAATTCGGTGTTCACCGCGATGCGGATCGCCTGGAAGCTGCGCGTGGCGGGGTGGCTTTGCCCCGGTTTCGGGCGTGGCAGGCACTTCGACACGATCTCGGCCAGCTTCGCCGTGCTCTTGATCGGCTCCATCGCCCGGGCCGCCACGATGGCATGGGCAATCCGGCGCGAGGCGCGTTCTTCGCCGTAGTGATACAGGATATCGGCCAGCACACCTTCGTCCGAGGTGTTCACCAGATCCGCCGCCGAAGGCCCGGACTGGCTCATCCGCATGTCCAGTGGGCCGTCGCGCATGAAGGAAAACCCGCGTTCCGCCTGGTCCAGCTGCATCGAGCTGACCCCAAGGTCCAGCACCACGCCATCCAAAGCCTCGCCTGCCAGGCTATCCAGATCGGAAAACGTCCCAGCCACCAGCCGCACCCGGTCGCCATAAGGCGCGGCCCAATCGGCGGCCATCTGAAGGGCCAATGGATCGCGGTCCACCCCGATCACCCGATCCGCACCGGCCGCCAGCAAGGCGCGCGCATAGCCGCCCGCCCCCAGCGTCCCGTCCAGCCAGACGCCGGAAACGGGAGCACACCCCCGCACAATCGCCTCGATCAATACCGGAACATGAGGATCTTCAGGGGGGCGGCCTGGCAGCGGACCCTTCATGGCCCTACCCCGTCCGCTTGTGCCGCCCGACCAGCGTCAGCGGATCGGTGTCGTCTTCGTCGTCCTCGGCAAGTTCCGCCTCATAGACCTCGCGGCGGTAAAGCCGGAAGCGGTTGGTGAAACCGGCAAAGGCGGCCTCGCCGCCGGCTGCCAGGTCATCCCCATGAAATCCCATCTTCTCGCGCACCTGCGGCGGCAGGACGATCCGCCCCTCGCCGTCGACCTCGACCATCACCGACCGGCTGATCAGGTCGCGCTCTGCGCGGGTCCGCTCTTTCGAGCCAAGCTCCATCGTCTCGATTTCTTCGGCCAGCTTGTCCGCGCCAAGCTTGGAATAACATTCCACGAAGGTCCGGTATTTGCCGCCATAGACCATGTAAAGCCGGGGGCGCTGCGAGTTCGAGGCAAAGGGATCGTCCGCCAGCAGAACAGAGCGAAAGGCCGCCGGGATCGAGACCCGCGCCTTTCCGTCTACCTTCTGGTAGTACTCGCCTCTGAACGCCTCTGCCATCGCCTGGCCTTTTCAAATCCACGTCAATCCCGATGCGATGAAATGAAAAAGGCGGACCGGGTTGCTGCCACTACCCGATCCGCCGCTGTCCCATCGCTGGGCGTCCAGCTACGCGCGCCACCTGGGGGAGATGTCTGCTCGCTCGCGCGCCGGATCTGTACGTCCGATGAAAGGGGCTGCCTGTATGAAGCTGCCTTACGCCTATTCGGGGTCTTGAAGCCGCCCCCTGCTTAGTCACTTGCCCTTCTCATCGTCGTGAGATGAAGGTGCATGGGATTGCATGGGAAAGCAAGGGAAAAATTGGGACCAGATGGCCATTATCTTGTGTTTAGGGGGGCCGAAACCCAGCATCTTGTGGTGCCTGAACCGCGCTTTCTTCAACTTCTAGGCGCGGCCTGCAGAGAACACCGCTACATCTTGTGGAGACGTCACAGTCCATGACAGTCCCGTGATCTCCCGAGAAAATTCGCGACCCGTCCGTGATCGGTGAAATTCCCGCTGGCGACCGGGTGAATCTGCCTGAATCACTGCCGCGGGACCAGCGATTGCCGCTGTTTCCCACGATTTCCCGTGAAATGTGATTCGAAATCCTCACCTGACCCCAGCCTGAGCGTCCGGCGAGGTCCCGGGGCGGTGCCGGGACGGGTCAGCCCTTGGCGGGCCTGCCGAACAGAAGCCGCAAGTAGCGCTCCAGATGGTCAAAGGCGGCGCGGGCGGGGGCGGGATCGTTCAGCGCCTTGGCCAGGATGATGCCGCCCTGCGTCGCCACCTGGAACTGCTGCGCCAGGCTTTCGGCCGTCACCCCCGGCACCGGATGCGCGGCAAGGGCAGCCTGCAGATGCGGCAGCACGTGCTGGAACCCCGACCGGATGCTGCGCTCGGCCGCCGCGCGGATCGGGGGCGAGGTTTCATAGGCCTCCTGCACCGTTGTCCCTGCCACGCAGGAAAACTCGGGCAGTGGCTGGCCCAGAAGTTCGCGCCGCAGGTCGATATAGCCGAAAACCCGGTCCAGAGGATCGGGCAGCGCGTTATAGGGATGTGCCGCGAACATCGCCCCGGTCATCTGCGTCCAGTCGTCGACCAACGCGACGCCCAGGGCTTCCTTCGACGGGAAATGGTGGAAGAAGGCCCCCTTCGTCACCCCCGCCGCTGCGCAAAGATCGTCGACGGACGTCGCCGCGAAGCCCCGGTGACGGACCATGCTGCGCGCAGCCTCGATCAGCCGCGCGCGCGCTTCGCCCCTTGGGACGCGGGTTATTATGGACACTCTGCACCCAACCTTGTCATGCCTCCTTGTCCCAAAGAGCGGGATCAGGTGTCAACACCGCCCATTTCAGGCCGAAGGGATCGGAAAGCAGCCCCCAGGTATCGCCCCAGAACTGCTTTTCGAACGGGGCCACCACCGTGCAGCCCGCCGCGATGGCCCGGTCCCACCAGGCCTGCCCGTCCGGCACCACCAGCTGCAGGTGGCCCTGCGGCATCGGGTTGCCCGTGGCATCCACGCCGGACATGCCGCGTTCATCCGTAAGCATCAGCGCGCCGCCGTTGATCTCGATCTGGACATGCATGAAGCCGGGCTTGTCGGGGTAGGGCATCCGGCCGATATCCTTGGCCGCGAAGGCCTTTATGTAGAACTCTGCAGCCGCGCCCGCCTGTCCCGGCAGCGCGAAATAGGGGATCACGCCCTGCATGACCCGGTCCTCGGGGCGGTAGCGCTGGTCGGTGGGTATGTCGTTCATTGTATCCTCCCTTGGAAACTGCCGGTCCGCATCGCCCCGGCGGGCGTATAGGTCGAGATGATGACACCCGACGGCGCCGGCCTGGTAGAGACAAGCTTCAGCCCGCTGGGCGGGGCCAGATCCGAATAAATCCGCTTGCCGCGCCCGATCAGCACCGGGAAGACCAGCAGCACAACCTCGTCCGCCAGCCCCTCGGCGATCAGAAGCGGCGTCAGGGTTGAACTGCCCCAGACAATCAGGTCGGGCCCGCCAGCCTCTTTCACCTTACGGACCCCGGCCGCGATGTCCGCGCCCAGGCTTTCGACCGGCCCCCAGTCCAGGCTTTCCGGCCGGTGGGTCGCCACGAACTTTCCCGCGCCGTTCAGGCTGTCGGCCATCGGGCCAGCCTGCTTCAGCCAGTAGCCCGCGAAGATGTCATAGGTCTTGCGGCCCAAGAGAAGGTCGAACCCCTGCCCCTGCGCCCCGACGATGGCGGCACCCACCGCGTCGTCATGTTCGGGAAAGCCCCAGCCGCCGTGATTGAAGCCGTTCGAGCGGTCCTCCTCCGGCCCGCCCGGCCCCTGGATGACCCCGTCCAGCGAGATGTGTTCGATGATCCTGATCGTCCGCATGTCGGTCTCCTTTCCAGGCAGTCCCCCTCCGCCTATGGCAAGGTCAGCGGGACCGGAAATGAATGGTGCTCGTGTTCCACGATCCAGCGTCCGTCGACGCGCCGCAGCCCCATCGTCAGGCGGCCTGCGGGGGCGTCATCTGTGGTGCAACGCAAAAGAGCATGGACCCAGGCCACGTCTTCTCCGGCCACGATCCGGGTCTCCAGCAGCTCGAACCGGCGCGAGCCCTCGTCCCGGAAGTAAAGTCGCCACGTGTCGCGATAGGCGTCAATGCCTTTGGCCTGCAGCGGTTCAGGTACGTCGAACATCACGACATCCGCATTGCGACCGCGGACCGCACCCTCCAGATCATGCGCGCGGACCGAGGCCGCCCAGGTGTCCAGCATCTGCGAGATCTCGGTCTGTGCATCCAACATCATGCCGCCGCACGCGCTGCGGCCACCGCCGCCTCGATCTCGGCGATGTCGATCTTGGTCTGCTTCATCATTGCCGCAGTCGCCGCCGCCGACACGGCCTTGTCGTCACTTAGGGTCAGTTCGGTCAGACGACGCGGGAAGACCTGCCAGGACACGCCATAACGGTCCTTCAGCCAGCCGCAGACGCTTTCCGCCCCACCATCCGCCGTCAGCGCCGCCCAAAGCCAGTCGGTTTCCGCCTGATCCTCGGTCTCGACCGAGATCGAAACCGCCTCGGTCAAGGTGAAGTGCGGACCTGCGTCCAGGATCTGATATGGCACGCCGCCCAGGCTGAAATCCGTCACCGTGAACGGCCCCATGCCCGCGTCGGCCCCAAACCGGCGCTCGACCCGGCTGCCGGGGATCAGATTGCAGTAGAACTCGGCCGCCTCGGGGCCGCGACCGTCACGAAACCACAGGCAGGTGCGAATGATGTGGGCCATCTTGTTCCTCCTTTTGAGCCAAGCCGCCCTCCGCGACTCGCTGGCTACAGGGACAAGATACCAACCAGTTGGTATGCAGATCAACGCCCATTCCCCGGAAAAGCAAAAACCCGCCACAAGGGGCGGGTTTCTTCAGAACAGGACTATAGTGGCGCTCAACTCATCCCGCCCGCGATCAGCCGGTCAGCCAGCGCAAGATACGGTGCGGCCAAGGGCCCATCGGTCGCCGCAATCGGCGTGCCGCTGTCGCCCGCCACCCGCACATCCAGCGCCAGCGGGAGTTCCCCGAGGAATGGCAGGTCCAGCTTGCGCGCCTCGGCTGCCACGCCACCATGACCGAAGATATGCGCCTCATGCCCGCAGTTCGGGCAGATATAGGTCGACATGTTCTCGACCAGCCCAAGGACGGGGGTCTTCAGCTTGGAAAACATGTCCAGCGCCTTGCGCGCATCCAAGAGCGCCACATCCTGCGGCGTCGAGACCACGATGGCCCCGGTCAGCTGCGTCCGCTGGCACAGCGTCAGCTGCACATCCCCGGTCCCTGGCGGCAGGTCGATGATCAGGACATCCAGCTTGCCCCAGGCCACCTGCCCCAGCAGCTGCTGCAGCGCCCCCATCAGCATCGGTCCGCGCCAGACCACCGCCTCGTCCTCTTTCAGCATCAGGCCGATCGACATCATCGTGACCCCATACGCGATGAGGGGCTCGATGATCTTGCCGTCCGGCGAGGCGGGGCGCTTCGACACCCCCATCATCTTCGGCTGGCTCGGCCCATAGATATCGGCGTCCAGCAAACCGACCCGCCGCCCCCGCCGCGCTAGGGCCACGGCCAGGTTCGACGCCACCGTCGATTTGCCGACCCCACCCTTGCCCGAAGCGACCGCGATGATCCGGTCGATTCCCGAGATCCTTTGCGGCCCCCCCGCCTGCGGCGTCGGATGCTGCCCGATCTTCAGGGTCGGAGGCGCCGCCTTCGCCGCCGGCCCGTGCGCCGTCATCACCACCTGCACCGAGGTCACACCCGGCAAAGCCTTCAGCCGCGCCTCAGCCTCGGCCTGGGCCGGCCCCAGCGCGCGGGCCTCGTCAGGCGTCGGCGCTTCAATCACAAAGCGCACCACGCCCGCCTCGACCGTCAGGGCGCGAATCAGATCCCGACTGACAAGGTCGCCTCCGCCGGGGTGCGCGACCCCCGCCAAGACGCGCATCACATGGTCCCGATCCACCGCCATCGTTTCAACTCCGCATAAGATTTGCACTAAGGTCGTAGCGTTTCGGCGGAAGGGCAAGGTCCGTTGACCAAACGCTCAAAATTTCGGCGAAGACCTTAATAAATCATGACATTTTCGTGTCCCCAGCCATGCGTTTGCTGCATGGCAGCATTGCTGAGAGCCGCTATTGTGCATCTGCAGCATGAGGTCCATGTTACCCCTAACAGCGCGACAGAACGTTGCTGACCATATCGAAGAGGCTTGAGTGACATGGCTTATGTGAACACCAACTCCATCGCCCGCAAGGGTTTCGCTGACCGCCTGGCGTCTGTGAAGGACATCGTCCTGACCGCGATCAACCAGCGCCGCGTCTACACCCGCACCGTGGCCGAGCTGAACGCTCTGACCGACCGCGAGCTGACCGATCTGGGCATTTCGCGCCTCAGCATCACCGAGATCGCCCGCGAGGCGGCCTACGGCAAGTAAGATTTCGTCCGGGTCCGTCCTCCTCCCTGGACCTGCGGCGATAGCGGCGATGCCCACC
Source organism: Tabrizicola sp. (assembly GCF_034366665.1). Taxonomy (GTDB): domain Bacteria; phylum Pseudomonadota; class Alphaproteobacteria; order Rhodobacterales; family Rhodobacteraceae; genus Tabrizicola. The sequence continues at coordinate 35,264 of NZ_JAXMMF010000055.1, read as the reverse complement.
TCCTCCCGGGCAAAGCCGCGCCTTCTTCGGACCTTCGGGTCCAACCTGATCGGGTGCCTCTCCTCCTCCCTGGCACCTGGTACTGCGGCGGCGCCAACCCTCCTCCCTGGCGTCGCCGCGCAGACCATCCCAAGGCCCGCTCCTCCTCCCAGGGCCTGAAGGATCGCGGCGGTGTCCTCTCCTCCTCCCTGGACACCGCCGCCCCCATTCCGAGCCGAAAAGGCTCATATCCATCGGGCGCCCACCCTCCTCCCGGGTTGCCTGGTACTTGCGGCGGGACCAACCCTCCTCCCTGGTCCCGCCGCGCAAACCATCCCAAGGCTCCACCCTCCTCCCGGGGCCGAACGGACCAGCGACGGTGCCAACCCTCCTCCCTGGCATCGTCGCCCCCTTTCCGGGCCGCAAAGGCCCGACCGGCATCGGACGCCCCATCCTCCTCCCGGGGTGCGCCGATCTTCCGGCGGCCCTCTCTCCTCCTCCCTGAGGGTCGCCGGCTTTCCCCCTTGCAGCCCGCCAACACCCGCGAAATAGTCCCGTCGTTCCGGGCATTTGAAGCCAGGTCGTTTGGAGACAGCATGCGGGCCTCTGTCCTATCTGCCGCGACCGTGGCCGCGCTTGTCGGCTATGCCGCCTCGGTGGCAATCCTGCTGGCCGCCGCCACTGCGCTGGGGGCGACCCCCGAACAGACCGCAAGCTGGCTTCTGGCGATCAGCCTGGGCAAGGCGGTCGGCTCTGCCCTTCTGTCGTGGAGTTCCAGGATCCCTGTCGTCCTCGCCTGGTCCACACCCGGCGCGGCCCTCATCGCCGCCACCGAAGGCATCAGCTTCGCCGAGGGCGTGGGGGCCTTCGTCGTGACCGGCCTCCTCATCGCCGCAACCGGCCTGATCCGACCCTTGGGGGCGCTCGTCGCCCGCATCCCCGACGGCATCGCCGCCGGTATGCTGGCCGGGGTCCTCCTTCCGTTCTGCCTGAAAGGTGCGACTGCGGCCCAGACCCTGCCGATGCTTGTCCTTCCGATGATTGCCGTGTTCCTGGTGGTCCGGCTCTGGAATCCCGCGATGGCGACCCTTGCGGCCTTTGCAATCGGCATCATCCTGGCTCTTCTGACCGGAGCGGACCTCTCCAGCCTACGACTGACCACCCCGCTGCTGGAGTTCACAGCCCCTTCGTTCCGCCCCGGCGTGATCCTTGGCCTGGCCCTGCCGCTGTACCTCGTGACAATGGCCTCGCAGAACCTGCCCGGCTTTGCGACCTTGCGCGCCGCGGGGTATGAGCCGCCCGTCTCTGCCGCGCTGACCACCACCGGCCTGATCTCCACGGTGACCGCCTTCTTCGGGGCGCATACCGTCAGCATGGCCGCGATCACTGCCGCGATCTGCCTTGGGCCGGATGTCCACCCGGACAAGGATCGCCGCTGGATCGTCGGCCTCGCCTATGCCGGGGTCTGGGTGCTTCTGGGCCTGCTCAGCCCCACGGTCCTGCAACTGATCGCCGCCCTGCCTGCCCCCGTGGTCGCAGCCCTGGTGGCGCTCGCGCTGCTTGGTCCGCTGATGGGTGCGCTGACAGCGGCATTCGCCCACCCCGACCAGCGCTTGCCCGCCACGCTGACCTTGGTGACCACGGCGTCGGGTATGGCCGCTTTCGGCATCGGTGCGGCCTTCTGGGGGCTGATGGTCGGGCTTCTGGCCTGGGGCATCGACCACCTGAAACCAGGCCGCACCTGACCGCTCCTCGTTCGACTTCGTCTCCTCGTCGCAAGGCTTTCCCCCGCGAGGAGTGACGAAGTCATCGACGAGCCGCCCGCCAGGGCTATTCCTGACGTTTCCCGAACGCCCGCGCCCAACCCCTTGAAAACCCTGCCATCGCTGCGATTGTCCACCGTGGACAGGACCGCCCCACCCCGCTATCCTCCGCCCCGTCCAACCCCAGGGGAGCCGCCATGCAGACCATGCTCGGAGTGATCGGCGGATCGGGGGTCTACCAGTTGGGTGGCCTTGAAGGCGCGTCCTGGGTGAAGGTGAAGACCCCCTGGGGCAAGCCCTCGGACGAGGTGCTGGTCGGACGCCTGAACGGCCTCCCCGTCGCCTTCCTGCCCCGGCATGGTCGCGGCCATGTCCATAGCCCGACCTCGGTCCCCTACCAGGCCAACATCGACGCCCTGAAGCGCCTTGGCTGCACCGACCTTCTCGCCGTTTCGGCTGTGGGCAGCCTGCGGGAGGAGTTCGAGCCCGGCCACTTCGTCCTCGTCGACCAGTACATCGACCGCACCACCCAGCGCGCGCCCAGCTTCTTCGGCCCCGGCTGCGTCGCGCACGTCAGCCTGGCCGATCCGACCTGCCCCCGCCTTGGTGCCCTCGCCGCCCAGGCCGCCCGCGATGAAGGCCTCACAGTCCACACCGGCGCGACCTACCTCTCGATGGAGGGCCCCCAGTTCTCCACCCGCGCCGAAAGCCGGATGTACCGGACCTGGGGTGCCGACGTGATCGGGATGACCGGCCTGTCCGAGGCCCGCCTCGCCCGCGAAGCCGAGCTGTGCTACGCCTCCCTCGCGATGGTCACCGACTATGACTGCTGGCACGACAGCCACGGCGCGGTGGACGTCGCCCAGGTCATCGCCGTCGTCCAGGCCAACGCCGCCGCCGCCCGCGGCCTGGTCGCCCGCCTGCCCGCCCTTCTGGCCCCCGACCGCCAACCCTGCCGCCACGGCTGCGACCGCGCGCTCCAACACGCCATCATGACCGCCCCCGACAAGCGCGACCCCGAGCTTCTGGCAAAGCTCGACGCCATCGCCGCCCGCGTCCTTTGAGGAACCCCAGATGACCCCCCGCAAGACCGTCAAGGACTACATCCGCACCATCGTCGACTTCCCGCACGAAGGTATCCTTTTCCGCGACGTCACCACCCTTTTCGCCGATCCCCGCGGTTTTCGGATGTGTGTCGACCAGCTTCTGGCCCCCTATGCCGGGATGCGCATCGACAAGGTCGTGGGGCTGGAGGCGCGCGGGTTCATCCTGGGCGGCGCGGTGGCGCACCAGTTGTCGACTGGGTTCGTCCCGATCCGCAAGAAGGGCAAGCTTCCCGGCCAGACCATCTCCCAGGCCTACAAGCTGGAATACGGCGAGGCGGTGGTCGAGGTCCACGACGACGCCATGCAACCCGGCGAAAAGATCCTTCTCGTCGACGACCTTCTGGCCACCGGGGGCACCGCCGAGGCCGGAATCCGCCTGATCGAACGCCTTGGGGCCGAGGTCGTCGGCTGCGCCTTTGTCGTCGACCTGCCCGACCTTGGCGGCCGCACAAAGCTGGAATCGATGGGGATGGATGTCCACGCCCTCTGCGCGTTCGAAGGACTCTGACCCCGGCAAACCGGGCGCTACCGGAGTTTTCGAAAACTCCGCACCGATTTCCTCGAAGAAATCGGCGCCCCGCGCGGCCAGGGGGGCTTCCGTTAACCGTCCTGAAAGAGAATCACCCTACACCGGTGCTTGTCAGGGCTACCCACCCTGATCGCGCTGCTACCCACAGCGTGACCCACACACCCCCAAAGCACCCCGTCGCAGATTTCCTGCGGCGGGGATGTTTCAATCCCGGCCCCCCTTCTCGCGCACGATGTGCACACGCCGGAGACCGGCGCGCGCCAGAGCGAGGAGTGACGAAGTCATCGACGAGCGGGGGCTTACCCCAGCACCGCTCCTGGGTTCATGATCCCCGCCGGGTCCAGTGCCGCCTTGATCGCCCGCATCGCCGCCAGCTTTCCCGGGTCCGCATAACGCGCCAGGTCCGCAACCTTCAGCCGCCCCACCCCGTGCTCTGCCGCGACCGACCCGCCCCGAGCGTGCACCATGTCATGCACCACCCGCTTCACCTCGTCGCGCACCGCCTCATGTTCGGCCTTGCCATGCCCCCGCGCCGGGAAGACGTTCCAATGCAGGTTGCCGTCGCCGAGATGCCCAAAGCAGTTCACCCGGAAGTCCCCCAGCCCGGAAATCGCCCTCGGTGCCTCGGCAATGAACCCCGGGATCGCCGACAGCGGCAACGAGATGTCATGGCTCGACACCGCGCCAACCTTGCGGTTCGCCAGGGGGATCGTCTCGCGCAAGGCCCAGATCGCCGCCGCCTGCGCCTGCGAGGTCGCGATCACGCCGTCAGTCACCAGCCCCGCCTCGGCCCCGGCCTCGTAAAGCCCGGCCATCGTCACTTCCGGCTCCAGACCGCCGGGCAGTTCCAGTTCCAGCAACACCAGCCACTCCGGCACCGGATCGAACGGCGCGCGCAGATCGAAGCCGGTCTCCTCCAGGAAGTCGAACCCCATCCGGTGAATCAGCTCGAAGGCTGAGACCATCCCGGCCGCCCGCGCGCCACACAGTGCCAGCAACTGCAGCGCAGCGGTGGGCGACGGTACCGCCAAAAGCCCCACCACCCGCGCTGCAGGCTGCGGGAAAAGCTTCAGGCTCGCCGCCGTGATCACGCCCAGCGTGCCCTCGGACCCGATCAGCAAATGGCGCAGGTCATAGCCCGCGTTGTCCTTGCGCAGCCGCGTCAACCCGTTGAAGACGCTGCCGTCCGGCAGCACCGCCTCCAGCCCCAGGCACAGATCCCGCGCATTGCCATAGCGCAGGACCGCCGTCCCCCCGGCATTGGCCGCAAGGTTTCCCCCGATCCGGCAACTGCCCTCCGACGCCAGCGACAAGGGGAACAGCCGCCCGACCTTCGTCGCCTCGGCCTGCACATCGGCCAGCACCATCCCCGCCTCGACCACCAGCGCATTTTCTTCGGGCCAGACCCCGCGCAGCGCTGCCATCCGCTCCAGCGACAAAAGGACCGGCGCCGGACCAGAGGTCATGATCTGCCCCCCGACCAACCCCGTCCCGCCACTGACCGGCACTACGCCCACCCGTCCGGCAGTGCAGGCCCGCACCACCGCCGCAACCTCTGCCGTCGTCCTGGGCCGGGCCAGAACCCCGGCCTCACCGGTCCAGCGGCCCCTGGGCTCCTCCAGATACCGCGGCTCGGGCGCGGACAACGTGCCTTCTGGCACCAGCGCCGCCAATGTCGCAACGAAATCGGGATCGCAGGGGTTCAGCATCGGCGTCTCCTTCCCGCCCTTCATATCAAGGGCAGCCGGAGAGGCTAGTCGAGATAGGCCGGTTCCAGCACCATGATCGTCGGCTGCGACGGCAGATCATCCAGCGACAGCGCAATCTGCGCGCCGCCGGTCTCGACCACGGTGAATTCCGCCGCCATCTCGGCCAGAAACTGATCCAGCGACCCCTGGCTGAACCAGTGCATCGGGATCACGACGGAAGATCGCAGCCGCTTCACCACGCCCGCCATGTCCTCAAGTCGCATGGTGTAGCCGCCATCGACCGGCACCATCACCACGTCCAGCCGCCCGATGGCCGCATACTGCTCGTCCGAGGGGATCTGATGCAGATGCCCCAGATGACCGATGCAAAGCCCCGCCGCCTCGAAAATGAAGATCGAGTTGCCATCCCGCCGCGCGCCTTCGCCGAACGGACCCCGGGTGTCGGTGGTGACGTTCCGGACCAGCATCGCGCCAAGGTCCAGCCGGTGGTCCGCCGGGCCGCTGCCGTTTGGCCAGCCCTCAAGCACATTCGGGATGCGCGGGTCAGGGGCCGCGGTCCAATGCGTGGAATGGGCGTTGTTCATCGTGACCACGTCCGGCACGAGGTCCGCCGTCCCGAGATACCCGGTGTAATCGGTCACTGCGACAGTCCCGTCCGCCGTGACGATGGCAAAGCTGGCATGGTCGATGTAGCGGACAAGGACGCTGTCCGCCTCAAGCCCCTCCTCCAGCGCCACCGGCACCACCGAAGGCGCGCCCGCCGCCACGGCAATGCAGTGCGATGGGATGCGGTCCTGCGCCACGGCTGGCGTCGCAAGCAGGACAAGGGCGGCTAGCAGGCGCATGGTCACCTCCGGATTTCGCAAAGGGTAACCCGGATTGCCCTTGCGTCACGCGCAGCCATGATCACGGATGCGCGATCACCCCGCCAAGGCGGCCAAAGCCGCAATCGTGCGCAGATTTCGGGCAGTCATCGGCCCGTCGAGCGGCAGCTTCGCCGCCAGCTTCGACCGCCCGATGCCCGCCGGGGTGTGCAGCGTCAAGCGGCGCGGCCCGATGTGCCAGCCATCCCCCGGCAGGGCCAGAGCGCGCAGCTTGGCCGCGTCGGGCGCAGGCGTCTCGCGCAGGAAGAAGACATGAACCCGGGCAGGGTCGGCGTCGCCAAACGGGTGGCCCACCAGCGCTTCGCCGATCTCTTCGGCACTTCGCACAAAGGTCTCTGGCGCAAAGCCAAACCGCGTCGCCACCGCGCCCTCGATCATCCGCTCCAGGACCGCCGCCGGAAGATCGCTGTCGAAGACCGCATTCCCGGACTGGATATGGGTCCGCACCGCCCCGAACCCCAACTCCGCCAACATCTCCCGGAACTCCACCATCGGCAGCTTCCCCGCGCCCGAGACATTCACCCCCCGCAAAAGCGCCACGCAAACGGCCATCCCGAACGTCTTTCACACTTGCGCAAATATCCCCGCCGGAGGCACCCGAGCGATTTTGCGTTCTTCACGCAAAACCGCGAGACAAAAGCCTTGCGCGGCACGCGCTCAATTCAAAACCCGCCCGACCCGTCAGCCGACGTCGGTGCGCCCGCGCCGGTCGCCGCGCAGGTTGGCGTAAAGCACATGGTTCCGCCAGCGCCCGTTGATCTGCAGGTAGCTTTGCGCGACGCCCTCGTACTTGAAGCCGCACTTTTCCAGCACCCCGCGCGAGGCCAGGTTCTCGGGCAGGCACGCCGCCTCCAGTCGCGACAGGTCCATCCGGGTGAAGGCGTGGTGGGTCAGCGCCAGGATCGCCTCGCGCATGTAGCCCTGCCGCGCGAAGGGCTCGCCGATCCAGTAGCCGAAAGTCCCGGTCTGCGACGGCCCCCTGCGGATATTGTCCAGCGTCAGCGCCCCCAGAAGCTGCTGATCGTCGCGCCGGATCAGCAGCACCGGCAACGCCTGGCCCTGCGATTCCGCTCGCTGGGCCCAGTAGACGCGATTGGTGAAGGCCCGCCGCGTCAGGTGGTCGTTGGACCAGACCGGCTCCCATTTGATCAGGAACTCGGCCGAGGCCTGGCGCAGGTCCGACCATTGCCGCCAGTCGCCATGTTCCGGAAGCCGCAGCGTCATCCGCTCCGTCTCCACCCTCACACGGCGCTTGAGGCCCAGCATCAGGCGGCAAGTCCCTTGCGGACCTCGTCGATGCCCGGAGCACGGGCCACCGGGCCATAGATCGCCAGCGCCGCCTTCGCCGCCGTCAACTCGGCAGCATAGCCGCGCACGGCGGCGGTATCGACGGCATCGATCTTCGCCACTGCCTCGGCCACATCCGGCACCCGGCCCCAGATCGACAACAGTCGCGCATTGCGTTCAGCGCGGCTGGACGGGCTTTCCAGCCCCATCAGCAGCCCTGCCCGCAGCTGCGCCCGCGCCCGCGCGACCTCGGCCTCGCTCATGTCGTCGGCAGCCCGCTTCAATTCAGCGATGGTCAGCTGGGTCAACTCGCCGATCTCGGCTTCCGAGGTTCCGGCATAGACGGTCAGCTGCCCGGTATCCTCATAGGCCGAGGATTGGGCGTAGATCGAATAGCACAGCCCCCGGTCCTCACGGATCTTCTGGAACAGGCGGCTGGACATGCCGCCCCCCATCGCCGTCGAATAGACCTGCGCGGTATAGACCTTGTCGTCGCGGTAGCCCGGCCCTTCGAACTGCAGCGCGAAATGCACCTGTTCCAGGTCCTTCACTTCGCGCCGTTCGCCACCGACGAAGCGCGCGGCTTCGACCTTGGACGCCCCCACCGGCTTCAGCCCGCCGAAGATGCGCTCGGCCGCCGCGACGATGGCGTCATGCTCCACGCCCCCCGCCGCCGACAGGATCATCTGGTCGGGGCCGTAATGTGCGCCGGTGAAGCCCTCGAAATCTGCCTTGCGGAACGAGGCTACCCGCTCTTCCGGCCCCAGGATCGTGCGGCCGAAGGGCTGGTCGGGGTAGCTGACTTCGTGCAGCCAGTCGAAGATGATGTCATCGGGCGTATCCAGTGCCTGCCCGATCTCTTGCAGGATCACGTGACGCTCGGTCTCGATATCGGCCTTGCGAAACACCGGGTTCAGCACGATGTCCGCGATCACGTCCAGCGCCATTACGACGTCCTGCGACAGCACCCGCGCGTAATACGCCGTCATCTCGCGGCTGGTGTAGGCGTTGATATAGCCGCCAACATCCTCGATTTCCTCGGCGATCCGCAGGGCCGACCGGCGCCGGGTCCCCTTGAAGGCCATATGCTCCAGGAAATGCGCGATGCCGTTCTGGGAAGAGGTCTCGTGCCGCCCCCCGGCCTCGACCCACAGGCCGACGGACGCGGATTGCAGGCCCGGCATCGCCTCGGTGACGATGCGGAATCCGTTGGGCAGGGTGTGCAGGCGCTGGGTCAAGATCGGGTCCGATCGTTTGGTCATGTTGGCAGGTGATACAACCCCGGCGCGGGATGGAAAAGGGGCGCTTCGGAACGCTCCTCGTGCGACTTCGTCTTCTCGTCGCAGGGGCTTGCCGCAGCGAGGAGGGACGAAGTCACCGACGAGCGATCCGGTCGCGCACCAGCGCCTGCAGCGACGCGAGGTCGTTGGGCACCCGTGTCATCCGCTCGGGCTTGTCGAAGAGGTCGGCCATGTGCGGCGGCAGGCCAGGCCGCACACCGGTCGCGCGCTGCACCGCATCGGGGAACTTCGCCGGATGCGCGGTGGCCAGCGTGATCATCGGTGCTGCCCCCAGATGCTCTTCGGCCACCTTCACGCCCACGGCGGAGTGTGGGCACAGAAGCTCTCCCGTCGTCTTCCAGTGCCGCGCGATCACAGCCAGCGTCTCGTCCTCATCACACCGGCCCGAGGCAAAGGTGCCCCGCAGGCTTTCAATCGCCCCCTGGCTGATCTTGAACCCGCCCGCCTTCATCTCGCCCATCAGCTGCGCCACTGCCGCCCCGTCGCGGCCATAGGCGTCGAACAACGCGCGTTCAAAGTTTGACGAGACCTGGATGTCCATCGATGGGCTGATCGAGGGCTTGACCCCGTTCGTCCGGTAGTCCCCCGACCGCAGGGCGCGGTCCAGGATGTCGTTCTGGTTCGTGGCGATCACCAGCTTGTCGATCGGCAGCCCCATCCGCTTGGCGATATAGCCCGCGAAGATGTCGCCGAAATTGCCGGTGGGCACGGTGAAGCTGACCTCACGGTGCGGTGCCCCAAGCGCGGTCCCGGCATAGAAGTAGTAGACCACCTGCGCCAGCACCCGCGCCCAGTTGATGCTGTTCACCCCCGCCAGCCGCACCCCGTCGCGGAAGGCAAAGTCGTTGAACATGTCCTTTACGCGGGCCTGCGCCTCGTCGAAGTCGCCGTCGATGGCCAATGCGTGACAGTTCGCCTCAGACGGCGTGGTCATCTGCCGCCGCTGCACATCAGACACCCTGCCATGCGGGAAGAGGATGAACACATCGACGTTTGCCAGCCCCCGGAACGCCTCCATCGCCGCCGATCCGGTGTCGCCGCTGGTGGCACCGACGATGGTGATCCGCTCGCCGGTCTTTGCCAGTGCGGCCTGCATCATCTGGCCGATCAGCTGCATGGCGAAGTCCTTGAAGGCCAGCGTGGGCCCGTGGAACAGCTCCAGAAGGAAATGGTTCGACCCCAGCTGCACCATCGGCGCGCGGGCCGCGTGGTGGAAGCCCTGGTAGGCCTTGGCGATCAGGCCCCGGAATTCGTCGTCGGCAAAGAACCCGCCCAGATAGGGCCGCATCACCTTGAAGGCGACCTCTTCATAAGGCGCGCCCGCCAGAGCGGCAATTTCGGCAATGGTCAGCACTGGAATGGTCCCGGGCACATAAAGCCCGCCGTCGCGGGCCAGGCCCGTCATCATCGCCTCGCCGAAGCTCAGGATCGGCGCTGTGCCGCGGGTGGAAACGTAGTGCATGGTCATCGCCTTCAAACCTTCCGCGTCCTGATACGCCACAGGAGGAAGACTGTCATCCCCGCCCAGGTCGCCGCCAAGAGGAACCACTGGATCGCATAGCCCCAATGGTTGTTCGGTATACCCGAGGTATCCACCGGCATCGGCGCGATCCCGTCACCGGTTGGCGCGCTGGCGACAATAAGTGTCGGTTCCGTCTGCAGCTTGGACGCCATCGCCGGAACGTCTCGCGCAAACCAGAGGCCGGTCTTTTGATCCGGCGGCGGGGTCGAACTGCCAGTGTCGTCCGGCCAGTGCAGGTTGCCCGCGACCTTCGCCTCGTGCGGTGGGCGCGGAGTTGCCCTGGCCTCTTCCTCGACGAAGCCGCGCTGGACCATGATCCGGCGGCCGTCGGGCAGAACGAAAGCCTCGATCACCATGACGCCGGGGGTGGCGCCCTTCTGCCCTGCCAGCACTTCCAGATACTCGCCCGTGAACCGACCCTCGGCCGTCACCGCCTGGAACTTGTGCGGCCCCTCCTCGGGCACGGCGGGCAGCGGGATCGGAGCATTGGCGATCCGCGTCTCGATCTCGTCCAGATAGGCGCGCTTCTCTTCCATCCGGGCAAGCTGCCAGAAGCCCAGACTCATCAGGACGACAACCCCGGAGACGCCCAGGATGATGGGAAAGAGATAGCGGCGCATGGGCTTACCCCGGAAATGAAAGCGCAGGCCCGAAGGCCCGCGCTGACCCGTATCTGTGGCCTTGGGTTTACTGGCCCCAGACGTAGATCGTGGCGAAGAGGAACAGCCAGACCACGTCGACGAAGTGCCAGTACCAGGCGGCCGCCTCGAAGCCGACGTGCTTCTCGGGGGTGAAGTGCCCCTTCATCGCGCGGATCAGGCAGACGGTCAGAAAGATCGTCCCGATAATGACATGGAAGCCGTGGAAACCGGTCGCCATGAAGAAGGTCGCGCCATAGATGTTACCGGCGAAACCAAAGGCCGCGTGGCTGTATTCGTAGGCCTGCATCCCGGTGAAGATCACGCCCAGCCCGATGGCGATGATCAGGCCGTTGATCAGGTCGCGGCGGTTGTTTTCGTGCACCAGGGCATGGTGGGCCCAGGTCGCGGCGCAGCCCGACAGAAGCAGGATCAGCGTGTTGATGAAGGGCAGGTGCCAGGGATCGAAGGTCTCGATCCCGGCGGGCGGCCAGGCGCCGTCGATAGCTGGGCTGTTCGGCCCCATCGGATAAAGCCGGTGCTTGAAGAAGGTCCAGAACCAGGCCGAGAAGAACATGACTTCCGACATGATGAACAGGATGAAGCCATAGCGCAGCCCCAGCCGCACGACCGGCGTGTGATCGCCGGTCTGGCCCTCATGCACCACTTCCGCCCACCACGCGTACATCACGTACAGCACCCCAGCCAGACCGATCAGCCCCAGCCAGGGCCCCGAGCCATGCATCCAGAGGACCGAGCCGAACAGCATCACGAAGCCGGCGACGGCTCCGAAGAACGGCCAGATCGACGGTGGCAGGACGTGGTAGTCGTGGTTCTTTGCGTGTGCCATGCCGGCGGTTCCCTCTTTGTCTTTTCTCAGTTCACTGCGGCTTCGGTGTCCGCAGCGGGCGTATCCAGGGCTGCCTGTTCTTCGGGCAGCGGAGTTTCGTGGAAGGTATAGCTCAGCACGATCTCGTGCACAAACTGGCCTTCGATGTCTTCGACCATCGCAGGGTCGACGTAAAAGCTGACCGGCATTTGCACGGTTTCACCCGGCTGCAGCACCTGTTCGGTGAAGCAGAAGCATTCGATCTTGGTGAAGAAGCCGCCAGCCGCATAGGGATAGACGTTGAAGGTCGCCGTGCCCGCGACCGGACGGTCGGTGGGATTGTGCGCCTCGTAGAAGGCCAGCCCGGTTTCGCCGATGCGGATGTCCATCGACCGCTCGACAGGTTTGAAGGTCCAGGGCATCCCCTGTTCCAGCGAGGCGTCGAAGCGGACCTTCACCGTCTGGTCCAGGATCGTGTCAGCCCCGGTTTCCGCGACCGCGGTCGTGCCGCCAAAGCCAGTCACCCGGCAGAACCAGTCATAGAACGGCGGGATGATCACGATGGTGGTGAAGGTCAGCCCGACAACAAGCGATGCCAGCATGGCCAGCGTCCGGTTGTTGCCCTGAAGACGCGGGAAGATCATGGCTGGGTCTCCTCCTTGGGCAGCAGAGCGGGCGAATAGGTGTGATCAAAGCCCTGCAGCGGCTCGCCACGCTGCACCTTGACCACGGTCAGCGCAAAGACCAGCACGACAAAGGCGACCAGCGTCAGGCCAAGCCCAAGGTTCCGGCTGAAGCGGCGCTTGTGCAGTTCATGTTCGGGACGGAAAGTCATGTCACCAGCCCCCAAGCCCTGCGGATTTCAGCGCCAGCTCCACCAGGAAGGCCGCGAAATGCAGGAAGAGGTACAGAAGCGAAAAGCGGAAGAAAGCTTTCTCGACGGCATACTTGTCGGCCTCGGCCACCGCCTCGTCCCGCCGCCAGATGCGCCAGGCACCGATGACGAACCAGGCGTTCAGCACAACGGCCACGGCCAGCGTGAACGGACCGCCAATCGAGGTCACCGCTGCGCCCAGCGCCACGGGGACCAGCAGCAGCGTGTAGATCAGGATATGCGCCCGCGTCGCCTTGCGGCCATGCGTCACCGTCAGCATCGGCACGCCGGCGGTGTGGTAGTCTTCCTTCATGAACAGCGCGAGCGCCCAGAAGTGTGGCGGAGTCCACATGAAGATCAGCGCGAACATCAGGAACGCCTCGACCGAGATGGACCCGGTCGCGCAGACCCAGCCGATCATCGGCGGGAAGGCCCCGGCGGCCCCCCCGATCACGATGTTCTGCGGGGTCGTGCGTTTCAGCCACATCGAATAGACGACGGCGTAGAAGAAGATCGTGAAGGCCAACAAAGCCGCTGCGACCCAGTTCGTTGCCAGCCACAGCATGACGATGCTGATCCCCGACAGGGCCATGCCCAGCCCCAGCGCCTCGCCCCCGGCGACCTTTCCAGCCGGGACCGGACGGCGCGCGGTCCGCTTCATCACCGCGTCGATGTCGGCGTCCCACCACATGTTCAAGGCCCCCGAGGCCCCGGCCCCAAGCGCGATGAACAGGATCGCCGAGAAGGCTTCGACCGGATGCAGATGCACGGGGGCAACCAGCAGGCCCACCAGCGCCGTGAACACAACCAGCGACATCACGCGCGGCTTCAAGAGCTGCACATAATCGCCGAACCCCGGCTCATACGGAGTGGCGGTCGCGCCCTGATATGCGGTCGTATCGCTCATTCTCGGACCTGTTCCAGACAGGAGGGGCCTGACCCGCGCCAAGCCCCGTCTCCTGCATTTCCGTTCAATGGCCTCAGTCGTTCGAGGCCACTTCGACCGCTGCCGGGGCGTCCACACTGGACAGCTGGACATCGCCAGCCTTGGCCTTTTCCAGCCACTGCGCATAGGCCGCTTCCGACACGACCTTCACGGTAATCGGCATGTAGGCGTGCATCTGGCCGCAAATCTCGGAGCACTGGCCGAAGAAGATGCCTTCCTGGTCCGCCTTGAACCACAGCGCGGCAGTACGGCCAGGGACCGCATCCTGCATGACGCCAAAGGCCGGGATCTTCCAGGAATGGATCACGTCCGACGCGGTGACCTGCACCACGACGACCTTGCCCACCGGCACGACGACGGCGGTGTCGGTCGCCAGAAGGAACTGCTCTTTGCCATAGCCCGCGGCCTTCAGCTGCGCCTCGACCTCGGGGGTCATCATGTTGGTGCCGCCGGTGGCGGGCGAGCCAATCATGTAGCTGTCAAAAGCAATGCCTTCGTCAACATATTCGTAGTTCCAGTACCACTGGTTGCCGGTCGCCTTGATGGTGACCTCGCCCACCGGAATTTCCTGCTGCTTGAACAGGATCGGCAGCGAGAAGGCCCCGATGAAGACCAGGATCACGATCGGGACGATGGTCCATGCCACTTCCAGCGGGCTGTTGTGGGTAAAGCGGGCGGGAGTCGGGTTGGCGCGGCGGTTGAAGCGCAGGATCGTGTAGATCAGAAGCCCGGTCACGAAGACGACGATGGCGCCGATGATGTAGTTGATCATCGTGTCCAGCCAGACGATGTCATGCTTCAGCTCGGTCGCCGAGGGCTGGAAACCCATCCCGCCCTGCACTGGTTGCCCAATGATTTCCAAGGCTTGCTGCGCAAGGGCCTGCCCGGCCACCAGCGTGGTCATGCCCGCCGCGGCGATCCCGCCGATCACTGTCGAAAGACGCATGCTTTTGTTCCCGTTCACGTCGCGGCTTGGCGCCGCTTTCATGGGACCCGACCAAGGTCAGAATCCCGCCATTTCCCACGGCCCTCAAACCATATTAGCTTGGCCGCGACAAGCAAAACCGTCGCGACAAATCGCGCGTTTGACCCCTGGAGGCACTGCTCTGGCCATCCTCAAGCTGACCCTCGCGACCTTTGGCGTCCTGTACGCAACCCTGTTGTCCGGCATGTATCTGTGGCAGCGGGACCTGCAGTATTTCCCAACCCACCGCGACCCCGCCCCCCAGACGCTGGACCTCGCCGGCGTCCAGCGGATGGCGCTTGCCACCCCGGATGGCGAGATCCTTGTTCTGTGGACCAGCCCGGCCCGCGCGGACCGGCCCACCGTCCTTTTCCTGCACGGCAACGGGGGCGAGATCGCCGACCGCGCCGACCGCCTCGCCTTCTACCAGTCCCGGGGGTTTGGCGTGGCGTTCCTGTCCTGGCGCGGCTATGGCGGCTCCACCGGAACGCCCAGCGAGGCGGGGCTTCTGACCGATGCCAAGGCCGCCTACGATCACCTGCGCAGCCACGGGGTGACACCCGACCGGATCGTCCTGGTCGGAGAATCCCTGGGGACCGGCCCCGCCGTGCAGCTTGCCGCCGCCAACCCTGTCGGAGCCGTGGTGCTGGAGGCCCCCTACTCCGCCGCCGTCGACATCGCCCGCGCGGCCTATCCCTGGCTTCCGGTGGGCCTTCTGATGAAGGACCAGTTCCGCTCACGCGACCACATCGGTGCCGTCCGCGCCCCGATCCTGATCCTGCATGGCGAGGCGGACCGGGTGATCCCGCCAGGCTTTGGCCGTCGCCTTTTCGACGCGGCACGGGACCCCAAGACCTTCCTCTCCCTTGGCCCAGTCGGGCATGAGGCGCTGTTCGATCCTGCCACCTGGGCCGCGGGGGCCGATTTCATCGACCGGACCGTCACACCTTGACCCTGCCCCCGCAGCGGCCCATCTCTGCAGGACCCTTCCAGAAAGCCCCCGCCATGACCGACGCCCCCTTCCGCCCGTTCGAGACCCATCTGGACGAGGCCGCAGCCCTTGCCACCCTGCGCGCTGCGACCGACGGGGCTGACGATGGCGAGCTGTTCCTCGAACGCCGCCGGGCCGAGTCGATTGTCCTGGACGATGGCCGCATCCGTCAGGCGACCTATGACGCGTCGCAGGGCTTCGGCCTGCGCGCCGTGCGGGGCGAAGTCGCCGGTTACGCCCATTCGACCGAGATCACTGAAACTGCCCTGCGCCGCGCGGCCGAGACCGCGCGCCTTGCCGTGGGCGTCGGCGGCGGGACGCTCGCGCCGCCGCCGCGCGGCACCAATACCCGGCTTTACCGCGCCGACGACCCGATGGCAGACGCCGCCTTTCCGGTGAAGATCGAACTTCTGCGCGAACTTGACGCCTATGCGCGCGCCCTGGACCCCCGCGTGGTCCAGGTCTCTGCCACCCTCTCGGCCAGCCTGCAGGAAGTCGAGATCCTGCGCCCCGAAGGCACAAGGATCGCCGACATCCGCCCGATGGCCCGGATCAATGTCAGCGTGATGATCGAGGACGGCGGCCGCCGCGAACAGGGCGGCATGGGCCAGGGCGGCCGTCACGGTCTGGCGCAGCTGATGTCGCCCGGGACCTGGAAACCGATGATCGCCGAAGCCCTGCGCATCGCCCAGGTCAACCTTGGCGCGGTCGAAGCCCCTGCGGGCGTGATGGACGTCGTCCTTGGACCCGGCTGGCCCGGCATCCTTTTGCACGAGGCCATCGGCCACGGGCTGGAGGGCGACTTCAACCGCAAGGAAACCTCGGCCTTCGCCGGGCTTTTGGGGAAACAGATCGCGTCGAAGGGCGTCACTGTCCTTGATGACGGCACGATCCCGGACCGGCGCGGCAGCATCTCCATCGATGACGAGGGCACGCCGTCAGCCAAGAACGTGCTGATCGAGGATGGGGTCCTCGTCGGCTACATGCAGGACCGCCAGAACGCCCGCCTGATGGGGGTGGCCCCCACCGGCAACGGGCGGCGCGAAAGCTTTGCGCATATCCCGATGCCGCGGATGACCAACACCTACATGCTTTCCGGCCAGGACGACCCCGCGGGGATCGTGGCCAGCCTGAAGGACGGCATCTACGCCGTGGGCTTCGGCGGCGGCCAGGTCGACATCACCAGCGGCAAGTTCGTCTTCTCCTGCACCGAGGCCTACCGCGTCCGCAACGGTGTGGTGGGCGAGGCGGTCAAGGGGGCAACCCTGATCGGCGATGGGGCCACAGCGCTGAAAGGCATCCGCGCCATCGGCAACGACCTTGCCTTGGACCCCGGCATCGGCAACTGCGGCAAGGCCGGGCAATGGGTTCCGGTGGGCGTGGGCCAGCCGACGCTGCTGATCCAGGGCCTGACGGTCGGTGGCGCTGCCGCCTGACCGGGGCGCAACCCAAATTTCTTGAGTAAGAAATTTGCCAAAATCCTTACTTAAGGATTTTGCCCGCACTACCGCCCGAACTTGCCCTTCAATGCATCCGCGAAGGCATTCCCACCTGTCGCAGGCCCAGCCGCCATTGGCCCCCGGACGGGCTTCGACGGTCCGGGCCCCCGCTCGCGCGCCTGATCCTTGGCCGAGGCCCCGCCGTCCGACTTCATCGTCAGCCCGATCCGCTTCCTTGGCACGTCGACCTCGACCACCCGGACCTTGACCACGTCCCCGGCCTTCACCACCGCATGCGGGTCCTTGACGAAACTGTCCGACAGCTGGCTCACGTGCACCAGCCCGTCCTGATGCACGCCGATATCCACGAAGGCCCCGAAGGCCGCGACGTTGGTCACGGTCCCCTCCAGCACCATTCCAGGTTTGAGATCCCCGATCTCGTCCACCCCGTCGGCAAAGGTCGCGGTCTTGAACGATGGCCGCGGGTCCCGGCCCGGCTTTTCCAGCTCTGACAGGATGTCCTTCACTGTGGGCAGGCCGAACCTTTCGTCCACGAAACTCGCCGGGTTCAACGACTTCAACGCCGACCCATCGCCCATGATCGCGCGAATGTCCCGCCCGCAGGCTGCAACGATCTTGCGGGCCACCTCATAGGCTTCCGGGTGCACGCTTGAGGCGTCCAGCGGCTCTTTCCCCCCGGTGATCCGCAGGAACCCAGCGGCCTGTTCGAACGCCTTCGGCCCCAGCCGCGCGACCTTCAAGAGGTCCTTGCGCGTCGCAAACGGCCCGTTCTGATCCCGATGCGCCACGATGGCCTCGGCCAGTCCCGGCCCGACACCGGACACCCGCGCCAGCAAGGGGGCGGAGGCGGTGTTCAGGTCCACCCCCACCGCGTTCACCGCGTCTTCCACCACCGCTTCCAGCGACTTGCCCAGCCGGTGCTGGTCGACGTCATGCTGGTATTGACCGACCCCGATGGCCTTCGGCTCGATCTTCACCAGTTCGGCCAGCGGGTCCTGCAAGCGCCGGGCAATGCTGACCGCCCCGCGCAAGGACACATCCAGATCGGGAAACTCTCGCGCGGCCAGTTCACTGGCGGAATAGACCGAGGCCCCGGCCTCGGACACGATCACCTTCGTCGGCTTTTCCGCGCCCGCAGGCAGCAGCGCCAGCAGGTCCGCCACCAGCTTCTCGGTCTCGCGGCTGGCGGTGCCGTTGCCGATGGCGATCAGCTTGACCCCGTGCTGTCCGATGGCCCGGGCGATCGCAACCTGAGCCCCGCGCACGTCGTTCTTCGGCTGGAACGGATAGACCGTATCCGTCGCCACGACCTTGCCCGTCGCATCCACGACGGCCACCTTCACGCCTGTCCGGATGCCGGGGTCCAGCCCCATCGTCGCCTTGCCGCCCGCCGGAGCCGCCAGCAGCAAATCCTTGAGGTTGCGCGCAAAAACCCGGATCGCTTCCGCCTCTGCCGCCTCACGAAGCTCCGCCATGAGGTCCAGCGTCAAGCTGGTCTTCAGCTTCACCCGCCAGGCCCAGGCCGCCGCTTCGCGCAGCCATTTGTCGCCCGGACCGGACGCCGAGGCGCCGACGGCCGCCCCGCAAGCGCGCTCGGACGGGCTTTCGCCACGGGGCGCATCTGCGTCCACCTCAAGGTCCAGCGTCAGGAACTCCTCATTCCGCCCCCGGAACATCGCCAAGGCGCGGTGGCTGGGCACACGGCTGAAATCCTCGGTATGCGCGAAGTAATCGCTGAACTTCGCCCCTGCGACCTCTTTGCCCGCCACCACCTTCGCCGCCAGCTTCCCCGCCTTGCGCATGTGATCGCGGAGCCGGCCCAGCAGGGAAGCATCCTCGCTCAGACCCTCGGCGACGATGTCCCGCGCCCCCTCCAAGGCGGCTTTGGCATCGGCAAAGCCCTCGGACAGGAACCCGCCCGCCAAGGCGGCCGGGTCCGCCGACCGGTTGCCCAGGATCGCGTCCACCAGCCCCTGCAACCCCGCCTCGCGCGCGATCATCGCCTTGGTGCGACGCTTGGGCTTGTAGGGCAGGTAGATGTCCTCAAGCTCGGCCTTGGTCACCGCCCCCGCGATGGACCGGGCCAGATCGTCGGTCAGCTTGCCCTGCTCGGTGATCGAGGACAGGATGGCTCCCCGCCGCGCCTCCAGCTCGCGCAAATACCCAAGCCGTTCTTCCAGCTTGCGCAGCTGGGTGTCGTCGAGGCCCCCCGTCACTTCCTTGCGGTAGCGCGCGATGAAGGGCACCGTGGCCCCGCCATCCAGAAGCTCGACCGCCGCAGTGACTTGCTGGGGCGTCGCCGCGATTTCCGTGGCGATCAGGCGGGGGATCTGGGTCAGGCTCATGCGAATCCTCGGGTCTGGGGCGGGCAGCTTAGCCGCGCGCCCGGCAAGGGTGAAGCCCGCCGCCAAAGGCGCAGGGCGGGCCTAGCGATAGCGGGCCGGGCTGGTGCCGAAGCGCTTGCGGTAGGCCTTTGAAAAGCTGGACCGCGAGTTGAAGCCAGTGGCGATGGCCACCTCCAGGATCGACAGGGTGGTGTCGGCCAGCAGGTTCCGCGCCTCCTCCAGCCGCAGGCCCAGGTAGTGACCCTTGGGGGTTTCCTGCAGGACCGACTGGAAAATCCGCTCCAGGTGGCGGGGCGAGCGGCCAAAGACCCCCGCCAGCTGGTCGCGGTCCAGGGGCGTGGCGATATTGGCCTTCATCGCGGCGATCACCCGCGCCACCGCCGGGTGCCGCGCTGCCATCGGCGCGGGAAAGGCGGCCTTCTGGGTGGCATTCGCCTCGCGCCTGCGGCTGTGCAGGCACATCTCGGCGACCGCATCCGCCAGTTTCTGCCCGTGATCCTGGGCAATCAGCGCCAGCATCAGGTCGACCCCGGCCTCACCGCCCGCGCACGAAAAATGCTTGCGGCCGATGACATAGATCTGCTGCAAAGGCTCGACATCGAACAGCTCGCGGAAGGCGGGGCGGTTCTCCCAGTGCACCGCGGGGCTGTCGTCGCCCAGAAGGCCCGCGCGCGCCAGCGTGTAGGCTCCGGTGCAGATCGCCCCCAGACCGCCGCCCTTGCGGGCATGATCCCGCAGCCAGCCCAGAACCTTGCGATCCGCCGCCTGGCTGGCATCGGTGCCCGAACAGACGATGGCCGTCGTCTCGCGGCCCAAGGGCTGCAAGCCCTGGTCGACCTCGATCCGCACCCCGGCCGAGCTTTCCACCGGCGCCCCGTCCATGCTGACCAGCCGCCAGCGGTACAGCGGCTGCTGGGTCAGCTGGTTGGCGATCCGCAACGGCTCGATCGCAGACGAGAAGGCCAGCAGCGTAAAGCGCGGCAGGGCCAGGAAGGCAAAGTCGCGGGTGGCGACCGGCCCCGACAGGTGGAAATGCGCCACGCCGCGCGGGATCACCGCCGTGGCGTGCTGAAAGCTTGTGTCCTCGGCGGGACGGGTCATGGCGGCGATTTCCCCGGTCAGCACGCGAAAGGCCCGGCTCTTCTGATCCTGCGGGCAGATTCTGTCAACCGGCGGCAGCAGGTGGTCCTATGGTCGGCGATAGGGGTCCGGCAAGGCAGGCAGAACCCGGCCGCTGCAGGCCCCGAAACCGATGACATAACCGTCGCCCTGACACGTGCCGCGCAGCTCCAGCGTATCGCCGTCCTCGATGAAACTTCGGCTTCCGCCATCGACGGCAATCGGCTCCTTGCCGCCCCAGCTCAGCTCCAGCAGGCTGCCGCGCGCCTCTTTCGTGGCGCCGGAAATGGTGCCAGAGCCCAGCAGGTCCCCCGTATTCATCGGACAGCCACTGGTCGTGTGATGCGCCAGCTGCTGCGCGGCCGAATAATACATCTCGCGGTAATTGGTCCGCGCGATCACCGTCTCGCGGCCACCCTCGGGCGTCAGGCCCACCTCCAGCGCGATGTCATACAGCATCGGTCCCGGTTCCTGCAGATGCGGCAAAAGCGGGACCTCGCGGGGGGGTGTCGAACAGCGGAACGGCTCTAGCGCCGCGCGCGTCACGATCCAGGGGCTGATCGTCGTCGCCGTCGCCTTGGCCTGGAAGGGTCCCAGGGGCTGATACTCCCAGGCCTGGATGTCGCGCGCCGACCAGTCGTTCAGAAGGACGTAGCCGAAGATCATCGCATCCGCCTCGGCCACCGTCACCGGCCCGTCCGAAGGCGTGCCCACCACCGCGCCCAATTCCAGCTCGATATCGAACCGGCGTGAGGGCTGGAAGGCGGGGACGGCCTGTTCCGGCCCCTTCACCTGCCCCCAGGGCCGCCGGACCGGAGTCCCCGAGACGACGACCGACGACGCCCGCCCGTTATAGCCGATGGGAATGTGCAGCCAGTTCGGCGGCAGGGCATTGTCGGCCCCCCGGAACATGGTGCCGACGTTGGTCGCGTGGTGACGGCCCGCATAGAAATCGGTGTATTCGCTGACCAGGAAGGGCATGTGCAGTGCCACCTCGGCCAAGGGCACCAGATGCGGCTCGACGGTCGCCCGCCCGACAGAACCTTCGCCCAAAAGCTCCATCAGCCGGGACCGCAACGCCGCCCAGACCTGCGGCCCCGCCTCCATCACCTCGTTCCAGAACGGCACATCCAGCAAGGGCGCGTCGGCCAGATTCAGCACCCCGGAGTCCTCCAGCACCGCCACATCCAGGACGAAATCCCCGATGGCGACCCCGCAGCGCGGCTCATCCCCTGGCCGGGAAAACACCCCGCAGGGCAGGTTGTTCAGCGGAAACGGATGATCCGGCGCATTGGCGCTGTCGACCCATGAGCGAAGAAGCGGCATAGACCTGCTTTCATACTGGAGGAAATATCCCACGGGGGTCCGGGGGTGTGAAACCCCCGGTCCGCCGCCAATCACTTGACGCCCGGCGTCCCGTCGAACTTCTTGTCCAGGCTTGCCCAGCAGTCGATGTAGTCGTCCTGCAAGGGGGCCGCCTTCGCCGCCCATTCCGTCAGATGCTGCGGAAACCGCGTCTCGAACATGAAGCTCATCGTCTCCTCCAGCTTCTCGGGCTTCAAGGCTGCATTGGACGCGCCTTCGAAGGCATTCCGGTCCGGCCCGTGCGGCAGCATGCAGTTGTGCAAGCTCATCCCGCCGGGGACGAAGCCCTTGGGCTTGGCGTCATAGATGCCATAGATGTTGCCCATCAGTTCCGACATGACATTCTTGTGGTACCACGGCGGGCGGAAGGAATTCTCGGCCACCAGCCAGCGTTCGCGGAAGAGGACGAAGTCGATGTTCGCCGTCCCCTCCAACCCGCTGGGGGCCGTCAGGACGGTGAAGATCGACGGGTCCGGATGGTCGAACAGGATCGCGCCCACGGGGGAATAGGTCCGCAGGTCATACTTGTAAGGCGCGTAGTTGCCGTGCCACGCCACCACATCCAGCAAAGACTGCCCGATCCACGTTTCATGAAACTGCCCGCACCACTTCAGCACCACACGGCTCGGCACCTCCCGGTCCTCGAAGGCCGCCACCGGGGTCTTGAAGTCGCGCGGGTTCGCCAGGCAGTTCGCCCCGATCGGCCCCCGGTGCGGGAGGGTGAAGGGCACTCCGTAATTCTCGCAGACAAAGCCCCGCGCCGGGCCGTCCAGCACCTCGACCCGGTAGACCAGCCCGCGCGGCAAGACCGCGATCTCCTTCGGTTCCAGGTCGATCACCCCCAGCTCGGTGCAAAAGCGCAAGCGGCCCTCCTGCGGCACGACCAGCAATTCCCCGTCGGCGGAGTAGAAATATTCGTCCACCATCGACGCCGTCACCGTGTAGACATGCGCCGCCATCCCGGTCTGCGTGTTCACATCCCCCGCCGTCGTCACCGTCCGCATCCCCGTGACCCAGGTCAGATGCTCATTGCCATGCGGCACCGGGTCCCAACGGTATTGACCCAGCGAAATCACCTCCGGCAGCACATGTGGCGCAGTCTTCCAGAACGGCACGTCGATCTTCGCAAACCGCGTCGCGTGCTTCACCGAGGGTCGGATGCGGTAGCACCAGGTCCGCTCGGGGTGCGGCTTGGTGAAGGCCGAGCCCGACAGCTGTTCGGCATAAAGCCCGTAGGCGCATTTCTGCGGGCTGTTCTGCCCCTGCGGCAGCGCGCCCGGCAGGGCCTCGGTTTCGAAGTCGTTGCCAAAACCAGACATGTAGCCCGGACCGGGTCCAATGCCGCCCCCAGCGCGGGTCATGCCCTGCGGCACTGCATCGCTCATCGGCCATTCCTTCCCTGCTGACGCCTGTATTATTGGTTGCACTTGCAACCAAGTCAAGCCTATCCTGCCCACGATCCATGTCCTCGGGACCACCCATCATGACCTTGACCTCCGACGTGATCCTGCAGGACTACTGGCGCTCGTCCTCGGCCTACCGGGTCAGGATCGCCCTGAACCTGCTTGGCATTGCCTACCGCGCGATCCCCGTCGACCTGTCGGCCAGTGCGCAGCGCGACCCCGGACACCTGGCGCTGAACCCGCAGGGCCTGGTCCCGGTCCTGCAGATCGACGGCCTGCGCCTCACCCAGTCCCTCGCCATCCTGGAATACCTGGACGAGACTCGGGCCGCGGGCTTTCTGCCCGACACCCCCGCCGACCGCGCCCGCGCCCTGGCCCAGGCCATCGCGATGGACATCCAGCCCATCTGCAACCTTCGCGTCGCGCACCATGCCGTCTCGCTTGCACCTGATGCGACGATGCAAGGCTGGATGTCCCATTTCATCGCGCTTGGCTTTCAGGGGCTGGAGCCGATGCTGACCAGCGACACCCCCTTCTGTCACGGCGACCGACCCGGCCTTGCCGACCTGTGCCTTGTCCCGCAGGTCTACAACGCGCGCCGCTGGGGCGTGGACCTGACCCCCTTCCCCCGCCTCACCGCAATCTCGGCACGGCTGGAGGCCCTGCCCCCCGTCGCCGCCGCCCATCCCGACCGGGTGAAACAATGACCGCACCGGCACCCGGAACGGGCCAGGGTTTCGATCTGCAGGACTTTCTGCCCTATCTTCTGAATCAGGCGGCCGAGGCGGCGTCGAAGGGCTTTCAGGCCAGCTACAAGGCCAGCTACGGCATGACGCGGACCCAGTGGCGGGTGCTGGCGCATCTGGGCAAGTTCGGTGCCCTGACCGCCCGCGACATCTGCGCCCGCACCCATGTCGAGAAGACCAAGGTCAGCCGAGCCGTCGCTGCCCTGGAAGACCAGGGCTGGCTGATCCGCAGCCCAAGCCCGCAGGATCGGCGGGCGGAAATCCTGACGCTGACCGACAGGGGCCGTGCGGTCTTTGCCGACCTTGGCCAGCAGGCCATCGGCTATGACCAGGCGCTGCGCGCGCAGCTGGGACCCAAGACCGCAGACCAGCTGGACAACCTTCTGCGCCGCATCATCGCCCTGCAACCGCCGGATGCCGGGACCGACTGATGCGTCGAGCTGAAGGGGGAAGAATGGTACAGCTTCCCCGGCTCGAACGGGGGACCCCCAGATCCACAATCTGGTGCTCTAACCAACTGAGCTAAAGCTGCACTCGCGGGGCGATTTAGCCCCCCTCCCCCCGAATTGCAAGCACCTTTGCCCACGCCTCGGGACGGTTTTTCCTTGCACGGCGCCGCCTCGCCCGCTACCCCCGCCGCAAAGGTGGGAGCACGGGATCATGGGCATCAACAACTCCAGCGAGATCGCAGCCAACCTGCAGATCGGGCCGACCGACGCCGGCATGGTCCGCATCTATGTCGAGGCCGAAGGCGGGATCGAACTGCCGCTCGACTTCGACCCCGAAGAAGCCGAGGAAATCGCGGAAGAATTGCGCGCCGCTGCCGAGGCCGCGCGTGCCATCGGCGCAAAGCCCGCACCCAAGACCAAGCGCTAGACGGAACCGACAGACAGCCCGGCGGTTGACCCAGCCTGCGCAGGCTTGCACGATGCCGCCGCAAGACCCCGGGGGATTCTTCTTATGGCCGCAGACGGAAATGCCGCGCTTCCCGATGACGACGACGCGGGCGACTGGGGGCCGTTCGGCAAACCCCTGTTCGACGATCCCTCGGCCCGTGCCCTGTCGCGGGTGGGCGTGGTCGATGTCGGCTCGAACTCGGTCCGGATGGTGGTCTTCGATGGCGCCGCGCGCAGTCCGGCCTATTTCTACAACGAAAAGATCATGTGCGGCTTGGGCAAGGGTCTGGCGCAGACCGGGCGGCTGAACCCCGAAGGCAAGGAACGCGCCGTGGCCGCGCTGAAGCGCTTTTCCTTGCTGGCCAAGGGCATGGACATCTCTCCCTTCACCGTCGTCGCCACCGCCGCCACGCGTGAGGCCGAGGATGGCCCGGAATTCCAGGCCCGTGTCCTGCGCGAGACCGGCCTGCGGCTGCACGTCATCGACGGCGACGAAGAGGCGCGGCTTTCGGCTCAGGGCGTTCTTCTGGGCTGGCCCGAGGCCAAGGGCATCGTCTGCGACATCGGCGGCAACTCGATGGAACTGGCGCGGATCGGCAATGGTCGCGTCGGCAAGCGCGTCTCCACTCCGCTTGGCCCGTTCCGTCTGCAGCAGATCTCGGCCGACCCGAAGAAGCGCAAGGCGCATATCGACGCCATCCTGGAAGCCGCCGCCCGCGACATCCGCCCCGAGGGGGACCGGCTTTATCTGGTAGGCGGCAGCTGGCGGGTCATTGCGCGGCTGGACATGGAACGCCGCAGCTATCCGCTGACTGTCCTGCATGAATACCGCATGACGCCCGATGGCCTCACTGCCACGCTGGACTGGCTGCAGACCACCGACCTTCCGGCGCTTCGCGGCCGCACCGGCACCAGCGCCGAGCGGATGGAACTGGTGCCGCTGGCTTGCGAAGTCCTGCGCGAGATGATCCGCGTCCTGAAACCCTCCGAGATCGACGTCTCGGCCTATGGCATCCGCGAAGGACTTCTGTTCGAACAGATGCCCGAACGGCTGCGCGCCCGCGACCCCTTGATCGAGGCCGCGCGGATGACCGAACTGACCCAGGCCCGCATCCCCGGCTTCGGCAAGAAGCTTTTCGCCTTCCTGGAACCCCTGTTCAAAGGGACCACAGCCGAGCGCCTGCGCCTGGTCAAGGCCGCCTGCCTGCTGCACGACACCACCTGGCGCGCCCACCCGGACTATCGGGCCGAAGCCTGCTTTGACAACGCCACCCGCGCCAACCTGGGCGGCCTTGACCATCCCGGTCGCGTGTTCCTGGGCCTCGCCCTCCTCCACCGTTACAAGAACAGCCGCGCCGGCAGCCGGATGGAGCCCTTGTTCCGTCTGCTGACCGAAACCGACATTCAGGAGGCCGAGGCCCTGGGCAAGGCGATGCGCTTCGGGGCCATGTTCTCGATCGGCGATCCTTCGCAGGCGGGGGAACTGCGCTGGAACCTGAAGAAGCGCCAGCTGACCCTGGCACTGACCGAGGACGGCCTTGGCCTCTTTGGCGAGGTGGCACAGGCGCGCTTCGCCGCATTGGCTTTGGCCCTGAAGGCGCAGACCAAGGTCGTCCTGAAAGAGTCCGAATGATGCTGCGCCTGGATCACCTGGCGGTATCGGCAGCGACGCTGGAAGATGGCGCGGATTGGGTCGAAAAGGCGCTTGGCGTGCCGCTTGCCGGGGGTGGCACGCATCCGCACATGGGCACGCACAACCGCCTTCTGGGCCTTGGCGACCTTTACCTTGAGGTCATCGCCACCGACCCCTCTGCTGCCCGCCCCGCTCATCCCCGCTGGTTCGACCTGGACCATTTCCAGGGCGCGCCGCGGCTGACCAACTGGATCTGCCGCACCGACGACCTTGACGCCGCGCTGGCCGGCGCGCCCGAAGGCACCGGCACCGCCACCGACCTTGCCCGCGGGGATTACCGCTGGCGCTTTGCCGTGCCTGCGACGGGCCGCCTGCCCTTTGACGACTGCTTCCCCGCGCTGATCCAATGGCAGGGCGAGTTGCACCCTGCCCGGACCCTGCGGGATCACGGCATCCGCCTTGCGCGGCTAGAGATCACCCACCCCGACGCCCCCGGCCTGCAAGCCGCCCTTTCCGGTCTGGCCGACCCCCGCGTCCAGATCCGGCTTGGTCCCTACCGCTCGCTCCGCGCGACGTTCGACACGCCGCAGGGCACCCGCGTCCTGACATGATCCGTCCCGCCGAACCTGGCGACGCCAAGGCCCTTGCCGCGCTGCTGAACCACTGGATCGAGACGACCGCCGTCACCTTCAACCCCACCCCGAAGACCGAAACAGACATCCGGGTGATGATCGCGGCCAAGGCCGCCGCCGGTCACGCCTTCCTGGTCGCCGTCCAGGACGGTGCGCTTGTCGGCCAGGCCAGCTACGGCCAGTTCCGCGGCGGCGAAGGCTACCGCACCTGCATGGAACATTCGATCTCTCTTGCCCCCCACGCCAATGGCCGTGGCATCGGCCGCGCGCTGATGGCGGCCATCGAGGACCACGCCCGCACCCAGGGTGCCCACCAGATGATCGCCGCCGTCTCGGGCGAGAACCCGGACGGCCAGGCCTTCCACACCCGCCTTGGTTACCGCCCCATCGCCACCATCCCCGAAGCGGGCCACAAGTTCGGCCGCTTCATGGACCTTGTGCTGATGCAGAAATTCCTCTGACATCCGCCGCGGGGCGCGATAATGTCGCAGGCATGTCGATCTGGACCCGCATCACCGAGGCCCTCGCCGCCCTTGCCAAGGGCGAGCCCCTGTCTGTCGTCTTCGACAAGCTGCGCAACGACCCCAGCCCCGAAAACTCCATCGGCTTCACCATCGCCGTCCTTGCCCTTGGCGCCAAGATGGCCAAGGCCGACGGCACCGTGACCCGCGACGAGGTCACCGCCTTTCGCCGTATCTTCACCTTCCCCGAGGGCGAGGAACAGCACGCCGCCCGGGTCTATGACCTTGCCCGCCAGGATATCGCGGGCTTTGACGCCTATGCCCGCAAGATCGCCCGCCTCTTCAACCCCGACGGCCACCGGATCTGCGCCGACGACCACCACGTCCTTGTCGACATCCTGGAGGCCCTCTTCCAGATCGCCATCGCCGACGGTACCTACCATCCGGGCGAGGACGCCTTCCTGGCCCATGTCGCCGACGAATTCGGCCTGGATGACCGGTGCTTCAACATCGTCCGCTCGCGCCTGGTCGAAGGGGCACCCCGTGACCCCTATGACGTCCTCGGCCTGCCGCGCGACGCGTCGAAGGATGTCGCCCGCAAGGCCTGGAAGGACCTTGTCCGCGACACCCACCCCGACGTCCTGCAATCCCGCGGTGTCCCGCCCGAGGCGATGAAGCTGGCCGAGCGCCGGTTGCAGCTGATCAACGAAGCCTGGCGCGAGATTGCGGCGAAGGAGGCCGCATGACGGGCGAACTGGCGGGCGATCTGGCGGGCGATCTGGCGGGTCAGCCCCTGCGGCTTGCCACCTACAATGTCGAATGGTTCAACGCGCTTTTTGATGATCGCGGACGGCTGATGGAAGACGGAGGTCCCTCCAGCCGCTACAAGCTCAGCCGCGCGGAACAGCTTGGTGCCCTGGGCATCGTCTTTGCTGCGCTGGACGCCGACGGCATCGTCATCATCGAAGCGCCCGACACCAACGGCAGACGCTCGACCACCCGCGCGCTGGAGAATTTTGCCCAGGCCTACGGGCTGAGGGCGCGCAAGGCGCTGATCGGCTTTCCGTCTGAAACCGAACAGGAAATCGCCTTTCTCTACGACCCCGACCGCCTGTCCGCCCACCATGACCCGCAAGGCGCGCCGTCGACCAGCCACGGCTCGCACGAGGCCCCGCGCTTCGACACCACCTTCCGCTACGACCTGGACGCCGACAGCATCAGCGAGACGATCCGCTTTTCCAAACCGCCGCTGGAGCTGGCCATCACCACCGCCAGCGGCGCGAAGTTGCGGCTCATCGGCGTCCACGCCAAGTCGAAGAACCCCTACGGTGCCATCGGCCGCGAAGCGCAGATCCGCCTGTCCATCGAGAACCGGCGCAAGCAGCTGGCCCAGTGCCTCTGGTTACGCCAGCGCGTCGAAGGCCACCTTGCCGCGCAGGAAAGCCTGGTCGTGCTGGGCGATTTCAACGACGGCCCCGGCATCGACGAATTCGAAAAGCTCTTTGGCCATTCCGGGGTCGAGATCGTCCTTGGCACCACCCCCGACCCCACGCTGCGCCTGACCGACCCCCATGCCGCGATGGCGCTGCAAAGCCGCGTCGGCGTGACCCCCACCACCGCGCGCTTCTACCTTGCGCCGCAGAAGCGGTTTTTCGAGGCGCTTCTGGATTTCGTCATGGTTTCGCCCGACCTGGCCGCCCGCCAGCCCGAGTGGCGGATCTGGCATCCGTTCAACGATCCGCGCATCCTGCAGATCCCCGAACTGCGCGAGGCGCTGTTGCAGGCCTCGGACCATTTTCCCGTGACGATTGACCTCCCCCTGGGCAGCCTTCCCCCGGGGGTTTGACAACGCCCCGGGCGCTTCCCATATGCGCCTCATGAAACTTGCACTCGCCCTGATCCTTGCCACCACTCCCGCTTTTGCGCAGGAGGCCCCCCCCACCCCCGAGGCCGAGGAAGACGGCTTCAGCCTGATGGAGGAAGGTGCCAAGCTTCTTTTCCGCGGCTTCATGACCGAGGCCGAGCCCGCCATCGCAGAGATGAGCCAGGCGCTGGAACAGATGGCCCCGGTGCTTGAAGGCCTGGGCGAAGAGATCGGCCCGAAGATCACCGAACTTTTTGCGCTGGTCGATGATTTCACCAACTATGACATGCCTGTGGTTCTGCCGAACGGCGACATCCTGATCCGCCGGAACGCGCCCCTGGCCCCCGGCATCTCGCCCGAGCCCGCACCCGAGGCCCCACCAAAGGCCCAACCGGACCCGCAGGCTGATCCCGCGCCCGGCCCGAACGGCGAAATCGAGCTTTAAGGCCCAGCGCCAGCCGCTGACCCTGGTCGCCGGTCCTGCGCCGCGTGCGGTCTGACCGGTTCATCTGAAGCCGCGCCGATGGCTTGAAAAGGCGACCGCATCTTCCCACGTGATCCTGTGGAAGGGCCTGTGCCGAAAGCCGTGCACAGGGAAGGGGACAGAAGACCAGCACGCACCGGCATCCAGGGGGCTCAGCCATGACCGCCAAGGCAGATCACTGCCCGCTTTGCGGCACGCCGACAACCAGTCTGCGGCCGTGGCTGGCCATGCCGGTGGATGCCAAGAAACGTGCGCCGGTGGACACCGGATCGCTGGTCTGGTGCGACAGCTGCGACCTTGGCACGACCCTGCGGCAGCCGGACGAAGCAGCACTTCTGGCCGCCTATGACCTGTCGGCCTACTACACCAGTGGCGTGTCGCACATGCCGGACGTCAGGCCGGGTCTGCTGGACCGTGTGCTGCTGAAATGCGCCTATCTCAACGACAGCGGCACCTTGATGGACGCGCAAGGCCCTCTGCGGCGGGCACCGGGGGCGCAGTCAGTTCTGGACATCGGCTGCGGCAATGGCGACTTCCTGGCCGCGCTGGCGGGGGACGGGCGTCGACTGGTCGCGGTCGAGCCGGACCCCAAGGCGCGCGTCGTTGCCGCCTCGAAGGGGCTTGAGGTGCTGCCCGGCACCGCCGAGGACCTGCCCGACGCCCTTGCAGGCCAGCGCTTCGACCTTGTCACCCTGACGCATGTCCTTGAACACTGCCGCGACCCGCTGAAGGCCCTGAGGTCGATCCGCGACCTCCTGTCGCCGTCGGGCGTCCTTTACTGCGAGGTGCCGAACTGCGGTTCGGTCTATTTCCAGACCCTGGCGCAGATCTCCGAGATGCTGGATGTGCCCCGGCACCTGCATTTCTTCACCCGGTCGTCACTGACCGGCCTGTGCAAGGCGGCCAGGCTGACGGTCTTCGACCATAACCACCACGGCTATACCCGACACTTCAGCACCGGCTGGCGCGCCTGGGAAAACCAGATCCACAGCATGCTGGCGGAACGGGGTGTCGCCAGCCCGCGCCGCAGCCTGATCAACTCGCTTGTGCTCCTTGCCCGCTCGGCACGGGTGCCACCAGAGCGCAAGTACGACTGCATCGGCGTCTTCGCCAAGCTCGCCCCTGCCTGAGCGGGAAGGTTTGATCCTCCCCGTCTGACCACCCCGTTCCAGGTTGCAAGCCCTGACCGCCCACGCCCAAGTCATTGATTTCGCGATGGTATAATGCCCTGCCTTGCGTAGGCAGCCTACACCCGCGTCGCCCGGATCAGGTCCAGGATCTCTTTCGCCGCCGCGGGAATGTTGGTCCCCGGCCCAAAGATCGCCTTCACCCCGGCCCCCATCAGGAAATCATAATCCTGCTGCGGAATGACCCCCCCGCAGATCACCAGAATATCCCCCGCCCCGCGCGCCTTCAGCACCTCGATCAGCTTCGGAGCCAGCGTCTTGTGCCCCGCCGCCTGGCTGGAGATGCCGATTACATGCACATCGTTGTCGATGGCATCCTGCGCCGCCTCTTCCGGGGTCTGAAAGAGCGGCCCCACATCCACGTCGAACCCGATGTCAGCGAACGCCGTCGCGATCACCTTGGCCCCCCGGTCATGCCCGTCCTGCCCCATCTTCACGACCAGCATCCGCGGCCGCCGCCCCTCGGCCTCGGCGAAGGCCTCGACGTCGCGCTGGATCGCCTCGAAGCCCGCGTCGCCCTCGTAGGCCGCGCCGTAAACCCCCGCGAGGGTCTTCACCTCGGCCCGATGCCGCCCGAATACCTTTTCCATGGCGTCCGAAATCTCCCCGACCGAGGCCCGTGCCCGAGCCGCCTCCACCGCCGCTTCCAGCAGATTGCCGCCTTCGCCCGCCCGCCGCGTCAGCTCTGCCAGCGCCGCCTGAACCCGCACCTCATCCCGCGTGGCCCGCACAGACGCCAGCCGCGCGACCTGAGCCTCGCGGACCGCCCCGTTGTCGATGTCGCGGATGTCGATCGGGTCTTCCTTGTCCTTGCGGTACTTGTTGACCCCGACGATCACCTCGTCGCCCCGGTCGATCATCGCCTGCCGCCGCGCCGCGCTTTCCTCGATCCGCAGCTTGGGCATGCCACTGGCCACCGCCTTGGTCATGCCCCCCATCGCCTCGACCTCCTCGATCAGCTTCCAGGCCTCTTCGGCCAGCTGGTTGGTCAGGCTTTCGACGTAGTAGGACCCCGCCAAGGGATCGACGACATGGGTGATCCCCGTCTCCTCCTGCAAGACCAGCTGGGTATTCCGCGCAATCCGCGCCGCGAAGTCGGTTGGCAAGGCAATCGCCTCATCCAGCGCGTTGGTGTGCAGGCTTTGCGTCCCCCCCAAGACCGCCGACATCGCCTCATAGGCCGTCCGGATCACGTTGTTGTAGGGGTCCTGCTCCTGCAGGCTGACCCCAGAGGTCTGGCAATGCGTCCGCAGCATCAGGCTGGAGGTCTTCTTCGCCCCGAACCCGTCCATGATCCGGTGCCACAGCATCCGCGCGGCGCGCAGCTTGGCGACCTCCATGAAGAAATTCATCCCGATGGCGAAGAAGAAAGAAAGCCGCCCGGCGAAATCGTCCACGTCCATCCCGCGTTCGATGGCGGTGCGGACATATTCCTTCCCATCCGCCAGAGTGAACGCCAGCTCCTGCACCAGGTTCGCACCCGCCTCCTGCATGTGGTAGCCGCTGATGCTGATCGAGTTGAACTTCGGCATCTCGGCCGAGGTGTATTCGATGATGTCCGCCACGATCCGCATCGAAGGCTCGGGCGGATAGATGTAGGTGTTGCGGACCATGAACTCCTTCAGGATGTCGTTCTGGATCGTCCCCGACAGGTCCGCCCGGCTCACCCCCTGCTCCTCGCCCGCGACAATGAAATTCGCCAAGATCGGGATCACCGCACCGTTCATCGTCATGGAAACGCTGATCTTTTCCAAGGGGATGCCGTCGAAGAGGATCTTCATGTCCTCGACGCTGTCAATCGCAACCCCCGCCTTGCCCACATCCCCAACGACCCTTGGGTGATCCGAGTCATACCCCCGGTGGGTCGCCAGATCGAAGGCGACCGACACCCCCTGCTGCCCGCCCGCAAGCGCCTTGCGGTAGAACGCATTCGACTCCTCGGCGGTTGAAAAGCCCGCATACTGACGGATCGTCCAGGGCCGCCCGGCATACATCGTCGCCCGCACCCCCCGCGTGAAGGGTGCCACGCCCGGCAACTCGCCCATCTGCGGCAGGCCCTGCACGTCGGTGGCCGTATACAGCGGCTTGACCGTGATCCCCTCCAGCGTCTGCCAGTTCAGCGTATCCGGGCCGTTGCCCTTCAACTCTTTCGAGGCCAGCGCCTCCCATGCCTTCAGGTCCGTCATCACCCTCTCCAATCCGCGACGCTTCCGCGCGCTTGGGCTTTTGCCAAAGGCCCCCTATATGAAGGCCATGCAGCGTATCGCCCGTCGTCCGTTCCTCGCCGTCCTGGCCCTCTGCCTTCCGGCGCTTGCCTTTCCCGCCGGGGCCGATGAGGCCCCTGCCGTTGGTTCAACCGTCGTCCCCGCCTTCGCGCCAGTCCCGGCTGCCGATGTGGTCGAGGCCGACTTTCTCTTCCTGCGCCGTCCGGTCGTGGTCTTTGCCGACAGCCCCAATGACCCCGCCTTCGTGCGGCAGATGGAGCTGTTGAAGCGCTATTATGCCGAGCTTGACGCCCGCGACGTGATCCTCATCACCGACACCGATCCCGCGGCCGCGTCCAGCCTGCGCCAGAAGCTGCGGCCCCGGGGCTTTTCGCTCGTGCTGATGGACAAGGACTGGAAGCCGATGATCCGCAAACCCCTGCCCTGGGACGGGCGCGAGATCGTCAACTCCATCGACAAGATGCCCATCGCGCGCTCCGAAGCGCTGGAGAAGAACCCCGCCGGTCGATAAGCAGCCGGAATTTTCAAAAATTCCGAACCGGAGCCTTCAAAGGCTCCGTCACGATTTTTTTGAAGAAATCGGCCCCGGCCCGACCAGCGTGCCATCATTCAAACTCCATGATGACGTCGTCCACCTTCAGGCTCGCCCCCGCGCTGGCTTTGATCGTCTTGACCACGCCCTTGCGTTCGGCCTTCAGGATGTTCTCCATCTTCATTGCCTCGACAGTGGCCAAAGCCTGGCCTTCCTGCACCTCTTCGCCCTCTTCGACAGCGATCTTCACCACCAGGCCTGGCATCGGGCAGAGGAGAAACTTCGAGGTATCCGGCGGGGCCTTCTCCAGCATCAGACCGGCCAAGGCCTTCTGGCGCGGGCTTTGCACATGCACCTTCAGGTCCGCCCCGCGCAGCCGCATCCGGAAGCCCATCGGGACCTTGCCGACCTTGATGACCAAGGGTTCACCGCCCACAGTGAGCCGGGCAAGCGGTTGCCCCGGGGTCCAGTCACTTTCCACCCGCAGATCGGTGCCGTCCTCGAAGACCACGGTCGATCCCGCCGGATCGGCCTTGATCGTCACCGGCCAGCTTTCCCCCTGCAGCGTGACGACCCACTCGTCGCCCACGCGCCGGGTATGGTTGTCCATCGTCCCCGAAATCCGCGTCCGCCGGATTTCCGCCACCCGGTTCATCGCCGCCGCTGCCGCCGCCACGCGCCGCAAGAGGCTGGAGTCCAGCGTGGCCCCGGTGAACCCGCCCTCATATTCCTCGGCGATGAAGGCGGTGGTGATGTTGCCGGACGCAAAGCGCGGGTGGTCCATCACGGCAGAGCAGAACGGCAGGTTGTGCCCGATCCCTTCCACCTCGAACGTGTCCAGCGCCAGCCGCATCTCCTCGATGGCATCCGCACGGGTTGGCCCCCAGGTGCAGAGCTTGGCGATCATCGGGTCGTAGAACATGCTGATCTCGCCGCCCTCATAGACGCCGGTATCGTTGCGCACGACCCCGCCCCGTTCCGTGCGACCTTCGACCGGCGGCCGGTAGCGGGTCAAACGGCCGATGGAGGGCAGGAAGTTCCGGTACGGGTCCTCGGCGTACAGGCGGCTTTCCATCGCCCAGCCGTGGATCTTGAGGTCTTCCTGTTTGAACGGCAGCGGCTGACCGTCGGCCACCCGGATCATCTGTTCCACCAGATCGACCCCGGTAATCAGTTCCGTCACCGGATGTTCGACCTGCAAACGCGTATTCATTTCAAGGAAGTAGAAGTTGCGGTTGCCATCGACGATGAACTCGACCGTCCCCGCGCTGGTATAGCCCACGGCCTTTGCCAAAGCGCAGGCCTGTTCGCCCATCGCCTTCCGCGTGGCTTCATCAAGGAACGGCGACGGAGCCTCTTCGATAACCTTCTGGTTCCGGCGCTGGATCGAACATTCGCGTTCATGCAGGTAGACGCAGTTGCCGTGCTTGTCGGCCAGGACCTGAATTTCGATGTGACGCGGCTGGGTCACGAACTTTTCGATGAAGATCCGGTCATCGCCAAACGAAGCGGCCGCCTCGTTCTTCGACGACTGGAAGCCCTCGGCCACCTCACCCTCGTTCCAGGCGATCCGCATCCCCTTGCCGCCGC
>NZ_JAXMMF010000054.1:0-10044 GCF_034366665.1 Tabrizicola sp. | reverse complement strand
GCAGGCGGCCTGGGCTGTGGCAAGCGAGGGTGCCGAGGTGACCGAGACCATCCTGAAGCGTGTTCGCGCCATCATGGACGGGGACGAGTGATGCGCGCGCCCCGCTTCTGGTGGCGCGCGCCGGACCGCCCGGGGCTTCTGCCGCGCCTCCTTGCGCCCCTTGGCTGGCTTTACGCCGCAGCGACCGCCCGCCGGTTGCGCCAACCCGGTTATGCGCCACGCATCCCGGTGATCTGTGTCGGCAACCTGACGGCCGGGGGCGCGGGCAAGACCCCGACCGTCATCGCTCTGATCGACCGTCTTTCGGTGCGGGGTCGCAAGGTCCATGTCGTCAGTCGTGGCTACGGCGGGTCGCTCGAAGGCCCGGTCCGCGTCGAGGAGGCCCGCCACACCGCTGCCGAGGTCGGGGACGAGCCCCTGCTCCTGTCGGCCTTTGCCCCGGTCTGGGTCGCCCGCGACCGCGCCGCCGGGGTGCGGGCCGCCGAAGCTGCCGGGGCGCAGGTGATCGTGATGGACGACGGTTTCCAGAACCCGTCGGTGAAGCCTTCCGTCTCGCTGGTCGTGGTCGATGCGGCGAAGGGTTTCGGCAACGCCCGCTGCGTTCCCGCGGGCCCCCTGCGCGAGCCAGTGGCGACGGGCCTGTCTCGCGCCGACCTCGTCCTGACCATCGGCGACGCAGCCGCTCAGTCCCGGTTCGACGCCATCTGGGGCCGCGTCATCCCAGTGCCTCGCCTGACCGGCGCGCTGTTGCCGCTGCAGATGGGCATGGACTGGAAAGGTGAGAGTCTGCTCGCATTCGCCGGGATCGCAGACCCCTCCCGCTTTTTCGCTACCCTGCGGGCTGAAGGCGCCGACCTGGTCCGGGGTGAGGCCTTGGCCGATCACGAGATGCTGTCCGAAACCCTGCTGCGCCGTCTGGAGGCCGAGGCCGCCGCGGCAGGGGCACAGCTGGTTACGACGGAAAAGGACGCCGCCCGCTTGCCCCTGCACTGGCGGCCGAAGGTGCTGACCCTGGTGGTGCGCCTGAAAATCAACGACTGGTCCGCACTGGAAGTGCAGCTTGACCGGCTGGCCTTGTAGCCGATTTCTTCAAAGAAATCGGTCCGGAGTTTTTGAAAACTCCGCTGCGCCCTACAGATCCCGCAGCACCTCGTCCTGATGCTGCCCCAGCCGCGGTGCGGGCCGGTCCAGCGCCAGAGCAGCGCTTGAAAATGTCATCGGGCTGCGCAGGCCCGGCATCCCCTCGGGGGCAATCTGCATCCGCCGCGCCACGACCTGGGGGTCGGCGAACACCTCGGCCAGATCGTTGATCGGCCCTGCGGGGACCCCCTCCGCCTCACAGGCGGCCAGCAGGTCGGCCTTGGCCCAGGTCAGTGTCGCTGCCGTCAACCGGTCCGTCATCTCGGCCCGGTTCGCGATCCGGTCGGCGTTGGTCAGGAACTTCGGGTCCGAGGCCATCGCCTCCAGCCCCAGCACCCGACACAGGCGCTGGTACTGCCCGTCATTCCCCGTGGCCAGGATCAGCCAGCCATCCGCACAATCGAAGACCGCATAGGGCGCCAGGTTCGGATGCGCGTTGCCCATCAGGCCCGGAGCCTTCCCCGACACCAGATAGTTCATCGCCTGGTTCGCCATCACGCTGGTCGCCACGTCCAGAAGCGCCATGTCGATCTGCTGACCCTCGCCCGTTCGCCCGCGTTGCACCAGCGCCGCCAGGATCGCGGTGGCCGCATAAACCCCGGTGAAGATGTCCGTCACCGCGACGCCCACCTTCTGCGGCTGCCCGTCCGGCGCGCCGGTGACGCTCATCAGCCCGGACATTCCCTGGATGATGAAGTCATACCCCGCCCGGTGCGCATAGGGTCCGTCCTGCCCGAAGCCGGTGATGCTGCAATAGACCAGCCGGGGGTTCACCTTGCGCAGACTGTCCCAGTCCAGCCCGTATTTCGCCAGCCCGCCGACCTTGAAGTTCTCGATCACCACATCGGCCTCGGCCACCAGCCGACGCACGATCTCCTGCCCCTCCGCCGTGCGGAAGTCGCAGACAATCGACCGTTTCCCCCGGTTCGCGGCGTGGAAATAGGCGGCGGTCTTCTCGCCGTGGCTTTCGATGAACGGAGGCCCCCAGCGCCGGGTGTCATCCCCCTCGGGCGCTTCGACCTTGATCACGTCCGCCCCAAGGTCGGCAAGGGTCTGCCCGGCCCAGGGACCGGCCAGGATCCGCGCCAGTTCAATGACGCGGACCCCCTCCAGCGGCGCAGTCATTACTTCGCCAGCTCGGCGTCGATGATCGCCTTCAGGTCGGCATAGGCCATGTTGCCATGCTTGGTCCCGTTGATGAACAGGGTCGGAGTCCCCTCGACCCCATCCGCCTCGAAGTTGGTCTGGAACTGCTTGATCAGCGCCTCGGCATTGGCGGTGTCGTTCAGACAGGCCTCCATCGCCGCATCCTCAAGACCCGCCGCGCGGCCGATGGTCTTCAGGTTCTCGACCACCTGCATCGGGTCTTCCGAAGCGGCCCATTCCTGCTGCTGGTCGAACAGCATGTCGTGGATGCCGAAATACTTCATCTCGCCACCGCAACGGGCGATCAGCGCGGCCCACAGGCCGTAACGGTCAAAGTAGACCTCGCGCAGGGTGAAGTGCACCTTGCCGGTGTCGATGTAGTCCTTCTTCAGGTCCTTGAAGGTGGTCGCATGGAAGTTCGCGCAATGCGGGCAGGTGAAGCTGGCATATTCCACCATCTTCACCTTCGCGTCGGGCGATCCCAGCGAGAAATCCCCGGTTGCCATCGTCGAGGCGGCCGTTGTGGCTTCCTGCGCCAGTGCCGGGGTCATGGCCGCGGTGGCGGCAGCGGCAAGGGCAATCATGGCCCGGCGGTTGAGTTTCATCATGGGTCGGCGTCCTTTTTCAGCCCGGATATCAAGATCGGGGGCGAGTTAAGATGTTTTGCGCCAGCTGTTCAAGCGCGCTGCGCAAACTTGGGTCGGCCACGCCTTCGGCCACGGCCTGAGCCTTGGCCTGCGTCGCCGGATCAGGGACCTTTGCGGCTTTGGGAGCCGGAGTGAACTCGGCTTGGCCCTCGGCAAAGCCGGTGGCGGCGGTCTGGGTCAGGTGAATGTGACTGATCGCGGCATAGCCGTAGACGGAATTCACCCGTTCCTTCAGCACCGGCAGCGCCATCTGCACCATCGGCGCTTCGGTCGCCTTGACCAGCAGCGTCAGAGTCGCCCCCATGCCGCCCTTGCCGTAACCGATCTTCACCGGCCGGGTCTTGCGCGCCATGTCTTCGCCGGCAACCTCGGCCCAATGGGTAAGAAGCCGCGCGACGGCAAAGCCCCGAGACTCTCCCGCTGTTCGGACGGCATCCTTCATCAGCCCGAAGGCGGGTTCGAACCCGCGCATCCGGTGGTCGGCACTGGGTGATGCGGGCGGCTTGCGGCTCATGGTGCGCGGCGGGTCTCCTGTTGTGGCTATTCTACCGCAAGGGACCGCCCCCGCCAGTGGCAAGGCTGCCAAGGGGAATAAAGAATGCGTTATGGAGCGCGGGTTTTCTGGAAACAATCGGGCCGGGGACGCCGCGAATGGGTGGCTCCAAGCGTAGGGTGGGCGATATCGCCCACCCTACCCACCCGCTTCCCTGCCGCACGCGGCACACACCTTCCGACTAAAATGTCTCAGTGACATCGCGACAGGGCCCAAGGGGCACCAGGCCAAAGCGGTCGACCGGGCCGCGTCGTCCAGCCTTCCGCGCAGGGCAGGGGATAAGGTCCAAGGACCTGCACCTGTGTCGCGCAAGCCGGCCCGATGCGTCCTCCTTTTCGTCCCGCAGTGCAAAGCGGCTCTGGCAGCCGATGCGCCAACCGCTATCTTCGCCCGGATGGACAGCGCCTCCGACACCCTCTCGACCCAGCTTCTGGCCTGGTACGACCGTCACGCCCGGGTAATGCCCTGGCGGGTCTCGCCCCAGGATCGGGCCGCAGGGGTCCGCCCCGACCCCTACCGGGTCTGGCTGTCCGAGGTGATGCTTCAGCAGACCACCGTTGCTGCCGTGCGGGACTATTTCCACCGCTTCACCGCCCGCTGGCCCACGGTTGCGGCCCTTGCCGCCGCAGCGGATGCGGACGTGATGGGCGAATGGGCGGGGCTTGGCTACTACGCCCGCGCGCGAAACCTGCTGAAATGCGCCCGCGCTGTCGTCGCTGACCACGGGGGCAGGTTCCCCGACACGCGCGACGGCCTCCTGACCCTGCCCGGCATCGGCCCCTACACCGCCTCGGCCATCGCTGCCATCGCCCATGACGCGCCCGCCACCGTCGTTGACGGCAACGTGGAACGCGTCATCTCT
Organism: Tabrizicola sp.; assembly: GCF_034366665.1. Taxonomy (GTDB): domain Bacteria; phylum Pseudomonadota; class Alphaproteobacteria; order Rhodobacterales; family Rhodobacteraceae; genus Tabrizicola. The sequence continues at coordinate 5,696 of NZ_JAXMMF010000054.1, read as the reverse complement.
CGCTTGCACCTGGTCGAGACGCCACTGCCCGCCGCCAAGGCCGAGCTGACCGCTCTTGCCGCCCGGCTGACCCCCGCGCACAGACCAGGTGACTACGCGCAGGCCATCATGGACCTGGGCGCCACGATCTGCACCCCTCGCTCGCCGGCCTGCGGCATCTGCCCCTGGTCGCATGCCTGCCGCGCCCGCGCCGAAGGCGCTCAGGCCGACCTTCCCCGCAAGTCGCCCAAGCCCGACAAACCCACCCGCCGCGGCACGCTTTGGCTTGGCCACCGCGACGGGGCCATCCTTCTGGAGCGCCGTCCCGACAAGGGCTTGCTGGGTGGCATGCTTGGCATTCCCGGCGACGGCTGGGACGGGCAGGGCGGCTCCGCGCCCGCTTCCGTCGACTGGCAGGAGATCGGCGAGGTCCGCCACACCTTCACCCATTTCCACCTGATCCTCAGCATCCGCGTCGCCCGACTTGACGGCCCCCCCAGCCGTGGAAACCTTGTTCCCCGCCACAGCTTCCGCCCCGCCGATCTGCCCACCGTGATGCGCAAGGCCTGGGACCTTGCCCGTCACGGCATCGAACCGCCCGTCGCGGACCGGGACAAGGGGAGTGCTTAAAATCCTCGGCGAGAAAGCTTTGACACGCAGCCAAACGCGGGGCAGTTAGGACCTTGTCCCATTGACCAGTCAGAACCGTTTCTCCGTGACACCGCTTCCCAATGCCCTGCCGTTCTGGTTGTCGCTGGCCCTTCCGCCGCTGGCCCTGGCCGGCATGGCCTGGGGCGGCTGGACCATCGCTCTTCTGCCGCTGGCGACCTGGTGGCTTTTCACGATCCTCGACGCCCTCACCGGCCACAATACCGCCAACCCCGACCCCCAGACCCCGGAGGATGCGCTGACCGCCTACCGCGCGATCACGCTGGTCTGGCCCTGGGTTCAGTTCGCCCTGCTTGCCACAATGCTTTGGTATGTCCCGCAGGCGCCGCATCTCGACACCGGCGAACGCATCGGGCTGTTTTTCGGTATGGGCGTCATCTCTGGCACCATCGGCATCAATTACAGCCACGAGCTGATGCATCAGAAATCCCGGCTGGAACGCTGGCTTGCCGATCTTCTTCTGGCTTCGGTCCTCTACTCACACTTCCGGTCGGAACACCTGCGGGTCCACCATACCCATGTCGGCACACCGCGCGATCCGGTCACCGCCCGCTACAACGAAGGCTTCCACCGCTTTTTCCCCCGCGTCCTTGTGCAATGCCCACCCTCTGCCTGGAAGGCCGAGGCGGCGATGCTGTCTCGCAGGGGCCTGCCCTGGTGGCACCGGACGAACCCCTTCTGGCGCTACGCCGTGCTGCAGCTGGCCTTTCTGGCCCTTGCGCTGGCGCTGGGCGGCTGGTCCGGTCTTGGGCTGTTCCTGATCCAGGCCGGCACCGCGATCTGGCAGCTCGAGCTGGTGAACTACATCGAGCACTACGGTCTGACCCGCCGCCATCTGGGGGAGGGCAAGTATGAACATGTCCTGCCGCGCCACAGCTGGAACGCCGACCTGCGCGCATCGAACTGGCTTTTGATCAACCTTCAGCGCCATTCTGACCACCATTACAAACCCGACCGCCGCTTTCCGGTGCTGCAGACCTATTCCAGCGACGAGGCGCCGCAGCTTCCCTTCGGCTACCCGCTCATGACGATGGCCGCGATGTTTCCGCCTTTGTGGAAGCGCATCATGAACCGGCGGGTCAAGGCCTGGCGTCGGATGCATTATCCCGACATCAAGGACTGGCACGCCTACAACAAGGCACTGAATCCGGTCACGGGTTGACTTACATACCAAATGGTATGTAATGGCTTCAGCGCGGGAGGATCGCCATGAAGCTTTACTATTCGCAGAACCTGAACCCCCGGGTTGCCGTGGCTGTGGCGCGCTACCTGGATGCGCGGGTAGAGTATGTCGCTGCCAGTCCGATGCATCCCGATCATCAGGACGCCTTCCGCCCGATCAACCCCAACACCCGCGTTCCGGTCCTGACCACGGACGCACGGACCTACTGGGAAGCCGACGCCATCGCCTGCAAGCTTTCGGCGCTTGCCGGATCGGACTTCTGGCGCACCGGTGATAGTCAGGCCGAGATGATCATGTGGATCTCCTGGGCGACGCACCATCTGAACCGGGCGGGGGACGTCTTTTACTTCTGGAAGCTGATCGCACCAACGTTCATGGATTTCCAGCCGGAACAGCAGGTCTTCGACGATGCACTGCGCGACTGGATGCAGTTCATGGGCATCCTTGACGCAGAACTGCAGGGACGGACTTGGCTGGTCGACGACCGTCTGTCCTACGCAGATTTCCGCGTTGCGACCTGCTTTCCGTTTGCCAAAGCCGCAGGCTTACCGCTGGCGGACTACCCCCACGTGCAGCGGCTGGCCAACCAGCTCAACCAGCTCAACCAGATTGAAGCCTGGCGCGACCCCTTCGCGGGCCTGTCCTGAAAGCCGCTCCTCGTCGCATTTCATGCGCTCGTCGCTTGGGGTCCGCCCCAGCGAGGAGAAACGAAGTGCACGACGAGCGGCCCGTCAGCAGACCACCTCGATCAGCCTTGGCCCGCGCTGCCCCATCGCGTCGCCGAAGGCTGAATTGAAACCGGCCATGTCGCTGACCCGCACGGCCTGCACCCCGTGCCCCTGTGCCAGGGCCACCCAGTCCAGCTGCGGACCATCGACGTCGAACATCCGCTGCGCGTTGCGTCCGACCTCGTTCACGCCCATCGCAGCCAACTCTTCCCGCAGGATCTGGTAGCCGCGGTTCGCAAAGATCACCGTGGTGACGTCCAGCCCCTCGCGCGCCATCGTCCAGAGGGACTGGAGCGTATACATCCCCGACCCGTCGCCCTCCAGCACGACAACCTTGCGGTCCGGGCAGGCCACTGCCGCGCCGACGGCGTTGGGCAGGCCAAAGCCGATGGACCCGCCAGTGATCGTCAGCACGTCATGGCCCGGCGCCCGCCGCAATGCGGGGGCAAGGTGGGCCGAGGCGGTGATCCCCTCGTCCACGATCACCGCGTCCGTGGGCAGCAGCGCCGCGATGGACTCGCCGACCTTGGCCATTGTCAGCGATCCCTCCGCCAGCGCCGGACGATCCTCCGGCACAAAGTCATCGGGCGTCAGGGCCACCTCGCCCAGTTCCTCGGCCAGCGCCTGCAAGGTCCCGGCGATGTCCATCTCGCGGCTGCACAGGTCGATCAGCCGGGTGTCCGGGTCGTCGGGGGTCGAAGGCAAGCCGGGATAGGCAAAGAACCCCGCCGGACGCGCCGTTCCGCACAGGACCAGCGCGGGCGCACCGGCCAGAAGCTTCTGGTTGTCCGGGGTCCGGTAGGCCATCCGTTCGATCTTGACCGTCCCCGCGCCGCGCCGGAAGCGGCTGACGAAGAACGGCTGCATCAGCCGCGCGCCGCAGGCTTTAGTCAGACGTTTGGCAAGCAGCCCAAGGTCCGAATGCAGCGCCGGGCCGTCGATCATCAGGATCGCCCCCGGCTGGCGCAAGGCGCGGGCCGCCGCCGCAACCTCGGCCTCCGACGGACGCCGCAAGGCCGCGGCAGGAGACGCCACCGCAAAACCTGACGCCTCCTCCCACGCTGTATTCGCGGGCAGGATCAACGTGGCGATCTGTCCGCCCTTGGCGCGCGCCGCCTGCACTGCCGCGGCCGCATCAATGGCCACCTTGCCGGAAGAGGAACAGACGCGCGTCCAGTGCGAGACCGCCTGCGCCACCCCGACCGTATCGCCCTTCAGCGGGGCCTCGAACCGCAGGTGATAATCGGCATGGTCGCCCATGATGTTCAGCACGCCCGATTGCGCCTTCCGTGCATTGTGCAGGTTGGCGAAGGCGTTCCCGAAGCCGGGGGCCAGGTGCAGAAGCGTGGCCGCGACTTCTCCCTTCATACGGTAATACCCGTCCGCCGCGCCCGAAACTCCGCCCTCGAACAGGCACAGGATGCAGCGCATCTCGGGGTGCTGGTCCAGCGCATGGACGAAATGCATCTCGGAGGTGCCGGGGTTGGCGAAACAGACCTTCACGCCCGAAGCCAGCAGGGTCTGAACCAAAGTCTCTGCGCCGTTCATCGGGGCCTCCGTTTTTCTGTGACATCCAGAAGACCGGATTCCGCGCTGGGGCACAACCGGATCGTGGGTCACGATCGCGGAACGCCCGCAACCAAGCCATTGATTCCCTTGCATCTGGAAGACTGACCAAGCGGACGGATGAAAAAGCCCCGCCGAGACATCTCGGCGGGGTGAAGGTGTCCCCCAGGCGGTCCGGGGGACAGGCGTGTTCCGAAATTCAGTGCGTGCGGCTGCCGTCGGCCTCCATCTCGGCCCGGATCTGCTGCCGCAGGATGTCGATCGGGACCATCTTGCCGTCCCGTTTGAAGTGCCAGTAGGTCCAGCCGTTGCAGGACGGCGCGCCTTCAAGTGCGGCCCCCACCTGGTGGATGCTGCCCTTCACGTCGTTGCCGATCAGCGTCCCATCGGCGCGGACCTTGGCCTTGAAGCGGTTGCCCAGAGAGAAAAGCTCCTCCCCCGGCCGCAGCATGCCGCGTTCGACGACCTGCCCGAACGGCACCCGGGGTTCCGCCCGCTTTGACCCGGTCACTTCCAGAGCCGAGGCATCAAACCTCCGCACCCGCGCGATCCGGGCCTCGGCTGCCTTGCGATAGGCTGCCTCACGTTCGATCCCGATGAAGTCGCGGCCCAGCATCTTGGCCACCGCCCCGGTCGTTCCCGTCCCGAAGAAGGGGTCCAGCACGACGTCGCCCGGATTGGTCGTCGCCACGATCACCCGGTGCAGCAGCGCCTCGGGCTTCTGGGTCGGATGGGCTTTGTCGCCGTTTTCATCCTTCAGCCGCTCATGCCCGGTGCACAGCGGGATCACCCAGTCCGACCGCATCTGGATGCCGTCGTTCAGAGCCTTCAGCGCCTCGTAGTTGAAGGTGTATTTCGCGGCTTCATCGCGGGAGGCCCAGATCAGCGTCTCATGGGCGTTGGTCAGCCGCTTGCCCTTGAAGTTCGGCATCGGGTTCGACTTGCGCCAGACCACGTCGTTCAGCAGCCAGAAGCCCTGGTTCTGCAACTCGGCCCCCAGGCGGAACACGTTGTGATAGCTGCCGATCACCCAGATCGCCCCGTTGGGCTTCAACAGCCGCTTCGCTGCCGCCAGCCAGTCTTTCGTGAAGCTGTCGTAGGTGGCAAAGCTAGCGAACTGGTCCCAGTGGTCATCCACCGCGTCGACCTTGGAGTTGTCGGGCCGGTGCAGGTCGCCCCGCAGTTGAAGGTTGTAGGGCGGGTCGGCGAAGATGAGGTCGACAGACCCCGCCGGGAGGGAGTTCATCACCTCCACACAGTCGCCGGAAAGGATCTGGTTCAGCGGAAGCGCATGCTCCGCCGCGGTATGCCTGGTCGCCATTCTTTGCCTCTGCCCCCGGCATCTCTGGTGTGCCGTTGTTGGGGTGAATCATGAGTCAGAGGCGAATCGCCGTCAAATTCTTTATTGAATCAACAGGTTACAGAATTCTCTTGATACAATATGTTGTGGACGGGCTTGAATGAGCGTCTATGCCAAGCGGTCACGCCTAGATTTTGCAGCGCCTCCAGATGCGCCTTTGTCGGGTAGCCTGCGTTGGCTTCCCAGCCGTAGCCGGGGTGCTGTTGCGCCA
>NZ_JAXMMF010000053.1:0-7777 GCF_034366665.1 Tabrizicola sp. | reverse complement strand
GACCAGATCGACGCCGGCAACCTGTGGGAGCTTGAGGCAACGGTCGGCGTCGCGATGGACGCGCTCCGCTGCCCGCCCGATGATGCCGACGTGACCACGCTTTCGGGCGGGGAACGCCGCCGTATCGCGCTCTGCAAGCTTCTGCTTGAAAAGCCCGACATGCTGCTTCTCGACGAACCCACCAACCACCTCGACGCCGAGTCGATCGCCTGGCTGCAAAAGCACCTGATCAACTACAAGGGCACGATCCTGATCGTCACCCACGACCGCTATTTCCTGGACGACATCACCGGCTGGATCCTGGAACTCGACCGCGGCCGGGGCATCCCCTACGAAGGCAACTACTCCGCCTGGCTGGACCAGAAGGCCAAGCGGATGGCGCAGGAAGCGCGTGAGGACAAGACCAAGCAGAAGGCGCTGGAAAAGGAACTGGAGTGGATCCGCTCCGGCGCCAAGGCGCGTCAGGCCAAGGGCAAGGCCCGCCTCAACCGCTACAACGAGATGGCCGGGCAGACCGTCTCGGAACGCGCTTCGACCGCGCAGATCATCATCCCGAACGGCGAACGCCTTGGGAACAAGGTGATCGAGGTCACGGGCCTGAAAAAGCACATGGGCGACAAGCTTCTGATCGAGGACCTGACCTTCACCGTCCCGCCGGGCGCCATCGTCGGCGTCATCGGCCCGAACGGTGCGGGCAAGTCGACCCTGTTCCGCATGATCATCGGCCAGGAAGCGCCCGATGAAGGCACGATCAAGCTGGGCGAGACGGTGAAACTGGCCTTCGTCGACCAATCCCGCGATGCCCTGGACCCGAACAAGAACGTGTGGGAGGAGATCTCTGGCGGGGCCGAGGTCATCCACCTCGGCGACATGCAGATGAACTCCCGCGTCTACACCGGGGCGTTCAACTTCAAGGGGACGGACCAGCAGAAGAAGGTCGGGTTGCTGTCGGGCGGGGAACGCAACCGCGTTCACATGGCCAAGCTGTTGAAATCGGGCGGCAACGTGCTCCTCCTCGACGAACCGACCAACGACCTTGACGTCGAAACCCTGCAGGCGCTGGAAGCCGCCATCGAAGACTTCGCCGGCTGCGCAATCATCATCAGCCACGACCGCTTCTTCCTGGACCGCCTCTGCACCCACATCCTCGCCTTCGAAGGCGACGCGCATGTGGAATGGTTCGAGGGCAACTTCCAGGCCTACGAGGAAGACAAGGTCCGCCGCCTGGGCCCTGATGCGCTGGAGCCGAAGCGGGTGAAGTACAAACGGTTCGCGCGGTAAGTCGGGGTTCACCCCGACTCCCCCCACCCCGTAGGTCGGGGCCTGCCCCGACGCCCTCGCCACCTGTCAACTCCCGTAGGGTGCGCTACAGCGCACCACCCGTAGGGTGCGCATTCATTGCGCGCCACTCCCCCAACGCCAAACCACCTACCAATCTGCACCGCGCGTAGGGTGGGCAATCTGCCCACCACCCCGCGAGCAAAACAGGGCCGCGCCTTCCCTCGGGCGGGCCCAAGCCAAGGCGGGATCAAAGCCCTTTATCCCTCACCCCCTCCCACCGCAGTTCTACAGGCCGCCGTCACGAAGCGCCCTCCCGAGGGGGAGATGAGCGCTCAGAAACCCTCCAATAAAGGATTTTCGCGAAGAACGCCCGGCCCGTGGCCGGGCAGTGGGGAAGGCGTGGCCCAGCAAGCTTCCGCACCTGATTCCGGGCGAGGGGAAACTTCACAAGCTTCGCCAGCAACTTATCTGGCCCCCAATTCCGCTAACCAACGCGCGGCGACTGATTACTATTCAGCCTCCGTCGGATTCGTCCCCTTCGCCCCACAGATATTTGTCCAGATCGCCGGTCGTCAGGGAAACAAGGAACTTTTCTGCGCCACTCGTTGATGACAGGTCAAAGATAATCTTCCCATAGCTGTTGTCTTTAATGAACGCAGCGGCGTTTATCGCTGCCGACTTGGTGCCCGGACCGAACGATCCATCAAGTCCTCCAGTATAAAAGCCGCCCGCTGCCAGCTTTTCTTGGGCGGCTACCTTTTCGGTGGCCGACAAGTTGTTGAACGCGACGGCAAGTGCGTCGCCTTCAGCGTGGGCCGCAGTCATTGCGACCATCGTCGCGGGTATTGACAGCAGAAAACTGCGACGGTTCATTTTGAAACCCTTCTTTGTGATTGTCAGTGGACGACGGTTTCTTCGACCAGATCGCGAACATTCCCGGCAATGCCTTCCATGAACGCCTTGATCCGTTGCTCTTCGTTGGGCTTAAAATAGGCAAGTTCCACGACAAAGCAGATCACCGAGATCGCAAGCAGTGGTGCCACGACATAAATTCCGACGGTCAGTGCAAAGGCAATGATGGCAATCAGGATTGCCAGCATCACGAGGTTCCAGCCCAGCGCAAATCCCCCGCCACTGAGGAAGAATGTTCCAGGTGCCGCACCCAAAAGGCCGCCAATCATCCGCCATACAACAGAAAGCAACTTTGCCGGGATCGCGTTCAATTTCATCGCCGTTGGGGTCAGACCATTGATATCTTCCTGCACCACGTCAGCAAAGTGAAAGTGACCCGCGTGTCGGTCGATGGTCAGACCGTTGCCAAACTGACGGCGCTGCCCGCCATTTTCGCGCGCGACATTCAACACAAGTGACTTTTCATCGGAGGCGCCCGTGACGACAAAATCGTAGGACGTCTCGCCGAACGGAACGGAAAACGAGCGAGGTAGTTTCGAGGTGTCAAGCATACGGAACTCACATAAGGACTGTCACACTTGTGATTAGTTTCATGCACTTATGACCAAATCATGGCAATCTATGCGTGTATTTTAAGTTGGAACTTTTCTTTCTGGATGCAAAACCAAGGGCGCGACGCGTAGGCACTTCTTCCCGTGCCAAGCGACTTTGCCAATATGCGCAGCCTGAGTTAACGCAAAGTAAACGCCCACACCCAATCCCTTGATATCCCTGCCTCCCCCGCCCCTGTCCTGCGTGGACAGCCCCCCTCACCACCCCTACACTCCGCTGCGAACCGGAGGCCCGCCATGCCCGACTACCAGACCCTCATCGACGCCCCCACCTGGGCCTTCATCGAAAAAACCAACGCCTCCTACCCCGAGAACACCGCGACCCTCTCCATCGCGGACCAACGCGCGATCTACGACCGGATGTGCGCGACCTTCGACACCCCCTACCCTTCCGGCGTCACCTCCCACGACCAGCCCATCGCCGGTGTCCCCTGCCGGGTCTACCCGGGGGACCAACCCACCGTCCTCTACCTCCACGGCGGGGGCTTCGTGGTCGGCGGGCTCCACTCCCACGACGGAGTCTGCGCCGACATCCGGGGGGCCACCGGCCTGACCGTCGTCTCCGCCGACTACCGCCTCTCCCCCGAACACAAACACCCCGCCGCCTTCGACGACGCCTGCGCCGTGGCCCGCGCCCTCGCCGCCAAAGGCCCCCTGATCCTGGTCGGAGACAGCGCCGGGGCCAACCTCGCCGCCGCCACCTGCCACGCCCTCCGCGGCCACCCGCAGATCAAAGGCCAGGTCCTCATCTACCCCGGCCTCGGCGGAGACCTGACCCAAGGCAGCTACCTGACCCACGGGAACGCCCCGATGCTGACCCGCGACGACGTCCTCTTCTACAAAGACATCCGCCACGACGGTCCCGCCCCGGAGAAAGACCCCACCGTCAGCCCGCTAAAAGACACCGACTTCACGGGCCTGCCGATGACCCTCGCCCTCGCCGCCGAATGCGACCCCCTGGCCGACGACGCCCCGGCCTATGCCGCGAAGCTCACCCAGGCCGGGGGACGTGCCCATTCCGTCACCGAAAAGGGCCTTGTCCACGGCTACCTCCGTGCCCGGACTTCCGTCCCCCGTGCGGCGCAAAGTTTCGCGCGCATCACTGCCGCCATCACTGCCTTTGCCGAGGCCCGCTGGCCCTTCGAACGGACCGGCTCAGCATAGGGTGCGCCAAAGCGCACCGTACCGCCTGCCATCGGAAACCGCGCAGCCAGTCATGCGACCGCTTTCTGTGGCTGGTCGTCGGCAACGGTCCTACGGTCCGATGCCCGAGCCAGACGCAGGACCACCGCGTGCATCCGGATTCCCGCGACAAAAAGGGCGAGCCCCGACCACGCCCACGGAAACGCCTGACGCATTGTACCGGCTCGGCTATCTTCGTCCGCCCCACGGTTGATCCCTGATCGGGAACCGCCTCGCTTCACCGGGCGTTGTCAGGGCAACCAACCATCCGAAGGAGACACCCCATGAAAGGCGCCCTTGCCTGGCTGATCGGCATCCCGATCCCGATCATCATCATCCTCTACCTGCTTGACGTCTTTTAAGCAGGCGGGCCGAGGTCAGCCCCGCTCGATCTCGGCCCCAAGTCCCCGCATCAGGCCCTCGAAGATCGGGAACGAGGTCTGGATCGGTGAGCCGTCATCGACCGCAACCGGGGCCTTCGCCGCCAGCCCGCAGACCAGAAAACTCATCGCGATCCGGTGGTCGATGTGGGTCGCGCAGGTCGCCCCGCCCGGAACCCCACCCGCACCCATGCCGTGCACGATCAGGGTATCCTCGTCCTCTTCCACGCGCACGCCACAGGCTTCCAGTCCGCGCGCCATCGCGTCGATCCGGTCGCTCTCCTTGACACGAAGCTCCTTGATGCCCCGCATCACCGTCTTGCCTTGGGCGAAGGCCGCCACGACCGACAGCACAGGATATTCGTCAATCATCGAGGGCGCACGTTCCGGCGGCACCTCGATCCCCTTCATATTGCCACTGAAGCGGACGCGCAGGTCGGCCACCGGCTCACCGCCTTCTTCGCGGGGGTTCTGGAACTCGATCTCGGCGCCCATCTCGACCAGGGTCAGGTAGAGGCCGTTGCGGGTCAGGTTCTGGGAAACGCCGGGGACAAGGATGTCCGACCCCTCGACGATCAGGGCCGCGCAGACCGGGAAGGCGGCGCTGGAGGGATCGCGCGGCACCGCCACGGTCTGCGGGCGCAGTTCGGGCTGGCCGGTCAGGGTGATGACATGGCCCTCGGCGGTCTTCTCGACGTGAAGCTGCGCCCCGAAACCCACCAGCATCCGCTCGGAATGGTCCCGCGTGGGCTCGCGTTCGATCACCACCGTCTCGCCTGGCGCATTAAGGCCTGCCAGCAGCACCGCCGACTTGACCTGAGCCGAGGCAACAGGCAGCGCATAGCGCACCGGGACCGGGTTCGCGGCCCCGACGATGGTCATCGGCAGGCGGCCGCCCTTGCGGCCATAGGCGCGGGCACCAAACATGGACAAGGGGTCCGTCACCCGGCCCATCGGGCGCTTGCGCAGCGAGGCATCCCCCGTGAAGGTCGCCGTGATCGGCGTCGTCGCCATGGTCCCCATGATCAGCCGCGCGCCGGTGCCAGAGTTGCCGACGTCCAGCACGTCCGACGGTTCCTGGAAACCGCCAACGCCAACGCCGTTCACCGTCCAGGCCCCTTCGCCATGCCGGGTGACGGTCGCCCCGAAGGCACGCATCGCCTTGGCGGTGTCCAGCACGTCCTGGCCTTCCAGCAACCCGGTGATCGTCGTCTCGCCCACCGCCATCGCGCCAAAGATCAGCGACCGGTGCGAGATCGACTTGTCGCCCGGCACGGCCGCCACGCCCTTCAACGGGCCCGACTTGCGGGATTTCATCGGTTGCGCTTCGCCGTGGCCGGACATCGTCGTCTCCCCTACAGGTTCCGGCATGCCTGATAACGCAAGCGACAGCCCCGCGCGACCCCGATTTCTTCAAAGAAATCGGTCCGGAGTTTTTGAAAACTCCGGCGCTGCCCCGCCGGCCTAGCCCCGATGGAAGGTCAGGTAATGCGGCAGGCGACCCTCGCGCAGGGCCTTCTGCTCATAGCGGGTGGACAGCCAATCGTCCCAGGCGGCGCCCAAGCCAGTCTGCGCGACCAGCTTGAATCCTGCGGGGGGCACCTCCTCCAGCGTCTGGCGCACATAGTCGGGGATGTCAGTCGCCACCCTGAACTCGGCCCCCGAAGCCATCTTGCGCGCCAAAGGCCCCAGGTATTCCGGCGTCACGAAGCGGCGGCGGTGGTGGCGGGCCTTGGGCCAGGGGTCGGGGTAGTTCAGAAAGACCTTGCTCAGGCAGCCGTCAGGCAGCACGTCGAACAGGTCACGCACGTCGCCGGGATGCAGCCAGAGGTTCGTGACCCCCGCCCCCCGGATCTTTCCCAGAAGCATGGCGATGCCATTGACGAAAGGCTCAGCCCCCAGGATCGTCACGTCGGGGTTCCGCGCGGCCATATGCACCAGATGCTCTCCGCCGCCAAAGCCGACTTCCAGCCAGAGCGGCCCCTTGACGAAGCCAAGGTCCAGCAGCGATCGCGACGGGTTCTCCTCCCGGGTGACACCGCGCAGGGTCAGGGGAACCAGGTCCTCGGCCAGATAGTCCTTCTGGCTGGCGCGCAGGGTCTTGCCGCGGATGCGGCCATAGAAGTTGCGGCGCTCTGGCGCGTCGGTCATGAAAAGGCCCCGGATTGCTTCGGGGCCTTCAAACAGAGCGGGACCACAGCGTCAAGGCGCGACCGGAGCCGGACCTGGCGACGCCGTCCGCGTGGCTCGATGCCACAAGGACGGCTTGCCCGGTCACACGGCCTTCTTCAGCGCCTCGACCAGATCCGTGCGTTCCCACGAGAAGCCGCCATCGGCCTCGGGCGCGCGGCCGAAGTGGCCGTAGGCGCTGGTGCGGGCGTAGATCGGGCGGTTCAGGTCCAGATGGGTGCGGATACCGCGAGGCGTCAGGTCCATCACCTCGGCCACGGCCTTCTCGATCACCGCTTCCGGAACCTTTCCGGTGCCGTGGGTGTCGACATAGATCGACAGCGGTTTCGCCACACCGATGGCATAGCTGACCTGCAGCGTGCAACGGTCGGCCAGCCCTGCGGCCACCACGTTCTTCGCCAGATAGCGCGCCGCATAGGCGGCCGAGCGGTCAACCTTGGTCGGGTCCTTGCCGCTGAAAGCGCCGCCGCCGTGGGGCGCCGCGCCACCATAGGTGTCGACAATGATCTTGCGCCCCGTGAGGCCCGCGTCGCCATCCGGCCCGCCGATCACGAAGGTCCCCGTCGGGTTCACGTGCCATTCGGTCTTCCGGGTGATCCAGCCGTCGGGCAGGACCTCACGGATATAGGGCTCCACGATCTTGCGGATGACCTTCGAGGTCTGGCGCTTGGAGGTATGCTGGGTCGACAGCACGATCGAGGTCACCTCGACCGGCTTGCCATCGGCATAGCGCAAGGTCAGCTGGCTTTTCGCGTCCGGGCCCAGCGTCGGCTCGGCACCCGATTTCCGCACTTCGGCCAGGCGGCGCAGGATCGCGTGGGCATACTGGATCGGCGCCGGCATGTAGTCTGCCGTCTCCAGCGTGGCATAGCCGAACATGATGCCCTGGTCGCCCGCGCCATCCTTGTCGACGCCCTGCGCGATATGCGCGGACTGTTCGTGGATGTAGTTGTGGACCTTGATCTTTTCCCAGTGGAACTTCTTCTGCTCGTATCCGATGTCCTTCACGCAGTCGCGGACGATGCCGTCGATCCGGCCCATCATTGCCTTGGTCGCCTCTTTGGACGACAGGCCGACCTCACCGCCGCCGCCCGATCATCGCCAGAAGGGCGAGACCTGCCAGCAACAGCGCCAGCGGTCCGTCCCCCCAGCGGGCATAGGGCGTCGGTGGCAAAGCACCAGGGATGTGGGTGTCCAGCGCCGCCATCTCGCCGAAGGGCA
>NZ_JAXMMF010000052.1:0-45718 GCF_034366665.1 Tabrizicola sp. | reverse complement strand
GCGCGCGTCAGCGCCTGGGTCAGGACCGTGCGGATCGTGCGGTCGTCGTCGGCGACGAGAATGGTGCCATCCATTTCAGCGGGACTCCTTCTTCTTCTCGCGCGGCGCCATTGGCAGCGAGACGCGGAATACGGTGCGGCCAGGGGTGGAATCGACGGTGATCCAGCCCTCGTGGTCAGTGATGATCTTAGAGACAAGCGCCAGACCCAGGCCGGTGCCATTCTCGCGGCCCGAGACGAAGGGCTCGAAGATATTGGCGGCGATGTCGGGACGAATACCGGGGCCATCGTCGATGATCTCGACGTTCAGCGGCAGGGCGGCCGAGGGGCCATCCTTGCGGCGCAGGCGCAAGCTGAGGTCGTAGAAGGTGTGCAGGCGGATCGTGCCGCCGTTGCGGCAGGCCTCGGCGGCGTTCTTGATCAAGTTCAGGAAGACCTGCATCAGCTGGTCGCTGTCGGCAAAGGTGGGCGGCAGCGAGGGGTCGTAATCCTCGGTGATGGTCATGTGGGCGGCAAATCCTACCAGCGCCGACTTCCGGGCGCGGTCCAGCGCGTCGTGCAGGTTCACCGGCTTGCGGTCCGGGGGCCGCAGGTTGCCGAACTGCTCCACCTGTTCCAGAAGCTTCACGATGCGGCGGGTTTCCTCGACGATGAGGTCGGTCATCTCCTGGTCTTCGGGCGCGAGGTTCATCGACAGCAGCTGCGCGGCACCGGAAATCCCGGCGAGCGGGTTCTTGATCTCATGCGCCAGCATCTCGGCCATGCCGATGGCGGACCGGGCGGCGGTCTTGGCCCCCATCGAGCGGCCCAGACGGTCGGCCAGTTCCCGGGGCGACAGGATCAGCATCACGATGCCGGGATTGTCGTGCATCGGCGCGAGGTGGATCGTGCACTGAACCGGGGGCCGTTCGCCGGTGGTCACGTCGACGTCGTTGATGTTCAGGGGCGACTGGTTGGCGCGGACGCGGATCAACGCCTCTTCCATCGGGGCCTCGATCGACAGCCGGTCAAAGACCGGCTGGCCGATCAGGCTTTTCTGCGAGGTGTTGAGGAAGGTCTCGGCCGCGGGGTTCGCCTCCAGGATCATCGCGCCCTGGTCGATCAATAGCGTCGGTAAGGGCAGCGAGGCCCAGATGACACCGGGCACCGGATAGGGCGCGCGGTAGGGGGTCATGCGGCAAGCTCCAGCTCGGCGAAGGCCTGTTCCAGAAGCTGGATCACGTCGGCCGGGTCGGTGGAGGTCAGGATCGCCTCGCGGGCATGGGGCAGGCCCGCCTCGTCCAGGTACCAGCCAAGGTGCTTGCGGGCCATGCGCAGGCCAAGCTCGCGGCCGTAGAAGGTGAGCATGTCCTCATAATGATCCAGGATCATCCGGCCCAAGGCGCCGCCTTCGGGGACCTTCGGCGCGGGCGTGCCGTAAAGGTCGTGGGCGATCTGGGCCAGCTTCCAGGGTGCGCCCTGCGCGCCACGGCCGATCATCACGCCATCGGCACCGGACAGGCGCAGCGCCTCACGCGCCGTGGCGGTGTCGGTGATGTCGCCGTTGGCGATGACGGGGATGGTCACGGCCGTTTTCACCGCCCGGATCGCAGCCCAGTTGGCGGACCCCTTGTAGAACTGGCAGCGGGTCCGGCCGTGGATGGTGATCATCTGCACGCCTGCACCTTCCGCGCGCTGCGCAAGCTCGGGCGCGTTGTGCAGGGTGTCGTCCCAGCCAAGCCGGGTCTTCAGCGTCACAGGGACCTTGACCGCCTTGACCACCGCCTCGATCAGCGTCAGCGCCAGGTCCAGGTCGCGCAAGAGGGCCGAGCCGCAAAGGCCGGTCGTCACCCGTTTGGAGGGGCAGCCCATGTTGATGTCGATGACGCGGGCGCCCTGCCCTTCGACGAACTTCGCGCCTTCGGCCATCCAGTAAGGCTCGCGCCCCGCAAGCTGCACGCTGGTCGCCTGTTCACCCAGGCCAAGTTCGGCGCGGGCACGGGCCTCGGGCTGGGCGCGGACAACCTCGGCGCTGGCGACCATCTCGCTGACCACCAGCCCCGCGCCGAAGCGGGCGACAAGACGACGGAACGGCAGGTCGGTGATCCCGGCCAGGGGGGCCAGGAAAACCGGAGGTGTCAATGACAGTGGGCCAAGAGGCAGGGACAAAGCCTTATCCTTGTGCAGTTGCTTACGGTGCTAGCGCCGCCACCTGACAGGACCAAGGCAG
This sequence comes from Tabrizicola sp., assembly GCF_034366665.1. Taxonomy (GTDB): domain Bacteria; phylum Pseudomonadota; class Alphaproteobacteria; order Rhodobacterales; family Rhodobacteraceae; genus Tabrizicola. Next base: position 43,510 of record NZ_JAXMMF010000052.1, on the reverse strand, counting down.
CGCGACGGGATTATGACTGAAAAACATGCGATGCACAATTTTTAGGCGTCAGCAGGTGCAAAGCGCCAGATTGTCATGCAGGTCGGGCTGGATTAGGCAGAGGACAAAGGAAGGTGCCATGCAGACAGCCGTGATCATCGTGGCCGCAGGTCGCGGCAGCCGCATGGGCGGAGAGGTGCCGAAGCAGTGGCAAATGCTGGCGGGTAAGCCAGTGCTGGCGCATACCCTGGCAGCCTTTGCGGGGATGCGGGTTGTGCTGGTGATCCACCCCGACGACCGCGCCCGCGCGACGGGCCTTGGCGTCGAACTGGTCGAGGGCGGGGCGACGCGCGACGCCTCGGTCCTGGCCGGCTTGCGGGCGCTGGAGGGGGCGGGTGTCGAGGCGGTGCTGATCCATGACGGGGCTCGACCGCTGGTACCGCGCGCGCTGATCGACCGGCTGGTTTTGGCGCTGGAGGAGCACATGGGCGCGGCCCCTGCCCTGCCGGTCACGGATGCGCTGTGGCGCGGCGATCACGGCAAGGTCTCGGGGACGGTCGACCGGACGGGCCTGTGGCGCGCGCAGACTCCGCAAGCGTTCCGCTTTGCGCCGATTCTGGCGGCACATCGGGCGCATCCGGGCGCGGCGCTGGACGATGTACAGGTTGCGCGGGATGCAGGCCTTGACGTGGCCATCGTCGAGGGCGACGAAACCAATCTGAAGCTGACCTATCCCGGCGATTTCGCCCGGGCCGAGGCGATCCTGAAGGGGCAAGCGATGGATGTGCGGCTGGGAAATGGCTATGACGTGCATGCCTTCTGCGAGGGCGACCATGTCTGGCTGTGTGGGGTGAAAGTGCCGCATGGGAAGGGGTTGCTGGGCCATTCGGATGCCGATGTCGGGATGCACGCCCTGACCGACGCGATCTATGGCGCGCTGGCCGAGGGGGATATCGGGCGGCATTTCCCGCCTTCGGACCCCCAGTGGAAGGGCGCGGCAAGCCACATCTTCCTGGCCCATGCCATCGGGCTGGCGCGGTCACGCGGCTATGATCTGGGGAATTGCGACGTGACCCTGGTCTGTGAGCGTCCGAAGATCGGCCCGCATGCCCTTGCAATGCAAGCGGAATTGGCGCGGATCATGGGGGTGGATGCAGGCCGGGTTTCGGTGAAGGCCACCACCTCGGAGCGGCTGGGGTTCACCGGGCGTGAGGAAGGCATCGCGGCGATTGCCACGGCGACGCTGGTGAAGGCATGAGCCGCGCGATTGCCACCTTCTTCGGCGCAGGGTTTCTGAAACCGGCCAGCGGGACCTGGGCCTCTGCGATCACGGTGGTCTTGGCGGTGGCGGCCTATCAGGCGGGCTGGGCGCTGGCGGTGCCGGTGGGGTTCGTGGTCGCGACGGGGCTGGGGTTCTGGGCGGTGCCGCAGTATCTGCGGGCGACGGGGGGCGAGGACCCTTCGGAGGTGGTGATCGACGAGGTGGCGGGGCAGCTTCTGGCGCTTTCGTTCACGGTGATCCCGCTTTGGCGGCACGATGTCCCGGACCTCTTGTTCGGGGCCTGGCCGGGCTGGGTCGCGCCCTTCCTGTTGTTCCGGCTGTTCGACATCTGGAAGCCCTGGCTGGTGGGCCGGGCCGACCGCATGGCGGGGGCGAAGGGCGTTATGCTGGACGACCTTTGGGCGGGGCTGTTCGCCGGGCTTTGCTCGGTCGCGCTGGCGGGGCTTTATCACGGGGTGGTGCAGCCGTGGCTGGGGTAGAAGTCGCAGACCTGCTGGCGCGGGCGCGCTACTGGGGCGTCAGGATCGCCACGGCGGAAAGCTGCACCGGGGGCCTGGTCGCGGCGGCGCTGACCGATGTGGCGGGGTCCTCGGACGTCTTCGAGCGCGGGTTCGTGACCTATTCCAACGCGGCGAAGGTCGAACTTCTGGGGGTGTCCGAGGCAACGCTGGCCACATATGGGGCCGTGTCCGAAGAGGTCGCGCGCGAAATGGCCGAGGGGGCGCTTGCGCAGTCCGCGGCCGACCTCGCGGTCTCGATCACCGGGATCGCTGGGCCCGGCGGGTCCGAGTTCAAGCCCGAGGGGCGGGTCTGCTTTGGCCTTGCGCGCAGAGGTCAGGCGACACAGGTCGAGACGGTGGAGTTCGGGGCGCTGGGTCGGGCGCAGGTGCGCAAGGCCGCGACCGAGCACGTGCTGGGCCTGCTGGTCGCGGCGCTGGTGTAGGGCCAAATCCTTTCGAAAAGATTGGGACCTATATACTTAACTAGCCAAAAATCGCTTGACCCCGGCGCCCATTTTGGCTAGCTATATTCGTTAGCGATGGAGTTCACGATGCAAAAGCCCGAAACCCTCAGCACCTTTGAGTTCTTCCGCAAGTTCCCGGATGAGGAAGCGGCGCGCAGGTTCTTCGAAGAACGCCGTTGGGGTGGTGAGCCGGTTTGCGGCCACTGTGGCAGCGTCTCGGTCACTGAATGCAAAGACCACAAGCCGATGGCCTATCGCTGCAAAGACTGCCGCGCGCACTTCAGCGTCCGCACGGGCACTGTGCTTGCCGAAAGCCGCCTGCCGCTGCTGAAGTGGCTGCTGGCCATCTACATGCTCACCTGCGCCCGCAAGGGCATCCCATCGACCCAGATGGCCCGTGAACTTGGCATCACTCAGAAATCGGCTTGGTTTCTTGCACAGCGCATCCGCGAAACTTGGCTGAAAGACCGCGACGACCACATGGACGGCGATCTTCAGGTTGATGAAACCTACGTCGGCGGCAAGGAAAAGAACCGCCATATCGACAAGAAAACCAATCCCGGCGGTGGGGCGAAGGGCAAGGCTGTTGTCGTCGGTATCCGTGACAAGAACGGCGAAGTCCGCGCCAAGCATGTCGCCGATGCCAAGGGCGAAACCCTAAACGACTTCATCTGCGAAAACGCGGCAGTCGGCTCAACCGTCGTCACTGACCAACTGCGAGTCTACCGCGCGCTTCCTGGCCTTGGGTATCGCCATGTGACCGTCAATCACCAAGTCGGCCAATACATCAACGGCCAAGCCCATACAAACGGCATTGAAAGCTTCTGGGCGCTTCTGAAGCGCGGCCACTATGGCATCTATCACTTCATGAGCGCCAAGCACCTGCACCGCTACGTCAAGGAGTTCTCCTTCCGGCACAACACGTCGCAGGTTGGCGCCATGCAGCTCATCAACATGACCATCGACCGGATGGTTTCCAAGCACCTGTCCTATGAGGAGTTGATCCGTGGCTAAGAAACCCGAAGAAATTGCGCCGATTGATGACACCTTTGAGAGTGTCGTCGATGCGATGGTTGGCGTGGGCAGCGGACCCGCCGACGATGAGATCCCCGGCAAGGACCTCGCTGACATGGTTTCGGCAACCCACAAGGGGATACTGCCCATCGGTGGTTTGCAGTTGGAATGCTACGTCTTGGAAGACGGAAGGCGTGTTTTTCACAAGCGGGGCATGGCTAAGGCGCTTGGGTTGAAGTCGGAGGGCGGGAACGCCTTCATGAAGACTTTGGGCGGGAAGAAGCTTGGATCCGAAGTGGCAGAAGATCTTCTGAAAAAGATCGAAAACCCCATCCTTTTCAATGCTGTGGGGTCGGATCCAGCCCACGGCTACGAAGCGGAGATCCTGGTCGAGGTTTGCAAGGCTGTTATCCGCGCCCGCGACAGCGGGAAATTGAGCAAAGCGCAGGAGCCGATGGCTCGTCAAGCGCAGGCTATCATCAACGCTTTGGCGAAGGTCGGCATTGTCAGCCTTATTGATGAAGCTACCGGCTACCAGACGGAGCGCAGCCCCGACGCCTTGCGCCTCATGGTGCAAGCCTACATTGAGCAAGAAAAGCGCGAATGGGAAAAGGAGTTCCCGGATGACTTCTACATCACACTGAACAAGGTGTATGGCTCAAGCCAGTATGTGAAGAGGCAAGGCGGCGCTACCGTCATCAACAAGCCTCAGCACTTCGGTAACTTCACCAATAAGTACGTCTATGGCCCCCTTGAGCGGGGAGAAGTCCTCAAGGAACTTCAAAGGTTGAACCCCAAGATTGATGCGAAGGGGACGCGCAAGGAGCGGCTGCATCAATTCTTGAGCAAGGGCTATGGACTGGAGAAACTCAGAGCGCAGCGCCAAGAAGTTCTCACGATGCTGAAGCTGGCCGATGACATTGAAGACTTTAAGCGCCTTTACGAGAAGCGGTTCGGCCCCCTGGACGGCCAACTGTCACTTTTCCCTGATTTCTTCCCAAGCAAAGGCAAGTGAAACCAAGACGTGTAAACTACCTTAGACCAAAAACGCGGCCAATCTTCAATGCGGACTCATCATCTGGAATGCGCGCCAAAATGGTAACTGCCCCAGTTGCATCTTCTGTTTCCTCTTCGGTGAGGAAGTATCCCGCCGTATCACTCGGTGGTTCTGGGCATCGCGCCAGCATCCTCGACGTGATTGGAGCGATCATCAGCCGCTTTCCATTCTGCGACTTCCCGGTAAGATAAAGGTCCGCCATGTTTGCCTCAGGGGTTTTTTGGAATGAGTGAATCACCGACACATCGCTTGGTCAAGACACCCAGCCCCATCAGACGCGACCCGCCGCTTTCAGAACATGGAAGCGGCCTGCAAGACGATAGCGGAATGGTGGGATAGCATCGAGCCGCCAGAGGGCGCGATTTTCTGATACCCACCAAATGCCCGATGATTGGGCCGTAACTGGTTGGCCGGTGTGGCCAGTTCTGTATATAGACCCCAAAAGATTTGCAAATTCCTTCGAAGGAATTTGTCCCGGACGTCAGGGATGCGCCGCGAAAAAGCGCAGGATCTCGGTGTTGGCGTCGATCTCTTGCGTCTTTCCCTCGGTCAGCCGCGCCTTGCGGCCGCCGGGCCAATGGTGGCCCCCACCCTGGACGGTCATCAGTCGCAGGACGACTTTGCCGCGCCTTTGGTAGTCGGTCACGGTGATGGACGTGCCGTCGTCGCGAGTGTCGATGCTGCGCCGGGTCTCGGCCAGAACGCCGCCCCAGGGCGCCAGAAAAGCCTGCACCACGGATGGAACCGAGGCGAAATCGGTCCGCGTCAGGCTGGTGTCGCCCTGCCCACCCTCGTAGGGGACCATCGTGTCGGCGGTGCCGTGGATGATCAGCGCGGGGACCCGGCCTTGAACGCGGGTGCGGGACGTGTCCATCGTGCCCGAGACGCCCGCCACGGCACGGACAAGGTCCGGGTTCTGCGCAGCAAAGGTTTCCGCCAGGATCGCGCCGTTGGACATGCCGGTCAGGTAGACGCCTTGCCCGTCCACTCCGAACCGCTGGGCGGCGTCGGCGATCACCTGCTTCAGAAACCCCATGTCATCAACACCGCGACGTGCGGAAGGGCCGCAGCAGTAGCCGCCGTTCCAGGTCAGCAGCCGATCCCCCCGCCGACCGGTCCCTGCGGGAAAGACCACGGCAAAGCCTGCACGGGTCGCGACACGGGCCAGACCCGAGGCTTGCGCGAACTGGTCCGGGTCGCCTCCGCCCCCATGCAGCGCCAGGATCAGGGGCGCACCCTTGGGGTTCGCGGGCAGCTCGATCCGGTACCAGCGGTCTCCAAGCCGGACAGTTTCGGCGGCAAGCGGCTGGGACAGGACAAGGGCAATCAGCAGGGCAAGGATGCGCATGGAACCTCCGGACGGGTCGTTCGGGTTTCACGCCGCCGCGAGAGATTTCCGTCGCGTCAGATCGGCCCCGGCCCGTACAATTCCGCCGCGCGGCGCTCGAAGGCGCGGACGACACGCAGCATGGCATCGTTGAAGACCACGCCGATGATCCCCTGCAGGATCGCATTGCGAAACTCGAAGTCGACGTGGAAGTCGACCTCGCAGCCGCCGGGAATGTCGCGGAAGGCCCAGTTTGATCGCATGTGGCGGAAGGGGCCGTCCAGGTATTCGGTGTCGATCTTCTTCGCCTCGGCCCACAGCGTGACCCGGCTGCCGAAGCGTTCGCGGAAGACCTTGAAGCTGATCACGAGGTCCGCCTCCATCACTTCGCCCCCGCCCGCGATGGGCGTGCGCGAGCGGATGCGGGCGGCGGAATTCCAGGGCAGGAACTTCGGATAGGATGCGACATCGGCCACCAGATCATACATCTGCTGGGCGCTGTAGGGCAGGCGTTTGGTTTCGGAATGGGTGGGCATCTGCGTCTCTTTCGGCCCGAGATGTGGCCCGTCCCGGCGGCAAGATCAAGCGGGCGACATGTCACGGCCTTTGCATCTGTGGCTTTGGCGGCTAGGAAGGGGCGAAGTAACCGGATGACCGCAATGCCAGACCGCCCTTATGTGATCGACCAGATGATCAGCGCCAAGGCCATCGCGGCCCGGGTCGAGGCGCTGGCGCGCGAGATCACCACGCATTTCCACGGCACCGACAAGCTTGTGGTCGTGGGTCTTCTGCGGGGCTCTTTCGTCTTCATCGCCGACCTGGTGCGCGAGATCGAACTTCCGGTCGAGGTCGATTTCCTGGAGGCTTCGTCCTACGGCGACGCGATGCACTCCAGCCGCGAAGTGCGCATCCTGAAGGACCTGCGGGGCGAGATCGCGGGCCGCGACGTGCTGGTAGTCGAGGATATCATCGACACCGGCTTCACGCTGCACCATGTGATCCACCTCTTGCAGGCGCGGGAACCCAAGCGGCTGAAGGTCTGCGCCCTGCTGGACAAACCCTCGCGCCGGGAGGTTCCGGTCAAGGCCGACTGGACCGGGTTCGAGATCCCCGACGAGTTCGTGGTGGGCTACGGCATCGACTTTGCGCAACGCAACCGCAACCTGCCTTACATCGGCAAGGTGCGGTTCACCGAGGCAACATGAACGCCCTGACCTGGCTTTTGCGTGCCAAACGCTGGGCGCAGAACCCGCCCTCCGAGGGCCGGGTGAAGCTGGTGTTCGGGGTGGTGGCGCTGTGTCTGGTGCTGGTCGGGATTGAATACTTCATCGGCTGGCCTGACTGGATGACCGTCGACAGCCTACGCCAGAAACCGTGATTGGACGCGGGCGGCCTGTCGGTTAGGGTCGCCGCAAAGTTGTAGTCGGAGGTTGGGCGATGCGGATCATGCGCTGGCTGGTCGTTCTGGGTCTGGTCGGTGCCGGGGGGCTTTACGTGCTTGCCCGGCCCAATCCGCTGGCCGCCGCCGCCGTGTCGGACCTGACCGGTGATGCCGCGCGGGGCGAGTTGGTCTTCTGGGCCACCGGCTGCGCCTCGTGCCACGCAGCCGACAAGGCCGAGGGGGACGCCCAGCTGATCCTGTCGGGCGGGCAGCGCTTCCCCTCGGACTTCGGCACCTTCGTTGCCCCGAACATCAGCCAGGACCCCGAGCACGGGATCGGCGGCTGGACAGTTCTGGACCTCGCCAACGCCATCACCCGCGGGGTCAGCCCGGAAGGCGAGCATTACTACCCTGCCCTGCCCTATGCGTCCTACGCGAAGATGGAGATGCAGGATGTGGCGGACCTTTACGCCTTCATGCAGACCCTGCCCGCGGACGCGACCCCCAGCCAGCCGCATGAGCTGGGCTTTCCCTTTTCGCGGCGCGAAACCATCGGGGCCTGGAAGCTGCTGTTCCTTGACGACGACTGGGCGCTGCCGGGGAACCTGACGCCGACAGCCGCGCGCGGGCGCTACATCGCCGAGGCGCTGGCGCATTGCGGCGAATGTCACACGCCGCGCAACATGCTGGGCGGCATGGACACCGCCCGCTGGCTGGGGGGCGCGCCGAACCCGTCGGGTGACGGACGCATCCCGAACATCACCCCGGCCAAGCTGGGCTGGAGCGCTGGCGACATCGTGCAGTACCTGACGACAGGCTTCACGCCGGATTATGACAGCGTCGGCGGCCACATGGCGCATGTGGTCGAGAACATGGCCCGCCTTCCCGAAAGCGACCGGCAGGCGGTGGCCGAATATCTGCTGGCCGTGCCGAATGTCGAATAGGCGCGGACCGGCTTAACCCATCCCGACCAGGCGGTTTTTCGCCGTAAGCGCGAGCATATCGAGGCCCAGTACACCACAAGTTATATTGCGTGCGCCCGCGAAGACAGGCTTGGTGGCAGAACTCATGCAGGGAGACACCAATGAGACGTTTGCTTCTGATTGCCGCGGCAGGTGCCGTGCTGGCCTCGGGCGCGATTGCCCAGGAAGAGGATCCGTTCGCGGATGCGGTCGAAATGCGGCACGGTCTTATGCTGCAGATGGCGACAGACCTGGGCAAGGTCGGCGCGATGGCCAAGGACGAGGTGCCCTATGACGCCGCGGTGGCCGGCAAGGCTGCGGCCAACATCGCGGCCATCGCCTCGGTGCTGAGCATGGATCAGTTTCCGGCCGGGTCCGAATACCAGAAGTCGGCGGACAGCTTCGCACTGCCGGCAGTCTGGACGGCGCAGGATGACTTTCTTCAGAAGATTGCCGACCTCAACACTGCGGCTGCAGCGTTCCAGACCGCAGCGGCGACCGACCTTGACAGCCTGAAGGCGGGAATGGGCGGGATCGGCGGGGCCTGTTCGGCCTGCCACAAGGCCTATCGCCAGCCCGAGGAGTAACGCCTGAAACGCGTCGCTTGGGGGGCGGGCGGGGCTTGTCCCCGCCCGTTCCGCATTTATTGACCAGCGCGACGGCGCGGTTTCGCACAACATGTTGTTCAGACGGACTTTCCTTCTGCCGGGTTTTGTGTCATACTGCCAAAAAACCCGAGCAGAAAAGACAACAAACATGACCAGGCTTCTTCTTCCCGCGCTTGTCGCGGCTTTCGCGCTTCCCGCATCGGCTCAGGACTCCGGTCTGTCCTTCGGCGGTGACGTCAAGCTGGAGTATCTGGACGCCGACACCAACGCGGGCTTCGCGCTGGACGGCGACGTCGGTCTGAGCTGGCGGTCGGGCGGGCTTCTGGGCTTTGATGCCGCGCTGGACTCCACCTACCTGGACGATGGGTCGGACTTCACCAACGTCTGGGCCGCGCTGGTCCTGTCGACGGGTGCGGGCGAGTTTGCGGTTGGTGCCCCACGCCCCTTGTCGGACACCGAGCGGGTGATGCCGCGCTTTTCCACGTCGCGCGTGGTGGATCTTAGCTCGAACTTCCTGAGCGGTCCGCTGACTGGCCGTGTCAGCGCCGTGGATCGCGGCATGACCCCCGGCATCACCTGGAAGCAGGAGGCGGGCAGCCTTAGCTTCGGGGCCGGGTATCACCACATGAACGACCGGAACGTCGACGTGGCCGAAGGCTTCATGCACTATGCGGCTGGTGCGACGACGTTCTTCATCACTGGCGAGTTTGCCACGGCCCCCGGCCCCAATCCGTCGCTGATGCAGATCGGCGCGTTCCACGATGCCGACCGCTTCGACCTTGGGGCCTCGCTGGCGCAATATGATGCCGGCGACACCCGTCATACCGTGCGGCTTTACGGCAGCGTCGATGTCATGACGGCGCTGACCCTGCGCGGCGACATGCTGATGGTGCAAAACGCCAACGACGCCTACTCGGTCTCGGCGACCTACAGCCTGGACGGCGGTCTTTACGTTGAAGGCGGCGGCACCAAGGTCATGGGCTCGGACGAGCTGTTCGACATCGGCGTCGGCTACAAGTTCTAAGGCCCGCTGGGCCTTGACGAAAGGGCCGCCACGGGGCGGCCCTTTTGCTATCCCCGCCCTGCCTGCCGGGCGTCCCGCATCCGGGCGAAGTCGTCCCCGGCGTGGTAGCTGGACCGGGTCAGCGGCGTGGCCGAGACCATCAGGAACCCCTTGCCCCAGGCTGCCGTCTCGTAGGCCTTGAATTCGTCGGGCGTGACGAAGCGGTCAACGCGGTGGTGCTTGGGGGTCGGTTGCAGATACTGGCCGATGGTCAGGAAATCCACGTCGGCCGACCGCATGTCGTCCATCACCTGCAGCACGGCCTGCCGCGTCTCACCCAGGCCGACCATGATGCCCGACTTGGTGAACATCATCGGGTCCAGGTCCTTGACGCGCTGCAAGAGGCGAAGCGAGTGGAAGTAGCGCGCCCCGGGGCGGACCTCGTGGTACAGGCCGGGCACGGTTTCAAGGTTGTGGTTGAAGACATCGGGCCGCGCCTCGACCACCTTCTCCAGGGCCGAGGGCGGGCACTTCAGGAAATCGGGGGTCAGGACCTCGATCGTGGTGGTGGGTGAGCGGTGGCGGATCGCGCGGATGGTCTGGGCGAAATGGTCTGCCCCACCGTCATCCAGGTCATCGCGGTCGACGGACGTGACGACGACATGCGCAAGGCCCAGTTCGGACACCGCATGGGCAACGCGGCCCGGCTCGAAGGCGTCCAGGGTCTGCGGCTTGCCGGTCGCCACGTTGCAGAAGGTGCAGCCGCGGGTGCAGATCTCGCCCATGATCATCATGGTGGCGTGGCCCTGGGACCAGCATTCGCCGACGTTGGGGCAGCCTGCCTCCTCACACACGGTGACCAGCTTCTTTTCGCGCAGGATGTCGCGGGTCTTCTTGTAGCCCTCGGACGTCGGTGCCTTGACCCTGATCCAGGACGGCTTTTTCGGCTGGGCATTGTCGGGTCGATGCGCCTTTTCGGGGTGACGCTCTTCAGGAAGCTTGAGGTCGCGCACGGAAATTTCCCCCTGACCGGCTGGTTCCCCTTCAGATAAGCCTGTTTCGCGTCCAAGGCAACGCGGCAAGGCCCCACAGGGACGCCCGGAGCCCATGCAAAGGACGCACAGCTGGTGTGGAGTTTGTGATGACGAAGACATTTCTTGCCGAAGTGATCGGCACGGCGATCCTGGTGCTGTTTGGCTGCGGTGCGGCTGTGCTGATGGGTCCGCAGATCGGGATGACCGGCATTTCGCTGGCCTTCGGGTTCGCCATCGTGGCGGCGGCCTACGGGATCGGCCCGATCTCGGGCGCGCATCTGAACCCGGCGGTCAGCCTTGGGGCATATCTGGCCGGACGGCTGCCGGTTTCGGCGCTGGGGACCTATGTCGCGGCGCAGCTTGTGGGTGCGGTGATCGGCGCGGGCGTGCTGTATCTGATCGCTTCGGGCCAGGCGGGCTATGACATCGCAGTGAACGGGCTGGGCCAGAACGGCTATGGCGCTGGCTATCTGGGGGAATACTCGCTGACCTCGGCCCTGATGTTCGAGGCGGTTATGTCCTTCCTCTTCGTGACCGTGATCCTGGGGGCGACACAGGCGGGTGCGCCGTCGGCGATGGCGGGGCTGGCGATCGGGCTGACGCTGGCGGCGATCCACCTGGTCGGGATCAACGTCACCGGAGTCTCGGTCAATCCAGCGCGGTCCTTCGGCCCGGCGGTCTTTGTCGGCGGCAAGGCGATGGCCGACCTTTGGGTCTTCATCGCGGCTCCGCTGGCCGGCGGCGCGCTGGCCGGCGTCCTGCACCGGATCGGAATAACGCGCGCCGCCTGACATCAGACGACGGCGCGCGGGCCCGGGGACGGGGAAGCCCCGGAGCGAGGGGGATGCCTATTGAGGCATCCCCCTTTCGTTTTGCTTGACTGCACTACGGCCCTGTATGACCCTTCCGTGCATCGCCCCAGCCTTTGTCTTGCGCAGACCCGTGGTGTCTTCGCGCGGAATTTTTTCGGAAGGCCATTCCCATGCCAAACCTTGATTCACTGGTCGGAAAATACATCGATTACCGCATTCCCCCCGGAGGCACGCTGACCGCCGCAGAAACTGCCAGGATGATGCAGGGCTCCAAAGGGATGTTGCGGGGCAAAAGCCAGATGGTCACTGCACGGGTCTATGACGCGGCAAACAGTGCCGCATCAACCGGCGTCACGAACTTCCGGTTTCTGGAATACGGCCAGGGGGCAATCACCAACTGCCGGATGGATCAGCCGGTCCTGACCGGGCCGCTGTCAGGATGCTGGTGTTTCACCTACCTGCGCGGCGCCCAGAAGCGGGTTGCCCATGTCGGCACCCTGGTCTCGCCCACATCGCCCGAATCGATTTTCGTCAAGACCTCGTGGAAAGCGCGGATCGCGGCGCATCAGGGCGATGCCAGCCAAAGGATCACCCAGGTCAAGGGAAACAATGCCGCTCAGATCATGGGGGACGCCGAGACCCATGTCCTGTTCCAGCAGATTGGCGGCTCGCCCTACGACATCAACGTCTGCGCCTATTTCGTGAATGACCAGGCCTGGTCGATCCTGGTCTGCAAGGAGGGCGGCAAGACCCGCATCGTCAAGGTCAAGCCGATGCCGCTGGTGGACTGGGCGCGGGCGCAGCAGTTGGCCGTCTTTGGCTGAGCCTTGGGCCTGCGCGACCGACCAGAGCGACGGCATTTGCCCCTCGCCCGCGCCGGCTTGATGCGGATCAAGGTTGCCCGGCCGCCGGTCTGTCATCACCCGGTTCGAACGGGGGACGACGATGACCGGATTTGAGCTGACCCTTGCGGTGCTGGCGCTGCTGCTGACGCCGGGGCCGACGAACTCGCTGATGTTGCTGGCGGGGGCCGAGCGTGGCCTGACGGGTGCCATGCGACTGATCCCGGCCGAGCTTGCAGGCTATCTGCTGACCGTAGTCCCACTTTCCCTGGCCGGAGCCGCCCTGCTGGCGGATCACGACGGTCTGCGCACCGGCCTGACACTGGCGGCTGCGGTCTGGGTGGCGGTGCTGGCGGTGAAATTGTGGCGCGTGCCCGGCGAGGCGGGCGCGGGGCGCGCCGTGGATGGGCGGGCGCTCTTGGTGACGACGGCGCTGAACCCCAAGGCGCTGATCTTCGGGCTGGTGCTTTTGCCGTCGCCCGACCGGCTGGCGGCGAACCTTGTGCTTTTTGCCGGGCTGGTCGCCCTGGTGGCCGTGCTTTGGGCAGGGATCGGCGCGCTGATCCGGGCCGGGGGTACGCGCCAGCCGCGCGCAATGCTGGTGCTGCGGCGGCTGGCGTCGGTGTGGCTGGCGGCGATCTCGATCGCGCTGATCGCGCGCGGGGTCGGTGCCTGAAGGCAGGGCCTAGCCGATGAGCGGGCCGGACTTGCCGTAGGTTTCCTCATAGTGCCGCCGCAGCCGCATGAGGGCGATGCGCAGCACGATCTTGCCCGACCGCGCCGCCCAGCCCATGCGCTTTTCGGCGACCTCCAGCCCTTCCAGAAAGCAGCAGCAGCGCAGCGCCACGTCGCCAAGCCCCGGCCCCAGGTCGCGCAGCGCCGCGGCCACGCGGGACCGGGCCGAGGACGGGCCTTCCGCCAACCCGCTGTCCGCCTGAAACGCCCCCCGGTCGCCACCAGTCAGGAACCGGTCCCAGTTCTGCGCGACGCGGGGACCCATCTGGGCCAGCTCGAAATCCTCGCGCAGACGTTCGGCGGCAGCGACGAGTTCGGGTTCCAGGAAGGGTTTGCCGTCCCGGTCCCTGCGGCGACCCAGCAGCGCGACCGGGCTTTCCGCCAGGTTGTAGCGGACCCGGCGCGGACCGGCGTCGTCGATCACCTCGCGCTCATCCCAGGTGCGGTGCTGGTCGCCGAAGGGGGTTGCGGCCTCGGCCATGCCCTGACGGCGGCGGTCTTCCTCGTCCACCATCCGCTTCAGCGCGGCACGGCCTGCCGAGGTGATCTCGTAGGTCGAGACGCGGCCCGGCTTGCGGCAAGTGACCCAGTCCTTCAGCGCGAACGCATGCGCCACGGACCGTTCCAGCACCGCCGTGCGCAGGCTTTTCCCGTCTGGAAGGTCACGGATCACCACTGCCTTGTCGAGATCGGGCGCAATCGCCATCACTGCGTTCGGTTCGGCCAGGCGGCGCAGCACGCGCATGCCTTCACGCATCAGCGCCTGTTCGTCGCAGATCTCCGGGGCGTCGGGGCCGGACGTGTTTGTGGGGCCGGCAAGACGCGGGTGGACGGACATGATCGGATCATCCTTCTTGGCTGGGGCAGCGGCCTGGCGGGGAACGAGGCGGGAGACGGCAGAAAGGGCCTCGTCCATCAGCGGGTCTTCACGACGGTTCTCGAACCGACGCACCTGCCTGAGGATGGTCGAGGCATGCAGACCTTCGCGCCGCGCCAGTTCCCTGAGTGATGTGCCTTCTTCGGTGTGATCGAGGTAATGTCGCACAGCAGCAGGAAGCCAGTCTGGCAGGCTGGCAGCAGTCAATTCTGACAATTCAATCGTCCCGTATTTGTCCACACCGTGGCTGCAATACGTCCAGCCTTGGACATCTGCAACCTTGGGTGGAATTGGTTAGCCGTTCGTTAACCTCCCGGCCAACCTCGACAATTCTACGGAAATCTTAAACTCTTCAGTAACCTCCGCGCGCTGGAACTGAAAAATACGCAACGCAAGGTTGTGTTCGATAAGTATGCATCCGTCCAGACATGGAGGATCCCGATGACCGACTGCCGCACTATCCTTGCCACAATTCGCCGTCCGCGGCTTCTGATGCGTGCTGCGCGCTTCGGGTTGCAGGAATACCGCCGCGAGCGGGACCTGCGCCGCTATGTCGGCAACGCTGCCTCGCCCGAGGATACGGTGTCATCGCTGATGTCGGTCGAAGCGCGGCTGGAAGCGAACCGGCTTGCGGGCGACGCAGCCTATTCGGTCGCGCGCCACATCGAAGTGCTGATCGCGCTTTTGGCCGAGGCGCAGTTCCTGCGGCGCGGCGGTATGGCCTGAAGCTGTGCCAGGCCTTGAAAAGGGGCGGTTTTTCCGCCCCCTTTCCGGTTTTCAGATGAAGGCGTCGGGCATTTCCGACTTGCGACGTGCGACAAAGGCATCCAGCGCCTCGCGCGTGCCTGGATCGAGGTCGGGGGCCTGGTAATCGGCAAGCTGCCTCTTGACCCTTTCGTTCGCCAGGGCCTGCGTGTCGCGCGCGCCTTCCTCGGCCCAGGTCTCGAAGGGCTTGTAGTCGAAAAGGTCCGACCGCCAGAAGGCCGACTTGAAGTTGGCCTGGGTGTGTTGGCAGCCAAGGTAATGGCCGCCGGGACCCACTTCGCGGATCGCGTCCATCGCCTGGCCGTTCAGGTCGACCTGGATGCCCTGCGCAAGGTGGTGGAGCGTACCAAGCTGGTCGGCGTCCATCACGAACTTTTCATAAGAGCTAACGAGCCCGCCTTCCAGCCAGCCGCAGGCATGGAGCATGAAGTTGACCCCGGCAAGGAGCGCCATGTTGAGGCTGTTCGCGGTTTCATAGGCGGCCTGGGCGTCCGGAAGTTTCGAGCCGCAGAACGACCCGCCGGACCGATAGGGCAACCCAAGACGCCGCACCAACTGGCCTGCGCCATAGGTGATGTGCGAGGCCTCGGGCGTCCCGAAGGTCGGCGCGCCCGAGTTCATGTCGATGCTTGTCACGAACGCCCCCGCAATGACGGGCGACCCCGGGCGGACCAGCTGCGAATAGCTGACGCCCGCAAGGATTTCGGCCAGCACCTGGGTCAGCGTTCCCGCCACCGTCACCGGCGCCATCGCCCCGCCGACGATGAAGGGCGACACGATCGAGGCCTGGTTGTTGGCCGCATAGACCTCCAGCGCGCCCATCATGATGCCGTCAAACACCATCGGCGAGTTGATGTTGATGAGGGAGGTCATCACCGTGTTCTGCTGGACGAAGTCCGCGCCGAACAGGATCTTCGCCATGTCGACCGAATCCTGCGCGCGGCTGGGTTCGGTGACCGACCCCATGAACGGCTTGTCCGACAGCGTCATGTGGGCGTGCAGCATGTCGAGGTGGCGCTTGTTCACCGGCACGTCGGTCGGCTCGCACACCGTGCCGCCGGAATGGTGCAGCCATTTCGACATGTATCCCAGCTTCACGAAGTTCTGGAAATCCTCCAGCGTCGCATAGCGGCGACCACCTTCCATGTCGCGCACGAAGTGCGGGCCGTAGACCGGAGCGAGGACCAGGTTGCGGCCGCCGATGTCGACGTTGCGCTCGGCGTTCCGGGCGTGTTGGGTGAAGGTCTTCGGCGCGGTCGAGATCAGCTTGCGCGCCAGGCCCCGGGGAATGTGCACCCGTTCGCCCCTGACATCAGCCCCGGCATCGCGCCAGCGGGCCAAAGCGGCGGGGTTTTCGACGAAGTTCACGCCGATCTCTTCCAGCACCGTCTCGGCGTTGTGCTCGATGATCTGCAGCGCTTCTTCGTTCAGGATCTCGAAGTTGGGGATGTTGCGCTGGATGAAGCGCGCGGTCTCGAAGCTGACCGCGGTGCGTTCCGCCCTGCGGCTTGCCCCGCCCCCACTGCGCGACCTGCGCCCTGCAACTTCGTTCATGGTCCACCTCCGGGTGATGTTTGCCGCCCTTATGCCGCCAATCCCACAGGCACCGCCCCCCGAAACCGCCGCATGTCTGCCAAAACCGACATGCACCTTCGTCGCAAACGACACGGAGCGCGCGGGATATCTTGCACTCGGGCCGATCCCGTCCTAATCGGGCGCATGAGCCAGACACATGACCGCCTTCTGATCATCGACTTCGGTTCCCAGGTGACGCAGCTGATCGCGCGCCGCCTGCGTGAGCTGAACGTCTATTGCGAAATCCACCCCTACAACCGTGTGGACGAGGCCTTCCTGAAGGCCTTTGCCCCGAAGGCGGTGATCTTCTCGGGCGGGCCCGCCAGCGTCTATTGGGAGAACGCCCCGATGCCGCCGGCCGGGGTCTTCGACCTTGGCGTCCCGATCCTGGGGATCTGCTACGGCCAACAGGTGATGATGCATTGCCTTGGCGGCCACGTCGAAGGCGGCCACGGCACGGCGGAATTCGGCAAGGCCTTCGTCACCCCCACGGCACTGACCCATCCTTTCCTGTCCGGCTGGTTCCCGCCCGAAGCCGGCCCGCAGGCGCAGGAACAGGTCTGGATGAGCCACGGCGACCATGTCTCGAAGATCGCGCCGGGGTTCAACGTCTACGGCACCTCGCCCAACGCGCCCTTCGCCATCACCGCCGATCCGGCCCGCCATTTCTACGCCGTCCAGTTCCACCCCGAGGTGCACCACACCCCGAAAGGCGCGCAGCTTTACGAGAATTTCGTCAAGCTGGCGGGCTTCAAGGGCGACTGGACGATGGGCGCCTACCGCGCCGAGATGATCGAAAAGATCCGCGCTCAGGTCGGCGACAAGAAGGTCATCTGCGCGCTGTCCGGCGGGGTCGACAGTTCGGTCACCGGACTCCTGTTGCATGAAGCGATCGGCGACCAGCTGACCTGCGTTTTCGTCGACCACGGCCTTCTGCGCCTGGGCGAAGCCGAGCAGGTCGTCCAGATGTTCCGCGAGAACTACAACCTCAACCTGATCCACGCCGATGAACGCGACCTTTTCCTCGGCGCGCTGGAGGGGGTCTCGGACCCAGAGGTCAAGCGCAAGACGATTGGCAAGTTGTTCATCGACGTCTTTCAGAAATACGCGGCCCAGATCGAGGGCGCAGAGTTTTTGGCGCAAGGGACGCTTTACCCCGACGTGATCGAAAGCGTGTCCTTCTCGGGCGGGCCGTCGGTGACGATCAAATCGCACCACAACGTCGGCGGGTTGCCGGAAAAGATGGGCCTGAAACTCGTCGAACCGCTGCGCGAGCTTTTCAAGGACGAGGTCCGCGCCCTGGGGCGTGAGCTTGGCCTGCCGGCCAGCTTCATCGGCCGTCACCCCTTCCCCGGACCGGGTCTTGCGATCCGCTGCCCCGGCGAGATCACCGCTGAAAAGCTGGACATCCTGCGCAGGGCCGATGCGGTCTATATCGACCAGATCCGCAAGCACGGGCTTTACGACGAGATCTGGCAGGCCTTTGCGGCGATCCTGCCGATGAAGACCGTGGGCGTGATGGGCGACGGGCGGACCTACGACTACGCCCTGGCGCTGCGGGCAGTGACGTCCGTGGACGGCATGACCGCCGACTACTACCCCTTCACCCACGACTTCCTGGGCGAGACCGCCACCCGGATCATCAACGAGGTCAAGGGCGTGAACCGCGTCTTCTACGACTGCACCTCGAAGCCGCCCGGAACGATCGAGCTGGAATAGGCCGCACCGAGGAAAGCCGCAGATGAAGGGCGAAAACAGGCGCAAGATACAGGCTTTCGTCGAGAGCTTGCCCTTCTTTCGCAAGCGCCCTCGCATCGCCCCGCCCAATCTTGTCGGCCATTCCCAATGGGCGGACTTCCTGGAACGCGAGTTCAACAAGCCTGGCATGCGGGTGCTTGAAATCGGCTCACGCGTCGTCACCGGCGCGAACCATCGCAGCCGCTTTGCGCAAGCCGACTATGTGGGTTTTGATTTCTACCCCGGCGAGAACGTCGACGTGGTCGGCGACGCGCATCGGCTGACCGAGTATTTCCCGAAGGGTGAGCAGTTCGACCTGATCTTCTCCTCCGCCGTGTTCGAGCATCTGCACATGCCCTGGGTCGTCGCCGAAGAGATCACCAAACTTCTGAAGGTCGGCGGCCATGTCTTTGTCGAAACACACTTTTCCTATATCGCGCATGAACGCCCGTGGAACTTCTACCAGTTCTCGGACATGGGCCTGCGGGCGCTGTTCAACGCGGGTCTGGGCTATGATCTGATCGATTCCGGCCTAAGCAACCCGATGGCCGGGTTCTTCACCGAACACGCCGACCGCTACCTGCGCTATCGCCCGATCACCGAGCTTTACTGCCACAGCGAAATCCTCTGCCGCAAACGCGAAGAGGTGACAGGGTTCGACTGGCGGTCGCTGGCGGCGGATTCGGTGGTGGACGGGACACGCTATCCGCCTCCGGGTACGGCGGCGGGGTCCGGCACCGACTGACGGCGGGTGCGCAGGTGTCGGCGTCCCCTGGCGCAGGCCCCGCGACGAGGAGACGAAGTCGAACGAGGAGCAGTTCTTAAAACCGCCCGTGCACCGCAATCTCGGCCATTGGCTTGCGCCCGCTGGGTTTTTCCCGTGCACGCAGATCCTCTGGCAGCGCCTCTGCCGGCCCCTGTTCGCCCACCGCCACGACACAGTGCAGCGTGTGGCCCTCGGGCAGACCCACCGCTGGCGCCAGCTTGTCCTTGTCGAACCCGCCCATCGCGTGCGCGGCCAGGCCCATCGCCTGCGCCTGCAAGGCAAGGCTCATCCAGGCGGCCCCGGTGTCGAACCCGGCCGTGCGGTTCGCGGCCTCGGCGCCCTCGCGGTTGGTCACGGTATCCTTCGACGCCACGGCAAACAGCACTGCGGCCTGTCCGGCCCAGACCTGATTGCCCGCAGCCAAGGCCGAATGGATCGCCGCAAAGCCATCTTCCCCCCGCAGCGCCCAGACCAGCCGCCAGGGTTGGTGGTTCGAGGCCGAGGGGGCCCAGCGAACGGCTTCCAGAAGCGACATCACCTCGGCTTCGGACACCGCGCGGTCGGTGAAGGACCGCGGCGACCAGCGGGCCGGGAACTGCGGGGCGACCGGGTGGTCGGGCTGGCGACCGGCGGGCTGATCCAGGCTCATGCGGTGGGCTCCTATTTCTGTCTGTTCTTGCACATAGGACGCAAGCCCGTCCCGGACAACTGCACCGCCCGGCATCGCCCTGTTTGTCCATGCACAGATCACGCGACAGGTCCGTCAGGTCATGCCATGATCCGCCACAGCCAAGGAGGGGTGACGATGCGGGCAGTGCGGTTGCAGGCGGTTGGTCGGATCGAACTGGTCAAGGTCACCGACCCCCTCCCCGGTCCCGGAGAAGTGCTGGTCCGCGTTCTGGCCGCTGGGATCTGCGGCACCGACCGGCATCTGTACAAGGGCGAGTTTCCCTGCGCGCCGCCGGTCACTCTGGGTCATGAATTCGCAGGCGACGTGGTGGCGTGTGGCGAGGGCGTAACCCTGCCCCCCGGCACCCGCATCGCCTGCGACCCGAACATCGCCTGCGGGGCCTGCGACCAGTGCCTGCGGGGCCGGACCAACCTTTGCCTGCGCAACGTCGCCATCGGCATCCACCGCGACGGCGGCTTTGCCGACATGGCGGTGATCCCCGCCCACCGCGCCGTGACGGTCGCTGACCTTGACCCGCACCACGCGGCCTTCGCCGAGCCCCTGGCCTGCACGCTGCACGGCCTTGACCTTGGCGCGCCGGTCCCGGGCGAGCGGGTCATCGTACTGGGTGGTGGCGTCATCGGCCTTCTGGCCGTACAGCTGGCCCGCAATGCCGGGGCCGAGGTGACCCTTGTCACCCGCCACCCCGCCAAACGCGCCCTGGCGCTGACGGTCGGCGCGACCCACACCGCCGCGACCGAGGCCGAGGCGCGTGCCCTCCTGCCGCAGGGCGCAGACCTGGTGCTGGAGTGCGCCGGGGTGGCCGAGACGGTCGAGATGGCCCCGCGCCTGACCCGTTCGGGTGGGCGGGTGGTGATCCTGGGTGTCATGCCGCAAGGGCAGAAGGTCGGGATCGAACCCTTCGACCTTCTCTTCCGCGAAATCCGGCTTTTGCACAGCTTCATCAACCCCTTCACCCAGACCCGCGCCGCCGCGATGCTGATGGCGGGTCAGGTGCAGGTTGCCCCCCTGATCTCACGCATCATCCCGCTGTCCAAGGCCCCCGAGGTCATCGCCAACCCCGCCACACCGGGAGAGGTCAAGGTCCTGGTCGTTCCCGGCTAGGTCTTCGCTCCAAGACCGGCAGGCACCGACCGACCAACTGGGTCTGGACATTCCGGCCCCGCCCGGCAAGGGTTTCGCCATGACCCACCGCCCCCTTGCCGCCGCGCTCTGGATGATCGGAGCGATTGCCGCCTTCACGGCGATGGCTATCGCGACCCGTCAGATCAACGGCGTCCATGACACGTTCGAGATCCTGGCCTACCGGTCGATGATCGGCTGGGTGCTGGTCGTGGCGCTGGCCGCCGGGTTCGGCAAACTGTCGGACGTCCGCACCGACCGGTTGCCCAGCCACGTCGTCCGCAATGTCTTTCACTTCACCGGCCAGTCGCTGTGGTTCTGGGCGATCACCATGATCCCGCTGGCCCAGGTCTTCGCGTTGGAGTTCACCTCGCCGATCTGGGTGATCCTGCTGTCCCCGATCTTCCTTGGCGAACGCCTGACCCGCCGCAAGCTGGCCGCGGCGGCCCTTGGCTTTGCCGGGGTCCTGATCGTCGCGCGGCCCGACTTCGGCCGGATCGAGCCCGGTGTCCTTGCCGCCGCTGGCGCGGCCTTCTTCTTCGCCTCGACGACGCTGATGACCAAGCTTCTGACGCGCGGCGAGCCGATTCTGTCGATCCTGTTCTGGCTGACGCTGATGCAGGCGGTCTTCGGCACGGTGGCGATGACAGCTTTCGGCCCGGTGACGATGCCCACGCTTGCCACCCTGCCCTGGCTGGTCCTGATCGGCATCGCCGGTATCACGGCGCATTTCTCGCTGACCACGGCCCTGTCGCTTGCCCCGGCAAGCACCGTCGTCCCGGTGGATTTCGCCCGCCTGCCGATCATCGCCGTCGTCGGCGCGGTGTTTTACAACGAGACTGTGGCCCCGACGCTGTTTCTTGGCGCGGCCCTGATCTTCGCGGGAATCTGGATCACCTTGCGAAGTGGCGCATCCCGGCCACAGGACCCCCACGTCACAAAACCGTGACGCGGCGTCATTGATTGACGCAAAATGTCGCAGGTCTTAGCCTGTCTTCAAGGGGGAGTTCCCGGGTCGGGAATTCAATTCAGGGATGAGGACAATGAAACATTACGCAATGGTCACCGCCGCCATGCTTGCCGCCACCAGTGGGGCATATGCAGGTGGTGTGGAACGCTCGGCGCAGTCTGTCGCGATCCTGTTCGAACAGGGCCGCTACGTTGAACTCAGCTTCGGACGGTTCGCGCCGGACGTCAGTGGTGTTTCGCCACTTTCGCCCGGAGCAAGTTCGGGTGACATGGCCGGGGACTACAATTCCTGGAGCCTTGGCTACAAGATGGACATCGGAGACCGCATGGCCTTCGCGATGATCCTGGACCAGCCGATAGGCGCTGACGTTAACTATGCAGCTGGGACGGGCTATCCTCTGGGCGGATCGACTGCGAAGCTGTCGTCCAGCGCGGTCACGGCCCTTCTGCGTTACAAGTTCGACAACAATGTCTCGGTCTATGGTGGCCTGCGGTATGAGACGGTGCATGGCGAAGTCAGCCTGCCGTCCGTTGCTGGATACACTTTGGACACAAACTACGACTCAGAACTTGGCTATGTGGTCGGGGTTGCTTGGGAAAAGCCGGAAATTGCCGCCCGCGTCGCGCTGACCTACAACTCGGCGATCAATCACACGTTGGACGCGGTCGAGACTGGCCCAATCCCAGGTAGTTCAGATTTTGAAACCGAGGTTCCGCAGTCGTTGAATCTGGAGTTCCAGACCGGCATTGCGAAAGACACTCTTCTGTTCGGCTCGATCCGGTGGGTCGACTGGACCGCCTTCGTCATCAATCCGGATGGATATCCCCCTGCATTGGGCAATCTTGTCGACTACGCCAACGACCGGACGACCTACAACCTCGGCGTCGGTCGTCGCTTCAACGACAACTGGGCGGGTGCGGTGACCATCGGCTACGAAAAGTCCGATGGCGCGCGTACCGGCAACCTTGGACCGTCGGATGGGCTGAAAAGCATCGGCCTCGCCGCGACATACACGATGGACAACGTGAAGATTACTGGCGGCGTCCGCTATGTCGACATCGGCGACGCAACAACCAACCCGCTGGTCAGCGGCGTCTTCACTGACAATTCAGGCGTCGGTGTCGGGATCAAGATCGGCTACACCTTCTAACCATCCGGCCCCCTCGGCCCGTCAAACCCCGCCCAACGTGGCGGGGTTTTTCGTTGTGGAACGACTCGCGCGCGGCTAACAGAGGCCGCGAAGAGGTGACGCGATGATCTACCGCTCTGGTTCCGACTATCTGAAGGCCCCCCGCAAGCGGGTCATGCTGTTCGGCATGTCGGGCCTGGGCAAGACCTACCTGTCCACCCTTCTGCGCGATCATGGCGACTGGTTCCACTACTCGGTCGATTACCGGATCGGCACCCGTTACATGGGCGAATACATCGCCGACAACTTCAAGCGCGAGGCGATGAAGGTTCCGCTCTTGCGCGAGCTTCTGATGACCGACAGCGTCTACATCGCGTCGAACATCACCTTCGACAACCTGGCCCCCCTGTCCACCTACCTTGGCAAGCCCGGCGATCCGGCCAAGGGCGGCGTGCCCTTCGCCGAATACATGAAGCGCCAGGACCAGCACCGCGCCGCAGAAGTGGCCGCGACGCTGGACACCGCGCGGTTCATGGAGCGGGCCGAGGAAATCTACGGTTACCCGAACTTCATCTGCGATACCTCGGGGTCGATCTGTGAGGTGGTCGAGGCGGAGGACCCGGCCGACCCGGTGATGAAGCAGCTTTCGGAAACCCTGCTGATGGTCTGGATCAAGGGCTCTGACGCGCATACGGCGGAACTGGTGCGCCGCTTCGACCGGGCGCCAAAGCCGATGTATTACCAGCCGCACTTCCTTCATGCGGCGTGGGAGGAATACCGCGCAACCCATTCCGTGACCGAGGAAACCTGCGATCCCGATCACTTCGTCCGCTGGACCTACGCCCGTGCCCTGGCGCACCGCCAGCCGCGCTATGCCGCGATGGCGCGCTGGGGTGTGACCGTGACCGCCGAAGATGTGGGCAAGGTCTCGACCACGCAGGATTTCGACGCCCTCATGGCCCGCGCCATCGACCGGGCCTGACCGCAGCCCCGACCTTGCAACCCTGACACGAAACCCCTAGCTCTTGGCCCTCTGGCCCCAAGGACCCCGACCATGCCGATCACCTTGCCCGAAACCCTGCCCGCCTATGACGTGCTGCGGTCCGAGGGTGTCATGGTCATGTCCCCGGCCCGCGCTGCGAACCAGGACATCCGTCCCCTGCGGATCGGCCTTCTCAACCTGATGCCGAAAAAGATCCAGACCGAAAACCAGTTCGCCCGGCTGATCGGTGCGACGCCGCTGCAGATCGACCTGCACCTGATCCGCATGTCCGAGCATACGACAAAAAACACTGCCGCCGAGCATATGGCGACCTTCTACCGCCCGTTCCAGGCGGTGAAGGCCGAAAAGTTCGACGGCCTGATCATCACCGGCGCGCCCATCGAGCATCTGCCCTTCGAGGACGTCACCTATTGGGACGAGCTTTGCGAGGTGATGGACTGGACCCAGACCAACGTGCAATCCACCTTCGGCGTCTGCTGGGGCGGGATGGCGATGATCAACCACTTCCACGGCGTGAAGAAGCACATGCTGCCCGCCAAGGCCTTTGGCTGCTTCCGCCACCAGAACCTGTGCCCGACCTCGCCCTATCTGCGCGGCTTCTCGGATGATTTCGTCATCCCGGTCAGCCGCTGGACCGAAATGCGCCAGGCCGAGATTGACGCAGCCGCCGGCCTGAAGACCCTGCTTGGATCGGACGAGGTCGGCCCCTGTCTGGTCGAGGATGCCGCCCACCGCGCACTCTATATCTTCAACCACTTCGAATACGACAGTGACACGCTGAAGCAGGAATACGACCGCGACGTGGCCAACGGCACGCCGATCAACGTGCCCCTGAACTACTACCCCGATGACAACCCCGCGATGCCGCCGCTGAACCGGTGGAGAAGCCACGCCCACCTGCTATATGGCAACTGGATCAACGAGATTTACCAGTCCACGCCCTATGACATTGAAGAGATTGGCCGCTAGTTTTCTCATCGCCGCCGCGGCCCTTGCCGGTGTCACCCACTGGCGGGCCTCGACGCGCGAAGCGGCGGCCGAGGCGGCCTATCCGCCTAGCGGCCAGTTCGTCACCGTGGACGGCAAGCGCCTGCATTACGAGACGAAGGGCCAAGGTCCCGACCTGGTGATGATCCACGGCGCAAGCGGGTCCTTGCGCGACCTGACCTTCGCCTTGCGCGACCAGTTGACCGACCGCTTTCGCGTGACCGTGGTCGACCGGCCCGGCCTTGGCCATTCCGATGCCCTGGACGAAACCAGCCTTCTGGCCCAGGCCCGTTTCATCAAGGCGGGTGTTGCGCAGCTGGGCGTTACCGACCCGGTCGTCCTGGGCCAAAGCTACGGTGGCGCGGTGGCGCTTGCCTGGGCGCTGGACGGCGGGCCAAAGGCTTTGGTCCTGGTCGGCTCGCCTTCGATGCCTTGGCCCGGCAAGCTGGACATCTGGTACCGCGCCACCGACAACCCGGTGGGCCGCGCGCTGGCGATCCCCCTTGCCTCGGCCTTTGTGCCGGACAGCTATGTCCGCAGCGCCATCGACGCGGTCTTTGCCCCCGACCCGGTTCCGCCAGGCTATGACGACCACCTTGGCACCGCCCTGACCCTGCGGCGCGAGACGCTGGCCGCCAATGTGGCGCAAGTGAACGCCCTTCGCGCCGAACTGGTGACGATGGAGCCCCGCTACCCCTCGCTGGCGCTGCCCGTCGAACTGATCCACGGCACTGCCGACACCATCGTGCCGCTTGATATCCACTCGGCCCCCCTGTCGCATCTTCTGCCGAACGCCACGATCACCGTCATCCCCGGTGCGGGCCACATGCCGCACCACAGTCACCCCTCCCTTGTCATCGCCGCAATCCTGCGCGCCGCATTGCGCTGACCGGCCCAATCGCCATACTGGCGGCAATGCAAGGAGGCGACAGATGACCCTACCCTTCGACGGCGCAATCAGCCGCTACTTCCGTGAGGGCGCGCCGAAAGAGGTGCGCCAAGCCATCGAGAAGGCCGCCAAGGACGAGATCATGACGGCCTCCTATCCCTACCGGGAGGAGATGAAGGGCAAGGACTACACCGCCCATATGGATGCCTTGCAGATCGAGCTGGCGAAGATGCAGGCGGGTCTGAAGGCGTCGGGCAAACGCTTGATCGTGGTCTTCGAGGGCCGCGATGCCGCCGGAAAAGGCGGGACGATCAAGGCGGTGACGGAAAACATGAACCCGCGGCAGGCCTATGTCGTGGCGCTGTCGAAGCCGACGGACCGGGAAAGCCAGCAGTGGTACTTCCAGCGCTATGTCGACTGGTTCCCGGCCAAGGGCGAAGTCGCGCTTTACGACCGCAGCTGGTACAACCGCGCGATGATCGAGCATGTCTTCGGCTTCTGCAAACCCGAGCAGCGGGCGAAGTTCTTCAAGCAGCTGCCCGAGTTCGAACAGATGATCGTCGATGAGGGCATCATCTTCCTGAAGATCTGGCTGGAGGTCGGCCGGGCCGAGCAGCTGAAGCGCTTCCTGGACCGCGAGGGAGACTTGCTCAAGCAGTGGAAGCTTTCCCAGATCGACGTCGACGGGCTGGCGAAGTGGGATGACTACTGCACCGCCATTGACGAGACGATGGAGAAGACTCATTTCAAGCACGCGCCCTGGACGGTGATCCTGTCGGACGACAAGAAGCGCGCGCGGCTTGCGGCGATCCAGACGATCCTGGGGGCGGTCGACTATGCTGGCAAGGACACGGCGGCCATCGGCAAGGTCGACGCCAGGATTTGCGGTGGGCCGAAGCTTCGGAAAGGCTGATGAAGCGCGGCTATCATCACGGCAACCTCCGGCAGGCCCTGGTCGAGGCAGCTCTGGCGCTGATCGCCGAAAAGGGGCCGCAAGGGTTCACCCTGTCCGAGGCGGCGAAGGCTGCCGACGTGACCCCGGCGGCGGTCTACCGGCATTTCGCGGGACGCGATGACCTGCTGGCCGAGGTCGCTCGGCAGGGGTTCGACATCTTTGCCGCGTTGCTGGAATATGCCTACGACGAGGGCCGGCCCTCGCCGCTGGCCGCCTTCGAGGCGACGGGGCGGGCCTACTTTGCCTTCGCGCGCAAGTATCCGGGCCACTATCAGGCGATGTTCGAAAGCGGCCTGCAGCCCGGCAAGCACCCCGATCTGGCGCAGGTGTCGGCCAAGGCGCGCGCGACGATGGACCGGGCGGCGGAAAGCCTGGTGAAGGGGCTGCCCGAGGGGCGGCGTCCGCCTGCCAGCATGGTATCGGCCCATGTCTGGGCGGTCAGCCACGGAGTGGTGGAGCTGTTCCTGCGCGGCAACGGTGGTCCGCAGCCCTGGCCGGCAGAGGACCTCCTGGAAACCGGGATCGGGATCTATCTGCGCGGGCTGGGCTTGCTGTCGCCAGATCGCTGAAGCCGAGGCATCCATGATGGACGCGCCGTGCTTCTTCAACAGAACCAGCCGGTTACCCGCCGATGTTCGGGACGCGTCAGTCTTGTGCTTGCCCGGGCTTCCCCCTCACCCTGACCCTCTCCCCACGGGGGAGAGGGTCAGGGGGCTGAGGTTGCGCCTTTGTTGATCGCCGGTGGCGGGGTCAGGGACTCCGCAGGTGACAACCGCGCTTCGGACAGCGAAAGTGCTGGTGCAAGATTGGTCCTGAAAGGATTTGCCATGCCGCTTCGCATTCTCACCTTCCCGCTAGCGCTGCTGACAACGGCTGAAGTGGCGCTGGCCTGCGGCGGGGCCCCGGTCTGCACGGTGGCCGACCCGACGGGCACGCCGCTGAACATCCGGATGTCGCCGAACGGTCCGGTGGTGGGGACGGCGACGAACGGCACGCAGTTGATGTTTGTCGAACACCGCGAGGTGGATGGCAAGCTCTGGGCGCTGGTGGAACGCTTTCACGAGGGTGAGCTGGCGACGGACTTTGACGGAGCCTGGGTCTTCGGCAGCTACCTTGACTGCGCGGCCACAACCAGCGCCCTGCCCGCAGAACCCTTTTCAACAGAAGCCGATCCGGTGTCCTGCACCGTGGCCGATCCGACCACTACGCCTCTGAACGCCCGCACCGACCCGGGTGGTGAGGTCTTTGCGACCTTGCGCAACGGAACCGTGGTGCGTGCCATCGCCCAGAGACAGCACGAAGGCAAGCAGTGGATCTACGTCGAGAAATGGTCCGGCGACAATGCCGTGGGCTGGGTCTTTGACGCCTATATGGCCTGCGAGGAAGACGAGAGCCACTAGGGACCGCTCGTCGTTCGACTTCGTCGCTCCTCGCTGGGGCAGCCCCAACGACGAGAAGACGAAGTCGCACGAGGAGTGTCGCCTTAGCGGAACAGTACCAGCGCCGAGGGGCTCCACGCCACGCGGACCTTGGTGCCCACATCCAGGACCGGACGACCGGGGACGTTGCGCATCGACAGGCGCACCTCGACATCGGTGCCGCCCAGGTAGACGTCGTAATAGGTCATGTCGCCGAAATAGATCACCTCGTCGATCACCCCGTCTGTCTCGCGCTCGGCGGCCTTCTGGTCGTCGTAGAGCAGCGTCAACGTCTCGGGGCGGAGGCCGACGACCGGGCTTTCGCCCGTCTTCTCGGGCGCCTGCGCGATATCCAGCGCCACGTGGCCCAGGCCCTTGGCGTTGACTTCCACCTTGTCGCCCGCTTCGGACAGGA
The DNA here is from genome assembly GCF_034366665.1 of Tabrizicola sp. GTDB lineage: Bacteria > Pseudomonadota > Alphaproteobacteria > Rhodobacterales > Rhodobacteraceae > Tabrizicola. The sequence goes on along the minus strand of NZ_JAXMMF010000052.1, from coordinate 15,211 downwards.
TCTCGGCGGGGATGAAGTTCATCGTGCCGATGAAATCCGCGACCTTCCGGGTCGCCGGGCGGCGATACAAGGTTTCGGGGTCGGCCAGCTGGGCGATCTCGCCTTCGAACATCACGGCGATGCGGTCGGACATGACCAGAGCCTCTTCCTGGTCATGCGTCACCAGGATGAAGGTGATGCCGACCTGGCGCTGCAGCTTGATCAGCTCGACCTGCATATGTTCGCGCATCTTCTTGTCGAGGGCGCTGAGCGGTTCGTCCAAAAGCAGCACCTTCGGCTTCAGGATCAGCGCGCGGGCAAGCGCCACCCGCTGGCGCTGGCCGCCCGACAGCGCATGGGCGGCGCGTTTGCCATAGCCTTTCAGGCCGACCATCTCCAACGCCTCGGCCACGGCCTTGGCCTTTTCCTCTTTCGACCGCGGGTCCTTGCGCAGACCGAAGCCCACGTTTTCCTCGACGCTCATATGCGGGAAGATCGCGTAGCTTTGGAACACCATGTTCGTCGGGCGGACGTTGGCGGCCACATCCGCCATGTCCTTGCCGTCAATCATGATCACGCCCGAGGAGATGTCCTCGAACCCCGCGATGGTGCGCAGAAGCGTGGTCTTGCCACAGCCCGAGGGACCGAGAAGCGAGAAGAACTCACCGGCCTTGATCGTGCCGTTGATCCCGCGCAGGGCGTGATAGTCGCCGTAGTATTTGTGGACGTCCTTGAACTCGATCATCGTGGGACGGTCATCGGAAAAGGTCACAGGAAGCCTCCGGAATCTTTACCGCCGGCCTTGGCGATGCCACGGCGGCGCATGTACTCGGCAAAGCCAAGCAGGATGATCGACATGCAGACAAGCACGGTCCCCAGCGCCAGCATCGACGGCACTTTGGCGGGAAAGCGGAACTGGCCGAAGATGTAGACCGACAGGATCGGCTGGCCGGAGCCGAGGAAGTTCGAGATGATGAATTCGTCGAACGAGATGGTGAAGCAGATCAGGAACGAGGCCATGATCCCCGGCATGACCAGGGGCAGGATGATCAGACGGAAGGTGCTCCACGCGGTTTCGCCTAGGTCCATCGCCGCCTCTTCCAGCGACTTGTCCAGGCTTTGGAAGGCCGAGGTCAGGATCGCCACCGCGAAGGGTGTGCAGATCAGCACCTGGCCCAGGATGACAGTGAACAGCGACAGCGGGATGCCGATGGACAGAAGCACGACCAGAAGCGCCATCGCCACGATCATCTCGGGCAGGACCAGCGGCAGCATGATCATGCCCATCAGCGGCCCCTTGCCGGGGAAGCGGTAGCGCACGCTGGCGCGGGCGGCAAAGATGCCAAGCACCGTAGAGATCGTCGCGACTGACAGCGCGATGATCAGGCTGTTCTTCGCGGCGATGCGCAGGTTCTGGTCGGCGGCCATCTCGGCAAACCAGCCCGTCGTGAAGCCCTGCAGCGGGAAGGCCACGACCCGGCTGTCGTTGAACGCGAAGATCGGCAGCAGGATGATCGGGCCGTAGAGGAACATCAGATAGAACAGCGTGTAGCCGCGCAAGCCAGAGGCCTTCTTCATTTCGAGCCCCCGATGAACCGCTTGTTCCAGAAGACGAAAGCGACCGATACGATCCCCACCATCAGCATCGAGGCCACCGCGAAGGCCGACCCTTGCGGGAAGTTCTGCAGCTTCAGCAGTTGCGTTTCGATCAGGTTGGCGATCATCGGCTCTTTGCCATCGCCCACCAGCTCCGGCGTCACGTAGTCGCCCACGGTGGGAATGAAGACGATCAGCGCCGCGGCGATCACGCCGGGCATCGACAGGGGCAGCGTCACGCGCAGGAAGGTGATCCAGCGGCTTTCGCCAAGGTCCTGTCCGGCCTCCAGAAGGCTGCGGTCGACCTTCTCGAGGCTGACGAAGATCGGCAGCACGGCGAAGGGGGCGTAGGCGTGGGCCAGCACGATGATGATCGACAGGATCGAGTAGCTGGCAACGTTCAGCGGTTGCAGGCCGATGGCGGTCAGAGTGGAATCAAGCACGCCGCCGTAGCCCAGGATCACGAACCACAGGCTGACGCGGATGATGTAGCTGGTCCAGAACGGGATGGTGATCAGGAACAGCCACAGGCTCTTGCGTTCCGGCTTGACGTGGAAGCTGACGAAATAGGCGACCGGGTAGGCCAGGATCACGGTGATGGCGGTCACGACCAGCGCCACCAGCAGCGACTTCAGCATGATGTAGCCGTAGACTGACTTCGACCACAACTCGGCATAATTCTCGCCGGTCAGTGGGAGCGAGACGTTGCCCCGCCCGCCGGTCATCACCGAATAGACCAACACTGTCGCCAAGGGCACGGCGAGCAGGAGAATCACGTAGATTGCTGTCGGAGAGATCAGCTTGAGGCCCGTCCTGGCCTCGGATCCCGGCGTTTGCGCCATCATTCCCCCTGTTCGACTGCACTCCGGCAGCCTTGTCATTTGATCAAATTAGACCGAACGCTTGGCTTTAGGCAAGAGGGCCATCAAAACGGTGGGAAATCAAGCTGTGGCGGCGGGGACAGGGGGCGGTGCCCCCCCGGCCCGGTCAGCCTGCGACGCGCTCGATGGCGATCGCCCGTTTCTTCAGCTCGTCATAAAGCGTGGGGACGACTCGGATGGATCCGACGGCGACGCGCAACGCTTCGATGATGCGGGCTTCGGACGGATCGTCGGTGGCCACGCGCCAGATCATGCGGCGGGCGACGCCATCATCATAGACGATTTCCGTGGCACCCTGACGGGTCTTGCGCCAACCAAGAAAATCCGCGCCGCCATGCGGCGCGTGGAATGCGTGTTGAAGTCCCATTTTTCGGGCTCTCTTTTTATACTGCTCGTGTCCAGACTGTGAGGCAGGGCTTGCCCTTCGGTCAACTCACGCTTTGGCCATTCTGTGTGAGCGAGTCCCAAATGCAACAGGTCGGGATTTCCCTATACGGAGAGGTCCGAGGGCGGACGGCCAAGAAGATCGGACAGCGTCTGCACGGCGGCCTCGAACGCCTCACGCGGAAGGTTGGCGGCGATGGCCAGGCGGACCGCGTTCGGGGCGCGGCCGTGGACAAGGGCATATTCGTCGGCCGACCGGACCAGAACCCCCCGGGCCTCGGCTGCGCGCACAAAGGCCGAAGCGCGCCAGCCGATCGGCAGACGCAGCCAGACGAAGGGCACACCGGGCTGCCAGCCCAGGTCATAGGCACCCAGGCGGTTGACCAAAGTCTGCAGGCGGGCGGCGAATTCGGCCTGCACCTCGGTCCTTATCCGCTGCGCCGCGCCCGAGCGGAAAAGGTGCAGCATCAGGTCGGCCACCGGGCGCGACAGTGCAAAGAACCCGTGCTGCGCGGTCAGCCGCCCCGCCTCGCCCATGCCCGCCGGGCAGATCACATAGCCGAACCGCAGCGCCGCCGAGATCGTCTTCGAGACCGACCCCACCAGCCAGACCCGTTCCGGTGCCAGCGCGCGCAGGGACGGGATGTCGCTTTCGGCGACCGAATAGCAGTCGTCTTCCAGAATCTGCACGTCATAGCGCCGCGCGATCTCGGCCACTTCCTGACGCCGCTTCACCGGCATCCGGCCGGTCGAGGGGTTCTGCGCCTCGGTCGTCAGGCACAGGACCTGCGCACCGTGGCGGCGACAGGCGGCCTCAAGCGCCTGGGGGACAATGCCGTGTTCGTCGATCTCGACCGGGACCACCTCGGCCCGCGCCGCCCGGGCGGCGTAGCGAAAGCCGGGATAGGCCAGTTCCTCGATCAGGACGACGGGGCGCTCGCCGCGCAGGCAGCAATCGAAGATCAGGCTGATCGCGTTCTGCCCGCCGTGGGTCAGCGCCACATCCTCGGGTCCGATGGGCCCCAGGATGCGGTCACCCATCCAGGTCACGATCTCGGCCCGCAAGGCGGATTCGCCCATCTGGCTGGTGTAGTCCAGCCAGCCCTGCCCTGTCGTTTCGGCCATGTCGAGAAGGGCCGCGCGGAAGGCCTCGGCCTGGCCGACCTCGGGGACCTGCGGCGGGCGGAAATCAACCAGGCCGGTTGTCCCACCCGTGACACGCTCGGTGTACAAGGCCTGGGTCGGCCCCAGTCGCGGCGATTGTGCTGCTACAAATGTCCCGCGCCCCACGGTGGCTGCAAGCAGCCCCTCTTGCGTCGCAAGCTGGTAGGCGCGGGCCACTGTGCCGGGCGTCAAGTGCAGTCTCCACGCCAGATCGCGGACCGTCGGCAGCTGCGAATTGGCCGGAAGATCCCCCGCACGGATCGCATCCCGGAGGGCACGCGACAGGGCCAGATACTTCGGGCCGGGGAATTGAGTCAGATCGGGTGCCCAAGTTGTATCAGTCACAATAATCCTCTGGCGACTCATTCGGTGGAGATATTACATTGTTCTTACCGAAGCAGGCTTATTGTATCAATACAAATCGAAGGAGGCACAAATGCCCCAGACGCATATCACGACCTTGCCGCTGCACACCCCTTCCGGGGTTCTTTCGCGCGTGCGCACTGCATTGATGACCGCCCTCACCCGCCACCGCGAGCGTCAGCGCCTGGCCCATCTGGACGCGCACCTGTTGCGTGACATCGGCCTGGACCCGCAGGAAGTGCGCCGCGAATGCACCAAGCCCTTCTGGCAACCCTGACACCAGATCCCCCGAGCGACGTTCGCTCTTACCCCTGACTGGGCCGGGTTTTCCCGGCCCTTCTTTTTTTAAACTTCGTTTTGCATTACAATGGCTTCCAGTTCGTCGAGCAAGGATTCACGGGGCGGGCTAGAAAGAAGCGGGGCGATCCGTCTTACAACATCGGTTGGAAGATCCCACCATCGCAAGTCACGCAGCCTAGCTGATATTTCTGGCCCAAAGCGATGACGGATCATGACGGCGGGGTTTCCCCCCCACACTTCATAGCTCCCGACAGATCTGGTAACGGTTGCAGTTGCTGCAATCACTGCTCCATCGCCAATCTCGATCCCAGAGAGCAGAGTCACGTTGGCGCCGATCCACACATCGTTGCCAACAAGAATGTCGCCCCTGGAACGTGGGTGCCCGACAATGTCCTGTCCTCGTAGCTGATCTTGATAGACGTGGCCGAAAGGGAAGGTAGAGGCCCAATCTGTCCGGTGATTCCCACCCAGCATGACAGTCAGTCCGTCCGCAATGGAGCAGAAGGCTCCTACTTTCAACGCAGATCCTTCAGACCATTGTCTAATTCTTGCGCTCTCGATGCCGTAGCTAAAGCGTCCTACTTCGACACTTGAGGACCCAACCTTGCCAGTCCATCCCGTTTCGGCAGACCCGAACAGCTGAAGCTTGTCCGAACCCCGTCGTGACTTCGGCCACCAACCCATTTCATCAACCCCACGATCTGAAACTTGGGACCAATCTAGGCGTGCACCCATCAGGCTACAATCCGTCAGAAAAATGCAAAAGGCCCGCCACAAGGGCGGGCCTTCGCAAGGCAAGGTGCGCTGCAGCGCACCCTGCGATGATCATTAGCGCTTCGAGAACTGGAACGAGCGGCGGGCCTTCGGCTTGCCGTACTTCTTGCGTTCGACGACGCGGCTGTCGCGGGTCAGGAAGCCGGCTGCCTTCAGTGCCGCGCGGAGCGTGGGCTCGTACAGCTGCAGCGCCTTCGAGATGCCGTGCTTCACTGCGCCAGCCTGGCCGGAAAGGCCACCACCGGCGACGGTTGCGTAGACGTCGAACTGGCCTTCCACGTTGGCGACGGTGAAAGGCTGCTTAGGATCATCTGCAGCACGGGACGGGCGAAGTAGACCGCCATTTCCTTGCCGTTGACCACGACCTTGCCCGAACCGGGCTTGACCCAGACGCGGGCGACCGCGTCCTTGCGCTTGCCGGTGGCGTAGGACCGGCCCAGCTTGTCACGGACCGGAACGCGGGGCGCAGCTTCGACGGCGGCAGGTGCCGAACCGACAGCCGACTTCAGGTCATCAAGAGATTTGATATCGGCCATGATCACGCGCTCCGGGTGTTCTTCGGGTTCAGGACCTTGACGTCCAGAACGGTGGGCTGCTGTGCTTCATGCGGATGGGCGGCCCCGGCATAGACGCGCAGGTTGGTCATCTGCTGACGGCCCAGGCGGTTGCGGGTGATCATCCGCTCGACGGCCTTTTCGACCACACGCTCGGGGTGGTTGCCTTCCAGCACCTGCCGCGCGGTGCGCTGCTTGATGCCGCCCGGATGGCCGGTGTGCCAGTAGTAGATCTTGTCGTTGCGCTTGTTGCCCGTCATCTGGATCTTGTCGGCGTTGATGATGATGACGTTGTCACCCATGTCCATGTGGGGGGTGAAGGTCGGCTTGTTCTTGCCGCGCAGGATGTTGGCGACGATCGTGGCAAGGCGGCCCAGAACAACGCCCTCGGCGTCGATCAGGATCCACTTCTTCTCGATGTCCGCCGGAGTAGCGGTGAAGGTTTTCATGGTTTTCCCAAAGAAGAAGGGGGCACCACTGCCCCCGGAAACTCGGATGCGGGCTTATCGCCGATGCCACAATGCGCGTCAAGCGCCGCAATCAAGATTTAATCTCATATAGACAACGGCTTACAATAAAGGTATCCTGATACCCCACCAAAAGCCCGTTCATCCTTGTCCAGATATCCCCGCCAGAGGCATCACCTCAGTTTCGGGGGGCGCGACGGGTCCATGCCCGGCGCCGGGGGGGCTGCGGGGGTCGCGGGCGTCTGCGGCGCAGGCAGATTGAACCGCAAACCCACGCGGGCCATCGCCTTGGCCGCCGGGTCCGCGCTGGCCAGGAAGACCACGTCCAGCTCGCCCGCCTCGATGCCCGAGAAGACCAGCGCCTCGTTCATTGCGCGGGCCAGAGCGGCCTCCGCCCCGTCCACCGCGTCCAGCAAGGCCAGCAAATGGCCGCGCCGCCCGCCCGCATAGACCACCCCCGCCAGCACCGCCGCCGCCGCCAGCCCCCCAGCGCGGGCAAGCTTGCCGTCCAGCGCCGCGATCACCGCTTCGGGCACTGTGGGGGCCAGGAATTCCTGCGGCCGCGCCTCGACCTCTTCCGGGCCGCCGTCCAGCGTCTCGGCAAGCCAGTCCATCGCCTCGGGCGGCAAGAGCATCGAGGACGGGGCCACGCCCAGGTTCACGCCCATCCCGATCCCCTGCCCCTTCAGAAGCCCCGCAATCACCCGGCCCGGCAGCGCGGCATAGGGCGCGATGCCGCCCGTAAAGCTGGCCAGCCGTTCTTCGCGGTCAAAGACCAGGACGACCGGGCCGTCTTCCAGATCGAAGATGCGCGGCTCCAGATTTTCGCCCACCGCCTCGCGCTCCAGAAGCAGGACCATCTCGCCATCGGCCAGCCGCTCGAAGAAACGCAGGCGCAGGGCCTCGTTCTCGGGGTCGGACGAGACGGCGGCATGGGCCGCATCAAGCAGGGTGACAAGGTCAGACATCAAAGAACCTCTCGGACCCGGGCGCGCAAGGCGGGCAGAAGCTCGGCCTCGAACCAGGGATGGCGTTTCAGCCACCCCGTATTCCGCCACGAAGGATGCGGCAAGGGAAAGACGCCCCGCGCGGCATGGGCGCGCCAATCGGCCACGACCCCCGTCACATCCCGAAGACCCGTGTGCCAGCGGATCGCGGCACCGCCGACCAGTAGCGTCAGCGGTATGTCGCCAAGGGCGTCAAGCACCCGCCCCCGCCACGTTGCCGCGCAGATCGGCGGCGGCGGGAGGTCGGCGCCCTTCGCATCATAGCCGGGAAAGCAGAACGCCATCGGCACGACGGCCACCCGGTCAAGGTCGTAGAACTCGGCCTCGGTCGCCCCCATCCAGTCGCGCAACCGGTCGCCGGACCGATCCGTGAAGGGCCGCCCGCTGTCATGGACCCGCAGGCCAGGCGCCTGGCCGGCCACCAGGACCCGGGCACCGGGCCGGAACCACGCGACCGGGCGCGGGGCATGACCGGTTGCGGTCGCCGCAAAACGCGCCGCGCAAAGGCGGCAGGCGGTGATTTCGTCTGTCAACTGCATCTCCCAAGCCTGCCGTCAGGCGTCACGCCCCGCAACCCCGGCAACGACCGCGCCAGGACCGCGCCGGTCTGTGGATATCCCTTGGGCACACTGCTCAACCCAGTCCCGGCCCGCCACTCGGCCTCCCGGCGTCTCGGCCAGATGCCCGATCCAGTGCCCTTGACCACTGCCCGCGAGCACCCAGACCCCGGTCGGCCTCACCCACGCCAGAAGCTTCCCCCCCTGCCCCCGCAGTCCCGCCCCGTCCAGCCATGCCGCGGCAGCGCCGTTGCTGGGGGTTCGATGCCCCCTGCAACGGCTTCCCGCCGGAAGATCGGGCCACCCATTGCGGCGCGCGGAAAAGCCGGTCAAATGGAACCCTGCGCCCTGCCCCAACCCATCGTCCCCTGGTCCGTACCCCGAGTCCGCCGATGTATCGCGTTTCTTCCTTCGTGCCCCGTTTCGCCAAGGCGCTTCTCGGTGGCGCGGCTCTGGCCACACTTTGGGTCAATCTTGCCCCGGCAAGCTATTACGACAGCATCGAGCTTCGGCTGCTTGATCTGACGCTGCCTGCCTGGCTTGCCCCCCTTCCCTTCAGCCTCACGCCATTGAACCTGGTGGCCGATGTGGCGATGTCGCTGTTCCTCTTCTTCATCGGCAAAGAGCTGTGGGAGGCGCTGACGCTGGAACACGGTGCGCTGAAGGGGCGGCAGGCGGTCCTGCCGGCCAGTCTGACCCTCGGCGGGCTTGCCGGGGCGGCGGGGATGTGGATCCTGGTCGGCAGCCTGATCGAGACGGCCGAGGAGGCGCACTTTGCCTCCGGCTGGCAGGTGCCTCTGGGCAGCGATGTGGTCCTGTGCTTCCTGGTCGGTCGTGCGGTCTTCGGGGCGGGCCATCCGGCCCTGCACCTTCTTTTGTTGCTGTCCATCGCGACCGACATCCTGGCGCTGCTTGTCGCGGGCCTTTCGCATCCCGGCTTTTCGCTGCGGCTGGCCTGGCTGATGTTGCCGCTTGCCGCGGCCCTTGTGACCTGGGCGCTGTTTGGCCGGACCCCTGACCCCGGAGTGTCCGAGACCCGGCGGCGGGCCAGCCAGCGGCTGTTTCCTTACGTCATCGCGGGCCTGCTGTCCTGGATCGGTGTTGCGGCCTCGGGCCTGCCGCCGGTGCTGGGGCTGTTGCCGGTGATCCCCGCCATTGCCCATGCCGACCGCAGCTTCGGGCTTTTCGCAGAAGCCGAAGAGGTGCTGCATGATCCCCTCAACCGTCTGACCCACGCGCTGGCATGGCCGCTGACGGGGGTGCTTTTCCTTTTCGGCCTGACGCGCGGAGGCGTCGATCTCTTCGCCTTTGCGCCCACGACCCTGACAGCACTTGCCGCGCTTTGGCTGGGTCGGCCGCTCGGGATGATCCTGATCGGGCTTGGCCTTGCCGCCGCCCTTGGCCTGCGCCTGCCCAAGGGCGTCAGCCTGCGTGATGTTCTGCGGATCACGCTGATCATGGCGATGGGGTTTACCGTCCCCGTCCTCAGCCTTGCGACAGCACTGCCCGGCGGCGCAATGCAAGAGGCCGCGCGGCTGGGCCTTGCCCTCAGCCTGCTGGCCGGCCCGGCTGCCCTTCTGCTGGCCCGTCCGCGCCCCTGACCGGTGTCCGGCGTGGCTGCCCCGACACGCCGATGCAAGCCCATGTTTCGTTCTCGGCCCTTTTAAGGCCACAAACCCAATGTTAACGATATGGTCGTAGCAAGAGAAAGACGCCCGATCTACGGGCGCCGAGGCCATGATGATCGAGTTCCGGGACGTATCAAAATCCTTCTGGACGGGAACGCAGCGCAAGGTGATCCTTGACCGCGCCTCCTTTCGCGTTGAACTGGGCAACTCGCTTGGCATCCTGGCCGGAAACGGCACTGGAAAGACCACGATCATCAACATGATGGCGGGCCTGGAAAAACCCGACGAAGGCACGATCCGCAAGACGTCGCGCGTGTCCTTTCCCCTGGGGTTCATGGGGGGTGTCAACAACAAGCATTCGGCCAAGGAAAACTGCCGTTACATCGCCAGGCTTTACGGTCTGGACCCCGACTACGTCGAAAGCTTCTGCCGCTGGGTCTGCGGACTTGGCGAATACTTCGAAATGCCGCTGGCGACCTATTCTTCGGGCATGCGCAGCCGGTTCTCCTTTGCGCTGCTGCTGTCGATCGAGTTTGACATCTATCTGATCGACGAAGGCATGCCCGCCACCTCTGATGTCGAATTCAACCGCAAGGCCGGCAATATCCTGCAAGAGCGGCTGAAACGCTCGACCGTCGTCATCGTCTCGCACTCGCCCAAGACGCTTGAGAAATTCTGCCGCACGGCCGCCGTGCTGCGGAATGGCAAGCTCTACCAGTTCGAGACCCTGGAAGAAGCGAAACGCCTCTATGACTACGACGCCTAAGGTTCCGCGCTACAACACCCGCCCGGTGGACCGGTCTGCCGTCCCGCAGGACGCAGGCAACAGCGGCGGCCAGCTTTTCGACACCCATGACGACGGCTTTGGCAACCTGGACTTCCGTCGGCCCGAGGATCAGGCCGCCAGCCGCGCCGAGGCGCCCGAACCGACACCTGCACCGATGCCAGCCCCGCCGGTCGAGGCCACTTCGCCCGAACCCTCTGCCGAACGCATAACCCGCGCAGTCACCCCCGAAGAGATCGCCCGCGTCAATGCCGCGATCCTGACAGAAGGCCTGACCGAACGGCAGTTGCGCCGGGCCATGCTTGTTGCGCAGCGCAGCCACCTGTCCCCCACGTCCGAGGCCGATGCCGTGCGCCTCTTGCGCGAAGCGGGGGTCGATCCCTTCTCGCGCGCGTCGATCCTGCGTGTGGTCACCCCCTCGCCCGAAGCTGCGGCGCCCGATGCTGCCTCCGACACTGCGGCGCCTGGAGCGCACCCCCAGCGTGGTTTCCCGCCCCAGACCGAGGCACGTGAGCCGGGGCGTGAAATCGCCCGCCTGCCCGGCGACGTGGTGCAACTGCCGAAAAAGGCCAAGCCCATCGCGCTGCCTTCGACCGAACAGCGCGCCGAAGTGAACCAGGCTGCCGAAATCCTGCGCATGCAGCAGGACATCGCCCGCCGCCGCCGTCGGCGCCTGGCCCTTCTGGGCGCGCGGCTTTTTGCCTTCGTCCTTCTGCCCACCATCCTGGCTGGCTGGTACTTCTACATGATGGCGACACCGATGTATTCGGTGCGCTCGGAATTCGTGATCCAGCAGGCCGGCCCCAGCGGTGGCGGCGGGTCGATGGGGGGGCTCTTTTCCGGCACCGCCTTTGCGACCTCGCAGGATTCGATCGCCGTGCAAGGCTATCTTCAATCGCGCGAGGCGATGGGTCGCCTGGACGAAGACCTGGGCTTCCGCAGCCATTTCCAAAGCCCCGAGATCGACCAGCTGCAGCGGATGGCCCCCGACGCCGGGCTTGAAGCGGCCTACAAGGTCTACAAGAAGTTCCTGAAGATCTCGTTCGACACGACCGAGGGCGTGATCCGCATGGACGTCGCCGCCGCTGACCCGATGGTGGCAGCGGCCTGGTCAAGACAGCTCATCGCCTATGCCGAGGAACAGGTCGACCACCTGACCCAGCGGCTGCGCGCCGACCAGATGAATGATGCCCAGGCGGGCTACGAGGCCGCGCAGAAAGCGTTGACCGACTCGCAAAGAAAGCTGATCGAGCTGCAGGAGAAGTTCAAGATCCTGTCCTCGGAAACCGAAGTCGGGCTGATCGTCGGCCAGATTTCGGGGCTTGAGAACCAGCTGACCCAGGAACGTCTGGCCCTGGCGCAGATGGAATCCAACGCCGAGCCGAACCAGGCCCGGATGGACCCCATCAAGCGCCGCATCGCGACGCTGGAAGGCGAGGTTGCCGACCTCCGCGCCCGGATGACCGAAACCTCGGCAGGCTCGACCAGTCTGGCTGAAATCCAGGGTCAGCTTCTTGTCGCGCAGGCCGATCTGCAAACCCGCCAGCTCTTGCTCGCCCAGGCGCTTCAATCGATGGAGACGTCCCGCGTCGAGGCGAACCGGCAGGTCCGCTATCTGTCGCTGTCCGTCAGCCCGATCCCCCCGGACGAGCCCGCCTTCCCCCGCGCCTTCGAGAACACGCTGGTGACCCTGTTGATCATGCTGGGCATTTACCTCATGGTCTCGATGACCGCCGCGATCCTGCGGGAACAGGTCTCTTCGTAGGGACGCGTGCATGACTGACGTGAAGATCGGCGGGCTGACCGTCGGCAATGACCAACCGCTTCTGGTCATTGCGGGCCCCTGCCAGCTGGAAAGCCTGGATCACGCCCAGATGATCGCCGGGGCGATGGCCGAGGCGTGCAAGGCCGCAGGCGCGCAGTTCGTCTTCAAGGCCAGCTACGACAAGGCCAACCGCACCTCGCTGTCGGGCAAGCGCGGCCTCGGGATGGAGGCGGGGTTGCAGGTGTTGGCGGCCGTCCGTGCGATGGGGCTGCCGGTGCTGACGGATGTCCACGACGCAGGCCAGGCGCGCGAGGCGGCGACCGTGGTTGACGTGATCCAGATCCCGGCCTTCCTCTGCCGCCAGACCGACCTTCTCCTGGCTGCGGGCGAAACGGGCGCTGTGGTCAATGTGAAGAAGGGACAGTTCCTGGCGCCCTGGGACATGGCCAACGTCGCCGCCAAGGTCGCCTCGACCGGGAACGACCGCATCCTTCTGACCGAGCGGGGGGTCAGTTTCGGCTACAACACCCTGGTGGCTGACATGCGCGCCCTGCCGATCATGGCGCGGACCGGATATCCGGTGATAATGGACGCAACCCATTCGGTGCAGCAGCCCGGCGGTCAGGGGAACTCTTCGGGTGGTCAGCGAGAATTCGCTCCCGTGATGGCGCGTGCGGCGGTCAGCCTTGGCATCGCCGGGGTCTTCATCGAGACGCACGAAGACCCCGACCGCGCGCCATCGGACGGGCCGAACATGATCCCGCTGGCCCAGATGCCCGCGCTGGTGGCCAGCCTGATGGCCTTCGACCGCCTCGCCAAGGCCGACCCGCTGCGGATCTAGGGAACACTTCGGCGCGAATCTGGTTTTCCCTGACACGCTCAAGGAGATCACCCATGCCCGCCCCCAAGGCCACCGTCTGTCTCTGGTTCGACACCGAGGCCGAGGCCGCCGCCCGGTTCTACGCCGATGTCATCCCCGACAGTGCAGTGCATGCGGTGCTCCGCGCACCGACAGACTTTCCCTCGGGCAAGGCGGGCGATGTGCTGACGGTCCACTTCACGATCGCGGGCATCCCCTGCCTTGGTCTGAACGGCGGCCCGGCCTTTTCGCAGAGCGAGGCGTTTTCCTTCCAGATCGCAGCCGATGATCAGGCCGAGACAGACCGGCTGTGGAACGCCATTGTCGGCAACGGCGGCCAGGAAAGTGACTGCGGCTGGTGCAAGGACCGCTGGGGCCTGAATTGGCAGATCACGCCCCGGGTCCTGACCGAGGCGCTTTCGGCCGGAGGGGATGAGGCAAAGCGTGTCTTTGCTGCGATGATGACGATGCAGAAGATCGACGTCGCCGCGATCGAAGCCGCGCGGCGGGGCTGACGGCCGAACCGCGCGATTCGCCCACCCTGGTCACAGGACCTGCCCCGCCGCCCAGCCCGAAGACCAGGCCCATTGGAAGTTGTAGCCCCCAAGCCAGCCCGTCACGTCCACCACTTCGCCAATGAAATAAAGCCCCGGCACGCCCTTCGCTTCCATGGTCCGCCCGTCCAGCGCCCCAGTGTCGACGCCGCCCAGCGTGACCTCGGCGGTCCTGTAGCCCTCGGAGCCGACCGGCACCAGCCGCCAGTCCCGGATGCCCGCCGCCACCCGGTCAAGCACTGCGCCGGGCAGGTCCGCCATCGTCCCCGTCACCCCCGCCGCCTCTTCGAGATGCCGCGCCAGCCGCTCGGGCAGCCAGCGCCCCAGCACCGTCCGCAGCGCCACCTTCCCCCGCGCCGCCCGCAGCTCGGCCGCCACGTCGCGGCCCGGCATGAGATCGAGATGGATCGCATCGCCCTCGCGCCAGTAGGACGAGACCTGCAGCACCGCAGGCCCCGAAAGCCCCCGATGGGTGAACAGCACCGCCTCGTCAAACCCGGTGCGGCCGCACGCGACCCGCCCCGGCAAAGCGACCCCCGCCAGAGGCCGCATCCAGGCCAGTTCCTGATCGGCAAAGGTCAGGGGCACCAGCGCAGGCCGGGTCTCGACAAGGGGCAGGCCGAAAGCCTCGGCCACCCGGTAACCATAGCCCGTCGCCCCCATCTTGGGGATCGACTTCCCCCCCGTCGCCACCACGACCCTCCGCGTCCGCTGCGGCCCGCGCGCCGTTTCGACCTCGAACCCGTCGCCGACCCGCCTCATATCCCCCAGGCCGCAGCCAAGCCACAGCGTCACCCCGGCACGCTCCATGTCCCGGACCAGCATCTCCACCACCTGCGTGGCCGAGCCGTCGCAGAACAGCTGGCCCAGCGTCTTCTCGTGCCAGGCGATCCCGGCGGCATCCATCCGGGCGATGAAATCCCACTGAGTGAACCGCTTCAGGGCCGACAAGGCAAAGCGCGGATTTTGCGACAGAAATCGTTCGGGAGCGATGCCAAGGTTGGTAAAGTTGCACCGCCCGCCGCCCGAAATCCGGATCTTTTCGCCCGGGGCCTTGACATGGTCGATGACCAGCACCCTGCGGCCCCGGCGACCCGCCTCGATGGCGGCCATCATGCCGGCAGCCCCGGCCCCAAGAATGATTGCGTCCCAGATCATGCTTCGTCCTAGCCGCCCGCGCCCACCCCGGCAAGGCATGTCAGAGACGCGAAAATTTCGCGGATCGCCCCTTGCACGCCCCCACCCGCTTCGCTAAACACCCCGGCACGGTTGGGGCGTCGCCAAGTGGTAAGGCATCGGTTTTTGGTACCGACATACCTAGGTTCGAATCCTAGCGCCCCAGCCAACCACTCACTTCGTTCGTGGTGTCAACCTTCCCTGTAACCAACTCCTAACTGGAGTGCTCTGATTGCCCCACGTGATGCCCCACAGGTAGCGTGGTCTGCCCTGCCGTGTGGACTTGCCCGGAAGAAGTGGAGAGCACCAACTGAGGAACCAGGAGGTGTTCTATGGGAAACGGAAACAGGCCGACGCCGGAATTTCGGCGTGAAGCTGTGCGGCTTGCACTGACCAGTGGCCGGACGCGACGAGAGATC
>NZ_JAXMMF010000051.1:0-12063 GCF_034366665.1 Tabrizicola sp. | reverse complement strand
TGCCCGACCCGCCACACAACAGAACCGGAAAAATATCAGGCATGACCTGCGCATACTCCAACTTTGGCATCAGCAATGTCTTGGCGAAAGTCTGGGCCAGATTAAGCCCGGATTCTGGCAAAGGGCATAATCATTTGTCCTTCGATTGCAACCACCGCCGCGCCAGGCCGATGTGCGCCCGCGCTGCATCACCCCCGGGCGGCATGCCCTGAACCGCCTTCCCCTCGCCCGCCCCGCGCCCTATAACGCCCGCGTCACCAAGGGGATGCCCATGCGCCAGGCCACCGTCACCCGCAAGACCGCCGAGACCGAGATTTCCGTCACCGTCACTCTGGACGGCACCGGAACGCATGACTGCCAGACCGGCGTCGGCTTCTTTGACCACATGCTCGACCAGCTGGCGCGGCACAGCCTGATCGACCTGACCATCCGGGCGCAGGGCGATTTGCACATCGACGACCACCACACCGTGGAAGACGTCGGCATCGCGCTTGGCCAGGCCCTTGCCAAGGCGCTTGGCGACAAGCGCGGCATCCGCCGCTACGGCCATTTTCGCCTGGCGATGGACGACGCCCAGATCGCGACCGCGCTCGACCTCTCTGCGCGGCCATACCTCATCTGGACCGTCGATTTTCCGACCCCCAAGATCGGCACCTTCGACACTGAACTTGTGCGCGAATTCTTCCAGGCCCTGTCCACCCACGGCGGCATCACGCTCCACGTCGACAAGCTGCACGGCTTCAACAGCCACCACATCGCCGAGGCCGCCTTCAAGTCCGTCGCGCGTGCCCTGCGCGAGGCTGTCGAACAAGACCCCCGCCTTGGCAACGCGCTCCCCTCCACCAAGGGCGCGCTCTAGCCTTTCATACTGGCCCAAATATCCCCGCCGGAGGCTCCGCACCTTCCGCCCGCGCACCGGTTAGAAACATGCTCACCGTCCTCGTCGACTACGATTCCGGCAACCTCCACTCCGCCGAAAAGGCCTTCCAGCGCATGGCGTTGGAGGTGGATGGCGGTGACATCCTCGTCACCTCCCGCCCCGAGGATGTCGCCCGCGCCGACCGGATCGTCCTGCCCGGCGACGGCGCCTTCCCGGCCTGCCGGACCGCCCTCGGGCAATACGGCGGGCTATTCGAGGCCATTGAAGAGGCCGTCCTCCACAAGGCCCGCCCTTTCCTTGGCATCTGTGTGGGCATGCAGATGCTCGCCAGCCGCGGCCACGAATACCGCCTGACTGAAGGCTTTGGCTGGATTCCCGGCGACGTGGTGAAGATCGAGCCCGCCGACCGCACGTTGAAAGTCCCCCACATGGGCTGGAACGACCTTGTCATCGACCACAAGCACCCGGTCCTCGACGGCATCGCCACCGGTGACCATGCGTATTTCGTGCACTCCTACCACTTCCGTGTCACCGACCCCGCCCACCGGCTGGCCTTCTGCGACTACGGCGGCCCGATCACTGCCATCGTCGGGCGCGACAATATCCTTGGCACCCAGTTCCATCCCGAAAAGTCCCAAGCCGCGGGCCTCCGCCTGATCGGCAACTTCCTGCGCTGGACGCCGTGATCCTTCCCCAGATCCTCAGCGACATCGCCGAGGAAATGGCCTCCCGCTCCGACCGGGGCCAGGTCGCCGACTACATCCCCGAACTTGCCGCCATCGACCCCGGCCAGTTCGGTATTTCCATCTGCCTTGCCGACGGCACGCAACACTCTGCCGGGGACAGCGCGACACCCTTCTCGATCCAGTCCGTCTCCAAGGTCTTTGGCCTGGCCATCGCGCTTGGCCGTCTTGGCGACCAGCTCTGGACCCGGGTGCGGCGCGAACCCTCTGGCCTCGCCTTCAACTCGATCCTGCAGCTGGAAAGCGAAGGCGGCATGCCCCGCAACCCCTTCATCAACGCCGGGGCCATCGTCACCACTGACGCGGCCCTCGGGCATCGTCCGCCGAAGGAATACCTGGCCGAGCTTCTCCTGTTCCTGCGCACCGCTGCGGGTGACGAGGACATCCACATCGACCGCGCCGTTGCGAAGTCCGAAACCGAAACCGGCCACCGCAACTTTGCCCTCGCGCATTTCCTGAAGGCCGAAGGCAATCTGGTGAACGCCCCCGACCTTGTCCTTGGTGCCTACTTCCACCAATGCGCCATCGCGATGAGTGTCGACCAACTCGCCCGCGCCGGTCGCTTCCTGGCAGGCTTCCAGCGCCTGATCGCGCCCCAGCGCGCCCGCCGGATCAACGCCCTGATGCTGACTTGCGGCCACTACGACGGCTCAGGCGAATTCGCCTTCCGCGTCGGCCTGCCCGGCAAATCCGGGGTGGGCGGCGGCATCCTTGCCATCGCCCCCGGTCGCGCCTCCGTCGCCGTCTGGTCGCCCGGCCTCAACGCGCAAGGCAACTCCCAGCTGGGGACCGAGGCTTTGGAGATGCTCGCCCGCCGCACCGGCTGGTCAATCTTCGGCTAATCCCAGAGCCGGGGTTCCGCAAACTCCACCGAATTCCCGCCCGGATCGCGGACATACAGCGACCGCGCCCCGTTCGGCCAGTCGAACTCGGCCTCCACCTCGACCCCGGCCGCAAAGAAGCGCTGCCGCCAGCCCTCGATCTCTTCCCGGCTGGCCGCAAAGCAGACATGCCCTTCCCCCCGCGCGCCATGCACCGGGACCGGCAGGTCCGGGTTGCCGGACGGCACCTCCGTCGTGTCGGGATTGAAGACCAGCAGCACCCCCGGCCCCACCCGGAAGAACACATGCCGCCCCTCGACCTTGGCAATCACATCAAGGCGGACGAGGCCAGTGTAAAACTCCTCCATCGCCACAAGGTCCCTGGCGTAAAGCGCCGTTTCAAGGATCGCCAAAGGTGTCATGACCACTCCCAGCTGAACCACGCCTCAACGCCGCCCGGTGCGCACCCGTTCCATCACCGCAAGCCCCCCCAGGATCAGCGCCAGCCCCGCGAAGTGCCGCAGCTCCAGCCGCTCGCCCAGCACCAGCCATCCCAGCCCCGCCGCGCTGAACGGGATCAGGAAGGTGACAAGCGAGATCGCCGTCGCCCCGGCGCGGCCAAGGATGCGGAAGAAGATCAGATAGGAAAGCGCCGTCGACAGGGCGGCCAAGGCCAACACAGCCGCCACCGGGACCATTCCCGGCCAGCCCAGCGCCCAGGGCCGGTCCACCACCAGCCAGACCGGAGCCAGCAACACCGCGCTGCACGTCACCACCCCCGCCGCCGTCTGCAAAGGCGTCACCCCCGCCGCCTTGAACCGCCGCCCCCAGACCCCTGCCAGCCCATAGGACAGCGCAGCACCCAGACAGGCCAGCATTGCCAACCCCTCGCCCCCCAGATCCTCGCCCGCCATCATCACGATGACCCCGCCGAAGCCCAAAGCCACCCCGGCCGCCTTCGCCGGGGTCAGCCGCTCGTCCGCCGTCGCCAGATGCGCCACGAGGACCGTGAAAAGCGGCGTCGTCGCGTTCAGCACCGAGGCCAGCCCCCCGGTTATCTGCCCCTGCGCCAGCAGGAACAGGGTGAAGGGCACCAGGTTGTTCAAGACCCCCATCACCGCCAGGGCAGGCCACAGGTCCCGCGGCGGCACTCCCTGCCCGGACATCCGCACCGCCAGCATCAGCAGGACCGCCGCAAGACCCACCCGCCCCCAGACGATGGTCAGCGCAGGCAATCCCGCCAAAGCCAGCTCGTTGAACAGAAAGGACCCTCCCCACAAGAGGGAGAGGGTCCACAGAAGTATCCAGTCGATCGGTTTCATCCGCCCTGCATGGCCGAAGCCCGCGTCGAAGGCGACCCGAAACCTGCTTACTTCACCCGCTTCCAGGTGCCCCCATCGCGGCAGATGCCCAGAACGCAGCCGCGCACCGACAGGCTGTCCCCGGCAAGCGTCATGTCGCCGTTATAGGTCTTGTCACGGTCGGGAGAGTAGATCTTGCCGTCGTCGTAAAGCCCGTCCGCATAGGCCACCATGTCCCAGACGATCTGCTTGCCGACGTTCGGGCTGTCGATCGCTTTGCCCTCAGCGTCAAAGGCCTTGACCAGCGTCCCGCAGAAAGCCGGGCCGCAGGGCTTGATCTGCACATGCCCGAAGTTGCCGTTGTCGTCCTTTTTCGTCTGCCACATCCCCTCGACCGGATCGGCAAGGGCCATCCCGGCCATGACCACGAACCCCGCCGCGTAAGCGAAAACCTTCATCTTGCGTCCTCCTCGCACTGTCCCTGCCCGCGACTTTGCCCCGCCTGCAAATCCGATCAAGCGTGACGTCGGGTCGCGCGCCCGGCCTTTTCTTTCGCGCCGCCCCATGCCAAAGACCGGCCCGACCGGAACGGAGGCCCGCCGATGATCCTTTACCCCGCCATCGACCTGAAGGACGGCCAATGCGTCAGGCTCCTGCGCGGCGAGATGGACGCCGCCACCGTCTTCGGCGACGACCCCGCCGCCCAGGCGCTGAAGTTCCAGGACGCGGGATGTGAGTGGCTGCACCTCGTCGATCTCAACGGTGCCTTCGCTGGCCAGCCGGTGAACGCCGCCGCTGTTGAGGCAATCCTGAAGGCCGTCAAGGTCCCCGCCCAGCTTGGCGGCGGCATCCGCGACATGGCGACCATCGCGATGTGGCTGGACAAGGGCCTGTCCCGCGTCATCCTCGGCACCGTTGCCGTCGAAAACCCCGCGTTGGTGCGCGAGGCCGCGAAAGCCTTCCCCGGACAGGTCGCCGTCGGCATCGATGCCCGCAAGGGCCGCGTCGCGACCAAGGGCTGGGCAACCGAGACCGACATCATGGCCACCGACCTTGCCCGCAGCTTCGAAGATGACGGAGTGGCCGCCATCATCTACACCGACATCGACCGCGACGGTGCGATGCAAGGCCCGAACATCGAAGCGACCGAAGCCCTCGCCCGCGCCGTCTCGATCCCGGTTATCGCCAGCGGCGGCGTCTCTCGCATGGAAGACCTGCTCGCGCTGCGCGACACCGGCGTCATCGCCGGGGCCATCTCGGGCCGCGCGCTTTATGACGGAGCGATTGATCTTGCTGCAGCCCTGCAGGCGCTCAAGTCATAGCTCCTCGTGCGACTTCGTCTTCTCGTCGCCCCCAAAGGGGCACCGCCAGCGAGGAGTGACGAAGTCATCGACGAGCGGCTCGCCAGATCAGCCGGCCCAACCAGACCAGTGACAGAAGACAGGTCGCCATCGCCACCGCGACATTGGCCGAAAGCGTGCCCCAGCCCTGCGCCCAGGCCAAGGGGGCCAGCACCACGGCAATCGCGGGCGCAATCAGCACCAGCGCGTGCTGCCAGACCGGAACGGCCGCGCCCAGACTGACCCGGGTCCCACCTTGACCCAGCCGTCGCATCACCCACCACAACAGAACCATCACCAGTGGAAGCAACACCCGCAGCGGGTTCAGGTCGGCCACACCTTGCGCCACCCAGACCAGAAGCGCGATGACCGGGGCGATCCACAGCACCGCATTCGGCGGTCGCGGCAGCTGGCCTATCCGGTCCATCCCGACCTGCGCCAGCACGACCAGCCCCCCGAAACCGACCAAATAGAGTGCCAGCACCCCCGTCGTGGCAAGGGGTTCCCCGTCCGTCACTTCGCTGGGCCAGTACTGCGCCCAGAAGGCCGACCCAAGTCCCAAGGCCCCCCAGATCAGAGCCATCCGCACAGGCCCCAGCACCGCCCCCGCGCGCCCCACCCCCAGCACCAGCCCGCCACTGATCAGCGCGTGCCAGGCCAGCGGGGTCCAGACCCAGAAGAACGGCAAGGGGTCATAGATCGTGCCCACGATCACCCCCTCGACCATGTAGCCCATCACCGCTCCGCCCAGAAACGCGGCAGGCAGCCCCCCGACCCCGGTCCAGATCACCAGGCTCAGGCCCACACCGCTGGCAATGGCATAGGCAATCACCGTAATTGCCAGGTCGACAGGACGCAGCCCCTCGGGCGGGTTGAACCAGAACATGTTCTCGCCCGCCCAGACGGCGATCACGCCCAGAGCAAGGCAAAGCGCCAGATACCGCATACTCTCCATCACACACCCCCGGCCGGTTGGCGAAAGCTTAGGTCACCGGGACCGTTTCGCAAAGACGCCGCCGCCGCGGGACCCGACCCCGATCACCGGTCATCAGCCGCGCGCACCAGCCGCGACCTTGCGCCTCATTCCCTGCCAGCCTGACAAGGCGCAGCATCCGGGCATGTCCGCAGTCCGCACCGACACCCTGCCCCGCACCTCGACCCTCTGGTCGCTGCACCAGCCGGGCGATTTCATTGACTGCTACTCGGTTCCCTCCAGCCTTTCCCCGAGCGAGGCTGCCGACCGTGGCCTTGCGCTTCCCCCTTGGGCCGATGCGCTCCTGCGCCTGCGGAACACCCTCGTCAGACCCTTCGGCCTCAAGACCGGCGAGCCCGACCGCCCGATCTTCCCCATCTGCCATGACACAGAGGAGGAGATCATCCTTGGCACAGATGACCGCCACCTGGACTTCCGCATCGGCCTGATCCGTCAGGGTGGACGCATCTACATGTCGACCTGGGTCCGTCCCCACAACCTCTGGGGCCGCGCCTATCTGCGGGCGGTGATGCCGTTCCACATCCTGATCTCGCGCGGGGCTGTGGCGCGGATGGCAAGCGAAGCTGACCGCGCCCCGGTGCCAAATCCCTGAGCTCCACCGCCAAACCCATAAGGCCCTTGACCCCGCCGGACTGCCCGCCCCGGAAAACCCCGGCCTGCAAACCCGCTTGCTTTTCCGCCCCCCGCGCGGCATCTCTCCCCCATGCTCAAGACCCGCATCATCCCCTGTCTGGACGTGGCCGACGGCCGCGTGGTGAAGGGCGTCAACTTCGTCGACCTGATCGACGCCGGTGACCCGGTCGAGGCTGCGAAAGCCTACGATGCCGCCGGGGCCGATGAGCTTTGCTTTCTTGACATCATGGCGACCGAGGATAACCGGGCCACGATGTTCGACCTGGTCACCCGCACGGCCGAACAGTGCTTCATGCCCCTTACCGTGGGCGGCGGGGTCCGCACGCCCGAGGATGTGAGGAAGCTCCTTCTCGCCGGAGCCGACAAGGTCAGCTTCAACTCCGCCGCTGTCGCCGACCCGGATGTGGTGGCCCGCGCCGCCGACCGGTTCGGCAGCCAGTGCATCGTCGTCGCCATCGACGCCAAGACCGTTTCACCCGGCCGGTGGCAGATCTTCACCCACGGCGGTCGCCGCGCGACGGGCATCGACGCCGTCGACTTCGCCCGCCTGGTGGCCGCGAAGGGGGCGGGAGAGATCCTTCTCACCAGCATGGACCGCGACGGCACCAAGGGCGGCTACAACATCCCCCTCACCCGCGCCATCGCCGATGCCGTCGACATCCCCGTCATCGCCAGTGGCGGCGTCGGCACCTTGGACCACCTCGTCGAAGGCATAGCGGAAGGCCACGCCAGCGCCGTCCTCGCCGCCTCGATCTTCCACTTCGGCACCTTCACCATCGGCCAGGCCAAGGCCCATATGGCCGCCGCCGGAATTCCGGTAAGGCTATGAACAGTCTCGAAAAACTTGCCGCCACCATCGCCTCCCGCAAGGGGGCCGACCCGGAAGCCTCCTGGACCGCGAAGCTTCTGGCCAAGGGCCCCGAGAAATGCGCCGAAAAATTCGGGGAAGAGGCCGTCGAGGCGATCATCGAGGCGGTCAAGGGCGACCGCGCGCGGTTGACCTCCGAGGCGGCTGATGTCCTGTACCACCTTCTTGTCATGCTGGCCGCGCGGGACGTGACGCTGACCGAGGTTCTGGCCGAACTCGACCGCCGCGAAGGCACCTCGGGCATCGCCGAAAAAGCCGGGCGTTAGATCAACCCCGCGACGGCCGCGCTTATCTGGCGCTAAAGCCTTCTTCTTGCCCTGCTTTTTCGGCGTGAACTGCGCGATCATGGCCGCGGTCGGCTGGAACCACTTCAGCCCGTAATTCAGCGCCAGAACCTTGCCATCGACGGCCAGCGGATCACCCCGGTTCCAAGGCCGGATCACCGCATGCGTCGTCAGATGCGTCACCGTTGGCAGTTTCGCCTTCACATGTTCGATGATCTCGGACAGGACAGCAATCTGCTTTGGCGTGCAGGCCTTGCCGCTCTGCCGGTTGGCCAGCGTTATGGCGATAGAGCGGCGGTTGGCGATCCGGCCGCCGCCCTTGATCGGCACGTTCGGCCCGACATGCGCGGCGCGGTTTGGGAACGGCGTGCAGAAATAGGCGATCGGATCGGACCTGTCGGCTTTGATGGTCTTGGCCGTGTCGCGCCCGTCGCGGGCGATGATGACCTGGTAGCCAGGCCCACCGACCGCAAATGGTCGACGCCTGACCGGGCGGTAGAGCCGGCCGTGGCATGCAGGACAGTGGCATTGGGGGGTGCGGCCCAGACCGAAGTCGTCAGCTGCGGGGAGACTGCAACGGTTGAAAAAGCCGTAAAAATGCTCGGTAGCGGGAAGGAACGGGTAAAATTCCGGCAGGCAGAGTTAGTGGGTCGGCAAAAGTCCAATGGCGGAGATCATACCCCAGATCGCAGCAAAGGTCACGGGCATGGGTGCCGCCGCCTTAAAGCCCCAGCCGCGGGATCTCGATCGCGGGGCAGCGGTTCATCACCACCTGCAGCCCCGCCCCCCGCGCGCGGGAAGCTGCGGCCTCGTCCACCACGCCAAGCTGCATCCAGACCACCTTCGCGCCCAGACGCACCGCCTCATCAGCAACCGCGCCCGCTTCTTCGCTGCGGCGGAAGATGTCCACCATGTCCACCGGGCCGGCCTCGGCCAGGGTCGCGACCACCGTCTCGCCCAGCGCCTGTTCCCCGGCCTGGCCCGGATTGACCGGGATCACCCGATAGCCCTTGCGCTTGAGGTAATCTGCCACCCGGTGGCTTGGCCGGTCGGGCTTTGGCGACCATCCCACCAGGGCGATGGTCTTTACCGAAGTCAGGATGTCACGGATTTCGCTGTCGCTTGGCATGGGATCTCCGAAAAGAAAATGGCGCCCAAGGATAACCTCAGGCGCCAAGTAGCGGAACGAGGGACAGTGAAGAGAGTACGGGGTTCCGGACCCGTGCCTCTACACATTCATTTAGGAACCAAAGGCCGGGATTGAAGACCCGTCTCAAAGACGTGATCACGACCGTGTCGCCGCATAAAGCGACACCGCCGCCGCGTTGGACACGTTCAGGCTGCCAAAGCCCCCGGCAAAGGGGATGCGCGCCAGGACGTCGCAAGTGTCACGCGTCTTTTCCCGCAGGCCCGGACCTTCCGCCCCCAGCACCAGCGCGATGGGCCGGCCGTTCACATCCGCCACCGCCTTGTCCAGCGCGACCTCGGCCTCGCCATCCAGCCCGATCAGGGTAAAGCCAATGTCCTTCAGCGCCTGCATCGCTTCCGAAAGGTTCGTCACCTTCAGATAGGGCTGCCGTTCCAGCGCCCCGCTTGCCGTCTTGGCCAGTGCGCCAGTTTCGGGGGCCGAGTGGTGCTTTGGCGCGATCACCGCCCGCGCCCCGAAGACCTCGGCCGAGCGCAGGATGGCGCCCACGTTGTGCGGGTCGGTCACCCGGTCCAAGAGGACGACCAGCGGCAACCCCTCGCCCGCCGCGCAGACATCGGTGAACTTGCCCCAGTTCAGCGGCTTGACCTCGACCGCCGCGCCCTGGTGGACCGAGCCTTCGTCAATCGGCACGTCGAAGTGACGCGGCTCCACCACTTCGGGTGCCATCCCCGAGGCCGCCACCGCCGCTTCCAGCTTGTCCAGCGCGTTCTTGGTCAGAACCAGCCGCAGCTTCTCGCGTCGGGGGTTCATCAAGGCATCGCGCACCGCGTGCAGCCCGAAAAGCCAGACGGTTTCCCGCGCCTCGCGCCGTTCGCCACGCTCTTTTTCCACCACCCAGGCCGGTTTCTTGCCGCCCGCCGCCATGTCCAGATCCCTTCGAAAACCAGCCCGGACCTTGGCTTGGACCTGTCCCCGGATGCAAGCCGAAAACTTGGCCGGTCCCCTGCCGACTGCCCTTGACGCCCCCTGCCGCCTTGAGTAGACGAACGCCCAGTGGGCGATATGCTACAAGGTGTGGCAGCGGACTGTAACTCCGCCGAGGCGACTCATGCCTGGTTCGATTCCAGGATCGCCCACCATTTCAATGGTTATCAATGACTTAGGCTGCCGTTTGCGCAGGTGGGCCACTTCTGTGGAACACAACATGCGGCTTACGGCCTATCTGAGCGCCTCTCGTCACGGCATTTTCTACTTTCGCTACCCTCTGCCGACAGCAAATCACCCAGCCCGGAAGCGCTGGCACGTGAGGATTTCGCTCTCCACCCGAGAACCCCGGCAGGCAGCCCAGTTCGCTAGGCTTCTCGCCGTCGCTGGACAAAGCGTTCTCTCGCGGCCAATGGTCCTTGCCATGCGATACGATGAGATGCGCCAACATGTGCAAGAGCACTTCAGTCAGATGCTTCGTGACTTCCGGGAAAGGGCCGCCACTGACGGCCCGCTTACGGAGGCGCACCTATATGCCTTCAGAACGGCCCAGACGCAGGCTACAGGTACGCTAGCGGATTGGTTGGACCTGACCCGGTACGAGGATGAAACGGCCCTTGTGCGGTCATTTTGCGAGCGGCGCGGCATAGATGAAGTCCCGCAGGGTCAGAAGGCTTCTCTCTTAGCTGCTGAACTCCAGAAGGGATACCGCAAGTATGCCTCTCTCGCACTTGAGCACATCGCTGACTTCGACAATCTGACGCTAGAACCGCAGATCATCGCAGCTCCGACTACTCCTCAACCAAGGGTGCAAAGCGCCGTCAAAGAGGCAGACATGCTGGCTTTGGCCGAAGTGTTGTCTAGGTACTTCGCGGAGTTGGACCGGACCAAGGCCCTTGCCGTCAAGACAGATGGCGAAAAGCGCGACGCACTTGCACTTATGGCGGAGCTGACTGGAAGCAAGCCACCGGCGAACATGACGAAGGCAGATGTTCAAGCGGTCAAAGCGGCGCTGTTCAAGTTGCCCAAGAACCGGAGCAAGAACCCCAAGACCAGGGACTTGCCGCTTAGAGAAGCGTTGGAAGTTACCGGCCTTGAACGCATCGCAGCCCGCACGATGAACGTTTACTTGGGGCACATGCAGCACTTCTTTGGTTGGGCAGTGGACAATGGCTATGCTGCAGTGAACGTGTTCCAAGGGCTTAGGCTCAAACGTACGGCACGAAGTGATGAAGAGGGTAGAAAAGCGTTCTCTGCTCAGGAACTGCAACTTATGTATTCGCACCTCACAGACCCGGACAGCTCGTTGGTGAAGAAGGACGTCCAAAAGTGGCCTGCCCTTATTGGCATGTTCACCGGTATGCGGCTGAATGAGGTGGCCCAACTTGAGGTCCAGGACATCGAGTTGCGCGACGCAGTTTGGTGCATCAACGTGACGCCGGATGGCGAAGGCAACAAACGCCTCAAGAATGCATCGTCCAAGCGGCGTGTTCCAGTGCATCACAAGCTTGTGGCGTCCGGTTTTCTAGACTTCTTCCAAGCTCAGAAATCCAGTGAGCACCCACGGCTATTCCCCGAACTGACCAACTCGGCACAGAACGGCTACGGGCGAAACTCCGGGCGTTGGTTCAACGAGAGGTTCCTGCCTGAACTCGGGCTTGGCGATGGAGGTCTGGTGTTTCACTGCTTGCGCCACACGATGATCACCCGACTGGTCCAAGCTGGCGTCGAGGAGCCGCTGGTGAAAGCCATTGTCGGGCACAGCCAAACCGGGGTGACATATAGCACCTACTTCAAGGAAGGCTTTCTGCCTGCCCAACTGAGTGATGCAATCAATCGGTTCGACTTCTAGATTTGTCAGCTATGCCTCGCAAGCCTTCCTGCCACGGGCCTTTGTCCAGCCTTGTTTGCGTGCCAGAGATCCCTAGGGTCAGGACCCATTGATCTTGCGCTGGCAGCGTGATTCTGAGCTACTCCCCAACACTTGGACAGATTTCCGGCTGAGTTAAGCTACTGCCTGCACCTGCTGATCGATTTCGATGGTGTTGAAGTAGACCACGGCGGG
>NZ_JAXMMF010000050.1:0-22001 GCF_034366665.1 Tabrizicola sp. | reverse complement strand
GGCGTGTTGGAGGGGGGCCGCGAAGCCGCCGCAGACCACGTCGCCGAGGACGTCGAAGATCACGACGTCGGTGTCCTCAAGCAGGTGGTGCTGCTTCAGAAGCTTGACGGTCTGGCCGACGACATAGCCGCCGCAGCCGGTGCCTGCGGGGGGACCCCCGGCCTCAACGCATTTCACGCCGTTGAAACCGGTGGCGACGTAATCCTCGGGGCGAAGTTCTTCGGAGTGGAAGTCGACCTCCTTGAGGATGTCGATGACGGTGGGTTGCAGGCGGCCGGTCAGGGTGAAGGTCGAGTCGTGCTTCGGATCGCAGCCGATCTGGAGGACGCGCTTGCCCATCATGGAAAACGCGGCGGAGAGGTTCGACGAGGTGGTGGACTTGCCGATGCCGCCCTTGCCGTAGACCGAGAAGACCTTGGCCCCGTCGATGCGGACAGAGGGGTCGAGGGCGACCTGGACGGAGCCTTCGCCGTCAAGTCCCCGAAGGTTCGGAATTTCGTCGCGCGGGCTCATGTCGTGGCCCCTTTCATGTGAGGTGTCATTCTGCGGCGATCCCTTCCAGGCGATCCTCGAGTTCGTCGGCGGCGGTTTGCAGCGCGGCGAGGGTGGCGGGATCGGGTGTCCAATAGGCGCGGTCCGAAGCCTCAAGCAGGCGCTGGGCCATGCGGGAGGAGGCTTCGGGGTTCAAAGCGGCGAGGCGGCGGCGCATGGCTTCGTCGGTGACGAAGGTTTCGGTCAGGCGCTGGTAGACCCAAGGCTCGACCTTGCCGGTGGTGGCGGACCAGCCGAAGGTGTTCGAGACGTGGGATTCGATCAGGCGCACGCCCTCGGCCCCGTGGCGGAGGAGGCCTTCGTAGAACTTCGGGTTCAGGGTGCGGGAGCGGCTTTCCAGCGCGATCTGGTCGGAGAGGGTACGGACGGTGCCGCCGCCACGCGTCTGGTCGCCGATGTAGACCGGGGTATCCTGGCCGCCACGGGCGCGTTTCACGGCGCGGGCGATGCCGCCCAGCGTGTCGAAGTAATGGTCGACCGAGGTGACGCCCAGTTCCACGGATTCGAGGTTTTGGTAGGCGAGGTCGACGTCTTTCAGGGCCTTTTGCAGCAGCGCCGGGTTGCCTTTGGCCTTGCCGGTGACGCCGTAAGCGAAGCTTTTGCGGTTCTCGTAAGCATCGGCGAGTTCGTCTTCGTCGCCGAAGGCCGAGCTGTCGACGAGGATGTTCACGTTGGACCCATAAGCCCCTTCGGCGTTGGAGAAAACGCGGAGGGCGGCGGTTTCCATGTCGGTGTTCATCTCGGCCGCGTAGCGCAGGGCGTGGGCGCGGATGAAGTTGAGGGCCTCGGGTTCGTCAGCGGTGGCGGCCTTGAGGGCGGCCTCGGCGAGCATCCGGGTTTGCAGGGGCAGAAGGTCGCGGAAGATGCCGGAGAGGGTCATCACCACGTCGATGCGTGGGCGACCGAGTTCTGACAGGGGGATCAGGTCGGCACCGGCAAGGCGGCCGTAGCTGTCAAAGCGGGGTTTGGCGCCCATCAGTGACAGGGCCTGGGCGATGGGGCCACCGTCGGATTTGATATTGTCGCTGCCCCAGAGGACCAGCGCGACAGTGCGGGGAAGCGTCGGGTGGGTAGCAAGAAGGCGGTCGGCCTGGGCCTTGCCGTCGGCCAGCGCGAAGGCGGTCGGCATGCGGAACGGGTCGAAGGCGTGGATGTTGCGGCCCGTGGGCAGGATCTGGGGCGAGCGGATGAGGTCTCCACCCGGGACGGGGGAGATGTAGCGGCCGGAGAGGGCGCGCAGGAGGGCGGGGATTTCGGTGTCGTGTTGCAGGTGTTGCGCGGCGGTGGTGCGGGCCTCGGCATCGTCGGGCATCAGGGCCAGGTATTCGGCGCGCTGGGCGTCGGTCATGGGGCGGCCAAGGACGTGGAGGCCGTCGGTGATGAGCGCGCCTTCGGTCTCCAGCAGCTTCAGCCAGAGTGCGTCGGGGTTGGACGGGTCCATGTCCACGGCCTTCGCCTGTTCGGCGATCAGGAGGCCAAGGTCCTCACGATCGGGCGCGTCGGGGGCCAGCGCGCGGAAGCGGGTGAGGCTGTCTTTCAGGTCCACGAGGCCCTTGTAGAGGCCGGATTGGGCCAAGGGGGGCGTCAGGTGGGTGATGGTGACGGCGTTCGAGCGGCGCTTGGCGAGGGTCGCCTCGGACGGGTTGTTGGCGGCGTAAAGGTAGACGTTCGGCAGGTTGGCGATCAGGCGGTCGGGCCAGCATTTGCCCGAGACGCCTGCCTGCTTGCCGGGCATGAATTCCAGCGCGCCGTGCATGCCGAAGTGGAGAAGCACGTCCGCGCCGAAATCCTTTTTCATCCAGTCGTAGAAGGCCATGAACGCGTGGGTCGGGGCGAAGCCCTTTTCGAACAGCAGGCGCATCGGGTCGCCTTCGGTGCCGAAGACGGGCTGGATGCCAACGAAGATGTTGCCGAACTGGTGGCCGAGGACGAAGACGTCGGCGCCGTTGGATTGGGCGCGGCCGGGGGCGGGGCCCCAGACTTTCTCTGTCTCGGCCAGCCAGCGGGAGCGGCGGACGAGTTCCGAGGCGGGGATGCGGGCAGCGACGTTGGCGGGCTGGCCAAAGGCGGCGGCGTTGCCTTTGAGGACCAGGTCGCGTAGGGCGTCGACGGTGGCGGGGGGCGTGACGTCGTAGCCGTCGGCCTTCATCGCGTGGAGGGTGTTCAGCAGGCTTTCGAAGACGCCAAGGTAGGCGGCGGTGCCGACTGCGCCTGCGTTCGGCGGGAAGCCGTAGAGGACGATGGCGACCTTGCGTTTCGCGGTCTCGGACCGGCGCAGGGTGGCCAGGCGAAAGACCTTTTCAGCCAGCGCTTCGATCCGTTCGTGGCAGGGGGCCATGACACGCGAGGAGAAATCGGTGGGGGCCTGGCAGTTGTGCACGCAGCCGGTGCAGCCGCTGGCGTCGTGGCGGCCGGCGAAGACGGTGGGGTTGGTTGCGCCGTCGATCTCGGGCAGGGCGATCAGCATGGTGGCTTCGACCGGGCCAAGGCCGCCGTCGGTGGTGGCCCACTGGCCAAGGGTCTGGAATTCAAGCGGGTGCGCGCCGACGTAAGGCACGTCGAGGGCGGAAAGGGCGGCGATGGCGGCGGGGCTGTCGTTGTAGGCGGGGCCGCCGACGAGGGAGAAGCCGGTGAGGGAGACGAGGGTGTCGATCCGGTTCTGCGCCATGAAGGCGTCGATGGCGGGGCGGCCGTCGAGGCCTGCGGCGAAGGCGGGGACGCAGGCGATGCCGCGGGCCTCGAACGCGCGGATGACGGCGTCGTAATGCGCGGTGTCCGAGGCGAGGATGTAGGAGCGCAGCATCAGGAGGCCGACGGTGGCGGTGGTGCCATCGGGCTTGGGCAGCAGGGCCGGGTCGGTGAAGACGCGGGCCGGGACGTCGGGGTGGTAGAGGCCGACATCGGGGTAGTCGACCGGCAGCGCGGCCTTGACCTTGTTCCAGTCGCGGTTCGGGGCATAGCGGCTGACGAGGTAGCGGACCATGCTTTCGATGTTGTCGTCGGACCCGCCAAGCCAGTACTGCATCGACAGGAACCAGGCGCGCATGTCCTGGGCCTTGCCGGGGATGAAGCGCAGGATCTTCGGCAGGCGGCGCAGCATCGCCATCTGCTTTTCGCCCGAGGAGCCGGAGGCGGATTTGTTGCCGCGCAGCTTCTTCAGGAAGGCCATCGCGCCCGAGGCGGGCAGCGACATGTCGAGGTCGCCCATCCGGGTCAGCTTGACGATCTGCGGGTCGGAGATGATGCCAACACAGGCGTCCAGCTTTTCGCGGCGGGCCTGCATGTCGGGCAGGATCTGGGTCAGGTGCTCTTCGAGGAAGATGAGGTTGGCGACGATGATGTTGGCCTTGGCGACGTCGGCCTTGGCGCGGGCGAGGGCGGCAGGGTTTTCGGCCCATTCAGCGGCTGCGTGGACGGAGATGGTCAGGCCGGGGAAGTCTTTGGTCAGGCGCGCGGCGACGCGCTGGGCGGGGCCTGCGGCGTGGGCGTCCAGGGTGACGATGACAAAGTGATAAAGGTCCGCCGGGGCGGTCTTCTTCAGGTCCGGCGATGTGTAACGGTCATCGCGCATAATGGGCCTTTGCCTCGTAAAGGGTCTCGATGCTGATCTGGGTCACGCCTTTCTCGGCGGCGTATTTCTCGGTGTTGCGGCGGGCCTTGGAGCGGACGAAGAAGGGGATCTTCTTCAGTTCCTGTTCTGCGTCCGGCAGCCAGTGGAGGGCGTCGGCGAGGGCCTGGGCGGCCTCGATCATCTGGGTCGCGGCGTTGGCGGTGGGTTCGAGGATCTGCTGCACTGGGGCAGGCGTGGCCTTGCCGCCGTGGTGGCTGGGGCCGGCGGCGTCGTGGAATTCGAAATCCTCGCGGAACATGGTGAGGAGGTGTTCTTCGAGGCCCATCACCAACGGGTGAATCCAGGTGTCGAAGAGGACGTTTGCGCCTTCGAACCCCATCTGCGGCGAGTAGCGGGCGGGGAAGTCCTGGACGTGGACCGGGGCCGAGATCACGGCGCAGGCGATGCCGAGGCGCTTGGCGATGTGGCGTTCCATCTGCGTGCCGAGGATCAGTTCGGGCGCGGCGGCGATGATGGCTGCTTCGACGTCGAGGTAGTCGTCGGAGATCAGCGCCTCCAGCCCGTATTCCTTGGCGCAGGCGCGCATGGGCCTTGCGAATTCGCGGTTGTAGCAGCCCAAGCCCACGACTTCGAACCCGATCTCGTCGCGGGCGACGCGGGCGGCGGCCATGGCGTGGGTGGCGTCGCCGAAGATGAAGACGCGCTTGTTGGTGAGGTAGGTCGAGTCGACGGAGGCCGACCACCAGGGCTGGCGGAGGTCTTTTTCGTCGACCTTGGCGCTGACGCCTGCAAGGGCGGCGACTTCGGCGATGAACTCACGGGTGGCTTGTGCGCCGATGGGGGTGGTTTTCGTCCAAGGCTGGGCGTGGGTTTTCTCCAGCCAGCGGGCGGCACCTTCGCCGGTTTCCGGGTAGAGGAGCACGTTGAAGTGGGCGGCGGGGAGGCGTTTCAGGTCCTCCGGGCTCGCGTCCAAGGGGGCGGCCACGTTCACGGCGATGCCCATCGAGGTCAGAAGGCGGGTGATTTCGGTCACGTCGTCGCGGTGGCGGAAGCCGAGGGCGGTGGCACCAAGGATGTTGCAGGAGACTTGTTCCGTGCGCTCACACGGTTGGGCGAGGGCGCGCACAAGGGCGTGGAAGGTCTCGTCCGCGCCGAAGTTTTCCTTGCGCGAGTAGCTGGGCAGGTCCAGCGGCACGACGGGGCAGGGCAGGCCAAGGGTCGAGGCGAGGCCGCCGGGGTCGTCCTGGATCAGCTCGGCGGTGCAGGAGGCGCCGACGATCATCGCTTGCGGCTTGAAGCGGTCGTAGGCGCCTTGCGCGGCACGCTTGAAGAGGTTCGCGGTATCGCCGCCAAGGTCCGAGGCCTGGAAGGTGGTGAAGGTGACGGGCGGGCGGTGATTGCGACGCTCGATCATTGTAAACAGGAGGTCGGCGTAGGTGTCGCCTTGGGGCGCGTGGAGGACGTAGTGGACGTCCTTCATGCCGGTGGCAACGCGCATCGCGCCGACATGCGGGGGGCCTTCGTAGGTCCAGAGGGTGAGCTTCATGCCTGACCTCCTGCCAGCATCGCGCGGCGGCGGAGGGGGCGGGAGAAGAGACCGGCGAGGTCGCCTGCCTGTTCGTAGAAATGGACCGGGGTGAAGACGAGTTCGATCGCCCATTTGGTCGCGTAACCGGCGGCCTCCAGCGGGTTCGCGAGGCCAAGGCCGCAGACGGTGAGGTCGGGCTTCAGGGCGGCGTGGCGGTCAAGCTGGAGGTCGACGTCCTGGCCTTCGGAAAGGACTGTGGTCGGCAGGAGGGCGAGTTCGGGTTCCATCAACCCGCGATGGAGATATGGCGTGCCGACCTCGACCGGGAGCATGCCGCATTCGCGGGCGAGGAAGCGCGCGAGGGGGATTTCCAGCTGGCTGTCGGGGAAGAGGAACAGGGTCTTGTTGCGCAGGGTTTCGGCGTGGACGGCAACGGCCTTGCGGGCCCGGGCGCGGGGGGCGGCGGTGACTGCCTCAAACGTTTCCAACGTCACGCCGCAGGTCTTGGCGACGGCGCGGAGCCAGTCGGTGGTGCCTTCCTCGCCGAAGGGGAAGGGCGCAGAGATACGCTCGCCACCGCGACGCTCAACCGCGTGGGCAGTGTCGGCCAGGAAGGGCTGGGTCAGGATGAAGCGGGTGTTCGGGCCGACCTTCGGCGCGCTGGAGGCGCGGCGGGACGGGAGGAAGCTGATGTTCTTGATGCCCATCTGGGTCAGAAGCGACAGGCACTGGTCTTCGACCACATCGGGCAGGGCGCCGACGACGAGGAGGTTCGCTTCGGTGGTTTCCTCCAAGGACGGGACCATCGCGGCAAGGCAGGCGTCTTCGCCCTGGGTGAAGGTCGTCTCGATGCCGGAGCCGGAGTAGTTGTAGACCCGGACCGCGCCGCCGTGGCGGGCGTTCAGGCGCTCGGCGGTGCGCGAGAGATCAAGCTTGATGACCTCGGACGGGCAGGAGCCGACGAGGAAGAGCTGGCGGATGTCGGGACGGCGGGAAAGGAGGCGTTCGACCTCGCGTTCCAGTTCGGTGTGCGCGTCGGCGAGACCGGCGAGGTCCTTCTCTTCGAGAATCGCTGTGCCGAATCGCGGCTCGGCGAAGATCATCACCCCGGCGGCGGATTGCAGGAGGTGGGCGCAGGTGCGGCTGCCGACGACAAGGAAGAAGGCGTCCTGCATCTTGCGGTGCAGCCAGATGATCCCGGTCAGGCCGCAGAACACCTCACGTTGGCCGCGTTCCCGCAGGACGGGGGCGTGCAGGCAGCCGGTGGTGGGGGTGTCGAGGCTCATGCCGGTTGGCCTTCTGCGGGAGGTGCGGCGGGACCGGTGTCAAGGCGGGCGCGACGGAGCTTCAAGAGGAACTGGGCGGCGTTGACGAAGTAGGCTGCATAGGCTGCAAGCGTCACCAGCATCAGCTGCAGTGGCGACAGCGATTCCGTAAGCAGGCCATAGAGATACAGCGTGTGCAGCGCGATGACGCCGAAGCTGACGACGTCCTCCCAGAAGAAGGCGGGGGCGAAGAGATACTGGCCGAAGACGACCTTCTCCCAGATCGCGCCGGTCACCATGATGGTATACAGCAGCGCGGTCTTCAAAAGGATCGAGACGGTCGCCGCGGCGTAGCCGTCGCCCGTCAACAGGTAGCGCAGCACGAGGCCAAGCGAGACGGCGAAGACCAGGAACTGGACGGGTGCAAGGAACCCCTGGACCGTGGTCCAGACCGTTGCATCCCGGCGGGCGCGCTGGCTGGGCGTGTAGAGCGGTCTGGATGATTTCTGTGAGGCCGGATCGGACATTTCCTACGCCTCTCCCTTAAGCCGCGTTACACTCAAAGTAGTCAGGTTGCACTGTCTGTCAATGTAGATTTACACATTGCGCCGATAAATCCATCATGACCTGGGGCCATAACTTGCGCTGGCCTGGGGCCCGGGAGCAAAAAGTTCCCTTATAAAATCAACAAATTAGGTATATGTTCTGCTGCTGGTTCAAGCATAGTGTCAATTTAAGTAGACATGTCGGCCCGTTTGGAGTGTCATGGGCGCAGCGAGTCGACGGCTTTTAATTGCACACATACAGTGCTATCGTGCCCCGGCATCTGCGGTAGGACCCAAGGAGGGTCGCCGATGCGAGACAATGGGATTCCGGAAGCCCAGGGTGGCCAGATTGGCCTTGATTGGTTTGCTGGGCTTGCGAAGGAGGCGTTGGGGCGGTTGGTTTCGGTGCGCGACCAGGACGGCGCCGCGGTAGGGCAAGATCATCTTGACCACTTTCTGTCGGTTTTGCGAGACGCACGCTCGATTGACCCCGACGTGCTGCTTGCCGAGATGATGGCCCGACAGATCGGCCCGGCTGCGATCGCCTGCCTTTACGTCCCTGCCGCGGCGCGGTCGCTGGGGGCCGGGTGGGCCGCCGATGAAATCAGTTTCATCGACGTCACGCTATGTACCGAAAAGCTGCACGCGCTGGTGCGCCGTGTCGACGAACACTTGGCCGAAGTGCGACCGGTGACCGGCCCCTCGGCGCTGATCCTGGTGGCCGATGCCGAGCAGCACACGCTGGGTGCCACGGTTCTGGCGCTGGAGCTGCGGCTTGCAGGCTTTACCGCGATGGTCCGGGTGGCACCGATGCCGCGCGACCTCACACTGCTGATGTCGGGGAACCGCTTCGACCTTGCGCTGGTTTCTCTTGGCTGCACCGCGGCACTGGAGTCTGCGGTGGGCCTGGTGCGGACCTTGCGTCTGCTGTCGCGGAAGGACGAGATGTGCATCTTTGTCGGTGGCGCCATTCCGATGGAAGACGCGCTTCTTTTGAAAGCTACCGGCGCGGACCGTGTGTTGCGTGACGCGGCCGATCTTATGTCCGAATATGATGCGTGTCGCGGAGGACGCCAGCTTGATCGGGATCGCAAGAGAAGCCAAAGCAGCATCGTCCAGTCTTTGTTGAAAGGGGACGGGAGTTGACCAATGACGGGCACTCTATGGCGGTTCTGCCTGCCGATCCGGCCGCACGAAACGCGGTTCTGGATCTGGTAAGTGCCGGATCTGACCTGACTTTGGTGGTGACGCCAGAGCGGTTGATCGAACGGGTGCTGGCCGCCCCACAGTCGGGCCTTGCCGCGATGGTCACAGGCTGGGAAGGCCGGGACTTGAAGTCCCTATTTGCCGAGGAAAGCTGGGCCAAGCTGTCCACCCGCCTTGCCGGACCCGATACCGGATCGGCGCTGGAACTGAACCACGCCGGCCCCGTGCAATACGAATTCCCGGTCCGCTATGTCCTGCGCCGCCTGCCCGGGACCGATACCCTTTTGATGCTGGGCCGCGACCTGCGCCCCTTGGCCGAAGTGCAGCAGCAACTGGTCCAGGCGCACCGCGCCATCGGTCGCGACCACGAGGCACAGCGAGAGCTTGAGACCCGCTACCGCGTGCTGATGGAAGAGAACTCGTTCCCGCTGCTGATCGTGTCCGAGACGACGGGCCGGATCGTGGACCTGAACAGCTCGGCCGCGCGGCTTCTGGGGGCGCAGCGGAACGACCTGCTGAACTCTCCCATCGCGCAGGAATTCGACGGCCGCCGTCGGGGTGAGCTGATCGAGACGCTGGCCCGCAATGCGACGAATGACGACGGGGATTTCGTCGACCTGAACGTGCGCCGGACGGCGCAGCGCGTGCAGGTCAGCGCCAAGATGTTCCGCGCATCGCGTGACCGGCTGCTTCTGTGCCGAATCGGCTTGTCGGAAAGCGCCCAGTCCCGCGAAAGCGACCGCAGCCTGATGATGCAGAACCTGTTCGAGAAAGGGACCGATGCCGTCGTCTTCCTGGACGGAAATGGTCTGATCAAGGCCGCGAATGAATCCTTCCTGCACATGACGGACAGCCACAGCACCTCGGTCGTGATTGATCGGGCGTTTTCCGATTTCCTGTCGCGCGGCGCGGTGGACCTGAAGGTGCTTCTGGACAACGTCAAGCGTGTGGGCCACCTGCGCCACTACCGGACGCGGCTGAACACCGATTACATGGGCGAGGTTTCGGTCGAACTGTCGGCGACCCTGTTTCAGGATAACGGCAAGCAGATCATCGGCATCGTCGCGCGGGATTCCGTGGTGACCGACCGCGTCGTCTGGCCCGCCACCGGGACCGAGAACGAAGGCCTGCGCAACGTGATGCGGCTGGTGGGCTATTCGACGCTGAAAGAGATCGTCGATGAGACGACCGAAATCATCGAGAAGATGTGCATCGAGGCGGCGCTGGAAATGTCCGGCAACAATCGCGCGGCTGCGGCCGAGCTTCTCAGCCTGTCGCGCCAGTCGCTGTATGTGAAGCTGCGCAAGTTCGGTATCCTGAACAAGGAAACCGACAGCCCGCCGCAGGCTTGATCCAGGTCAAATCGGCCCCCCAGACAATCTGTCAATCTAGGTTGACACCGTCGCTGATGACGGGTGCCTTGGCACGGAAGGGGCTCTCATGCGTATCGTCTTCATCCATCCGAATTATCACTCGGGCGGCGCCGAGATCGCGGGCAACTGGCCTCCGGCTTGGGTCGCCTATCTGGCCGGTAGCCTGAAGCGGGCGGGTTTTGACGACATCCATTTCCTGGATGCGATGACCTATCATCTTGGGCCGGATGTGCTGCGGGCGAAACTGGCCGAGTTGCAGCCCGACATCGTGGGGGTGACGGCGATCACGCCCTCGATCTACGAGGCCGAGGAGGTCTGCCGGATCGCGCAAGAGGTGGTGCCGAACGCGCTGCGGGTCTTGGGCGGCGTCCATGCGACCTTCATGTATCGGCAGGTCTTGAGTGAGGCGCCCTGGATCGACGTGATCGTCCGCGGCGAGGGCGAGGAGATCATGGTGGCGCTGGCCGAAGCCGTGCGCGACGGCCGCTGGCCTGCGGACAAGCGCAAGATCAAGGGGTTGGCCTTTACCGACGGCACCGAGATCGTGGCGACCCAGGCAGCAAGCACCGTCAAGGACCTGGACGGCATCGACCCGGACTGGTCGATCCTGGATTGGGACAGCTACATCTACGTGCCCCTGGGCGTGAAGGTCGCGATCCCGAACATGGCGCGGGGGTGTCCGTTCACCTGTTCGTTCTGCTCGCAATGGAAGTTCTGGCGCGACTACCGGGTGCGCGACCCCAAGAAGGTCGTGGATGAGATCGAACGCCTGGTCGATCAGCACGGGGTGGGGTTCTTCATCCTGGCTGACGAGGAACCCACGATCAACAAGAAGAAGTTCGTCGAATTCTGCCAGGAGCTGATCGACCGGGGCCTGAACAAACGGGTCAAATGGGGGATCAACACGCGGGTCACCGACATCTGGCGCGACCGCGATCTGCTGAAATTCTACCGCGAGGCGGGGCTGGTCCACATCAGTCTGGGCACCGAGGCGGCGGCGCAGATGAAGCTGGACATGTTCAACAAGGAAACCACGGTCGCGCAGAACAAGGAGGCGATCCGCCTCTTGCGTGAGGCGGACATCTTCACCGAAGCGCAGTTCATCGTGGGCCTGGACAACGAGACGAAAGAGACGCTGGAGGAGACCTTCCAGATGGCCTGGGACTGGCAGCCCGACCTTGCCAACTGGGCGATGTACACGCCGTGGCCGTTCACTCCGCTGTTCCAGGAGATCAAGGATCAGGTCGAGATCTTCGATTTCTCGAAATACAATTTCGTGACGCCGATCATGAAGCCTGCCGCTCTGACCAGGGGTGAGCTTCTGGACGGGGTGATGAAGAATTACCGCCGGTTCTACATGCGCAAGGCGCTGTTTCACTACCCGTGGCGCGGCACCGGGTTCCGGCGGAAATACCTGCTCGGTTGCCTGAAGGCCTTCCTCAGGGCCGGGGTGCAGCGCACCTTCTATGACCTTGGAAAGGCTGGATATTGGGGGCCGCAGACCAAGGGCAAGGTCGATTTCCACTTCGACGAGACCCGCACCATCGCCGAGGCGCAGATGGCCGACTGGGACGCCACCGCTGAACGCAGCCGCAAGCACAAAGAACGGCAAGAGGCTGTCCGTGCCCAGATGAAAGAGCGTGCGGCGGATCGGGCGGTGCCGGATTTGGGGCCGCCAGATCTTCAAATTCGGGCCTGCGGTGGCGGGCGCGAGCAGATGCAGGAGCCGGCAGAGTAATGGAGGTCGGCCGGATCGGGCCGAACGCGATCCTGCAACTGGTCGATGTGCTGGAGCGGCGGGGCGAGGGGGACCTCTGCCGCGCCGTTCTGGCCAAGGCGGGGGTCGCAAGGCCGCCACGCGATGCCGGGATGCTGCCCGAAGCGGACTGTGCAGCGGTGCATCAGGCCTTGCGGCGCTTGACGCCAGAGGCCGAAGCTTTGCTGGCCGAGGCGGGGTTGGCGACGGGGGATTACATCCTTGCGCACCGGATTCCGAAGCTGGCGCAAGCGGTGTTGCGTGTGCTGCCGTGGGGGGTGGCGGCGTCGGTGCTGACGAAGGCGATTGCGCGACATTCCTGGACCTTCGCGGGGACGGGGGAGTTCCGGGCGGCGGGTGGACGGCCCTTGGAACTGTCTGTCACGCGCAATCCGCTGGTGGCTGGCTGGAAAGCCGCGACGCCGCAATGCATCTGGCATGCCTCGGTGTTCCAGCGCCTTTATGGTCGGCTGGTCTGGCCGGCGGTGCAGGTCCGTGAGGTCGCCTGCTGCGCCTGCGGGGACCCGGCCTGCCAGTTTGAGGTGTCAGGCTGAGGGCTGCGACAATGTAAGGCTTGCCAGACTCAAGAGTGTCAGGTTTAATTGACACCATGAGCGACGCACTCACCCACCCCCCGCAAAGCTGGCCGGAACCCCGTGCCATGCTGACATTGATCAAGCCGATCACCTGGTTCCCGCCGGTCTGGGCCTACCTGTGCGGCGCTGTCTCTTCAGGCGTACCTTTGGGCGC
This sequence comes from Tabrizicola sp., assembly GCF_034366665.1. Lineage (GTDB taxonomy): Bacteria > Pseudomonadota > Alphaproteobacteria > Rhodobacterales > Rhodobacteraceae > Tabrizicola. The sequence continues at coordinate 9,455 of NZ_JAXMMF010000050.1, read as the reverse complement.
AAACTGGACGACGGTGCTTCTGGGCATGGTCCTTGCCGGTCCAATTGTCTGTGGGATGAGCCAGGCGGCGAACGACTGGTGCGACCGGCATGTCGACGCGGTGAACGAGCCGCATCGGCCGATCCCCTCGGGGCGGATACCGGGGCGCTGGGGGTTGTGGATCGCGCTGGCGATGACCGTGCTGTCGCTGGTGGTGGGCTGGATGCTGGGGCCGTGGGGCTTTGGGGCGACGGTCGTGGGGGTCATTGCGGCCTGGGCCTATTCGGCCGAGCCGATCCGCTTGAAGCGGTCGGGCTGGTGGGGGCCGGGGCTGGTGGGGCTGTCCTATGAGGGCCTGCCCTGGTTCACCGGGGCGGCGGTGCTGCTTGGGACCGCTCCACGGTTCGAGAACGTGATGATCGCGGGGCTATACGCCTTTGGCGCACACGGGATCATGACGCTGAACGATTTCAAGGCTTTGGAGGGCGATCGGCAGCATGGCGTGCGGTCGCTGCCGGTGGTGCTGGGGCCGGAGGTCGCGGCGAAGATCGCCTGCACGGTGATGGGCATGGCGCAGGTGTTGGTCGTGGCGCTGCTGGTGATCTGGGGCAAGCCTTGGCATGCTGCGGCGGTGGCGGCGGTGCTGCTGGCGCAGGTCGCGGCGATGCGGGTGCTGTTCCGCGATCCGAAGGGCAAGGCGCCTTGGTACAACGGGACGGGCGTGGTGCTGTATGTCACCGGCATGATGATTTCCGCCTTTGCGATCAGGGGGTTGGCGTGACGCTTTCCTGGGTTCAGATCGTTCGGCTGGGTCTGGTGCAGCTGTGCCTGGGCGCGGTAGTGGTGCTGACGACCTCGACCCTGAACCGGCTGATGGTGGTGGAGCTGGCGCTGCCGGCGATGCTGTCGGGGGCACTGGTGGCGCTGCATTCCTTTGTCCAGATCACAAGGCCAAGCTGGGGCTTCCTGTCGGATGCGCAAGGCAACCGGACGCGGTTCATCATCGGCGGGATGGCGGTGCTGTCTGCCGGGGCGGCGCTGGCGTCGTGGATGGTGGCGTTGGGGATTGCGGGGCATGGGGTCGGGCTGGCGGGGTCGGTCCTGGCCTATGTGCTGATCGGGATGGGGGCGGGGGCCTCGGGGACCTCGTTGCTGGCGCTGCTGGCGTCAGGTTGCGTGCCAGAGCGGCGGGCGGCGGCGGCGACGATCACCTGGCTGATGATGATTTTCGGGATCGCGGTGACGAGCGGTGTGATCGGGGCGTTGCTTGATCCCTATTCTCCCGCGCGGCTGATGGCGATTGTCGGCGTCGTGACCGTGGGCGCGGTCCTGCTGACGGCGGCGGCGATCTGGGGGATCGAGCGGCGGGTCATTCCGGCGCGGATGCCGGATGAAACTCCGCTGATGCAGGGGTTGGCTGAGGTCTGGGCGGAAAAGCGGACGCGGGTGTTTACGCTGTTCATCTTCCTGTCGATGACCGCCTTCTTCCTGCAGGAGCTGATCCTGGAACCCTATGCGGGGCTGGTGTTTGCCTATTCTCCCGGTGCGTCCACAAGCCTTTCGGGCGCCCAGCATGGCGGGATGTTTGTCGGAATGCTGGCTGTGGGGATCGCGGTCTCTGGCCTCAAGATCGGGTCCTTGCGGGCTTGGGTTACGGGCGGATGCCTGGGGTCGGCCTTCATGCTGGCGGTCATTGCGGCCTTGGGGCAGATGCAGATCGGGCTTCTGACGCCTGCGGTGGCGGTCTTGGGCGTGTTTTCGGGCATGTTCGCCATCGCGTCGATCGGGGCGATGATGCAGCTGGCGGGGCAGGGGCGTGAGGGCCGGGAAGGGACGCGGATGGGTGTCTGGGGCGCGAGCCAAGCGATTGCTCAGGGGCTTGGCGGCTTTGCGGGGGCGGCGCTGGTCGATGCGCTGCGGTTGTCGGGGTCCACGGCCAACGCCTTCGGGATCGCCTTCGCGGTTGAGGCTTTGCTTTTCGTTGCTGCCGGGCTGATGGCCTGGCGGATCATTGACTCGGGGCGGCTTCGCGCGCCCTCGCCGCAACCGGTTCCGGGAGAATGACCATGTATGACGCATTCGTTGTGGGCGGCGGGCCTTCGGGCGCGACGGCGGCCGAGGATCTGGCGCGGGCAGGCTATCGCGTGGCGCTTCTGGACCGCGATGGCCGGATCAAGCCCTGTGGCGGGGCGATCCCACCGCGGGCGATCAAGGATTTCGACATTCCGGACTATCTGGTGGTGGCCAAGATCAAGACGGCTCGGATGATTTCGCCCACGGGGCGGGCGGTCGATATCCACATCGAGGGGGGCTATGTCGGCATGGTCCAACGGCTGGATTTCGACGAGTTCCTGCGCGACCGCGCGCGGATGGTCGGGGCCGAACGGCTGACCGGGACCTTCCTGCGGGTGGAGCGGGACGCGAAGGGCACCCATGTCGTCTGGCGCGAGAAGGCCTCGGGGCAGGAGCAGCGGTCTTTGACCCGGGTTGTGATCGGGGCGGATGGGGCGAAGTCTGGCGTGGCGCGGGCCGAAGTGCCGGGTGGGGACAAGATCCCGTATGTCATTGCGTATCATGAGATAATCAAGGCCCCGGCGGCGAACAGCGGGTATGACCCGGTGCGCTGCGATGTGATCTATGACGGGCAGATTTCGCCTGACTTTTATGGCTGGGTCTTCCCGCATGGCGATACGGCGTCGGTAGGCATGGGCACCGAAGACGGCGCGGTGGACTTGAAGAAGGCCACTGCGGACCTGCGCGCGATGTCAGGGTTGACCGACTGCGAGACGATCCGGCGTGAGGGGGCCCCGATCCCGCTGAAGCCCTTGGACCGGTGGGACAACGGGCGCGACGTGGTGCTGGCTGGCGATGCTGCCGGGGTTGTGGCTCCGTCTTCCGGTGAGGGGATTTTCTACGCGATGGCGGGGGGGCGGGCGGCGGCGACGGCGGCTCAGGCCTTCCTGACCTCGGGCAAGGCGTCCGAGCTGAAGCTGGCGCGGAAGCTGTTCCTGAAAGAGCATGGCACGGTCTTCAAGGTCTTGCGGTCGATGCAGAACGCGTATTATCGCAGCGACGACCGGCGCGAGCGGTTCGTGAGCCTGTGCCACGACATCGACGTGCAGCGGTTGACGTTCGAGGCCTACATGAACAAGAAGCTTGTCGCGGCGCGCCCCTTGGCCCATCTGAAGATCGGGTTCAAGAATGTCATGCATCTGATGGGAGTCGTCAGTCCAAAATGGTCGTGATGGAGCCGATTGACCTGCCGATCCCGGCCTTCGGGCCGGACGGGGTATTGGTGCCGGTGGGGAAGCTGGCGGTACACCGGCAGGGGCTGCGGCATCCGGCGGTGTCGGTTTTCGTGCTGCGCGGGCAGGAGATCCTGATCCAGCAGCGGGCGGCGGGGAAGTATCACACTCCCGGGCTTTGGGCGAACACCTGCTGCACGCATCCGAATTGGGGGGAGTCCTCGGCGGATTGCGCGGAGCGGCGGTTGGGGCAGGAGTTGGGGATTTCCGGGCTTGCGCTGCGGCATGTCGGGCAGGTGGAATATCGGGCGGACGTGCCGGGGGTGCGTGAGCCGTTGATCGAGCACGAGGTGGTCGAAGTTTTCGTGGGCGAGGCCGGTTGGCCGTTGGACCTCGAGTTGGACCCCGACGAAGTGCAGGCGGTGCGGTGGGTTTCCCTTGATGTGCTGCGCACTGAGATTGCTGCGAAGCCGGAGGCGTTCACGCCCTGGCTGCGGATCTATCTGGAAAAGCATGCGGCGATGATCTTCGGGAATTCGGAGATCGCAGGCTCGGTCTGAAGTGACCCCGCCCCGGACTTGATCGGGGGCCTCTTGGGTGCCGGGAGGCCCCGGATCAAGTCCGGGGCGGGGTCGCTGTCGATCCGTCTGGCTTGAGCACATCCAGAATCAGAGCTGAAAGCCCGTCCTCCGTTTCCTCATGCGCAAGGTGGCCGAGCTTCGGCAGAAGGTGCAGCTTTGCGCCCGGGATGCGTTTGGCCGCGTCGATGGAGACTTGTGGCGGGACGGCGCGGTCGCCTTCCGAGGCGATCAGGGTGACTTTGGTTTTGGTTTCGGGCAGGCGGGACAGGAGGCCTTGCAGACGCCAGTCGGCCATCATGCCCAAGGCCCCGGTGATGTGATCGGGGTCGCGGACAAGGGTCAGGTATTGCGCGCGGCCTTCCGGGTCCAAAGGGGAACCGGTGCCGGTCAGGATACGCTCGACCGTGCCGGGGCGGCCGAAGAAGGCGGTGATGGCCGAGGCGGCGAAGGGCAGGGTCGCAAGGCCCTTGGCGATGATCGGGAACAGAAAGGCGGCGGCGCCGTCGAATTCACCCAGGGCGGCGTTGAGGCCGATGACCTGGAGGACGGGGCGCAGTTCGGCCATGCGCAGGCCGATGGCGGCCCCGGCGGAGTGGCCGATGATGGCTTCGGGTTGGATTTGGAGCGTGTCGCACAGGGTCCAGAGGTCTTGCGCCATCGCGTCGAGGCCGAGGCGGCCTGCGAAACCCTTGGCCGAAAGCCCGTGGCCGGGGAGGTCGGGGGTTATCGTGCGGTAGGTCTGCGACAGACCGGGGAGAGTGCGGCGGAAGCTGTGGGCGGAGGCTCCGGTCCCGTGGAGGAGGAGGAGTGCGGGGGCGTCTTTAGGGCCGGTGTCTGTGACCCAGAACCGCTGGCGGCCGGTGGAGACGAGGGTGGATTGGGCCTTGAAGGGCCAGTCGGCGGGGAGCGAAGCGGGGGTCATGTCAGGCCAGCGTTGCGGCAATCGCCCGAGCGTCGGCGCGGGGGAGGGGGACGTAGCGGCTGTTCATCAGGGTGGACAGCTGGGCCAGGGCCGGTTGCGGGCGGTTGGCGACGTCGAGCGTGACGGCGGCGATGCCAGCGGCGCGGATGGCCTGGGCGATCTGTTCGGCGTCGGCTTGCGCCAAGGCGCGGTCGGGCTGGCCGGAAAGCGCGATGTTGGCGCGGCCGTCGGTGAGGAGGGCGAGGCTGGGGGTCATGCCTTGGCGTCTTGCGCGGAGGGCGGTGTCGAGGGCTGTCGCCAGACCCGAGGCGAGGGGGGTGCCGCCGCCTCCGGGTAACCCACGCAGGCGGGCCTTGGTGGTGGTCAGGCTGCGGGTGGGGGGGAGGAGAAGCTCGGCCTTTGTCCCGCGCAGGACGACGAGGGCGACGTGATCGCGGCGGCTGTAGGCTTGGGCGAGCATGAGTTCGACAGCCCCTTTGGCCTCGCCGAGGCGGGCCATCGCGGAGGAGCCGGAGGCGTCGACGATGAAGATCAGGACGCGGTCGGAGACCTCTTTGTAGCGCTTTAGGCGGAAGTCGGAGCGGTGGACGATCAGCGCGCGGTTCTGGGTGTCGGCCTGTTTGCGCAGGACCTGCCAGGGGGCGGCTTGGCGCAGCGTGGCGACGAGGTCGATGCGGGAGCGGCCGTCGGGGCGGCCGGGTCTTGACGGCAGCGGGCGGCCCCGGCGGTTGCCGGCTTTCGCGGAGCCGGTGCCGGAGGCCCCCCGCGCGGCGCGGTTGGCGCGGTCGGACTGGAGTTTCGCCAGGATGTCGGGGGGAAGGGCGGCTTGCGCGGCCTCGATCAGGAGGTCGGCGAGGTTTTGGAGCTCTTGTTCCTCGGGTTGCTGGTCCGGGGTGTCGGGTTGATCGGGCTGGTCCGGCGGCGGCTCGGGTGGCTGGTCGGGTTGGGCCTCGGCTTCCGGCAGGGCGCGGTGGGCGAGGCCGAGTTCGGCGGCCTGGATCAGGTCGTCTTCGGTGACGGTGAGGCGGGCGTCGAGGGCGGCAATGGCGCGGGCGGCGCGGCGGGTGGTGAGGAGGGCTCGGGTGGACGTGATGCCAAGGCGGGCGGCGAGTTGGGCGAGGGCCTGGGTCAGGTCGTCGGGCAAAGTGACGAGGGGGTAGAGGGCGCGGGCCTTGGCGAGGGTGCGGCGGCCGATGGGTTTGGGGAGGATGCGGGGGCTGCGTTCACCGTCGAGGGTGAGAAAGAGGCCAAGGCGGTCGGTGAGGGCGGAAGGGAGGCCCTCGCCGTCCTCGGCGGCCTCGTCGAGGGCGATGAGGGCGTGGTGGCCTTTGTCCAGCGCCTGCGCAAGGCGGGCGGTGAGGGATGGGGGCGCGGTTTCCGCCATTGGGAGGATGAGGAGGGCGGGGTCGGACAGGAGGCCGGGGCGGTGCACGGGGCGGCCTGCGGCGAGGGTGGCGACGGGGTCGGGGCCGCCCAGCAGCGCAAGGTCGTCGATGGAGGCGGAGAGGCGGCGCTGGGGGCGGTCGAAGGGGGTTTGCGACAGGGCCGTCGTGGCGATGTCGCGGATGGGACCGGCGCGGGACCTCAGCCAGAGGCCGCCCATGCCCACCGGGTCGACGGCAAGGATGCGCAAGCATAGGGAGAGGCGCGCCCAGGTCATCAGGCGAGGGTCTCGGAGACAGCGCGGGCGACGCGGTCGGAGGCCCCGGCTTCATCCAAGGGATCTCGGCGGAGGCGGTGGCCGAGGGACATCGCGGCGATGCGGCGCAGGTGGTCGCGGGTGACTTGCGGGGCCGCTTCGCTGGCGGCCAGGGCGCGGGCGGCGCGGAGGAGGGTGAGTTCTCCCCTCACGCCGTCAGAGCCGAGGGCGATGCAGAGGGCGGCGCAGTCTTCCAGGACGGCGCGGGGGGTTTTCACCTTGGGCAGGGCGGTACGTGCGGCAAGGATCGTGGCGCGCAGGTCAGCCTCGGCCTCGCCGTAGCTGGCGGCGAAGGCGTAGGGGTCGGATTCGTAGGCTTCGCGCCGCAGAACGACTTCGACGCGGGTGGCGACGTCGCGGGGGGAGCGGACCTCGACCGAGAGGCCGAAGCGGTCGAGGAGTTGGGGCCTCAGGTCGCCTTCCTCGGGGTTGCCGGAGCCGACGAGGACGAAGCGGGCGGCGTGGCGGATCGAGAGGCCGTCGCGTTCCACCACGTTCTCGCCAGACTGGGCGACGTCGAGGAGGAGGTCGACGATGTGGTCTTCGAGGAGGTTGACCTCGTCGATATAGAGATAGCCCCGGTTGGCGCGGGCGAGGAGGCCGGGCTCGAAGGCTTTCACCCCTTGCGCGATGGCGCGTTCGACGTCGAGCGCGCCGGTCACGCGGTCCTCGGACACGCCCAACGGCAGGTCGACGACGGGGGTGGGTTTTTCGACGATGGTGGGGTCGGTGATCCCGGCCCAGTCGGGGCAATGCGCGGGGTCGGCGCTGTTGACCGGGCAGGCCCGGACGGCGCGGATGGGGGGCAACAGGGCGGCAAGACCCCGGACGGCGGTGGATTTGCCGGTGCCCCGGTCGCCGAACACAAGGACGCCGCCGATCAGCGGGTCGATGGCGGTGAGGGTCATCGCAAGCCGCATGTCGTCCTGGCCGACGATGGCGGTGAAGGGGAAGGGCGGTTTCGCGCCGCTGGCGGGCTGGGCCTTGGTGGCCTGGGTGCGGTGAAGCGCAGTCATGCGGCGTGCCTTTCTGTATCCCAGGCCCCGGCGAGGGGGTCGGTGCCGCCCCAGAGCCCTTGGGTGCCAAGGACATGGAAGCGGGCGTAAAGTTCCTCGGCAAACCAGCCGTTGTCGCGCGCGGCCTGCATGGCGGCGGCGTGGGGGCCCATGTGGCGGGCGAATTCGGCCATGCGGGCGGCGTCGGGCCAGATCGAGAAGGTGATCTGGTGCAGAAGCGGCACCTCGCCGATGCCGATCTTGAAGAGGACGTTGGGGTCAGCCCCGATGCGGGCCGAGATATCGGGGACGCGCTTCCAGAAGGCACGCGCGTGCTGGGGTTTCACCGTGGCGCGGGTCAGGGCGGCGATGGGGCCGTGGTGGGCCTGCGGGTCGGTGGTGTCGGTCAGGGGGTTGACCCCGGCCCAAGAGCCGCGCGCCGAGAAGGGCTGCAGGAACACCGTCCAGCTTTCCGCCGCATGGGCGCGCCAGCGGGCGATGACGGGGTGCCCGGCGATGTGCTCACGCGCGCGGGCCTCGTCCGGCCAGACGGCGAAGATCGCCCAGACCGACCAGTTGGGCCGGGGCGTGAAGCCGACGCCGGTGCCCGAGCCGCAGAGCTTGACGAACTGCGCCCCGGACCAAAGCCGCCGGGGCCGCGCAAGCGCCATCTGCGCGATCACCCACAGCCGGCTGGCGGGGGTCGCGAAACGGAAGAGGCTAAGCGTGGCAACGGAAATGAGTCGATCCTCCGGCCCAAGTGTCAGGACAGAATTACACTTAATGCAGCCGCAGGGAAGTCAAATCGGCCTGTTTTGCGGGATCAAAAAGCAAAGTTGTAAATCTAGGTGGACACTATACACTGGTGGAATGACACAACATCCTCGGTCCGGGCAGGTCGATATGCTGCCCTCTGCACTGGATGGCCGCGGTAGGGCCATCGTGATTGGCGCGGGTCTGGGGGGCTTGGCCTCGGCGATGCGGCTGGGCGCCAAGGGTTGGCAAGTCACGGTCGTGGACCGGCTGGACCGGCCTGGCGGGCGGGGGTCCTCGATCACACAGGGCGGGCATCGGTTCGATCTGGGGCCGACCATCGTGACGGTGCCGCAGGGGTTGCGGGAGCTGTGGGGCGCTTGCGGGCGCGACTTTGACGCTGACGTGCGGCTGGTGCCGATGGACCCGTTCTACAAGATCCTGTGGGAAGACGGATCAAGCTTCGCGGCGCGGTCGGGCGATGCGGCGATGGAGGCCGAGGTCTCGCGCCTGTCGCCGGGCGATCTGCCAGGGTTCCGCAAGTTCCTGAAGGATGCCGAGGCGCGTTACTGGTTCGGGTTCGAGGATCTGGGGCGTCGGTCGATGCACAAGCTGGTGGACCTGGTGAAGGTGCTGCCGAAGTTCGCGATGATGCGGGCGGACCGGTCGGTCTATGCCCATGCCGCACGGCGGGTGAAGGATGAACGGCTGCGATTCGCGCTGTCGTTCCATCCCCTGTTCATCGGCGGCGATCCGTTCCACGTGACCTCGATGTATGCGCTGGTCAGCCATCTGGAGCGGGCATTCGGCGTCCACTATGCGATGGGCGGGGTGCAGGCGATTGCCGAGGCGATGTCCCGCGTCGTGACGGACCAGGGCGGCCGGGTGGTGCAGGACGCCGAGGTCGACGAGATCCTGGTCGCCAGGGGCCGCGCCTCGGGTGTGCGATTGGCGGATGGGCGGGTGCTGGCGGCGGATGTCGTGGTGTCGAACGCCGATCCGGGGACGACCTATACGCGGCTGATGCGCAACCAGCCGGTGAAGCGGTGGACGGCGCCGAAGCTGCTGCGATCACGCTGGTCGATGAGCCTGTTCGTCTGGTACTTCGGGACCAAGGGGACCAAGGGGATGTGGCCCGAGGTCGGGCATCATTCCATCGTCGTCGGCCCGCGCTACCGCGAGCATCTCCGCGAGATATTCCAGACCGGGAAGCTGTCCGAGGACATGAGCCTTTACGTCCACCGGCCATCGGTGACCGACCCGTCGGTCGCGCCCGAGGGG